>NZ_CP110680.1:3095407-3790814 GCF_028583725.1 Cellulomonas fimi | reverse complement strand
CGCTCGACGAGCGCCGCGATCGCGCGGTCGGTCACCGCCTCCCAGCCCTTGCCGCGGTGGGAGGCGGGCGCGCCGGGGCGCACGGTCAGGACCCTGTTGAGCAGCATGACGCCCTGGTCCGCCCACGGCGAGAGGTCGCCCGACGTGGGGCGCGGCACGCCGAGGTCGTCGACGAGCTCCTTGAAGATGTTGTCGAGCGAGCGCGGCAGCGGCCGCACGTCCGCCTGGACGGAGAACGACAGGCCCATCGGGTGCCCGGGCGTGGGGTAGGGGTCCTGCCCCACGACCAGGACGCGGACGTCCGCGAGCGGCCGCGCGAACGCACGCAGGACGGCGTCGCCCGCGGGCAGGTAGCCGTGCCCGGCGGCGACCTCCTCGCGCAGGAACTGGCCCGCCGCGCGGAGGTGCGGCTCCACCGGCGCGAGCGCGTGCGCCCAGTCCGGGGCGACGAGCGACGTGAGGGGAGCCGGGTTCACGCGGGCGAGGGTACCCGGTCGGCGTCCGGCGGGGTGGCGGCCGGTGAGGCGGAATGACACCGGTGTGGTTCGGACCTACGATGGCCGCTGACCGACCCGCCCCGCACCACCGAGGAGGCCGTATGGACACCGCGACCGCGCTCCCGATCGGCACCGTCGACGCTGGGCCGGACGGGCGAACCTCCGGGCTGAGCGAGCGCGACGAGCAGATCCTCGCGTTCGAGCGCCAGTGGTGGAAGTACGCCGGCGCCAAGGAGCAGGCGGTCCGCGAGCTGTTCGACATGTCCGCCACGCGGTACTACCAGGTGCTCAACGCCCTCATCGACGAGCCCGCGGCCCTCGCGCACGACCCCATGCTCGTCAAGCGCCTGCGGCGCCTGCGGCAGTCCCGCCAGCGGGCCCGTACCGCGCGTCGCCTCGCGACCGACGCCTGAGCCCCAGGTCCAGCGGATAGCCTGCGGCCGTGAGCAAGGCCGACTACCCCTACCCGGACGACGAGTTCGACGCCCCGGCGGACCCCGACGCGCCCCGCGGCGTCCACCGGGCACCGCGCACGGCCTGGAGCCGGTGGTGGCCGTTCCTCGCGGTCCTCGTCCTCGCCCCCGTCCTCGCCTACGGCGCCGTGACCGCCTGGGGCCTCATCAACAGCGCCGACGACACCCCGGGCAGCTCGACGGTCGACGACGGGACGACGGACGGCGGCACGACCGACGGGACCGAGGAGACGCCGGCCGAGGGGACGGAGGAGACGCCTGTCGAGACCGAGGAGCCGCCCGCCGTGGAGCCGGTCCTCAGCACGCCCGTCCAGGTGCTCAACGCGTCGGGGGTCAGCGGGGTCGCCGCCCGGCAGCAGGCCAAGCTCCAGGAGGCCGGCTTCACCGCCGCCACGACGGGCAACTCCGACGGCGAGGGCGTGACCGACTCGACCGTGTTCTACGCGAGCGAGGACCTGCGCTCCACCGCCGACCTCGTCGCCCAGACGCTCGGCCTCACCGCCGTCACGCTCTCCCCGGAGCAGGCGGGTGACGGCATCGTCGTCGTCCTGCGCACCGACCCCGACGCCTGACCGGCACCGACGCCCCTGGTCACCTCCGAGATGACCCTGGTCGTGGCGTGCCCGTGACCACTAGGCTCACGCGCACCGGGGGCCGGCGGAGCCCGCGGCGCACCGATCGTCGAGGAGTTCGCATGGCCCAGGGCACCGTGAAGTGGTTCAACGCGGAGAAGGGGTACGGCTTCATCACCCCGACCGGCGGAGGTCAGGACCTCTTCGTGCATTTCAGCGCCATCCAGGTCGACGGCTACCGGACCCTCGAGGAGGGCCAGCAGGTCGACTTCGAGGTCGGTCAGGGCACGAAGGGCCCGCAGGCCGAGCAGGTTCGTCCCGTCTGACCTGACGCCCCCGGCGTCGTCTCCCCGGCCCTCCAGCTCCGGACGTCCACGTCGGACGCATCGGCGAGGGCCGCGCACCCCCCGTGGTGCGCGGCCCTCGCGCGTTCGTGGTCAGCGGGGGAGCGGCGCGGTGTGCGGCGTCGTGGTCGACGCGGCGGCGTCGAGCGCGTCGAGTGCCAGGAGCACGCACGCGGCGCTCCACGCGAGCGGCGCGACCGCGGCCGGCGACCCGTCGCCGAGCACCTTCTCGGGGATCGAGCCGGCCGTCGTGCGGTGCGCGTCGAGGAAGTCGAGCCACCCGTGCGCGAGCCCCGGCTCGCCGTTCTCCGCGGCGACCCACGCGTACAGCGACGTCTGCGGGGTCCACGAGACGCCGTCGTCCCGCCACCCCGCGCCCGGCGCCAGCCCGCTCGCGGGGCGACGCATCGTCGGGACCGACGCGAGCCACGCGTCGTGCGCGCCCGGCGCCGGCATCCGCAGGAACGGGGTCAGCAGGAACGCCGTCGCCGCGTCCGCGTGCCCGCCCGCCGCGTACCGGGCGTACCCCGAGCCGCCGAACTCGCGGATCGTCGCCACCTGGGTGCGGGTCGCGGCGCGGGCGGCGGCGTCGGCGAGGGCGACGTCGCCCGTGAGCCGGAGGAGCCCGTCGGCCTGCTGGAGCCCCGCGACGAGCGGCACGACCGTGCCCAGCGTCAGCGCGCGCTCCGGCACCTCCCAGTAGTCCGGCGACGCGGGCGGCAGGCCCGTGCGCGCGACGAGCGCGGTCGCGTGCTGCGTCGAGCGGACGACCAGCGGGCGCAGCCGGTGCGCCGCCGCCGCGCGCTGCTCCGGGTCGTCGAGCTCCGCGACGACGAGGCCCGCCGCCCACAGCGCCCAGCCCGTCCCGTCCGTCTGCACGCCGCGGTCGTCGGGCGGGCCCGACCCGTCCGGCAGGTAGCGCGCCTGGAACGAGCCGTCGGCGGCCTGCACGTCGTCGAGGAACGCCAGCACGTCGAGCGCGTCCGCGGTGTGACCCGTGCGCGCGAGCGCGACGGACACGAACGCGGCGTCGCGCGGCCACACGTACCGCCACCGCTCCGACCAGCCCGCGACCGCCGCGCCGTTCGGCAGCAGCAGGGTGTGCAGGTCGAGCAGCGCCGCGCGCGCCATGGGCTCGTACGGCCCGCCCGCGCCCGGGACCGTGCCGGCGTCGAGCCACTGGCGCTGCTCCTGGGCGACCGCGGCGGCACCCGTTTCGCCCCGGGACGTCAGGGTCGCCGCCGACGACGCGCCGACCGCCTGCGCGAGCGTCGCCGCCGCGGGGTCGAGCACGCGCGAGCCCGCGAGGAACGTCGGGTCGGTGCCGCTGCGGACCTCGGTGCGCGTGCCGTCGGGCAGCAGCGTGACTGTCTCCTGGTACAGCGGGATCTGCGCCCACGCCGTCGGTGGGCCGACGACTGCGGCGGCCGGTGCGGTGCGCGGTCCCGAGCGGCCGTCCGGCGGGAGGTGCGCGGCGAGGACGGCCAGTGCGACGAGGCTCCCGACGGTCGCGGTGGCGGCGCGGACGAGCGGCGTCCGGGTGCGCACCGGGCGCGGTCGCGGGCTCGCAGCCCGAGGCGCGGCGGGGCGGGGTGCGGCCGGGTCGGGCGACGTCCGGGCGGGACGGCCGGCCGGGCGGACGGGGTCCGTCGTCGCTCGCGCCGACGGCACGGTGACGGCGTCGACGACGTCGTCGACCACCCCGGTGTGACCTGGCACACGCGCACGATAGACCGGCGTCCGCACGCGTCCGGGCGGTTCGGCGGGTGAGTCCGTGCTCAGGTCGGTCAGGCGTCCAGGACGCGAGCGGGCCCCGCGCACGCGTGGCCGGGGCGCGGTGGTCGGTCCCGGGGTGTCCGCCGGGCGCGTCGCGGGGTCGTCCCTGGGCGAACGCGCCTTGCACTCGCAGGGGTCGAGTGCTAACCATTGACTTAGCACTCTCGGGTCGAGAGTGACAGAAGCATCGGCCGCCCGGTGAGGTGCGTCGCGTCGCGGGACAGGACCGCGCGCGGCGCGTCGTCCGTCGCGGGCACCCAGCGGCCACCACGGAAACCGAGCGAAGGATCACAGCCCCATGGCCAAGATCATTGCCTTCAACGAGGAGGCCCGCCGCGGCATCGAGCGGGGTCTCAACACCCTCGCCGACACCGTCAAGGTCACCCTGGGCCCCAAGGGCCGCAACGTCGTCCTGGACAAGAAGTGGGGCGCCCCCACGATCACCAACGACGGTGTCTCCATCGCCAAGGAGATCGACCTCGAGGACCCGTTCGAGAAGATCGGCGCGGAGCTCGTCAAGGAGGTCGCGAAGAAGACCGACGACGTCGCCGGTGACGGCACGACGACGGCGACCGTCCTCGCCCAGGCGCTCGTCCGCGAGGGCCTGCGCAACGTGGCCGCGGGTGCGAACCCGATCGCGCTGAAGAAGGGCATCGAGAAGGCCGTCGAGGCCGTCACGACGCAGCTCCTCGCGCAGGCCAAGGAGGTCGAGACCAAGGAGGAGATCGCCGCCACGGCCGCCATCTCCGCCGGTGACACCGCGATCGGCGAGCTCATCGCCGAGGCCCTCGACAAGGTGGGCAAGGAGGGTGTCATCACGGTCGAGGAGTCGTCCGCGCTGGGCCTCGAGCTCGAGCTCACCGAGGGCATGCGCTTCGACAAGGGCTTCCTGTCCGCGTACTTCGTGACCGACCCCGAGCGTCAGGAGGCCGTCCTCGAGGACGCGTTCGTCCTGCTCGTCGAGTCGAAGATCTCGAACGTCAAGGACCTGCTGCCGCTGCTGGAGAAGGTCATCCAGGCCGGCAAGCCGCTGTTCATCGTCGCCGAGGACATCGAGGGTGAGGCCTTGGCCACGCTCGTCGTGAACAAGCTCAAGGGCACGTTCAAGTCCATCGCCGTCAAGGCGCCGGGCTTCGGCGACCGCCGCAAGGCCATGCTGCAGGACATCGCCATCCTCACCGGTGGCCAGGTCGTCTCCGAGACCGTCGGCCTCAAGCTCGACACGGTCGGCCTCGAGGTCCTCGGCACGGCGCGCAAGGTCGTCGTCACCAAGGACGAGACCACGATCGTCGAGGGTGCCGGCGACGCCGCGCAGATCGCCGGTCGCGTCTCGCAGATCCGCGCCGAGATCGAGAACTCGGACTCGGACTACGACCGCGAGAAGCTCCAGGAGCGCCTCGCCAAGCTCGCCGGCGGCGTCGCCGTCATCAAGGCGGGCGCGGCCACCGAGGTCGAGCTCAAGGAGCGCAAGCACCGCATCGAGGACGCCGTCCGCAACGCGAAGGCGGCCGTGGAGGAGGGCATCGTCGCCGGTGGTGGCGTGGCCCTCATCCAGGCCGGCGCGCTCGCGTTCGAGAAGCTGGACCTCGAGGGTGACGAGCTCACCGGTGCCCTGATCGTGAAGTCCGCGATCGAGGCCCCGCTCAAGCAGATCGCCGTCAACGCCGGTCTCGAGGGCGGCGTCGTGGCCGAGAAGGTCCGCAACCTCCCGACGGGTCACGGCCTCAACGCCGCGACCAACACGTACGAGGACCTGCTGGCCGCCGGCGTCAACGACCCGGTCAAGGTCACGCGCTCCGCGCTGCAGAACGCGTCGTCCATCGCGGCGCTCTTCCTCACCACCGAGGCCGTCGTGGCCGACAAGCCCGAGAAGGCCCCGGCCCTCCCGGCCGGCGGTGGCGACGACTTCGGCGGCGGCTTCTGACGCCGACGTGAGTCACGCGGCCTGACGGCCGCACCCTGCTCGGCACGAGGGGCCGGTCACCTGCGGGTGACCGGCCCCTCGCGCGTCGCCGTCGGCGCAGGTCACCCGTCCCGGATGACGTGCGGCGACGTGCGCCCGGCCTACCGTGCCCGCACCGGGACGGGTGGCGGTGGCGTCGAGGGAGGACGGGGATGACGCACGAGGGGACCGCGCCCGCCCCGGCACGTCCGGGGCACGTCCGCGAGGTCCTGACCGTCGTCGTCCTCGCGGTCACCGCAGTCCTCACCGCGTGGAGCGTCTTCGAGGCGAGCCAGTGGGGCGGCGAGATGTCGATCGCGTTCTCGAAGGCGTCGTCCGCGCGCATCGAGGCGAGCCGGCACGAGTCGCAGGCGGACGCGGCCCGCGGGTACGACCTGCAGACGTTCGCCGTCTGGGTGCAGGCGGTGGCGGAGGGCGACGAGCCCCTCGCGGCGTTCGTCCGGCAACGCTTCAGCCCGCACTTCGGCCCGGCCGTCGACGAGTGGCTCGCGACGCAGCCCCTGCAGGACCCGTCCGCGCCCGCGAGCCCGTTCGTGATGCCGTCGTACGAGCCGCCGGGCACGGCCGAGGCGGCGGCCGCCGACGCGCGCGCCGAGGACATGTTCGCGCGCGGGCTGGTCCTCGACGAGCGCAGCGACCGGTACACCTTCCTCACCGTCCTCTTCGCGCTCGTGCTGTTCTTCGCGTCGCTGTCGACGCGCGGGCGCACGGAACGGGTGCGCTGGGTGCTGCTCGGGGTCGCGGTCGTGATGGTCGTCGCGGGCATCGGGTTCCTGCTCGCCTTCCCGAAGATCGTGTGAGCGGCGGTTACGCTCCGGCCTGTGCACGAGACGACGGTGACCGTCGAGGGACGGTTCGACCACCACCACCCGGCCGAGCGGGGGACCGTCGTGCTGACGGTCGGCTTCGAGGGCCCCGACCGCGAGCGCGTCGTCGAGCGCACCCTGCGCGAGCACGCCCGGCTGGCCGACGAGGCGAAGCGGCTCACCGACCCGGCTGCACCCGCGGTGACGTGGTGGTCGTCGGACCGCATCCGCGTGTGGGCCGACCGGCCGTGGAACAAGGACGGCAAGCAGCTGCCGCTCGTGCACCACGCCGCCGTGCGGCTCGACGTGAAGTTCCGGGACCTCGCGCGGCTGGCCGCGTGGGTCGAGGACGTCGCCGCGCGCGACGGCGTGAGCGTCGGCGGGATCGAGTGGGCGCTCACCGAGGTGACACGGACCCGGCTGACGGCCGACGCGCGCACACGCGCCGTGCAGGACGCGGTCGCCGCGGCGACGACCTACGCCCACGCCCTCGGGCTCGCGGACGTCCGCCCGCTCGCGGTCGCCGACCCCGGGATGCTCGGCGACCAGTCCCGACCCACGACCGACCCGGGTGCCGCGCAGATGTCCCGCGCCGCCGCCGCGGCCGGACCCGCGGGCGGCCTCGACCTCAAGCCGGAGGACATCACGATCACCGCCCGGGTGCACGCGCGCTTCGCCGCCTCCTGACGGGGTGGTCCCGGCGGGCGCCGCCGCGTGACGGTCGGGTGACGCGGGGTTGACGCGGTGCCGCGAGTCTCGGATCGCGGGAACGCCAGCGCGACCAAGGAGCACCCATGACCATCACCCCGACGTACCCGGGCGTCTACATCACGGAGGTCCCGAGCGGGAACCGCACGATCACCGGGGTCGCGACGGCGGTCACGGCCTTCGTGGGCGTCGCGCCGCGCGGCCCGGTCGACGAGCCCGTGCCGATCGCGAGCTTCTCCGACTTCGAGCGCCTGTTCGGCGGCCTCTCGCGCGGGCGCGGGCTCGGCTACGCGGTGCGCGACTTCTACCTCAACGGCGGCGGGCCCGCGCTCGTCGTGCGGGTGGCGGCGGCCGACGCGGCCGTGGCGACGTTCGCGCTCGACGACCTGGACCTCGTCGCGTCCGGCCCGGGCGCGTGGGCGAACACGCTGCAGGTCGTCGTGTCGTCGCCCGCGTCGACGGCCGAGGCCGACGACATCGCGGCCGGTCAGGGCGGCGACGTCACCGGAGCGGACCTGTTCACGCTCGCGGTGCACGACGGCGACCCCGCGCAGACCGACCCGCTCGAGGTGTACCTCAACGTGACGGTGGTCGACGGGCCGCGGCAGGTCGACCGGGTCCTGGACTCGTCGCTGCTGCTGGCGGTCGACGGGACGCTCCCGACGACGCGGCCCGCGGACGGCACGTACGTCGTGGGCACGGCGGGCGCGGACGGCGGCGCGGTCGACTCGGACGACTACGTCGGCACCGGGTTCCAGACGGCGAAGCGCGGGCTGTACGCGCTGGAGCTGGCCGACCTCGTCAACATCGTCGTGCTGCCCCCGCCGACGCCCGGCGGGGACCTGCCGGACGACGTGTGGGCGCCGGCGCTCGCCTACGCGGTGGAACGTCGGGCCTTCCTCGTCGTCGACCCGCCGGGTGCGCTGACCACGGGCGACGCCCCCGGGTTCGCGGCGTCGGTCGGCCTGACCGGGACCGCGACCCGCAACGCCGCGTTCTACTTCCCGCGCGTGCGGCACGCGGACCCGCTGCGCAACGGCGCGATCGACACGTTCGCACCGGGCGGCGCGCTCGCGGGCGTGATGGCCCGGACCGACGGCTCGCGCGGCGTGTGGAAGGCGCCCGCGGGGCTCGAGGCGGGGCTGACCGGGGTCGTCGACCTCGCGGTCAACCTGACCAACGACGAGAACGGCACGCTGAACCGGGTCGGCGTCAACGCGCTGCGCGCGTTCCGCGAGGCCGGCTCGGTCGTGTGGGGCGCGCGCACCGTGCGCGGCGCGGACGCGCTCGCCGACGACTACAAGTACGTGCCGGTCCGGCGGCTCGCGCTGTTCCTCGAGGAGAGCCTGTACCGCGGCACGCAGTGGGTCGTGTTCGAGCCGAACGACGAGCCGCTGTGGTCGCAGATCCGGCTGTCCGTCGGGGCGTTCCTCCAGGACCTGTTCCGCAAGGGCGCGTTCCAGGGCTCGACGCCGCGCGACGCGTACTTCGTCAAGTGCGACGCGGAGACCACGACGCAGTACGACATCGACCGGGGCATCGTGAACATCCAGGTCGGCTTCGCTCCGCTCAAGCCCGCGGAGTTCGTGCTCATCTCCATCCAGCAGAAGACCGCCGCGGCTGCGGTGTAGGAGGCGACCCCGTGGCTGAGTTCACCGTCAACGCCGGCCGGTTCGACCCGTACAAGAACTTCAAGTTCCGGGTGAAGTGGGACGGCAAGTACGTCGCGGGCGTGTCGAAGGTCGGCGCGCTCAAGAAGACCACCGAGGTGGTCAAGCACCGGCACGGCGGGGACCCGTCGAGCTCGCGCAAGTCGCCCGGGCGCACCGAGTTCGAGGCGATCACCCTCGAGCGCGGCGTCACGCACGACGTCGAGTTCGAGCAGTGGGCCAACAAGGTGTGGAACTTCGGCTCCGGCCTCGGCGCGGAGGTGTCGCTCAAGGACTTCCGCAAGGACGTCATCATCGAGCTCTACAACGAGGCCGGGCAGCTCGCGATCTCCTACCGCGTGTTCCGGTGCTGGGTGTCGGAGTTCCAGGCGCTGCCCGACCTCGACGCGAACGCGAACGCGGTCGCCATCCAGACGCTCAAGCTCGAGAACGAGGGCTGGGAACGGGACTACGCGGTGACCGAGCCGACCGAGCCGTCCTTCGTCGAGCCGTGACGCCGTGACCGCGGTCCTCGACGCGGGTGCCACGCTCGCGCTGTGGGAGGCGCTCGACGAGGTGCACCCCGCGGCGCGGGGCGCGGTCGTCCTCGTCGCGCGCGGCCGGGTCGCCGACCTTCCCGACGCCTGCGCGGTGCCGCTGCGGGACGCGGCCGCCGAGGCGCTCGCCGAGCTGCGCGCCCGGTGCGGGCCCGTGCTGGCGACCGTCCTGACGTGCCCCGGGTGCGGCGAGCTGCTCGACGTCGACCTCGACCTCGACGCGCTCGCCGGACCGGGTGGGCCCGACGTCGGCCCGGCAGCGGCGGCGTCGGTCGCGGTGCCCACGCCGTCGGGTGCCGTCGTCGTGCGCGCCCCCACGACGTCCGACGTGCTCGCGGCGCTCGCCGACCCCGACCCCGCCCGCGCGCTCCGCGAGCGGTGCGAGGCGTGGCCTCCCGGCGCCGACCGCGACGAACCCGCCGTGCGCGCGGCGGTCGAGCGCGCGGCCGACGCGCTCGCGGGCGTCGCCGCGTCGACCGTGCGCACCGCGTGCCCCGCGTGCGGCGCGGACGCCGCCGCCCAGCTCGACGTCGTCGCCCTGCTCGCGGCCCGGGTGCGGGACGACGCCCGCGACCTGCTGGTCGACGTCGCCGACCTGGCGCGCGCGTACGGCTGGTCGCAGGACGCGATCCTCGCGCTGTCGCCCGCCCGGCGCGCCACCTACCTCGACCTCGTGCGGGGGTGAGCGATGCCCGACGCCTTCGACCGGATCGCCGCGGGGGCGGCCGGTGCCGCACCCGTGCTGGCCGCGCGCCGCGCGTCGCCGTTCGAACGTGCCGCGGCCCGGCCCGTGGGGGGACGGGCGCCCGGGCCGCCGGGGGCGGCCGGGTGGCCGGGAGCGGCGACGGACGAGCCGCCCCCCGCACGGGCGGTCTCGGGCCGGCCGCCCGCCCTGGCGGCGGGCGGCCCGGTCGGTGCGGTCGGTGCGGCGGGTGCCGTCGGTGATGCGCGTCCGCCCGGTGCGGGTGGCGCGGCGACTCCGGTGCGCGGGGGCGGACCGGGGCACGCCGACGTCGCCGACCCGGCCGGTGCGACGGTCGCGTCCGGCGGTCCCGGCTCGGCCGGGCGAGCGGGCGCGTCCGGCGGTGCCGGACCCGGCGGCGCCGGGCGGGCGGAGTTCAGAGCGGCGTGGCTGACCGGCGGCGGGGCGTCGTCGGAGGCGCACGGCAGCACGGTGGGCCCGGCGGGCGGGCGGTCCGGTCCCGGTCCCGGTGCTGCGACGACGCGCGTCGCGGGCGGGCACGACCGCGGCCCGGTCGCGGCGTCGACGGACACCGGACCACGTGAGGCGCGACAGGACCCGGGCGGTCCACCCGCGGGCGCGTCCTCGTCGGGCGCGGGGAGGACCGCGGACGGTGGGGCGGTCGGCAGCGGTGCGGGCGCCGTGCCGTCCCTCGCTGACCGCGCGCCGTCCGACGCCGCCCGACGCAGCCCCCGGGTGCCGCTGCTCGGGGCGGCATCCGACGCGCCCGGCGCCGAGGCCGGAGCGGCACACGCGGGGGCCGCGTCGTCCGTCGGGCCGCCCGTGCCGGACCCGTCGGGCGCGCCGCGCGTGACGGCCGACCGGCTCGTGTCGGAGCATCTCGCGGCCGCGCTCGTCGAGGCGCGCGCTCTGACGCGCCGGGAGGCGGACCGCCTGGTCGTGGTCCCGACGACCGCCCCCGGCCGCGCGGACGTGCGCGGTGACGGGCGCGCGACCGTGCGCCTCGACGACCTCGCGGGGGTGCGGGACGGCCACGGCGACGTGCACGTGCACATCGACCGGATCGACGTGCACCGGGCACCGGAGCCGCCGCGTGCCGCGCCCGTCCCGGACCGCGCCCCGCGGCACCCGGACCACGCCGCGTACCTCGACAAGCAGGACCGGAGGTGGGTGCGGTGAGCAACGTCCTGGCGATCGCGGCGGTCACGTCGACGATCCGGCACGTGCTGCACGAGTCGCTGTCCTGGCAGCCCGACCCCGTGGGCGGCGCGGACGTCACGACGCTGCACCCGTCGCACCTGGCGGTCGACGACGACGCCCCCGGCTCGGACAGCGCCGGGCTCAACGTGTACCTGTACCAGGTCACGCCGAACCACGCGTGGAACCTCTCGGACCTGCCGACGCGCTCGTCGTCGGGGGTCCTCACGCACCGCCCGGTGGCGGCGCTCGACCTGCACTACCTCGTCACGGCGTACGGCGACGAGGCCGCGCTCGAGCCGCAGCGGCTGCTCGCGCGCGGGACGCTCGCGCTCGCGGTGACCCCGGTGCTGACGAAGGACGTGATCGAGGACGCGATCGACAAGTTCGGGTCCGGCGCGACGGCGTTCCTCGACCACAGCGACCTCGCGGACCAGGCGGAGCTCGTCAAGCTCAGCCCGACGCCCCTCACGCTCGAGGAGATCTCGAAGCTGTGGGGCGTGCTCGGTGCGCCGTACCTGCTGTCGCAGGCGTACACGGCGACCGTGGTGCTGCTCGAGCCCGACCTGCCGGTGAACCGGCCGCTGCCCGTGCTGGAGCGCGCGCTCGGCGTGCGGACCTTCACGCAGGCGCGGCTCGCGGCGGTGGAGGTGGCGGGCGGCGGGCCGGCCGTCACGGGCGCGACGCTCACGCTCGTCGGATCGGGGCTGCTGGGCGAGGGCACGACCACCGTGACCCTGGGCGGGCGGCGGCTGACCCCCGAGCCCGGGGCGCGGTCCGACCGGCTCGTGGTCGCCGTGACGGACCGCGTCCCCGCGGGGGCGCACCGCGTGCAGGTCGACCACGTGCAGCCCGCCGACCCGGTGAGCGGCGAGCCCGAGCGCGTGCGCGGCCGGTCCAACGGCCTGCCGCTCGCGCTCGTCCCGACGATCACGAACGTGACGCGGCCCGCGGGGCTCGTCCGGGTCCGCGTGACGCCCGCGCTGCGGGAGGGGCAGCGGGCGACGGTGACGTTCGGCCGTCTCACGGGCGGCGCCCCCGGCGACCCGGGCGTGGTCACGGTGACGTTCCCGCCCGCCGGGCCGCTGGTCGAGCCCGCGAACCCCGCCGACCCGGTGCCGCCGTCCGTGCTCGACGTCGACGAGGCCGCGCTGACCGCGGGGACGTGGCTGGTGCGGGTCGCGGTCGACGGCGTGGAGTCGGTGCCCACCGCGAGCGCCGGCACGTACGACGGTCCGGCGGTGACGCTGCCGTGAGCGACCTGGTCGACGACCTGACCGGCACCGCCGTCGCGGACGCGCACGACGCGGTGACCGGGGACGCCCGCACCGCGCCCCGAGCCCGCGTGGGCGGCGCCGCCGGGAGCGGGTCACCCCACCGCGACCTGCTCGTCGCCGAGCTGGACGTCGTGCGTGCGCTCGTCACCGGCCGCGACGCGGCGCCGGCGCGCGGGCGGCTGGCGGCGGTGCGGGCGGGCGCGCCCGGACCCGGTCGGCTGGACGAGGTCGCGGCCGTGTTCGGGCTGTCGGCGTTCGAGCGCGCGACGCTGCTGCTCGCGTGCGGCCCCGAGCTGGTGGGGGCGGTCGCGGACGAGCTGCGCGAGCGCACGGGCCACGCCTCGCCGACCTTCGGTGCCGCGCTCGCGCTGCTCCCGGACGCGCACTGGGACGCCCTCGCGCCCGGGTCGCCGTTGCGGCACTGGGAGCTCGTGCGTCCCCGCGACGCGGACGCGGTCCTCGCGTCGGCCCTCGTCCCGGACGAGCGGGTCGTGCACCACCTGGTGGGGGTCGACATGGTCGACGCGCGGCTCGCGCTGCTCAGCGCCCCCGTCGAGCCGCCCGACGTCCTGCCGCCCACCCTGGCGGCGGTCGCCGAGGACGTCGTGCGGCGCCTCGCCGCGGGGTCGGGCACGGTCGCGGTGGCGCTGCGCGGGCCGCAGCCACGGACGACGCGGCTCGTCGCGGCGGCGGCGTGCGCGGCGGCGGGACTGCGGCCGCGCGTCCTGGCGGCGGCGGACCTGCCGACGGGTACGGCGGACCTGGCGCTGCTGCTGCGGCGTGCGGCGCGGGAGACCGCGCTCGCGCACGTGGGCTGGGTGCTGGACCTCGAGGACGCGTCGCCGGGGTTCGCGTCGACGGTCGCCCGCTCCCTGCCGCCGGGGTCGCCGCTCGTCGTGACCGTCTCGACGGGGCCCGCGGCGGGGTCGCTGGACGGGCTGGACGTGCCCGTGCTGCGCGTCCCGCGTCTCGGCGTCGCCGAGCGGGCCGCGACGCTGCACGCGGCGCTCGACCGGGCGGGGGTGCCGCACGTCGTGCCGGAGGAGGTCGCGGCGGCCGCGGGCGCGTTCGACCTCGCGCTGCCCGACGTCGACGCGGCGGCGGCGGACGTCGTCGCCGGGCACACGGTCTGGGCGGCGTGCCGGAGGCGGCCGCGCACGGACGTCGGCGGGCTGGCGCGGGTCCGCACGACGCGCGCCGACTGGTCGCGCCTGGTCCTGCCCGACGAGCAGCTCGCGCAGCTGCGCGCGCTCGTCGCGACCGTGCGCCACCGGGCGACGGTCCTGGACGCGTGGGGCTTCGCGGCGACCTCCGACCGCGGCCGCGGGACGACCGCCCTGTTCGCGGGCGACTCCGGGACGGGCAAGACGTTCGCCGCCGAGGTGATCGCGCACGAGCTCGCCCTCGACCTGGTGCACGTGGACCTCAGCCAGGTCGTCGACAAGTACCTCGGGGAGACGGAGAAGCGGCTCGCGCGGCTGTTCGACGCGGCGGAGGACGGCGGCGTGGTGCTGCTGTTCGACGAGGCCGACGCGCTGTTCGGCAAGCGCTCGGAGGTGAAGGACGCGCACGACCGGTACGCGAACGTCGAGGTCGGCTACCTGCTGCAGCGGCTCGAGGCGTTCGGCGGGCTGGCCGTCCTCACGACGAACGCCCGCTCGGCCCTCGACGTCGCGTTCACCCGGCGCCTCGCGACCGTCGTCGCGTTCCCGTACCCGGACCGTGCGGCGCGGCTGCGGATGTGGCGGCAGTCGCTGCCCGTCGCGCTGCCGACGTCGGGCCTCGACCTCGCCCGCGTCGCGGAGGCGGACCTGTCGGGCGGCGGGATCGCGGCGGCGGCGCTGCAGGCGGCGTACCTCGCCGCGGCCGACGGCGGTGTGCTGACCACGGAGCACCTGACGCAGGCGGTGCGGTGGGAGCTCGGCAAGAGCGGGCGGGTGGCGCAGCGCGCCGCGACGGGCACACGGCGGCCGGCATGACGCGGTCGTCGGCGGCGGAGCCGCACCGGCGCAGCGCCGAGCAGGTCGCGGCCGAGGCGGTCGGGTCGGCGTCGGCCGGTGCCCTGCCGCACCGGCGTGAGCTCGAGCGCGCCTTCGCCGGGCACGACCTCGCGACGATCCGCGTCGCCGACCCGGGGGGCGGTGCCGCGGCGCGCGCCCGGGTGCGGGCGCACGCGTTCACCGTGGGGGACGCCGTCAGCCTCCCCCCGGGCGCGTCGCTCGAGCTCACCGCGCACGAGGTGGTGCACGCGCTGCAGAACCGTGCCGCCGCGGCGGGGCGGGGCGGCGACGGCGTGCGGGCCGAGGAGCACGCGGTGGGCGTGGCGGCGGGCGTGGCCCGCGGTGCGTCGGGCGGGGGCCCCACGCGCGGGCCGGTCGACGTGCGCGGGGCCGTGGCCGCCGGCGCGGGTGTTGCGCCACCGGCGGCGCGCACGCTGCACCGCGCCCCCAACCAGGCAGGCACGACCGACCCGCAGCACGTGCTCGACTTCGTCGACGCGCAGACGGGCTCACCCGGCGAGGTGCTCGACGCGCTGAGCGAGGCGCACGGCGGCAACGCGGACCGGTACTTCTACACCGACACGTACGGGTGGGTGGACATCCGGCACTTCGGAGCCGCCGCGAGCTACGCGGCGTCCACCGGCAGCGTCGTCGCGGAAGGGCTCGGCCTGCTCAACGAGGGCCTCCAGTGGGCGACCGAGTGGGGCGACTCGTACCGCAGCGGCTTCTCGCCCGAGGACATCCCCAGCAACGCCGCGGGCGCGGAGTTCGGCGACGACTTCGTCGGCAGCCGGGAGGGCGAGTCGCTGCACGACGCGCTGGCCCGGTGGATGACCCACGCGGGGGCCCGGCCCGCGTCCGACGAGCACGCGCACCGCGAGGCGCTGCCGGCGACCGACCCGGCGGTGCGCGGGGGTGCGGCGCGCGGGTCGTCGAACGCGTCGCGCGACCAGATCTCGCCGTCGCAGAGCGCCGAGGCGAGCGCGGACGCCGCCGAGCACTCGTTCATGCAGCTCTTCGACTGGCGCAACTACGCTCGCATGTACGGCATGCAGGTGCCCTGACCGGTCCGGCCGGCCCGACAGCCTCGGCCTGACGCGACCGGGGTCGCGTCAGGCGCCGGGGTCCGCCGGGAGCGCGTCGGGCCGGGGGTCGGAGGCCGCCCACGCCGCCCA
This sequence comes from Cellulomonas fimi, assembly GCF_028583725.1. Taxonomy (NCBI): domain Bacteria; kingdom Bacillati; phylum Actinomycetota; class Actinomycetes; order Micrococcales; family Cellulomonadaceae; genus Cellulomonas; species Cellulomonas fimi. The sequence continues at coordinate 3,775,117 of NZ_CP110680.1, read as the reverse complement.
GCGCCGGCGCAGCGGCGCGCGCTGCGCCGGGTCGACGTGCACCGTCCCGTCGGCGCGCACGTCGACCGCGAGCCCGTTGTACGTCGGGTACGTCTCGTGCCGGACCCCGGAGTCGCGGGTGAGCAGGACGTGCGCCAGGACGAACCGGTCGGGGTCGTCGAGGAGCGCCAGCAGGGTGCGCTCGTCGGCCTGCGCGTCGCCGGTGACGACGGGGCTCAGCCCGAACGCGTGCGCGGTCCACGTCACGGTGGCGTCGGGGGGCAGCGCGGTCACGGTGTCCTCCCCCTGGGGGGTCGTACGGCCTGTCGGACGCCGGTCACGTTACCCGTGGCCATGTCGATGGTCGTGATGGTGTCGACCTCACGCCCGTCGGGGTAGCGCCACGTCCGGGTGATCTCCGTGCCTCCCGGGACGGCGCGGGGCGTGTCACCCACCCAGGTGGCGCCGAGCATGCGGCCCTGCGCGGCGAGCGACGCCGCGTGCGCCGGCCCGAACGCCTCGCCGCTGGCCTGCTTCCGCTGCTGCTCCACCAGCTCGTGCAGCAGCATCGAGGCCGTGTTGTCGCCCATCCGGGAGTGGCTGGAGACGCCGCCGTACATCGCGAGGTCGTCGAGGTCGAAGGTGTTGAGGCCGTAGTTGCCGACGATGACGTTGGTGTCCGACGCGAGCGTCCGGGCCGAGCCGTGCATCATGCGCACCGTGATCGTCGTGCCGTCGGCGATCATCGACCGGATCTGGGCGAGCAGCTCGGTCGCGTCGCGTGTCGGCGGTCCCTGCACGTCGGTCGCGACGACGGACACCTCCCCGGCCCTGTTCACCTCGATGCGGTGCTGCACCGCGAGGATCCCGTTGACCATCGCGACGAACCCGGCGGTGTCGCCGGTCGCGACGAACTTGCCCTGCACGCGCGGTCCGGTCGACGCCTGCTGCCGCACGTGGGTCAGCTCGTGCGCGAGCAGGCGGCGTCCCTGCGGCGAGGCGGGGTCGCGCCGACCGGGCGCGAACAGCACGTGGTGCCCGATCGTCACGGCGTCGGCCCCGAACCGGCGGGTCACGGCGTGCGCGGTGGCGTCGTCGTGGAGCCGGACCCGGGAGAAGTCGTGCCCGAGCGCGCCGCCGTACGCGCGCAGCAGCCCGGGCTCGTCGTGCCCGGCGTGCCCACCGGGCGGTGCCGTCACGCGCTCGGCCGCGCGGTCCGCCTCCTGCTCGTGCCGGTCGCCCGGCCGCCCGACGATCTCGTGCTCGCCCATGGTCCCCCCTCGGTCCTCGTCCCCGCGTCGCCTAGAACACGCCCCGGAGGGCGGGGCCGACGGTCGGGAGCTTGAGCAGGTCGATCGAGAGGACGACGCGCGTGTCCGGGAGGTTCGGGGCCTTCGGCTGGTCGAACGCCTGCCGCGGCCCGCCCGGCAGGTCGGGCGGCGCGAACGCGGGCGTGAACCCGAGCAGCGACGGGTACGTCCCGCCGGACACGCTCACGCCCGGCAGCAGACCGAGCCGCGCGGTGCCGCCCGCGAGGCTCAGGCTCTCGGTCGCCGGGTCCCACGACCAGCTGAGGTCGGCCGAGAGGCTGAGGCCCTTCCAGCCGTGCGCGGCCTTGATCAGGTCGCCGAGGTCGACGCTGGTCCGGAACCTGTACGTCGGGTCCTTCGCGTCCGGGAGCTGGTAGCTGAACGACGTGAGCGTCGCGTACGGGACGAGGCCGAGCGGCGCGGCGAGGTTGAACCCCTGCAACGTGCGGCGGCCGGTCGGGTCGGACAGCATCGCGCCGACGCCCAGCCCGTACGTGGCGGCGCCGAAGCCGACGACCGCGCCCTTCTCGCCGCCCGACAGCGCGTCCCAGCGGCTCTTCGCGGCGTCGGTGACGGGCTCGATGATCTCCTTCTTGATCTTCGGGTCGTCCTTCGCCTTGTCGACGAACGTCGACAGCCCCTTGACGATCTCCGCGCCCGCACCCGGCGGTTCCTTCTCGTCCTCCAGCAGCGCACCGGGGCCGGGGCGCTCGCGGACGACCGCGCGTCCGCCGGCCAGCACGGTCCGCGCCGCGTCGGACGCCTCCCGCTCGGGCGCGGCCCGGTCGGGTGCGGGGTGCACCGGCGCGCGGGCGAGCCCCGGCGCGCCGGACTGCTGCACGACGTGCGCGAGCTCGTGCGCGATGAGCCGCCGCCCCTGCGGCGTCGACGGCCGGTACGCGCCCGCCGCGAACCCGACGTCCGTGCCGACGGTGAACGCGCGGGCGTGCAGCTCGCGCGCGGTGGCCGCGGCGCGGTCGTCGGCGTGCACGCGCACGGCCGAGAAGTCGTGGCCGAGGCCCGCCTCCATGGCGCCGCGGGTCGCGGCGTCGAGGGGGAAGCCGCCGCGCACGGGCGCCTCCCGCGGGTGCTCGCGGGTCGCGGGGGCCTCGCGGGCCCGGGTGGTCGTCATCCGCCCGCTCCGCGCGCGACCCGCACGACGAGCCGGTCGCCCGGGCCGAGCGCGGTGCCCGCCGGCGCGTCGGTGCCGAGCACCACGTTGCGCCGCACCCCGGGCGCGTCCTCCTCGACGAACGTCACCTCCACCCGGGCCTCGGCGGCCCGCCGCTCGACGAGCGCGCGCGTGCGGCCGGACAGGTCGTCGACGTCGAGCGTCGGCCCGCCGGGCGTCGCGCGGGTCCCGGGCGGGCGCAGGAGACGTCCCACGTCGACGGACAGCCGTGACAGCGCGAGCCGTCCGGGAGCGAACACCTGCGGGCCGGGCCGCTCGGGGCCGCCGTCGCTGAACCAGAACCACGTCTCGAACCGGCCGCCCGTCACCTCGTCGGTCGTCGGCAGCCGCAGGCGCGTGAAGCCGTCCACGACGACGGTCTCGGTGTGCCCGTTGAGGTGCAGGGACTCGTCCTCCCCGACGATCGCCCAGCCGTCGAGCTGCAGGCGCAGCAGCAGCGGCAGGGGCGGCTCGCCGAGCCGCTGCTCGCGGGCCAGGGCACGCAGCCGCCCGGTGACGCGCTTGAGGGTCTCGTCGATCGGCTGGACCGGGGACCACACGATGAGCGCGCCGTCGGCGTTGAGCTCGCCCGCGATCTCGACGGTGCGCCGCGCCCACGAGGGCGAACCCCACAGGTCGTCCTCGGGCGGCGTCGGCCAGGGCAGCTCGAGGAGCACCCGCCCGACGGGCTTGCGCTGCACGGAGTCCTGCCGGACGGGCGCGTCGAGGACGACGGCGATCCCGGGGAACCGGCCGCCGAGCTGGTCGAACCCGTAGGTCGCGTCGTTCTCCAGGTCCTCGCCGGAGAAGAAGCGCACCGCGGTGACGTGCACGCCCGGGGTGCGCGAGCCGCCCGGGTCGAGGCTCGCGGTGACCTGGATCGGCGCCTCGTCCGCCGGGACGGGTCCGGGTGCCTCGTCGAGCGTGACGGTGAGGACGTCGCTGCGCAGCAGCGCCCCCGTCTCGGGGTCGAGGAACGACGGCTGCCAGACGAACGTCGCGACGCCCGCCTCGTCGGTCTTCGTGGACACCTGCTCGTCGGCGCGGGGCACGCCCACGAGCGTCGGCGGCACGGGGGCGCCCGCCTTCACGGCCAGCACGAGCCCGCCGCCCTTGCTCGCGACGGCGGTCACGACCGCGCCGCGCGCGGGCCCGCACGGGTCGTCGACGGCCACGCGCACGACGCGCGGCACCGTGCGCCCGCGGGCGTCGACCTCCTGCCCGTCACCGCCGAGGAGCTTGAGCGACGGCGTCCGGACGAGCTGCGCGAGCGCGTCCTGCACCGTGCGCGTGCGGCCGAAGCCGTCGCACACCGGCTGCCACGCGACCTGCCGCGCGACGGACAGCCGCCCGGTGGCGACGACGTCGACGTCCTGCGGGGCGAGCACGTCGGTGAGCCGCTGGGCGGTGAGCGTCTGGGTCGTGTCGCCGTCGGGGTCGAGCGTCCACAGCACCGCCGCGACGCCGTCGGCGCCGGTCGTGACTACGCCGGGGTTGCCGAGGGCGCCGGCGGGCGTGCGCAGGGTGCCGCCCGCGGCGGTGAACCGCACCGCGGCGCCCGCGACGGGGATGCCGCCCTTGCGGACGGCGACGCGGACGGGCTCCGGGAGCTCGTCGCCCGGCATGGCCTCCTGGCCGTCGCCGCCGACGAGGTCGATCGCGGTGAGCGCGGTGAGCGGCGGGAACAGGTCCCGGCAGTCGGCGACGAGGGTCCACCCGTCGGTGCCGCGCTCGAGCACGCCGAGCCGTGCACGGCGCTCGCGCGGCCCGCGCGGCGGCAGCGCGACCGGTGCACCGGGGGCGCCGGGCCACTCGATCGTGCCCTGCCGCGCGGTCGTGCCGTACGCGAGCTGGACGCTGCGGGCCGGGATCAGCCAGTGGTCCCCGACGGCGGGCGTGCCGCCCGCGGGGAACGCCACGGAGATGCCGCCCTCCAGCGCGCTCGGCGTCGTGGCCAGCGGCGTCGGTCCGCCGTCCCACCGGCGCACGACGGGTGCGCGGCCGAGGCCCGCGACGTCCGGCAGCGCGGTGTCCACCCACGCGACGTGCACGACGGTGTCGACGACCGAGTCCGCCGTGGAGCCGACGCGTGCGAGGTAGCCGGGCAGGTGCCGCAGCACGCGGTCGGTGCTCGTGACCTCGACGAGGTCGCCGGGCAGGATCGGCAGGCCCTCGTCACGGCCGACGCGGTCGAGGGTCAGGGCGTCGTCGGCCCCGGCGACGGTCGACGGCTCGACCTCGACGAGGCCCGCGACGACCGAGCCGTTCTCGCGCGACCACACGAACCGCGGCTGCGGGTCGACGTCGAACACCTCGACGCGGAACAGCTGGCTCTCCAGCAGCTCGTAGCCGCCGCCCGCGGTGATCGCGCACGGGTCGGTCTGCGCGACCGCGTCCTCGAGGTCCGCGGTCATGGTGCGCGGCACGCGGACGGGCAGCGCCGCGTCGACCTCCGAGCACACCTCGTCGCCGGGCAGCGCGGCCAGCCGCACCTGCCAGGCCGTCTGGTCGCGGACCGCGGTGTCGGGGCCGCCCAGCGCGGACTCGAGCAGCTCGGGCCGCTCGTCGGGCGTCACGAGGTGGTCGAACACGTCGAGGAGGACCGCGTACCGGCCGTCCGTCGCGGGCTCGACGAGCCCGGGGTCCGCGCCGACCGCCCGCAGGAACGGCTGGTCCGCGAGCGGCCACGGGTCGCCGTCCGCGGGCGACGACTCCGCGAGCACCCCGTCGACGTAGTACCGGCCGCGCGTGACGGCGAGGTCCGCCCACGCGACGGGACCGGCGTCCGGCGGCAGGCCGGTCGCGAGCGAGACGACGGCGAACGGGCCCGGCGACCCGTCGCCCGGGTCGACGCCGCCCGCAGGCCCGACGACGTCGGCCGTGCGGACCTCGTCGTGGTGCGCGGTGATCTCGGTCTGCTCGTTCCACTCCGCGTCGAGCAGGACCCGGCCCTGCTGCATGACGACGGACCGGAACCCCAGGGCGGGGTCGAAGGTCCGGCGGGTGAGGTCTGCGTGCATGTCAGCTCCCGAACAGTCCGATCTGCATCCCCGCCGGGACGTACGGCTCGACGAGGCGGCGTGCCGCGTCGAGCCGGGGCGGCCGGCGCAGGTGGTGGTGGACGCCCATCTCCGCGCCGTCCTCGGCGCCGCGACGCAGCGACGCCGGGGCGGCGGGGGAGAGCGAGGGGTACGACGGCGACCCGAGCGACGCACCGTCGGCGAGGAACGCGGGCCGGTCGGCGACCGCGGTGTCCGTCGGCGGCACGCAGCGGAACCGGCGGGGCGTGCGCGAGCCCGGCGCGAGGTAGCTGAACCGCGCGCAGCCGCGCTGCCGGTCGACCACCGTGACGACGTCGAGGCACAGGCTCGACGTCACGTCGAGCAGCCGGGAGTCGAGCGTGCCCCACAGCGTCGCGCCCTCGACCACGGCGTGCGCTCCGGGCGCCACGACGGCCGGGCCCGCGGGCGGCGGGTCGGCGAGCGGGTCGGTGAGGGCCGGGTCGACGACGCTGTCCACGACGGCCAGGGCGGGGACCGTCGCGACCAGGTCCACGCCGCCGACCAGGCTGCGCCGCACCGCGACGGCGAGCTCACGGTTCGGGTCCGCGTCGGTGCCCTCCACGCGGACGCGCCCGGCGACGGTGCACTGGCTCACCGTGAGCGACCGCAGGTCGCCCGCGCGCACCACGACGTCGCCCTCGACGACGAGCCCGTCGAGCAGCACCGCCGCGCCCGCCCCACCCGTGACGAGGACGTCCCCCACGACGCGCGGCCGCAGCCCGTCGGGCGAGTAGACGCCCGGGACGGGCTCCTCGACGTCGCCGTCGAGCAGGAGCCGCCCGCGCCACGTCGCCGCCACCAGGACCAGGCGGCTCTCCGCGGGCACGTCGACGGTGAGGTCGCCGGTGTGCACCGCCGAGTCCGCGACGGACAGCACCTGGGTCGTGCCGGACACGTCGGGGTCGGACCAGCGTGCGGCGATCTCCACCAGCCCGTCGGCGACCGTCGTCGGCACGCCGGGCTGCGTCGAGCCCGCGTCGACGAGCACCTGCGACGCGACGGTGTCGCCGCGCTCGTCGACGTCGCCGGTGAACGGGTCGGCCGCGAGCGCGTCGACGTGCCCGGCGGTCCGGTCGTACGTGCCCGCACCGACGTCCGCGGCCGCGCCGTACGCGTACCGCACGTGCACCGCGCCGGGGTTGGTCGCGACGCCCGCGAGGTAGGTGTGCACGCGCCCGCACACCGGGTCGACCGTGGCCTGCCACCCGGCCAGCGCCGGGTCGGGCTCCTCCAGCCCGCGGACCAGCAGCCGGTCGGGTCCGAGCGGCGGGTCGTCGTCGACGCGCACCGCGACCGGCAGCGCCGGGCCGGTCGTCGCGCCGGTCCGCGCGGCCGCGAGCAGCGCCCGCAGGCGGCGCGGGCGCAGCGGCACGGGCAGGTCCGCCTCGACGGCCAGGTGCTCGATCGTCTCCTCGGTCGCGGGCACGGCGAACCACGCCTCGCGCACGCCCAGGGGGTGCGTCGCCCAGCCCGCGGCAGGGGCGCCGAGCGCGCGCGCCGGCACGTCGGACGCCTCGTACACCTGCACCGGGAACACGACCACCGCGACGCCCTCGATCCCGTGCACCCCGCGCCCGCCGCGTCGGGCCGGTGCGACCCGGCGCGCGTCGGCCGTGTGCGCGAACCGCGTCAGCGCGCCACCGGCCAGCCGGGGCGACTCGAGCTCGGCGCTCGCGGCGTCACGCACGCTGCCCCACGTCGGTCGGTCCGTGCGGACGTGGTTGACGTGCGTCGTCGTGCCGAGCAGCCGGTACCCCTCGACGGCCTTCGCGGGCCAGCCCGTCACGTCCCGGACGACCTGCTCCAGGACCGCGACCGTGCCCTTGCGCTGCCGGTACGCCGCGGTGTTCGCGACGACGCCCCGCCGCGACACGCCCGCCCCGGTCCCCGCGCCGAGGTCGCCGGGCAGGCCCTCCAGCCCGACGAGGTCGGCCAGGTACGGCAGCACCCACTCCGGCGCCGTCTCCACGAACCACGCGTCGTACAGCGCCTGCACGTCGTCCTCGAGGGTCGCGAGCTCGCCCGCGACCGCCCCGAGGAGCGCGCGCAGCAGCCCGCCGGTCTCGGCGTCGCGCTGGAGCACGTGCGCCGGCAGGAGGCTCTCGAGGTAGGCGGTGCGCTCGTCGCGCCGCACGTCGGACGGGCTCATGCGATCACCTCGACGTCCAGACCGGCGGCCGTCAGGCGCAGCGCCTGCGCCGCGAGCAGCCGCGGGCCGGTTCCGGCCGGCGAGCCGGACGGGACCTCGAACCGTGCGGCCGCCGCGACGAGCAGGTCGTCCGACGCGTCCGCGAGGCCCGGCGCCGACAGCACCGGCATGGTGACGGCGACGACGCCCGGGACGCCGGCCGCGACGACGAGCACCGACGACGCCGCGAGCGGGGTCGCGAGGTCGAGCGCCCCGAACGCGCCGAGCACCGCGTCGGTGACCGCTGCCGTGACGTCCTCGACCAGGTGGCGCGGGTCGACGCGCACCGCGAACGACGCGCCGACGTCGACGACCTCGCCCGGCAGCACGACCCGTCGTGCGCGCTGCTCGCGGGCCGCGTCGAGCGTCGCGCGCAGGTCGGCGACGAGCGTCGGCGTCGCGGGGTCGCCCGTAGCCCCGAGCACCGAGACGACGACGGTGCGGGTGCGCCCGTCCCAGACGACGTGCGCGCTCGCCGCGCCGACCCGCGCGTAGCCGCGCGCGAAGTCCGCGTAGTCGGCGGGGGACACCGCACGGTCGAGCGTGCGGATGCGCTGCGGGGCGTTGACGCGCGCGCTGTCGAGGTCCTCGGGCGGCGCCCAGTCGTGCGTCGGCGCCGGGTTGCTCACGGCCGCGATGCCGCGCGGGCGGCGCACGGGCAGCATGACCGCGCCGGCCTCGGCCGCGCCGGCCGCGCCGATGCCGGTGCGGTACCCGGCGGTCACGTTCTCGGCCCCGGTGGGCAGGCGCGCGCCGTGCAGCCCGTCGCCGAACACGACCGTCGACGTGCCGTCCTCGCCCTGCCGCACGACGTACACCTGGTCGCGCGGGCCGGCGTCGTGCAGCGTCGGGACCGCGTCCCACGCGACGTCCTCGACGCGCACCTCGAGCGCGGCCACGACACCCGTCGGGTCGGCGGTCGTCGCGGTGAACGTCAGCGGTGCCTTGCGCAGCGCGAAGCGCGGGAACGGGACCCGGCCGTCACCGCTGCCGAGCACCTGCGCGGTGGTCTCGCCGTGCGTCGCGTCGGCGACGTTGCCGCGCACGACCACGGTGCTCGGCCGGTAGGACGCGGCGAGCGGCGGGTCGACGACCAGCCGTTGCGCGCCACCGGCGGGCACGGCGGATCCCGTCAGCGGCACGACCCCGACGACGGTTGCCGCCTCGACCGCGGGCTCGTCGTCCGTCGTCGTGCCGCACACCAGGACCCGGCGCCCGGGCTCGAGCGGCGGGACCGTCGGCAGGACGTCGAGCACCGTGCCCGCGAGGACCGGCGCGCCGACGGGCGCCTCGCGCGGGCGCCACGCGGTCGGCAGGAGCTCGCTCACGGCGTGCACGTGCGTCGTGTCGCGCGCGAAGGCCGCGATCCGGTCCGGTGCGTCGACCTCGACGACGGTCGTCCTCGCGGCGACCCCGAACCGGCGCGCGCCGCCGTGCCGCACGTCGGTCGCCTCGAACGCCTGCACGTCGGCGGGTCCTTCGAGCACGAGCCACGAGCCCGGCACGAGGTCGCGCACGACGCCCTCGATCTCCAGGGCACCCGACACCCCCCACCCGGGCCACAGCTGCTCGACGCCGCCCGTCTTCACGAACGCGATGCGCGTGTCCTCGTCCTGGAGCAGCTCGGGCCGGGGCGCGTTGTGGCCGAACAGGTCGAGGCGCCGGGCGAGCCGCAGCACGAGCACCTCGCCGCTGCCGTCCAGGTCCACGGGCGAGTCGAGGGTCAGCCGCGTCCAGCCCGCGGCGAAGGGCGGGTCGACCTCGGCGGCCACGACCCGGCGGAACGCCCACCAGCCGTCGGTGAAGATCGGGACGGGTCGTGCCGCGCGCGGGTCGTCGCCCCGGGCCGACGGGTCGACGAGCAGCAGCCGGTCGTCGACCGCGACGAGCGGGGCGACGGTGTCGAGCCACACGACGCCGCTGTCGACCCGGAACGACTGCGGCTCGCGCGCGAGCGCGGGCACCGCGTTCCACCCGACGCGGGCGAGCAGGTCGTCGGTCGTCTCGAACGTCTGCGGCAGCGCACCGGGCGGCGGCACCGACTGCACGGGCGTGCCCGCGGGGACGTCGACCTCGAGCGGTGCGCTGGCGGCCGTCTCGACGTCGAACGCGAGCTCGACCTGCGCCGCTGCCCCGGGTCGCAGCTCGTACCCGAGGGTGCGCGCGAGCTGCCGCACGCTCGCGGTCTCGGTCGCGGTCCGCAGGAACCCCTCCTGCGCGAGGCGCTCGGTGTAGAACGACACGACGTCGCCGACGGTCGCCCACGTGTCGAGCAGCGCGATCGCCGGGTCGGCGGGCGGCTGCGACGCGAGCGAGCGCACCGGCAGGTCGTGCGCGGGCGACGCGAGGTAGGCGCGCATCCGCGCGAGCGCGGTGTCGTGCGGGGCGACCCGCCAGCGCAGCGCGTCCTGGCCCGGCAGGTTGCCCTCGGGGCTGGTCGGCAGCGCGCCCCCGCAGGTGCACGTCGACCCGCCGGTGCTGCCGCAGCCGCAGTCGGTCGTCACGACCCACCTCCCAGGGACACCTCGACGTGCCCGGACTCGGGCTGGTTCGGGTCGCTGTCGCAGCGCAGCAGCTCGCGCGGCGCCATGAGCAGCTCGCCCGCGAGCAGCGACGCGGCGGCCTGCGTCGCGGTCGCGTCGGCGCGGGCGAAGTGCGTGACGTCGACCCACGCGAGACCCTCGACGGCCATCGCGGCGGCGACCAGGTCGGACAGCCGCAGCGGGTCGCCGAACGTGAAGCGGTCGGGGTGGAAGAAGGCCCGCTGCCCGTCGGCGCGCAGCCCGGACCCGAGCACGTCGCGCACGCGCGCCTCGACGTCCGCGCGCAGGTGGCCCGCGCGCACGCAGCCCGTGACGGCGATCGCGAGCGGCACGAGGACCGGCCGCTCGAGCTCGACGTCGACGCCCGCCATGCGGCGCGTCTCCAGCGCGGCCAGCACCTCGCCGGGCAGCGCGGGGTCGTCGGCGTGCGCCACGACCGGGTCGACCGTGACCTCCTGCGCGTACCAGGACCCGGTCCACCGGCGCCGTGCGACCGCCCGCTGGACGCCCGGGTGCTGCTCGGCGACCGTCGCGTAGTCCTCCGACGTCACGGCCCGGCGCTGCGTGCGCAGCTCGGCCGGGGCGAGCTGGCGCACCTGCTCCAGCCGTTCCGGGTCGGTGCCGCCGACGCCCGGCAGCGGGTTCCACACGGTGACGCCGTCCGGCGGCGCGAGCCGGTCCGCGCGCGGGAGCAGCCGCACGAGCCGGTCGGGCGCGACGTCGCCCGCCGTGCCCGTCCCGACGCGGTACGCCGCGAGCGGCGTCGCGCCCACGGCCGGTGCGCGGCCCGTGACGCCGTCGCCGAACCGCAGCCGGGACACCCCGCCGGGTTCGGGCTCGACCACGAGGTGCGTCGCGAGCCGCCCGCTCGCGAGCAGGTCGGGCCGGGGCGACCACGTGCGCTGCCCGTCGTCGAGCGCGAGCGCCGCGCCCGCGCGGCGCGGGTCGGGGTGCAGCAGCGCGGTCGCGGCGGCGGACGCCGGGAGGTCGGGGTCCGCGTACGTCAGGCCGGGCCGCTGCAGGCGCGGGCGCCACGGCACGCCCGCGGGCACGGTCGGCGGGACGAGTGTCTCGCCGCGCACGCTCGCACCGTGGTCGGCGACGACGACGTTCGCGAGCGCGACGGCGCGCGGGTCGTCCGTGCCGGGCGTCGTGACCTGGAGCGCGGCGGGCAGCGCGTCGGCGGCCGACCACCGCAGCTCCCAGACGCGCACGGCCGGGTCGAGGGGGTCGGCGTGCTCACGCGCGTCGGCGACGAGCCGCACCGGGAACCGCAGCGCGGGCGCGCCGTCGCGCGGTGCGCCGTTCACGGGCTGGTCGACGAGCACGAGCAGGTCCCCGGCGCGCAGCGCGGGGTCCACGCCCGTGGGCGTCGCGACGAACGCGGCCGTCGACCCCGCGGGCAGGCAGTGGTCGGGGTCGCCCCACGCGTACAGGGGCAGCGCGTTGCGCGCGGGCGTGATCTCGACGGGCGCGACGGTCTCGAACACCGTGCCGCCGAGGTCCGCGGCGTCGACGGGCACGTCGACGGGCTGGTCCTGCCGGGCGGGCAGGTCGGTGACGGGTGTGCGGGCGGGCACGGTGAGCGTGCCGGCCGTCGTCGTGAGGGCGAGGAGCGTGCGCGCCGAGCAGCCCTCGTGCACCGCGTACCCGAGCAGGCGCGCGTGGCGGCGCACCGACGTGCGGCGGCGTGCGGTGCCGAGGTAGGCCTCGACCGCGGCCGCGTCCTGCCAGTAGGCCAGCCGGTCGCCCACCGCGGCGAACAGCTCGACGAGCATGACGGCCGGGTCGCCGGGGTTGGTGTCGTCCCGGTCGGGCAGCAGGGTCGCGAGCCGGTCGAGCAGCCGGGTGCGCAGCGCCTCGTAGTCCCGCGCCAGGTAGTCGCCGGGCATGAGGTCCTCGGCGGGCGTCGCGTCGGCACAGCCGGGCCGGCAGTCGAGGTCGCTCGGGCAGTCCACCGAGAACGCGAACGGTGCCGTCGACAGCGGCAGGTCCACCCCGTCGGGTGCGCCGACGCCGCCGGGGCCGAGCAGCCGCAGCGTGTACGTCGAGAGGTCCCCCCACGACGAGGTCCGCACCACGAGCGCGCGGAGCACCGCCGGGTCGTGGTCCGGGTCGGCCGGCGCGGGCAGGGCCTGCGCGACGAGCGTGCGGTCGGCCTCGACGACGCCGGGCGGCAGCGCGGGGTCGGGGCTCGCGGTCGTGCCGACGACGGCGACGGCGGGCACGGCCCACTCGACGCGCACCGGGTTGAGGGAGGCGTCCTGCCGGACGCCGCCCACGACGGCGACGGTCGCGGCGGTCCACGTCGCCGGGACCGGGCCGTTGAGCAGGTGCACGAGGAGCGTGCGCTGCTCGGGGGCGCCCGGGACGTGCCCCGGGGCGTCGTCGTGGTTGGACAGCACCTCGACGTGGTCGACGCCGTCGATCCCGCCCGGCTGGTCGAGCCCGGGCCGCCCGCGGACGAGCGCGCGCCGCGCCTCGAGGTCGATGCCGGCGACGAACGGGAGCGACGTCGTGGCGGTCACGGCAGCCCCCCGGTCGCGGGTGCGCCGCCCTGCACCGTGACGGTCCGGCGCTGCCCGGTCGACGTCGCGTGCAGCGGCGCGTACGCGACGACGACCTCGACGCGCGAGTCCACGGCCGTGACGCGTACGTCCTCGACGCGCACGAGGTCGCCGAGCCACTGCTGGAGGGCACCCTGCACGAGCGCGCGCGTCGTCTCCGCGAGCGCGTCGTCCATGGGCGCGAACACGAGCCGGGCGACGCCGGAGCCGAAGTCGGGCCGGTTGACGCGCTCGCCGGGCCCCGTGAACAGGACCTGCTCGACGAGCCCGGCGACGTACGCGGGGTCCTCGGCGAGCGCGGTGCGGCCGCGCGGGTCGAGCCGCAGCGGGAACGAGACGTGGCGGGCCGGGGCGAGCCGGCGCGGGGAGGCGGGCGTGCTCATGTCGCCGTCACCCGGGTCTGCGTCTGCGTGCAGGTCAGCGGGACGCCCGTCGGCTGGCACGTGCCCGAGCCGCCCTGGATCGCGAGCGGCTGCCCGCCGGACGTCACGCGCGTGGTGCCGCTGCTCCACTGCGCGGACACGTCGGGGCCGCCCGACTGCGGCGGGTAGCTGCAGCCCGCGACCGTGTACGGCGTGGGCAGCAGGACGACGCCCTGCCCGCCCGCGGTGACGCGCGGCGACGCCGACGCGGGGCTCGCCTGCCCCTGGTGCGCGCACGTCACCGTCGCGCCCTGCGTCACGAGGTTGCCCGGCATCAGCGCACCTCCAGCGCGCCGTCGTTGAGCGAGACCGACGACATCGAGACCGTGACCTTGTTGCTGCCGAGCGCGACCTCGAAGCCGCTGCTCGTGGCCTCGACCGTGATGGTCGACGCGACCGCGGGCGACCCGACCGAGATCTTCAGCCCGCCCGCGCCCGGCAGGTCGTTGAGCTCGAGGCTCAGCGCGTCGGTCTTGAGGATCTTCACCTCGGCGACGGCGGGCGACGCGGGCACCTGGCCGGTGCCCCAGAAGCAGCCGGCGAGGATCGGGGAGTCCGGGTCGCCGCCCTCGAACTCGACCCACACGTTCGCGCCCGTCGGCGGGACGAGGAACAGGCCGACGCCGTCGCCCGCGTAGGGCGAGCACGGCATGGCCCAGCTCATGCGCCCCTGGCCGAGCACCGCGGGGCACTCGACCTGCACGCGGCCGAGCTGCATCGGGTCGAGGTTCGACGCGACCGTCCCGCGGTACTTGCCGTAGAACCGCGTCGCGCCGGGGATGCTGGGCTCGGTCATGTCACACCATCACCACGGGCGTGATCGCGCCGGCGCCCTCGCGCTGGAGCGTGAACGCGGCCGAGTAGGCGCCACGGCTGACGCGGTGCACGACCTGCTGCACGTACCAGAGCCCGTCGCCCGCCCACCCGGCGCCGCGCATCCCGACGAGCGTGCGGGGCCGCAGCACCGTGCCGTACGCGCCGCCGTCGAGCGTGCCGGTGGCCGTGACCGCGTCGACGCTCTCGTCGAGCACGCCCTGCGCGCGCGCGAACGCGGCGGCCGCGCTGATGCCCGTGCCGCGGAACTGCCGCGACCGCAGCGCGTCCTGGTGCTCGGCCCACACCGGGACCGCCGACAGCGGGGGTCGCGTCGGCACGACGGTGCGGACGGGGAGCGTCTGACCCGTGCGCGCGTCCTGGACCTGCCCCTCGACGTTCTCGGGCCGCAGCACGTCCGTCGTGAACGACACCTGTCCCTGCACGTTCGTCGCGGGCCCGAGGTCCACGGAGATCGCCGGCTGCGGGACGCCCGCGCGCACCGCCGGGCCCCAGTACAGGGTGCTGAGCCCCCGCACCGGCCCGGGCACGAAGTAGCAGACGTAGCCGTGCCGCGCGGCGAGGTTCGTGAGGTGCCGCCAGTCGGTCACCTGCTGCGTCGGCGTCCGCTCGATCGGCAGCGGGACGTCCATCACGGGCGGCGGCAGGACCTGCGGGACGATGCCGTGCGGTGCGTACGTCCCGGCGATCGCGAGCACCTGCAGCGAGTCCTCCAGCGCGACGTGCTCGGTCGACACCTCGTGCCGGTCGAGCAGCACCGACAGGTCACGTCCGGTCAGCGTGAGCTCGGCCCGCTGGTCGCCGCCGCCCGGGACGAGCGTCGTCTCGGTGACGATCCCGTCGACCAGCACCTGCGGCAGCACTCCGGTCGTGAGCTCGACGACCACGCGTGCGTTGGCGCGCAGCGGCGACGTCGTGAGCACGGGGGAGTCGAGCGCGGCCGTCGGCCCCGACCGGCCCGCGTCGAGCACGATGCTGAACACGCTCGGCCGCGCGTCCGACTCGGTGACCTGCACCGACCGGACGCGCAGCGCGACGTCCGGCGGCAGCGGGAGCGGCACCGTCGGGCCGGCCGAGAGGGCCATGTGGACCCCGAGCAGGCTCACGGCGTCGCCCCCGGCAGCGGGACGACGACCTCGGTCCCGACGGCCTCCGCGTCGACGAGCGCGTCCGGGTCGAGCGCGTCGTTCGCGTCGCACACCCGCCAGAACCCGAGCGCGTCGCCCGTGTAGCGGTGGCTCAGCAGGTCGAGGCGGTCGCCCGGCACGACGAGGTGCACCGCGAGCGTCGCCTGGCCCGCCGGGTCGGGCGGGAAGCGGCGGACCAGGTAACGCACCTGCCGGCGCGCGCCCGTGGTGGTCGTGACCTCGAGGACCGTCGTCGCGACGGGGTCGTAGCGCCCCACGTCAGCCCCCCACCGAGACGGAGACGCCCGCGGACCCGGTGAGCGCGCCCGCGACGTTCGCGACGCCCGCGATGCTCGCCTTGACCTCCTGCTGGACCTGGTGGACGAGCGACATCGCGAAGCCCACGTCGGTCGGCGGCAGGTCGTCGTACGTGAGCACCGTGAGCGCGAGGTCGACGGACGCGCGGATCGGGTTGAGCAGCAGGTCGAACGCCTGCTCGCGGATGCTGAGCGAGTCCACCTTGACGGGCACGACGCGCCCCGGACCCCACACGAGCACCGCGAGCGGCCCGCTGGGCGGGAGCACCTCGATGACGCCTGCCGCGGTCAGCGCGGTGCGCGTGATGACCTGCACGGTCGTCGGGTAGAGCTGCATCTCCAGCACCGCGAGCCGGCCCGAGACGCCCATCGTCTGCGTCAGCACGTCGCCCGTCTCGAGGCCGTCCGTCGCGTCGAGCTCGACCGTCATCTGGATCGTCTCGACGGCCGCGCCCCACACGCGCAGCGCGTCCGACGCGGACTCGCCGCCCGACGACGGCCGACGCGGCTTGAGCTCGCGGCGCACCTCGTCTGGGTTGTACTGGAACACCGCGAGACGCGCGAGCGGCGCGGTCGGGTCGACGGCGACCAGCGCGCCCGCCATCACGCGCGGCGTGCCCGGGAAGCTGCTCATGCGGCGATCGTCGTGGGGCGTCGTCACGCCCCTGTCACGCCCCCGTCACGGGCGTGGCGGACGGGCCGGGCGCACCGCCCGGTCCGGTCGTCGGATGTATCTGCCGCCGGGGGCGCGACCTCCTTCCTGGGCGTGGCACGGGCCGGATGCACCGGTCCTGCGGTGGTCGCCTACGGGGCGTGCGGGGCCCCGTGAGGGGGTTGCGACGTGTCCCACCGTCCAGAGGCACGGGCGGCGTCGACGACGGGGTCGGGCGCGCGCTCGTCGCCACCGACGCCCGAGGTGTCGATCCGGCTGCTCGGCGCGTTCACCATGGACGTCGACGGCGACCCGGTGGCCCTGCCGGCCGGGACGCAGCGGCTGGTCGCGATGCTCGCGCTGCGGGGCCGCACGGGCCGCTCCCGCCTCGCGGGGCTGCTGTGGCCGGACACCGAGGAGCGCCGCGCGCTCGCGAGCCTGCGCACGGGGATCTGGCGCGTCAACCAGGCCGCGCCGGGCCTCGTCGTCGCGGCGCACGGCGCCGTCGAGCTCGGCCTCGCGCCGGTCGTCGACGTCCAGCGGCTCATCGACCGGTCGCACGCGCTGCTGCGCGACGAGCCCGACGACGAGGGCCTCCTGCCCGAGGACCCGGGCGAGGGCGAGCTGCTCCCCGACTGGGAGGACTGCTGGCTCGACGCCGAGCGCGAGCGCCTGCACCAGCTCCGGCTGCACGTGCTCGAGGCGACCGCGCGGTGGCTGTCCGACCGCGGCCGGTACGGGCTGGCCCTGGAGTTCGCGCTCGCCGCGCTGCGCGCCGACGAGCTGCGCGAGAGCGCGCACCGGGCCGTCGTCGGGATCCATCTCGCCGAGGGCAACGTCGTCGAGGCGCGGCGGGCCTACGACGCGTGCTGCCGCACGCTGCACGACGAGCTCGGCATCGAGCCGTCGGCGTCGCTCACGGCGCTCATCACCCGGGCGCCGGGCGCGGCCGTCGCGCTGCACGTCGTCGCGCTCGCGCCGGAGCGGCACCCGGTCTCGGCGACCGCGCGTTCGTGAGCGCCGCGTCGGCTACTGGCGGTAGGACGACAGGAAGTTGCCGATCCGCTCGACCGCCTCGGCCAGCACGCGCGCCTCGGGCAGCGTCACGACGCGGAGGTGGTCGGGGGTCGGCCAGTTGAAGCCGGTGCCCTGCACCAGCAGGATGTGCTCGCTCACCAGCAGGTCGTGCACGAGGCGCGCGTCGTCGTGGATCTCGTGCACCTCGGGGTCGAGGCGCGGGAAGAGGTAGAGCGCGCCGTCGGGTCGCACGCACGTGACGCCCGGGATCGACGTGAGCCCACGCCACGCGACCTCGCGCTGCTCGTGCAGCCGCCCGCCGGGCGCGATGAGCCCCTCGATCGACTGGACCCCGCCGAGCGCGGCCTGCACCGCGTGCTGCGCGGGCACGTTGGGGCACAGCCGCGTCGACGCGAGCAGCTCGATGCCCTCCAGGAACCCCGCCGCGTGGTCGCGCGGACCCGTCACCACGAGCCAGCCGGAGCGGTAGCCCGCGACGCGGTACGTCTTCGACAGCCCGTTGAACGTGAGCGTGAGCAGGTCGGGCGCGACCGCGGCCATCGGTGTGTGGACCGCGCCGTCGAACAGGATCCGGTCGTAGATCTCGTCGGACAGCACCAGCAGCGAGTGCCGGCGCGCGATGTCCGCGATCGCCTCCAGCGTCTCGCGCGAGTACACCGCGCCCGTCGGGTTGTTCGGGTTGATGACGACGATCGCCTTGGTGCGCGGGCCGACGAGCGACTCGAGGTGCTCCAGGTCCGGCTGCCAGCCGTTCGACTCGTCGCACCGGTAGTGCACCGGCACGCCGTCCGACAGCGACGTCATCGCGGTCCACAGCGGGTAGTCCGGCGACGGGATGAGCACCTCGTCGCCCTCGTCGAGCAGCGCCTGCATGACCATCGTGATGAGCTCGGACACGCCGTTGCCGAGGAACACGTCGTCGACGTCGATCTGCGGGAAGCCGGGCTCGGTCTCGTACCGGGTGACGATCGCGCGGCGCGCCGACAGGATGCCGCGCGAGTCGGTGTAGCCGTGCGCGTTCGGGATGGACGCGATGACGTCGCGCACGATCTGGTGCGGCGCCTCGAACCCGAACGCCGCCGGGTTGCCGGTGTTGAGCCGCAGGATCGTGTGCCCCTCGGCCTCGAGCCGCGCGACCTCGTCGAGCGCCGCCCCACGGATCTCGTACAGGACGTTCTTCAGCTTCGAGGACTGGTCGAGCGGACGCAGGTGCGGCATGTCGGGAGCGTACGCCGGACGTGACCGCGCTCGACGGGCCGACCGTCGTGGCCGAACCGGGACCTGGGCGAAACAGACCGTTCACGCGGGCGGGGGGCTGGCGGAAACATCCCGTCCCTAGCGTCTGCGGGCATGGGCACAGGGATGTATACACCTCGGGACACAGCGCGGTGCCTGCGGCTGTCCTCGTGCCTCGTCCGGTTCGTCCGTGAGCTCGTCCCCAGCGAAAGGCACGTCCGTTGACCAGACTCCTCACCACCCGCGCGCTCGCCGCTCCGGCCGCCGTCGCGCTCGTCCTGGCCCTCGGGGCCTGCGGCTCCCGGACCGACGCAGGCTCCTCCGGCGACTCCAGCGCGTCGGGCTCCGCGTCGTGCGTCGACACCTCCGGCGACTCGATCAAGATCGGCTTCCTCAACTCGCTGTCGGGCACGATGGCGATCTCCGAGCAGACCGTGCGTGACGCGCTCGACCTCGCGGCGGAGGAGATCAACGCCGGCGGCGGCGTGCTCGGCAAGCAGCTCGAGGTCGTCGGCGAGGACGGCGCGTCCGAGCCCACGGTCTTCGCGGAGAAGGCCGAGAAGCTCATCAAGTCCGACTGCGTCGCGGCCGTCTTCGGCGGGTGGACGTCGTCGTCGCGCAAGGCGATGCTCCCGGTCTTCGAGAGCAACGACGCGCTGCTGTTCTACCCGGTCCAGTACGAGGGCCTGGAGGCGTCGCCGAACATCTTCTACACGGGCGCGACGACCAACCAGCAGATCCTCCCCGGGGTCGAGTACCTCAAGGAGCAGGGCAAGACGAAGCTCTTCCTCGTCGGGTCGGACTACGTGTTCCCGCGCACGGCCAACAAGGAGATCGTCGCCTGGGCCGAGGCGAACGGCGTCGAGATCGTCGGCGAGGAGTACGCGCCGCTCGGCCACACCGACTTCGCGACGATCGTCACCAAGCTCAAGGGCTCGGGCGCCGACGCGGTGTTCAACACCCTCAACGGCGACTCCAACGTCGCGTTCTTCAAGGAGTACAAGAACGTCGGCCTCACCGCCGACGCGCTGCCCGTCGTCTCCGTGTCGATCGCGGAGGAGGAGGTCGGCGGCATCGGCATCGAGAACATCGAGGGCCAGCTCACCGCGTGGAACTACTACCAGACGGTCGACAGCCCCGAGAACGCCGACTTCGTGGCCGCGTTCAAGGCCAAGTACGGCGACGACCGCGTGACGAGCGACCCGATGGAGGCCGCGTACACGTCGCTCTACCTGTGGAAGGGCATGGTCGAGAAGGCCGAGTCCTTCGATGTCGCGGACATCCAGGAGGCGGCCGACGGGGTGTCGTTCGACGCCCCCGAGGGCACCGTCACCGTGAACGGCGACAACCACCACATCGCCAAGACCGCGCTCATCGGGAAGATCGGCCCCGACGGCCTCATCTACACCGAGTGGTCGTCCGACGGCCCGATCGAGCCGGACCCGTTCCTCGAGGGCTACGAGTGGGCCGAGGACCTGTCCTGACCCGCTGACCGGTGGTGCCCCGGCGCGACGCACGCGCGTCGGGGCGCCACCGCCCCTCGTCCCCGGACCACACGAAAGGACGGGCCGCGCATGGACGCCCTCGTCTCCCAGCTCTTCGCCGGGCTCAGCCTCGGGTCGGTGCTGCTGCTCGCGGCGCTCGGGCTCGCGCTGACGTTCGGTCAGATGGGCGTCATCAACATGGCGCACGGCGAGTTCATGATGGCGGGCGCGTACACCGCGTTCGTCGTGCAGGGCGTGATCGCCGACGCGGGCGTCTCGCTGCTCGTGTCGCTCGTGATCGGGTTCCTCGTCGGCGGGCTGCTCGGCCTGCTGCTCGAGGTCGCGCTCATCTCCCGCATGTACAAGCGGCCGCTTGACACCCTGCTCGTGACGTTCGGCGTCGCGCTCGTGCTCCAGCAGGCCGCGCGGGACGTCTTCGGGGCGCCGAACGTCGACGTGCGGGCGCCGTCCTGGCTGTCGGGCGCGGTCGAGATCCTGGGGGTGGGCATCCCGAGGACCCGCCTGTTCATCCTCGCGCTCGCGGTCCTCGCGGTCGTCGCGCTGTCGCTCGCGCTGCGGTTCACGCCGCTCGGCCGCCGCATCCGCGCCACGGTGCAGAACCGGGACCTCGCGGAGACGTCGGGCATCTCGACCCGGGCGACGGACCGGCTCACGTTCTTCCTCGGGTCCGGCGTCGCCGGGGTCGCGGGCGTCGCGCTCACGCTGCTCGGGTCGATCGGCCCGACGCTCGGCACCAACTACATCGTCGACGCGTTCCTCGTCGTGGTCGTCGGCGGGATCGGCCAGCTCAAGGGCGCGGTCATCGCGGCCGTCGGGCTCGGGCTGCTGCAGGCCGGCATCGAGTACTCGACCACCGCGTCGCTCGCCAAGGTGCTCGTCTTCGTCATCATCGTCGCGTTCCTGCAGGTCAGGCCGCAGGGCCTGGTCTCCGTGCGGACCCGGAGCCTCGCATGAGCGCCCGGCTCGGTCCGCGCGCCCGCGTCTGGGGCGGGTTCCTGCTCGCCGCCGCGCTGCTGCTCGGCGTCGCACCCGCCGTCCTGTCGGACTTCCGGCTCAACCTGCTCGGCAAGTTCCTGTGCCTCGCGATGGTCGCCGTCGGCATCGGCCTCGCGTGGGGCCGCGGCGGGATGCTCACGCTCGGGCAGGGCGTGTTCTTCGGGCTCGGCGGCTACCTCATGGCGATGCACCTCAAGCTCGCCGACGCCGGCCCGGGCGGCGTGCCCGACTTCATGCTGCTCTACGGCGACGGGACCGTGCCCGGGTGGTGGGAGCCGTTCCGGTCGCCGGTCGTCACGATCCTGGCGATCCTGCTGCTCCCGGCCGGTCTCGCGGCGCTCCTGGGGCTCGCGGTGTTCAAGCGGCGCGTCCGCGGTGCCTACTTCGCGATCCTGTCCCAGGCGCTCGCCGCCGCGTTCGCGATCCTGCTGATCGGCCAGCAGAAGGTCACCGGCGGCACCAACGGCCTCAACGGGTTCCAGGGCTTCTTCGGCTACGACCTGTCCGACCCCGTGAACAAGCGGATGCTCTACTACATCGCCGCCGTCGTGCTGCTGCTCATGGTCGCCGCCGTCCGGCTGCTCATGCGATCCCGCTACGGCGAGCTGCTCGTCGCCGTCCGCGACCAGGAGAACCGCGTCCGGTTCCTCGGCTACGACCCCGCGCTCGTCAAGGTCGTCGCCTACACCGTCGCCGCCGCGTTCGCCGCGATCGGCGGGGCGCTGTTCACGCCCATCGTCGGGATCATCTCGCCCGCCGACGTCGGCGTCGTGCCGTCCATCGCGTTCCTCGTCGGCGTCGCCATCGGCGGTCGGGCCACGCTGCTGGGACCGGTCCTCGGTGCGATCGGCGTCTCGTGGGCCGAGACGAGCCTGTCCGAGTCGTTCCCGTCGTTCTGGACCTACTTCCAGGGTGCGCTGTTCATCGTCGTCGTCGCGTTCCTGCCGAACGGGCTGGCCTCGCTGGGCCAGGTCTGGCGGCGTCGCCGCGGCGGGTCCGGGGCCGGCTCGGGCGACAGCGGCGACGACGGGGGTGACCCGGTGCTGCGGGACGCGCCGCGCAACGACGACCAGGAGTCCGGGGTCCACGACCCCGCCGTCAGCGGGAGGACCGCATGAGCCCCGAGCGTCACGACGCCGCGCCGCCGACGCACACGCGCGGCTCCGACCCGGCCGACGCGGTCCCGGTCGACGGCACCACCGGGCTCGACACCGAGGCGCTCGAGGCCGTCATCGCCGCGCCCGGCGAGCGGTTCCGGCACGACTACCTCGAGGTCCGCGACCTGCGGGTCGTGTTCGACGGGTTCGTCGCCGTCGACGGCATCGACCTCACGGTCACGCAGGGCGACCTGCGGTTCCTCATCGGCCCCAACGGCGCGGGGAAGACGACCGTCGTCGACGCCCTCACCGGACTCGCACCCGCGACCGGGTCGGCGCGGTTCGGCGGCGTCGAGCTCGTCGGGCGTGCCTCGCACCGCACCGCCCGGGCGGGCGTCGGCCGGACCTTCCAGACCGCGTCCGTGTTCGACGAGCTCACCGTGCTCCAGAACCTCGACATCGCCGCGGGCGCGTCGCGTCGCCCGTGGTCGATGCTGCGCCGCCGGACCGACGTGCCCGAGCACGTCGAGGCCGCGCTCGACACCGTGGGGCTCGGGCACGTGCGGGACGTGCCCGCCGGGGTGCTCGCGCACGGCCAGAAGCAGTGGCTCGAGATCGGCATGCTGCTCGTCCAGGACGCACGACTGCTGCTCCTCGACGAGCCCGTCGCCGGCATGTCCCAGTCCGAGCGCGAGCAGACCGGCCGGCTCCTGCAGCGCATCGGCGAGCAGCGGACCGTGGTCGTCGTCGAGCACGACATGGAGTTCCTGCGGGCGTTCGCGTCGTCCGTGACCGTCCTGCACCAGGGGTCGGTGCTGTCCGAGGGGTCCGTCGCGCAGGTGCAGGCCGACCCGAAGGTCGTCGAGGTGTACCTGGGCCGGGACGCGGGCGCTCGCGCGCCGGCGTCGGCGTCGTCGAAGGAGGTGTCGTGATGCTGGAGCTCACCGGGGTGCACGTCGGGTACGGGCGCACGTCCGTCGTCCACGGCGTCGACGTGTCCGTCGCCGACGGCGGCGTGACCGCCGTGCTCGGCCACAACGGCGCCGGGAAGACGACCCTGCTGCGCGCCGCCGTCGGGCTGCTGCCGGTCCGGTCGGGTCGCGTCACGCTCGACGGCGACGACGTCACGCGCCTGCGCCCGCACCAGCGGGTCCGCCGCGGCCTCGCGTACGTGCCGCAGGGTCAGCAGTCCTTCGGGCAGCTCACCGCGCGCGAGAACCTCCAGCTCGTCGCCGACGGCGCCGGGTCGGCCGGGGCGTCCCGGGTCGACGACGCGCTCGACCTGTTCCCGGCGCTGCGCGGGCTGCTCTCCCGCCGTGCCGGGCTGCTGTCGGGCGGTCAGCGGCAGCAGCTCGCGATCGCGCGGGCGCTCGTCACCGGTCCGCGCGTCCTCGTCCTCGACGAGCCGACCGAGGGCATCCAGCCGTCCGTCGTGCAGGAGATCGAGGACGCCGTCGCGACGCTCACCGCGCAGCGCGGGCTCACCGTCCTGCTCGTCGAGCAGCACGTCGGCTTCGCGCTCGCCGCCTCCCAGCGGTACTACGTGCTCGAGTCCGGCCGCGTCACGAGCACCGGGTCCGGCGGGGCTGAGCAGGAGGCCGACGTGCGGGCGGCGATGGCCCTGTGACCGTCGGCGGGGACATGACGGCGGCAACGCGTGCTCGGGTCGGGGCCGGCACGACGACGGCGGCGCGTCCGAGGGCCGGCGACGGCAGGTCGGCGGTGCGGGTCGCGGTCCTCGCCCGTGCCACGTCGGCGGCGAGGACCGTGGCCGGCGGGGGAACGTCGCGGCCAGGACGCGGCGAGGGGGAGGACTAGGCTCCGTGAGCATGAGCACCGGCCTGACCGGCCCGTCCACGGCCGTCGACCCGGCCGCCGGCGCGGGTCCCGCCCCGGGTGGAGGGACGTCCGACGAGGCCGCCGCCGAGGCCCGGTCGCTGCGCGAGGTCGTCTACCACCGGCTGCGCGACGACATCCTCAACGGCCGCATCTCCCCGCGCGAGCGGCTCACCGAGCCCAAGCTCGGCAAGGCGTTCGACGTGTCCCGCACGCCCGTGCGCGAGGCGCTGTCCCGGCTGCTGTCCGACGGGCTCGTCGAGCGCACCGACTACGGGTACGCGGTCGTCGTCCCGAGCCTGGAGGACCTGCGCAACCTCTACGAGCTGCGCATCACGCTCGAGCTGCGCGGCATCGCGCGCGCCATCGAGAACCCGTCGGTCCGGCACGACGAGGCGATCCTCCGTGAGGAGCTGGGTCGCTGGTACGCCTTGCGCGACGCCCCGCCCGACCCGGACCCGTCGTTCGTGCTGCTCGACGAGCGGTTCCACCAGGCGCTGTCGCGGTCGTCGGGGAACGCGCAGCTCACCGACGCGCTCGTCACCGTCAACCAGAAGATCCGGGCCGTGCGGATGCACGACTTCGTCGAGACCGGCCGGATCGCGCTCACCATCGACGAGCACATCGAGATCGTCGAGCTCGTCCTGGAGCGCCGCCTCCCCGAGGCGCTCACCGCGCTGCACAAGCACGTCGGTGAGTCCCTCGAGGTCGTCATGGAGCGCGCCACCAGCGCCATGACCCGCATGGCCCTCGCGGGCTGACCCCGCGACCTGTCGCCCACCCAGCGACGCCTCCCGCGCCCTCGCGGTGGTCCGCCGGTCGCCCGCCCCCGCCCCGCCGACCCGGGGCCTGTGACCGGTTCCGGCGCCGGCGCGGTCACCAGGCCCGGGTCGTCGCGTCGCTCGCGAGTGGGGGAGGCTGCGGCGGGTCGTAACGCGACGTTTACGCGGGGCGGTGGGGTGGGAAACAACCGGTTCGTAGCGTGCGGGATACCGGGGTGTATACACACCCGCCGATCGTGATCCGCCGCCGTCGGGGCCGCGGGTGCGGCCGGTCCGACGACCGCACCGGGGGGACGCCGTGTTCGACACCCTGCTCGTCGCCAACCGTGGCGAGATCGCCGTCCGCATCCTGCGCAGCGCGCGCGACCTCGGCCTGCGGACGGTCGCGGTCTACTCCGACGCCGACGCGGCCGTCCCGCACGTCCGGCTCGCCGACGAGGCCGTCCGGCTCGGTCCGGGGCCGGCCGCCGAGAGCTACCTGCGCACCGAGCTCGTCCTGCACGCCGCCGCCGAGACCGGTGCGGGCGCGATCCACCCCGGCTACGGGTTCCTGTCCGAGAACGCGGCGTTCGCCGCGCAGGTCGAGGCCGCCGGGCTCGCGTTCGTGGGGCCGACGCCGGCCCACCTGTCGGTGTTCGGCGACAAGCACGAGGCGCGCGAGGCCGCCCGCGCCGCGGGCGTGCCGCTGGTCGCCGGCTCGGGCCTCCTGGAGAGCGTGGCCGACGCGCTGGCCGCCGCCGAGGTCGTCGGCTACCCGGTGATGGTCAAGGCGGTCGGGGGCGGCGGCGGGATCGGCATGCAGGCGTGCGCCGACCCCGGCGAGCTCGTCGCGGCGTTCGACCGCGTGCAGCGGATCGCCGCCGCGTCGTTCGGGTCCGCCGGGGTGTTCCTCGAGCGGTACGTCGCCCACGCACGGCACCTCGAGGTGCAGGTCTTCGGGGACGGCGCGGGTCGCGTCGTGAGCCTCGGCGACCGCGACTGCTCGCTGCAGCGCCGCCACCAGAAGGTCGTCGAGGAGGCCCCCGCACCCGCGCTGCCGTCCTCCGTCCGCGCGGAGCTGCACGCGTCGGCGCGTGCGCTCACCGCGTCCGTCGCGTACCGGTCCGCCGGGACCGTCGAGTACGTGTACGACGTCGACCGCGGCGAGGTGTCGTTCCTCGAGGTCAACACGCGCCTGCAGGTCGAGCACCCCGTGACCGAGGCCGTCACGGGCGTCGACCTCGTCGCGTGGATGATCCGCCTCGCGCAGGGCGACGCGTCGTTCCTCGACGAGGTCCCCGACGCCGGCCCGGCGATCCGCGGCCACGCGATCGAGGCGCGCGTCTACGCCGAGGACCCCCGCAAGGACCATCAGCCGAGCGCCGGCCTGCTCACCGAGGTCGTCTACCCCGACCCGTCGACGGGGGTGCGCGTCGACGCGTGGGCCGAGACCGGGCAGGAGGTCACGACGCTCTACGACCCGATGCTCGCCAAGGTGATCGTGCACGCCGACGACCGCGACGCCGCGCTCGACGCGTGCGCCGCCGCGCTCGCGGACACGCGCATGTCGGGCCTCCAGACGAACCTGCCGCTGCTGCGCGCCGCCGTCGCCGACCCGGCGGTGCGCGCCGCGACGCACACGACGGGCACGCTCGGCGGGGTCGTCGACGACGAGCCGCACGTCGCGGTCGAGCGGCCCGGCGTCATGACGACCGTGCAGGACTGGCCCGGACGGCTCGGGCACTGGGACGTCGGCATCTCGCCGTCCGGACCGATGGACGACCTGTCGTTCCGGCTCGGCAACCGCGCGCTCGGCAACCCCGAGGGCGTGCCCGGCCTGGAGTGCACGCTCACCGGCCCGCGCCTGCGGTTCAGTCACGAGGCGGTCGTCTGCGTGACCGGCGCCGACGCGCCCGTGACGGTCGACGGCGAGCCCGTGCCGCAGTGGGAACCCGTCGTCGTGCCGGCGGGGTCGGTGCTCGATGTCGGCGCACCCTCCGGTGCGGGCCTGCGCACCTACGTGCTCGTGCGCGGCGGGCTCGACGTACCGCTCTACCTCGGGTCCGCGTCGACGTTCTCGCTCGGCGGGTTCGGCGGGTACACCGGCCGCGCGCTCGCGCTCGGCGACACCCTCGTCCCGGCCGTGGTCCCGTCCGACGCGCCGCCCGTCGCGCCCGTGCCCGTCGAGGACCGGCCGCAGCTCGTGCACGCGTGGGAGGTCGCCGTCCAGGAAGGGCCGCAGCCCGCGCCGACGTACTTCACGCCCGACGACATGCGGATGCTGTACGACGCGACGTGGCAGGTGCAGACGCACGCCAACCGCACCGGCATCCGCCTCACCGGACCCAAGCCGCAGTGGGCGCGGCCCGACGGCGGCGAGGCCGGACTCCACCCGTCGAACCTGCACGACAACCCGTACTCCGTCGGTGCGCTCAACGTCTCGGGCGACACCCCGATCCTGCTCGGCCCCGACGGGCCCAGCCTCGGCGGGTTCGCGTGCCCCGTGACCGTCGTCGCCGGGCACCGCTGGAAGATGGGCCAGATCCGCCCGGGCGACACCGTCCGACTCGTGCCCGTCCCCGAGGCGACCGCCGACGCGCTGCGCGGGTCCGACGCCCTGCGTGCCGCCGCCACCGTCCCGTCCGCGCTCGCGACCGGGCCCGACGGCGACGACGGCGTGCTCGCGCGTGTCCCCGGCGACCCGGACGACCCGCTCGGCACCCCCGACGTCGTCTACCTGCGCGGCGGCGACGACAACGTGCTCGTCGAGTACGGGCCGATGGTGCTCGACCTCGGCCTCCGCATGCGCGTCCACGCGCTCGGCGAGGCGCTGCGCGCACGCGACCTGTCCGGCATCGTCGACATCACGCCGGGCGTGCGGTCGCTGCACGTGCACGTCGACCCCGACGCCCTGTCCGTCCGCGCCCTCGTCGCGGTGCTCGTCGAGCTCGAGGCCACGCTGCCCGCGACCGCGGACCTCGTCGTCCCCAGCCGCCGCATCCACCTGCCGCTGTCGTTCGACGACCCCGTGATCGCCGACGCCGTGCACCGCTACCAGGCCGGCGTCCGGCCCGACGCGCCGTGGCTGCCGTCGAACATCGAGTTCGTCCGCCGCATCAACGGGCTGCCGTCGACGGACGACGTCTTCGCCACCATGACCAGCGCCGAGTACCTGGTCCTCGGGCTCGGCGACGTCTACCTCGGCGCCCCGCTGGCCGTGCCGCTCGACCCCCGCCACCGCCTCATGACGACCAAGTACAACCCGGCCCGCACGTGGACCGCCGCCGACACCGTCGGGCTCGGCGGGCAGTACCTGTGCGTCTACGGCATGGACTCGCCCGGCGGCTACCAGCTCGTCGGGCGGACCGTGCCCATCTGGTCCGGCCACCGTCAGCGCGGCGTGTTCGAGCCCGGCAAGCCCTGGCTGCTGCGGTTCTTCGACCGCGTCGTCTGGCACCCCGTCGGCGCCGCGGAGCTCCTCGAGCAGCGGGCCGCGTTCGCCGCCGGACGCCTCGACGTCGAGGTCGAGCACGGCACGTTCTCCTACCGCGAGCACCTCGACCTGCTCGCCGCGCACGCCGACGACATCGCGACGTTCCAGTCCCGGCAGGCCGCCGCGTTCGCCGACGAGCGTGCCGCGTGGGCCGCCGCCGGAGAGCTCGACGCGCACGACGAGCCGGCACCCGACGCGGGTCCGGCCGGTGCGGGCCTCGCCGGTGCCGCGCAGATCGAGCTCGCCGACGGGCACGTGCTCGTCGAGGCGCCGATGGTCGGCAGCGTGTGGCGCGTCGAGGCCGCGTCGGGCAGCCAGGTCCGCGAGGGCGACCTGCTCGTCGCGCTCGAGGCCATGAAGCTCGAGCTCGGTGTCGTCGCACCCGCGGACGGGCGGGTCCTGGAGGTCCTGGTCGCACCCGGTCAGCAGGTCGCGCCCGGCGCGCCCCTCGCGATCCTCGCGGTGGGCCCGTGACGCGGAGCCGTGCGGCCGCCCGCGACGTGGCCCGCCCCTCGCGATCCTCGCGGTGGGCCTGTGACGCCGAGCCGCGCGTCCGGCCGCGACGGCACCGGCCCGGTGGGGCGCGGGTGACGGGCGCAGAGGCGTGACCGTGGCAGCACGTGTCAGGGTCGCCAAGTGACGGGGAGGGTGGACGACGTGGTGGACGTGGTGGGGACGGGCTCGGCGGTCGACGCGAGCGGCGACCTGGGGCGGTCGGGCCTCGACGGCTCCGCGGCCGACGCGAGCGGCGACCCGGGGCGGTCGCGCCTCGACGGCTCGACGGCAGCGGCAGGGGCCGCGGTGCGCCGGGCGCGGGCGGCGTTCGAGCGGCTCGACGCGGTGGACCGGCCGGAGGTGTGGATCACCCTCGTGGACCGTGCCGACGTGCTCGCGGCCGCCGCCGACGTCGACGCGCGGGTCGCGGCCGGTGCGGACCTGCCGCTCGCCGGCGTCGTGCTCGCCGTCAAGGACAACGTCGACGTGGCCGGCCTGCCGACGACCGCGGCGTGCCCCTCGTACGCGACGTCGCCGGCCGGACGCCCCGGAGCGGCGACCGTCACGGCCCCCGCCGTGCAGCGGCTCGTCGACGCGGGCGCGGTGGTCCTCGGCAAGACGAACCTCGACCAGTTCGCGACGGGCCTCGTCGGCACCCGCAGCCCGTTCGGCGCGGTCCGGCACGCGACGCTGCCGGAGCGGGTGTCGGGCGGGTCGAGCTCGGGCTCGGCCGTCGCGGTCGCGCTGGGCGTCGCGGACGTCGGCATCGGGACCGACACCGCGGGCTCGGGCCGCGTGCCGGCCGCGTTCCACGGGATCGTCGGCATCAAGACGACGGTGGGTCTCGTGCCGACGGCCGGGGTCGTCCCCGCATGCCGGACGTACGACGTCGTCACCACGTTCACGCGTGACCTCGCGCTGGGCGCTCTCGCGACCCGGCTCATGGTCGGCCCGCACTCGTCGGACCCGTCGGGACGCACCTGGCCTGCCGACGCTCAGCTCGCGCTGCGGACCACACCTGTCGTCGGCGTCCCGCGTGCCGAGGACCTCGTCGTCCTGTCGCCGGGCTGGCGTGCCGCGTTCGACGAGGCCGTCGCGGCCGTCGTCGCGACCGGCGCCCGCACCCGGACCGTCGACGTCTCGGCGATGCTCGACGCCGCCACGCTGCTCTACGACGGCGCGATCGTCGCCGAGCGCTACGAGGCCGTCGGCGCGTTCCTCGACACGGACCCGGCCGACGCGGACCCGACCGTCGCCGCGATCATCCGCGCCGGCCGCGACGTCCCCGCGCACGCGTACGTCGCGGACCGCGCCCGCCTCGCCGCCGCCCGCGCGGAGGCGCTCGACACGCTCGACGGGTGCGACCTCCTGCTCCTGCCCACGACCACCGAGCACCCCACGATCGCCGCCGTGCAGGC
Source organism: Cellulomonas fimi (assembly GCF_028583725.1). Classification (NCBI taxonomy): domain Bacteria; kingdom Bacillati; phylum Actinomycetota; class Actinomycetes; order Micrococcales; family Cellulomonadaceae; genus Cellulomonas; species Cellulomonas fimi. The sequence continues at coordinate 3,745,070 of NZ_CP110680.1, read as the reverse complement.
CGACCCGGTGGGCCTCAACCGCCGCCTCGGCACGTACACGAACTTCGTCAACCTCCTCGACCTCGCCGCCGTCGCCGTTCCGGCGGGGGAGGCCGACGGCGGTCCCTTCGGCGTGACCGTCCTTGCCCGCGCGTTCGACGACCAGCTCGCCCTCGACCTCGCGGCTCGCCTCCTGCACCGCACCCATGAACCCTCCTCACCCGCCGCTCCCGCTCCCGCGGACACCTCGTCGCCCGTCTCCGCCCCGCTCGTGGTCGACGTGGGCGTCGACGTGCTCGTCGTCGGCGCGCACCTGCGCGGCCAGCCGCTCCACGGCGAGCTCGAGGACCTGGGCGCGCGGTACGTCGCGACCGTCCGCACGTCCGACGCGTACCGCCTCGTCGCGCTCGCCACGACCCCGCGCAAGCCGGGCCTCGTCCGGGTCGGTCCCGGGCACGGCGCGCCGATCGCGGGCGAGGTCTGGCGGGTCTCGCCGGGCGCGCTCGGTCGTCTGCTCGCGGGCCTGCCCGGCCCGATGAACCTCGGTCAGGTCGAGCTCGAGGACGGCACCTGGGTCGTGGGCTTCGGCTGCACCGCCGAGGCGGGACTGACAGGTGCCGACATCACGTGGGCGGGCGGCTGGGTCGCCGCCCTGCGAGCCGGGGCGTGACGACCGCGCCGGTCAGTGCCGGTGCCCGCCGCGGTCGCGTGCCGGGACACGCAGGCCCGACGCCCGGAGCCGCCGGATCAGCTCGCCCGCGCTGACCGGCTGCGCGCCCAGCGCGACCAGCTCGGTGAGCCGCTCGTCCGGCACGTCGTAGTGGTCGAGGTCGAACGCGCGCCGGGGGAGCCCTGCCCGCGCCGCGAACGCGTGCAGCTCGTCGAGCGACGTGTCGCTGACGAGGTGCGCCCAGGTCGTGCCGTGCCGGGGCCACAGCGGCGGGTCGACGAGCACGGTCACACGACCGAGCCTAGGTGCCCCGTCGTGCCACCGCGTCGTCGACCCGTCCCGCCCCGTCCGTGGTGGCCGTCAGGCGGTGAACAGCCGCGATGCCTGGGCCTCCGCGTCGGCGTACGTCTGCGCCGCGCTGTGCATCGCGGCGCTGATCTGGTCGAGCGCCTGCTCGAGCCGGGCCTCCGTCGACGACCAGTTCGCGACCACGCCGGCGAACGCGGTCGCGGCGGACCCGCGCCACGTGCCCTGGAGATCGGCGAGCTGCCGGTGCATCGCGGCGACCTCGCTGCGGATCGACGCCGCGCGGGCCTGCACCCCCGCCGCCGCCTGCGCGACGTGCGCGCTGTCGACCTCGTACCTGCTCATGCGGATCCTCCTGGCTCGACAGGTCGGCCCTCGTGACGCGACCTCGTGAGCCACGACGCTAGGGAGCACCGCGGTGACCGGCGCACCAGGTCGTCGCGACCGGTGGACGCACCCGACGGCACCGGGGGCTGTGGACGGCTCGGCGGCGCGCCTGCGTCCCGCCCGCGCGTCGTGCGGGCGCGGCTACGTTCTCCCCATGGCCGTCTCCGACGTCGAACCCCGGGTCGACTCCGCCGACCCCGCCGCGCAGCTCGTCGCCTACCTCGACTACTACCGCGGCGCCGTCGAGCGGAAGACCGTCGGCCTCACCGCGGAGCAGCTGCGGACGTCGCTGCTCCCGTCCGGGTGGACCCCGGTGCAGCTTCTGGCGCACCTCGTGCACATGGAGCGTCGCTGGTTCGTGTGGGGCTTCCTCGGGGAGCACGTCGACGACCCGTGGGGCGACCACGCGGGAGGTGCCGACGGGGCGCGGTGGCACGTCGCCGACGCGGTGACCGCCGCCGACCTGGTGACGCGGCTGCACGCGGGCGGCCGGCGGACGACGGCGGTCCTCGCCTCGACGCCGCTCGACGCCCGCGCCGCGCTCGGCGGCCGGTTCGACTCCACGCCGACCCCGACGCTCGCGTGGATCGCCTTCCACGTCCTGCAGGAGTACGCACGTCACGCCGGGCACCTCGACATCGCGCGCGAGCTGGCCGACGGCACGACCGGCGAGTAGGGGACGACGGGGCGTCCGGAGCCGACGGAGCGTCCGACCGGGACGGTCGGCCTGCGCCGACCCGGCCCCCGCTCGACCGTGGTCGTCGAGGAGCGTCCTACCGGTCGCCGCTCGACGCGCGGACGGCGGCCTGCGCGGCCGCGTCGTCGGACGCCGCGAGCGTGGCGGTGTCGGCGTGCTGCGCGGCGAGCGCCTCGGCGTCGATCTTCGCGAGCTCCTTCTCGAGCCGCTGCTTCTCGGCCGAGAGGTTCTGCCGCGCGGGCTCCTCCCACGCGGCGCCGAGGGGCGACGAGAACAGCGACGGCCGGCGCAGCAGCTTGTCGAGGATCTTGAGCCGGGCGCGCACGTACGCCTCGACGGGCAGGTGGGAGTACTCGGCGCGCACGTCGTGCAGGTACGCCTTGTACCGCTGCGGCTCCGCGGCGAGCATCGCCAGGTCGGCGTCGCACAGGACGGCGCAGTCGAAGTCGGCCGGGTCGGGGGAGTGCCGGACCAGCGCGACGACGAGGTCGTGCACGCGCTGCGTCGCACGCTCGGGCACGCCGAGGCGCGTCAGCTCGTCGACCGCGAGCCGGGCGCTCGCGATCTCGTCCTCGCCGCCACGGTTGGCGTACGCCTTGCGCTCGGCCGAGTCGAAGATCGCGCCGTGGTACCACGCGGCGAGCCGGACGAGGTCGGGCTCGTGCGTCTCCTCGACGAGCTCGTCGACCCGGACCAGCACGTCGACGAGGTGGCGGAGGTTGTGGAAGTCGCGGCCGGGTGCGGACCACCTGTCGACGAGCGACTGCCCGACGTCGCGGATCTCCTCCGTCGTCGCTGTCGCTCCGGCTCCCTGTGCGCTGCGCTGGAACGCGGACAACAGCCACTGGGGTGCGTCGTGGACGCCCATGGATCAAGCCTCACGCCGATGGTCAGGACGCGCCATAGTAGAGCCTCCCGGCGACACCGGGAGGTCCGGTTCGTGAACCTCCGCAGGTGCGGAGGGCAGGAGGACGCGGACGGTCGTGCCGCCGCCCGGCGTCTCGGCGAGGCCCACGGTCCCGCCGTGCGCGGTGACGATCGCGGCGACGATCGCCATGCCGAGACCCGCGCCGCCCGAGTCGCGACCGCGTGACGCGTCGACCCGGTAGAACCGCTCGAACACCCGCGCGGCGTGCTCGGGGTCGATGCCCGGGCCGTGGTCGCGCACCTCCAGGACGGCCTGCCCGTCGGGTGCGGTGCCGACGGCGAGCTCGACGGGCGTGCCCGCCGGGGTGTGCTGCACGACGTTCCCGACGAGGTTGGCGACGACCTGCCGCAGTCGCGGCTCCTCGCCGAGCACGACGTGCGGCCCGGACGGCGCGCCCGGCGCGAGGGGCAAGAGCCGGGCGGCGCGCGACGGGTCGAGCGCGTGCAGGTCGCTGACCGCGTCGGCCGCGAGGACCGTGAGGTCGACGGGCTCGCGGCGCAGCGGGCGGTTCTCGTCGAGCCGCGCGAGCGCGAGCAGGTCGTCGACGAGGCCGCCCATGCGGGTCGCCGAGTCCTCGATCCGCCGCATGGTGTCGTCGACCTGCGCGGACTCGCGCAGCGCGCCCATCCGGTACAGCTCGCCGTAGCCGCGGATCGCGGCGAGCGGCGTGCGCAGCTCGTGCGACGCGTCGGCCACGAACCGGCGCATGCGCGCCTCGGACGCGGTGCGCGCGGCGAACGCCTGCTCGATCTGGGTGAGCATCCCGTTCAGCGCGGCGGACAGCCGGCCGACCTCGGTCTGCTCGGGCGCGGGCGGGACGCGACGCGACAGGTCGCCCGCGGCGATGGCGGCGGCGGTCGACTCGATCTCCCGCAGCGGGCGCAGCGAGCGCCGCACGGCCCACGCGCCGGCGAGCGCGCCGAGCAGCACGATCCCGGCCCCGCTCACGACGAGGACGAGCACCATGCGCTTGACGGTGCTCTGCACGTCACCGAGGGGCAGCGCGACGACGACCGAGCCGGTCGCGTCGTCGGCCGTCAGCGGGTACGCGACGACCCGCCACCGTGAGTCGTCCGTCGTCGAACCGACGGTGAACGGCTCGCCGCGCCGGGCCGTGGCCTGCGCCGCGGTGAGGTCGGGCACGACGGGGACGCCGTACCGCAGGCGTGCGGACCGCGACGGCGGGCTGACGTTCTCGAAGCCGCCGACCTGCACGCGCACGTAGTAGTCGCTCGGCGCGAGGCTGCTGCCGAACGGGGTGAGGGAGTCGAGCTGCTGCTGCGCGAGGCTCAGCCCCTCGGACTCGAGCTTCTCGTCGACCTGCCCGACCATGGTCCCGCCGAGCAGGGTCGCGCTGACCACGCCCGCGAGCACGAGGCCGAGGCCCACGAGGACCGTGATGATGCCGACGAGCCGGTGGACCAGCGGCACGGCGTCCCACCGTGCCCGCAGCGACGCGGGTCGTCGCGGGGCGGGCGCGTCGGGGTCGAGCGGCGAGGCCTGCGGCGACGGCGAGGACGCGGTCACGTCGACTCGCGCAGCAGGTACCCGACGCCGCGCTTGGTGTGGATGAGCGGCGGCAGCCGGTTGCCGTCGGCGTCGGTCAGCTGGTCGACCTTGCGGCGCAGGTAGGAGATGTACGACTCGACGATGTTCGCGTCGCCGCCCCAGTCGTACTGCCAGACGTGGTCGAGGATCTGCGACTTCGACAGCACCCGGCCGGGGTTGAGCATGAGGTAGCGCAGCAGCTTGAACTCGGTGGGGGACAGCTCGACGGGGTGGCCCGCGCGCACGACCTCGTGGCTGTCCTCGTCGAGCTCGAGGTCGGAGTACCGCAGCACGCTCGACGAGAGCTCGACACCGGGCGAGGTGCGGCGCAGGATCGCGCGGATCCGCGCGACGACCTCCTCCAGGCTGAACGGCTTGGTGACGTAGTCGTCGCCGCCGACCGTGAGGCCCTGCACCTTGTCGGCGGTGTCGTCGCGCGCTGTGAGGAACAGCACGGGGACGTGCTGGCCCTTCTCGCGCAGGCGGCGGGTGACGGTGAACCCGTCCATGTCGGGGAGCATGACGTCCAGGACCACGAGGTCGGGCTCGACGTCGCGCGCCAGCCGGAGCGCGGACCCGCCGTCGGCGGCGGCGTGCACCTCGAAGCCCGCGAACCGCAGGGACGTCGCGAGGAGCTCGCGGATGTTGGGCTCGTCGTCCACGACGAGGAGGCGGGCCTCGGGCTGGGCGGGCGCACCGGTCATGCTCCCAGTCTGGTCCCGGATCCTGGGTGTCGCCTGGGAGCGCGCTGCGTACGCGGGGCCGTGCCCGCGCTGGACTCGGACCACGTCCCGCCCGCCCGGACGCCGCGTGCGAGGTTCACCCTGCGGCACACGTCGCGTCCCGACCTGCGGCGGCGCCCCGGACGGCCCACAGGGCCCGGGTGACGCGGGCCGCGCAACGGGTACGGTGCTGCCTCGTGACTGCTGCCACGCCCCCCACCGCCCCGGTGCTCACGGTCGTCCAGCTCGACGCCGGTGTGCCGCTCGACCGCTTCGCCGGCTGGCTCGACGACATCGAGGTGCGCGTCGTGCGCGCCGACCTCGGTGAGACGACCGGCCCGGCCGACACCCTCGACGGCCTGCTCGTCCTCGGCGGCCAGATGTCCGCGCTGTCCGACGACGAGCCCGGCATCCGGGAGACCCGGACCCTGCTCGCGGACGCCGTCCAGGCGGGCGTCCCGACGCTCGGCATCTGCCTCGGCGCCCAGCTGCTCGCGGTCGCCGCGGGCGGCCGTGTGCACGTCGCCGCACCGCCCGGACGCGAGTCGGGCGTCGTCGACGTCCGCTGGCGTCCCGAGGCCGTCGGCGACCCGGTCGTCGGCGCGCTCGTCGACGCGGACGTCCCCGAGGACCACCGGTCGACGCCGATGCCGAGCATGCACGCGGACGCGATCGTCGACCTGCCGCGCACCGCGACGTGGCTCGCGCACTCCCGCCAGTACCCGTACCAGGCGTTCCGCGTCGGGACGGCGTGGGGCGTGCAGTTCCACCCCGAGGCGTCGCCCGCGACCCTGCACGCGTGGGCGGAGCTGCACGACGACGTCGACACCGCTGCGGTCGACGCCGCGACCGCCGAGCACGACGGGGCCGTCGCCCGCGCGGGGGAGACGATCGCCCGCACGTTCGCCGGTCTGGTCGTGGCCCGAGCGGACGACCGCACGCCCGCCTGACCCTGACGCGCCCGGGCCGCGTCGACCCGGACACCACGACGGCCGGCCCCCACCCGGGAGCCGGCCGTCGTCGTCCGTGCGGCGGACCGCCGCGTCACTGCTCGGGCGCGGCCTCCAGCTGCGGCGTCACGGGCGTCGTGCCGAGCGCCTGGGGCGCGCTGCCCTGCTTGAGCGCCGCGAGACGCGCCTCGACCTCGATCTGCGCGCCCGACGCCTCGAGCTCGGCGAACTGCGAGTCGATCGACGACGCCGCGAGCTCGGCCTGCCCCATCGCGTAGGCCTCCTCGCGCCGCACCTTCTCCTCGAACCGCGCGAGCTCGCTCGTCGGGTCGAGCACGTTGATCGACGAGATCGCGGTCTGCACGGTCTGCTGCGCCTGCGCGGACTTCTGCCGGGCGACGAGCGTGTCCCGGCGCGTCTTGAGCTGCCCGAGCTTGTCCTTCATGAGCCCCAGGCCCGACTTGAGCTTCTCGACGGTCTCGCGCTGCGACGCGATGAGCGGCTCGGCCTCGCGGACCTCGCCCTCGGCCTGGATCTGCTTGCCGAGCGCGACCTTCGCGAGGTTGTCGAACCGGTCGGCCTTCGCGACGTCGCCCGCGGCGCGCGCCTGGTCGGCGGCGGTCGACGCGGCGAGCGCCTTGCCGCCCCACTCGCGGGCCGCGGCGACGTCCTCGTTGTAGTCCTGCTCCGCGAGCCGCAGGTTGCCGATCGTCTGCGCGATGGCCTTCTCCGCCTCGGCGATGGAGCCGGTGTAGTCGCGGACCAGCTGGTCCAGCATCTTCTGCGGGTCCTCGGCCTGGTCGATCAGCGCGTTGATGTTCGCGCGCGCCAGCTGGGTGATCCGCCCGAAGATGCTCTGCTTCTCGGTCATCGCCGTGCCTTCCCTCGCTCCGTGTCGTGCCTGGTCCTGCGCTGGTCGTGCTGCTCGTGCCGCGCCCGTGCCGTCCGGTCGACGGTCGTCCGCGCGTCCTGCCGGGCGTCCGGGCCCGCTGGTCAGAAACCGCCGCCGAAGCCGCCGTCCCCGAACCCGCCGCCGTCGAAACCGCCCCCGCCGCCTCCTCCGCCGCCGCCGCCCCAGCCGCCGCCGCCGCGCAGGATCGAGTCGAGCAGGATGCCGCCGAGCACCATCCCGCCGACGCCGTTGAGACCGCCGCCGCCCATGCCGCGCTGGCCGGTGCTCTGGTACCGGTAGGCGTCGGCCTGCTCGACGTCCGCCTGCGCGAGGTGCTGCGCGTCGGCGACGAGCTGCTCGGCCCGCCGCGCCGACTCCAGCGCGGCCTCGGGCTCCGTCCCGGCCTGGTCCTCCGCCTGCCGGTACCAGCGCTCGGCCTCCGCGAGCCGGGTCCGTGCCTCGGGTCCGACCGCACCGCGCCGGGTCGCGACGAAGTCGCTCGTCGCGCGCAGCGCCGACCGCAGCCGGCCGAGCGTCTCGTCGAGCAGGCTGCGCGCCCGGTCCGCGCGCTCGCGGGCCTCCCGCAGGGGCGCGAGCGCGGCGTCGATCGCGGCCTCGGCCTCGGTGATCGTGCGCAGCGCCGCGAGCGGGTCGCCGTCGCCCGTCCGGGCCGTGCGCGCGGTGGCGATCGCGGCGTGCGCCGCCTCGACGCGCGGGGCGACCTCCGGACGGCCGGGGCCGAGCCGCTGCGCGTCGGCGATGTCGGACGTGATCGACGCGATCGCCGCGTCGAGCCGCGGACCCGCCGACGCGAGGTCCGTGCCCGCGTGGTCGACCGCGTCGAGCAGGACGCGCGCCTGCCCGAGCGCCTCCTCCGCGGCCCGCGCGTACCGGACCGCCGTCGCGCGGTCGCCCTGCTCGAGCGCCGCCCGGCCCTGGGTGAGCGTCGCGCCGGTCTCGTCGAGCAGCAGGCGCGCCTGGTCCGGGTTGTGCACGACCGACGCGAGCGCCGTCGCCGGGTACCGGGCCTGGAGCGTCTGGAGGGTCGCGCGGGCCGTGTCGACGCGCGTCTGCAGCGCCGCCGCCTCGCGCGCGTGGGCCTCGATCGCGTCGCCCGCGCGCGACTCCACGTCGCGGAGCTGGTCGAACGCCGACTTCTGCGCGTCGAGCGCCGCCGAGACCTGCGCGACCGTCCGGATGATGCGCGTCGCCGTCTCGCGGACCTGCGGCTCGGTGTCGGGGATGTCGTCGTCGAGCGTCTGCCGCAGCCGGAAGGCCTCGGTGACCTGCTGCTTCGCGCCCGTGAGCACCTGCTCGAACTCGCGCGTCGCGTCCGGACCGAACTGGGCCTGCGCGAAGCCGAGCTCCTCCTCCGACGTGCGCAGCGCGTCGTCGATGCGGACCAGCGCCGACGACGACCGCTTGTCGAGCTCGGCCGTGGGGAGCGCCGCGAGCTCGTCGACCGGCCCTGCGGCCTGCTGCTGAGGGGGCGGCCCGATCTGCCGGTCGCGCCGGCGACGCAGGAACGCCGACAGCACGAAGAACCCGCCGATGACGACGAGGCCGAGCAGCAGCACCCCGCCGAAGCCGAACCCGCCGCCACCGCCTGCACCCGTCGCCGACGCGCGCAGCGAGTCCGCGGTCGCGACCGCCGCGCCCGCCCAGTCCTCCTGCGACAGGTGGTCCTCGGCGGCCGTCGCCGCCGCCTGGACCTCGCTGCTCGACAGGTCGCCCGTCTGCTGCGGGACCAGCGCGTACCGGCGCGCCTCCGTCGCGACCGCGAGCACGAAGTCCGACGGGCCCAGCCCGGACTGCGCGGCCGTCGCCTGCGCCCAGTCGACCGGGTTCTGCCCCGCGAAGTCCGCGACGTAGACGACGTACAGGTCGTAGGGGGTCGCGTCGGACAGCTCGTCCAGCGCCGCCTGGACCTCGCCTTCCGACCCGTCCAGCGCGCCGACCTCGTCGGTGATGTCCGCCGTGATCGACACCGGCTCCGCCGTGCGCAGCGGCACCCCGGCCGCCGGGGCGGCCACGAGCGCGGGCACCACGAGCGCGGTGACGGCGAGGGCGAGCGCGGTGGCCGCGCGCGCGGGAGCGACGAGGGGCACGAGCGACGACGCGCGGGACCGGGAACGCACGCGACGATCCTTTCTCAGGGTGGTACCCGCCGCAACGACGCACGGCCCGTCCGGGTTCCCCGCGCACCGGTGCCACCGCGGCGGAGGTCGTCCGTGGCGCGTCGTCGCAGGTCAGCGCGGCGCGCCACGTTGACCGCGGGGACACCACGGTGGGAGGGTCGTCGCACACAGCGGGCGCACAGGAATCGTCGTGCCCGCGCGGACCCAGGGAGCGGACGCCGTGCCACGGAGCAGCCGGGCGAGCCACGTCGCCGCCGTCGCGGTCCTCACGCTCCTCGGACTCGTCGCCGTGACCGCCCCCGCGCACGCCGCGGGAACGGCCGACCGCGCCCCGACGCGCGCCGCGGCACCCGTCGACCGTGCCCCGACGCGGGCCGCTCTCGGCCGGGACGCGGCCACGGTCGGTCCGGGCGTCGCCACGACGAGCCGGGTCGTCGTCGCGGACGCGCCCGACGCCGACGGTCGGGAGTCCCGCACCAACGCGTCCGACGACCGCGAGCACCTCACCGCCGCCATCGCGCACGTCGTGGACGACGTCGTCGGCGCCGTGCACCGCACCCGGTGCGACGTCGCCGCGAGCCTCGCCTTCCAGCGGCACGCCGTCGCGGCGTGGTGGTCGGCGTCCGCACCCGCATGGGTCCGCGACGCGGCACGCGTCGGGCCGGCGCTCTGGGACCTCGGCCGCTCCGTCGCCGACCTCATGCGCTCCCAGGCGGTGCAGTGGCTCTCCTGGATCACCGACGACGCCCGCGTCGCCACCCGCTGACGGGGACGCCTGCGCGTTGACCGGGAGCCTGCGGCGGGCGACCGCCCTCACTCCCTGCTGCGCTACGTCGAGATCCCTGTGCTTGTGGTCGGATCTCGACTGCGCTCCGTAGGTGGCGAGTGCGGCCCGGGGCCCCCTCACCCCTTGCTGCGGGACGTCGAGATCCCTGTATTTCTGGTCGGATCTCGACTGCGCTCCGTAGGTGGCGAGTGCGGCTGGCGCCGCCCTCACCACCTACTGCGCTACGTCGAGATCCTCCGCATCGACGATCGAGTAGGCGTACCCCTGCTCCGCCAGGAAGCGCTGGCGGTGGGCCGCGAACTCCTGGTCGACGGTGTCGCGCGCGACGACCGTGTAGAAGTGCGCGGTCTTGCCGTCGGACTTGGGGCGCATGATCCGGCCGAGGCGCTGCGCCTCCTCCTGACGGGACCCGAACGACCCGGACACCTGGATCGCGACGGACGCCTCGGGCAGGTCGATCGAGAAGTTCGCGACCTTGCTCACGACGAGCTTGTGGATCTCGCCGGCCCGGAACGCGTCGAACAGGCGCTGCCGCTCGCGGACCGTCGTCTCGCCGGTGATGAGGTCGGCGTCGATGTGCTCCGCGAGCTCGTGCAGCTGGTCGAGGTACTGGCCGATGACGAGCACCTGGTCGCCCTCGTGCTGCGCGACGAGCCGCTCGACGACCCGGTTCTTCCCGGCGGCCGTCGCGGCGAGGCGGTACTTGTCCTCGGGCTCGGCGGTCGCGTAGAGCATGCGCTCGTGGTCGGGCAGCGTCAGGCGGACCTCGATGCAGTCGGCGGGGGCGATGTAGCCCTGCGCCTCGATGTCCTTCCACGGCGCGTCGAACCGCTTGGGGCCGATCAGGCTGAACACCTCGTCCTCGCGGCCGTCCTCGCGGACGAGCGTCGCGGTCAGGCCGAGCCGCCGCCGAGCCTGCAGGTCGGCGGTCATGCGGAAGATCGGCGCGGGGAGCAGGTGGACCTCGTCGTAGACGATGAGGCCCCAGTCGCGCGCGTCGAGCAGCTCGAGGTGCGTGTAGACGCCCTTCCGCTTGGTCGTCAGCACCTGGTAGGTCGCGATCGTGACGGGCCGGATCTCCTTGCGGGCGCCCGAGTACTCGCCGATCTCGTCCTCGGTGAGCGTCGTGCGCTTGACGAGCTCGTCGCGCCACTGCCGCGCGGACACGGTGTTGGTGACGAGGATCAGCGTCGTCGTCGACGACCGCGCCATCGCGCCCGCGCCGACGAGCGTCTTCCCCGCGCCGCAGGGCAGGACCACGACGCCGGACCCGCCGTGCCAGAACGACTCGACCGCGTGCTCCTGGTAGGGGCGCAGGTGCCAGCCGTCCTGCGCGAGGTCGATCGCGTGCGCCTCGCCGTCGACGTACCCCGCGAGGTCCTCGGCGGGCCAGCCGAGCTTGAGCAGCACCTGCTTGAGGTGCCCGCGCTCCGACGGGTGCACCACGACGTCGGCCTCGTCGATCCGCGCACCCAGCAGCCCGGCGGTCCGCTTGGACCGCATGACCTCGGCGAGCACCGCGGCGTCGAGCGCGTGCAGGACGAGGCCGTGCACGGGGTGCTGGACGAGCTGCAGCCGCCCGTAGCGGGACATCGTCTCGGCGACGTCGACGAGCAGCGCGTGCGGCACGGGATAGCGCGAGTACTCCAGCAGCACGTCGACGACCTGCTCGGCGTCGTGCCCGGCGGCGCGCGCGTTCCACAGTCCGAGCGGCGTCAGCCGGTACGTGTGCACGTGCTCCGGCGCGCGCTCCAGCTCGGCGAAGGGGGCGATGGCCCGCCGGCAGGCGTCGGCCTGGTCGTGGTCGACCTCGAGCAGGAGCGTCTTGTCGCTCTGCACGATCAGCGGGCCGTTCGTCACGTGGTCTCCTTCGCCTCGTCGGCGGCAGTGGTGTCGCCCGGGGTGCCGGGCGGGTCGTCGTCGGCGCTCTGGACGGACGCGATGCGGTGCACCGCGACCGTCAGCTCGGCCTCGCGCGCCGGGTCGACGGCCCGCAGCCGCCCGCCCTCGACGTGCACCGGTCGCAGCAGCCGCCGCTCGGGCACGCCCTGCGACCCGACGAGCTCGACCCACACCGTCGAGCGCTCCGCGGCCGCCTCGCGCAGCAGCACCAACGCCGCCGCGGGGTCCGCTGTTCCCTCGCCCCCGACGACAACGCCCGCGCGCGTCCCGGCCGCAGGCCCCCCGGGGGCACCGGTCGCCGGACCGGCGCCCTCGGCACCGCCGCCCGGCCGGGTGCCCGCGGGCGCGGCGCTGCGGGCGCGCACCGCCGCCCGCCCGGCGTACGACCCGGCGGCCTCGCCACCCGCCGAGCCGGGACCGGACGCGGACGCGTCCTCGTCCGAGCCGCGCGGGCGCGCACCCCGCGGACCGGCGGCCTCCGCCGCGGACGGCCCGCCCGTCGCGGACGCTCCGCCCGGGGCCGGGACCGTCCCGTGCACCGCCTCCCGCCCGCCGTGCGTGAGGTCGCGGGCCCGCGCGACGCGGTCGGTGACCTGCTCGGCGTCGGCACGACGCAGCTCGGGCACGAGCGCGGCGAGTCGCTCGTCGGGCAGCGGCTCGCGGAACGCGGTCGGACCGGTGGGGGCGACGGCCGCGCTCGCCCGACGGCGGGCCGCCGCCGCACCGCGCCGCCCGACGCGTCGCACGACGGGCGCGAGGTGCAGGACCTCCCCGTCGGGCCCCTCGGTGACGGGCGCGAGGCCGCGCTCGCGCAGCGTCTCGACGAGCTCGCGGGTGCTCGCCTGCGCGGCCAGGACCGTCGGGGCGAGCGCGACGAGGCCGAGGTCGGCGAGGCGGGGGTCGTCGACGAGGCCCGCGAGGAGGGCCGGGTCGTCCGCGCGCACGTAGCTCGACGCCGTGCCGGCGCGCAGCCGGCCGTGGCGCCGGGCGGCGTCCCGGACCAGGTACTCCAGCGGCTGCGGGACGACGCCCCGCGCGTGCGCGGCGAGGTCCGCGAGCACCTGGTCGGCGGTCGCGCCCGCGTCGAGCGCGGCGCGCACGGTCGTGGGCGTGAACCGCACGGTGAGCGCGCCGCCGCGGGACTCGACGTGCGACGTCGCGTCGAGCAGCGCCTCGAGCGCGGGGCTCGGGCGGCCCGGCACGATGCCGGTGAGGTCGCCCTGGAGCAGGACCTCGTCGACGGCCGGGGGCAGCGCGGCGGCGAACGTCTCGGCCGCGGCCGTGTCGTCGGGGGGCGAGTCCAGGAGGGCGCGGCCGGCCTGTGACAGCGCGCCCGCCCCGAGCACGCCGAGTCGACCGGCCTCGACGAGCACCGCGGTGACGGCGGGCTCGGGCGGGACGGACCGCGGCGCGCGCCAGCGCAGGACGTCGAGCACCTGGTGCGCGGTCAGCGCGACGCCGTCGGCGTCGGCGAGCACGCCCAGCACCGAGCGCCGCAGGCGCGGGGCCCACGTGCGGTGCAGCTCCGGGTCGAGGGCCGCGCGGACCGCACCGCGCTCGTCCCGGCTGCCGACGAGCCACGGCGTGCGGGGCGTGCTCAGCCAGGTCCGCACGAGGACCGCCCAGCGGGCGGGCACGTCGAGCGCGGCCCAGTCGTCCAGGTCGAGCGTCGGCACGAACGACGGCGACTCCTCGCCGTCGTCGGCCACGAGCCCGGCGGCGCCCGCGAGCTCGACGACGAACGCCGCCTCGGCCTCGTCGACCTCGAGCGTCGTCGCGACCCGGCGCAGCTCGCGCACGCCCAGCCCGCCGGACCGCAGCACGGGTGCGGGCGCGTGCTCCCACAGGTGCGCGAGCCGCGCGACGAGCCGCACGACGTGCTCGCCCGCCGCGACCGACTCGGCCGCGACCAGCGCGGGGGAGCGGTGCGGGGCGTCGGCCGGCACCGTGGGCGCGAGCGCGGGCGCGCGGTGGGTCCGCCCGCCGCGCAGCGCGAGGGCGACGCGGCGCGGGAGGACGACGTGCCGGCTGTCGCCGTGCACGAGGAGCCCGCGCCGCAGCAGCCACTGCACGGCGCCCGCGGTCGCGGTCGCGTTGGTCGGGGCGAGGCCCACGGGCGGCCCCCACAGCAGCGCGTCGATCACCTGGCGCGCGCCTGCCGGGGCGTCCTGCAGCAGCGACCGGACCTCGGCCGGGTCGTCGGGGACCGCGGACCCGCGGCCGTCGGCGTGGGTCTCGGTGCGGTGGTGCTCGACCGGGGCGAGGCCGGCCGGGTACGGGCCGAGCAGCTCCGCGAGGCCGGGGGCCGCGTGCAGCGGCGCGTCGTCGGCCGTCGACCGCCGCCGGCCCGCGCGTGCGGCGGGCTCCGGCACGTCGGGGTGGATCAGGGCCCGGGCCTGCGCGTCGGCGAGCGCGGCGTCGACGAGCGCGGCCGCCGCGGTGTCGTCTCCCGCGACCGCGGCCCGCACGGCCGCGGCCGTCACGGGGCGCTCCGCACCCAGGGCGACGACGGCCTCGACGACCTGCAGCACGGCCGCGTCGACCGCCGCGAGCGCCCGCTCGAGGCTCGCCCGGCTGGTCGCCCGGGCCGCGAGCGACGACAGCGTGGAGGGGGACGGCGACGCCAGGTCCGGGCGCAGGCGCAGGAGCGTGACGAGGTCGTCGTCCCCGCACGCGCGCAGGTACCCGGTGAACGTGGCCATCCGTCCCACGATACGTGCCCCCTCCTCGCGGTGGGCGGGGGCCGGGGTCGCGCTCCACCGCTCGGCCGAGCGTCGACGGCGGGGACGGGCGGGCGACGACGACCGGCACGCACGGTGGCCGCCGTCGCGTGACGCGGGCGGGGTCCGGGCGAGGTGCCGGGCCGGACGCTAGCGTGCGAGACGTCCACCCGCTCCCGCCCGGAGGTCAGCCGTGACCGGAACCCTCGACCCCACCGCCGCCGGCACGGTCGGCGACGACGCGCTCGCGGCCCTGCTCGCGGACGCCCGTGCGCAGCGTGACGACGTCGTCGCGCTGCGGCACGCCCTGCACCGCGCGCCCGAGATCGGCCTGGACCTGCCGGTCACGCAGCGGCTCGTGCTGGACGCGCTCGACGGCCTCGGTCTGGAGGTCACGACGGGCACGGGGCTGTCGTCGGTCGTCGCGGTGCTGCGCGGCGGGCGCCCGGGACCGGCGGTGCTGCTGCGCGGCGACATGGACGCGCTGCCGGTCCCGGAGGAGTCGGGTGAGCCGTTCGCGTCCGAGCACCCGGGCGTGATGCACGCGTGCGGGCACGACCTGCACACCGCGGGCCTCGTGGGCGCGGCCCGGCTGCTCGCGGCCCGGCGCGCGGACCTCGCCGGGTCGGTCGTCCTCATGTTCCAGCCGGGTGAGGAGGGCGACCACGGCGCGCGGGTCATGATCGACGAGGGCGTGCTCGACGCGGCCGGCGAGCGCGTGGTGGCGGCGTACGCGCTGCACGTGATGTCGTCGCTGCTGCCGACGGGCGTGGTGATGTCGCGGCCGGGCACGATCCTCGCCGCGGCCGACACGGTGCACGTCGCCGTCGAGGGACGCGGCGGGCACGGCTCGATGCCGCACCTCGCCGCCGACCCGGTCCCCGTGGCGGCCGAGATCGTCCTCGCGCTGCAGGCGATGGTCACGCGCCAGTTCGACGTGTTCGACCCGGTCGTCGTCACGGTGGGTCACATCCTCGGCGGGACGACGGACAACGTCATCGCGCCGACGGCCCGGCTGGAGGCCACGGTCCGCACCTTCTCCGAGGCCGCGCACGCGGTCGTCCCCGAGCGCCTGACCCGCGTGTGCGAGGGCGTCGCGGCCGCGCACGGGCTGACCGTCACCGTCGACTACCAGCGCGGCTACCCCGTCACGGTCAACGCGCCCGACGAGGTGGCGCGCGCGGCCCGCGTCGTCCCGGCGCTGCTCGGGCCCGACGCGTGGCACGAGGCGGCGCAGCCGCTGCCCGGTGCCGAGGACTTCTCGTACGTGCTCGAGCGGGTGCCCGGCGTGTTCGTCGCGGTCGGTGCGACACCGGCCGGCGAGGACCCCCGCACGGCCGCGTACAACCACTCGGCGCACGCCCGGTTCGCGGACGACGCGCTCGTCACGGGTCCGGCGGTGCTCGCCGCGCTCGCGCTGGACCGGCTCGCGCAGGGCTGACCGGGCGGGACGGAGCGCGGCGGCCGGGTGGTCGACGCGACCGGCAGGCGCACCGGCGGCGCCCGGGCCGGTAACCTGGAGGGTCAGGACGTCGAGGGGACGTCGTCACGCAGAAGGACAAGGGGTTGCCGTGCCCACCGGCAAGGTCAAGTGGTTCGACACCGAGCGCGGGTTCGGGTTCATCGCCGACGACGACGGCGGTGAGGTCTTCCTGCACGCGTCCGCGCTCCCCGCGGGCGTCACGCCCAAGCCCGGCACCAAGGTCGACTTCGGCGTCGCCGACGGCCGTCGCGGCCCGCAGGCGCTGTCCGTGAAGATCCTCGACCCGCTGCCGTCCGTCGTGAAGGCCGCGCGCAAGCCCGCGGACGACATGGCCGTCATCATCGAGGACCTCATCAAGGTGCTCGACCGCGTCGGCAACGACCTGCGCCGCGGCCGCTACCCCGAGAAGGCCCGCGCCACGCAGTACGCCACGCTGCTGCGCCGCGTCGCCGACGACCTCGAGGCCTGAGCATGGCCGTCGCCACGAAGGACGCCGTCCTCGGCAACGCCGTCGACCTGGCCCGCGAGGTCGCGGTCGGCATCGCCGAGGACCCGGCGGACGTCGGGGAGCACCTCGGCCACGTCGTCGAGGGGGAGCGGCTCGTCTCCCACCGGTTCGCGTGCCTCGCCAAGGGCTACCGCGGCTGGGAGTGGACCGTCACCGTCGCGCGCGTGCCGCGCGGCCGGACGCCCACGGTGTGCGAGGCCGAGCTGCTGCCCGGCGACGACGCGATCCTCGCCGCCACGTGGGTGCCGTGGTCCGACCGCCTGCGCCCGGGCGACATCGGCCCCGGCGACGTGCTGCCGTTCCGCGCCGACGACCCGCGCCTCGAGCCCGGCTGGACGCCGACCGGCGACGAGGAGCTCGACTCCGTCGCGATCGACGAGCTCGCCCTCGCACGCGTCCGCGTGCTGTCCCCCGAGGGGCGCGACGAGGCCGCCGAGCGGTGGTACCGCGGCTCGCACGGCCCGACGACCGCCGGGGCGCTCGCGTCGTCCGCGGCGTGCGCGTCGTGCGGGTTCCTCGTGCCGATCCAGGGGTCGCTCGGCACCGTGTTCGGCGTCTGCGCGAACGCGTGGTCGCCCGACGACGGCAAGGTCGTGAGCCTCGACCACGGCTGCGGCGCGCACTCCGAGACCGACGCCGACGCGCCGCCGAGCGACTGGCCCGCGCCGGACCCGCTCATCGACGAGACCCGTGTCGAGGTCGTGCCGCACGCGGCGCGTGCCCAGGAGCCCACCGCCGAGCCCGCGGAGACGACGCCCGACGTCCCGGCGTCGTCCGCGGCCGTCCCCGACGACTCCGCTCCCGCCGAGGACGCCGCCCCCGAGGGCGCGCCGGTGGCCGAGACCGGGACCGACCCGGAGCAGTGACGTTCGACGCCCTCGGCACCGCGGCCCTGCGCGCCGCCGTGCTGGGGGCGTGGCGCGCGTCCCCGGCCCGCCTGCGGGAGGACGCGAACACCGAGGAGGACCACGCGCGCGGCTACTACCGCGACCGCCTGGTGGTCGAGCTCGCGCAGAACGCCGCCGACGCGGCGGCGCGGGCCGGGGTCGAGGGTCGCCTGCTGCTGCGGCTCGCACGCGCGGACGACGGCACGCTCGTGCTGGTCGCGGCGAACACGGGTGCCCCGCTCGACGAGGCGGGTGTCGCGTCGCTCGCGTCGATGCGGGCGTCGTCGAAGCGGCCCGACGGCGGAACCGCACCGGACCGGCGGGTCGTCGGGCGCTTCGGCGTGGGGTTCGCCGCGGTGCGCGCGGTGTCCGACGAGGTGTCGGTGGTGTCGACGACGGGCGGCGTGCGGTTCAGCCTGCGGGACACGGCGGAGCTGCTGGCGGAGGCGTCGGCGGGGGTGCCGGCGCTCGCGGACGAGGTGCGGCGTCGCGACGGTTCGCTGCCGGCGCTGCGGGTGCCCCTGCCGGCGGACGGGTCGCCGCCCGCGGGGTACGACACGGCGGTGGTGCTGGAGCTGCGCGACGAGGTCGCGGCGGACGAGGTGCGCGGGCTGCTGCGGGCGGTCGACGACGCGCTGCTGCTGGCGCTGCCGGCGCTGGTCGAGGTGGTCGTCGAGGACCTGACGTCCGACGAGCCGCCGCGGCGCGTGGCGGACGTGGGACGACGCTGGCTGGTGGCGTCGGCGGAGGGCGAGCTGCCGCTCGCGCTGCTCGCGGACCGGCCGGTCGAGGAGCGGGCCGCGCGGGACTGGCGCGTCACGTGGGCGCTGCCCCGCTCGGGCCCGCACCCGGGTGTGCGGGTGGTGCACGCGCCGACCCCCACGGACGAGCCGTCGACGCTGCCGGCGCTGCTCGTGGCGACGCTGCCGCTCGACCCGACGCGTCGCCGTGTCGCACCGGGCCCGTTGACGGACGCGCTGCTCGACCGCGCGGCGGAGGTGTACGCGACGCTCGCGCACCGGGTCGCGGCGGACGACGGGGACGCCCTGGCGCTCGTCCCGACGGGGCTCGCGGACGGGGTGCTCGACGGCGCCCTGCGCGCGCGGGTGGTCGAGCGGCTGTCCCGGACGCCGCTGCTGCGGCGCGCGGGGGTGCAGGAGGACCCGGACGGCGGCGACGCGCTGGTCGCGCCGCGCGACGCGGTCGCCGTGCAGGGCGAGGGCGGTCGCGGCGAGGCGGTCGCGGCGCTGGGCGGCCGGGTCGCGGGGCTCGTCGCGCTGCCGCCGGGGCGTGAGGCGCAGGCGCGCACGCTGGGTGTCGAGGTCCGGTCGCTCGCGGACGTCGTCGAGGACCTCCCGGCCGTCGCGGACGCGGCGTGGCCCGAGCTGTACGCGGCGCTGGAGGGGCTCGCGGACGACTCGCGCACGCGGGAGGCGCTCGGGGCGCTGCCGGTGCCGCTCGCGGACGGCCGGGTCGTGCGGGGTGCGCGCGGGACGCTGATGCTCGACGGCGACCTCGCGGAGCGGCTCGGTGCGGACGCGCTGGACGTGCTGGGCCGGTGGGGGCTGCGGATCGTCGACCCGGCCGCGGAGCACCCGCTGCTGCAGCGGCTGGGCGCGTTCGAGGCGGACGCGGAGGCGCTGCTGACGCAACCGGCGGTGCGCGCGGCGGTGCTCGCGGCGGCGGACGACGACGACCTCGACGCGGCGGCGGAGGTGACGGACGCGGTGCTGACGGTGGTCGCGGCGACGCTGCCGGGCGGCCCGCCGCCCGAGGCCCGCCCGTGGCTGGGGCTCCTCACGCTGACGGCGGCCGACGGGGAGCCGACGCCCGCGGACGGGCTCGTGCTGCCCGACGGTCCGGCGGCGGCGCTGCTGGACGACCGCGTCCTGGCGCCCGTGTCGGTCGACGACGTGGACCGGTGGGGTGCGGACGTGCTGGTCGCGGCGGGTGTGCGCGCGGACCTCGTCGTCGTGCCGGTGGGGCACGTCGTGGCGGATGCGGCCTCGCTGGGCGACGACACGTCGGACCCGTGGGTGCTGGCCGCGCAGTCGCTCGACGGCTGGGAGGAGTACCTCGACCACCTCGCGGACCGGCTCGGTCCGGGCGCCTACGTGGGGGAGGCGGTGGCGGTCGCGGACCTGGACGCGGTCGCGGACGGGGCGTGGCCGGCGGTGCTGGCGCGGATCGGCGGGGAGCCGGCGCTGCGCCGGGCGCTCGTCGAGCGGGTGCGCGGCGAGAGCGCCGCGACGGCGCCGTCGTACACGGCGTGGTGGCTGCGGACGCACGCCGGGCTCGCTCCGACAGGCCCGTTCGCGGCGAGCGGCGCGACCGGCGCGGGCGGGGTCGGCGGTGCCGACGGGCAGGCCGGGGCGGTCGACCCGGTGGTCGCCGCGCTGCTCCCGCCCGCGCCGGACGCGCTCGCGGCCTGCGACGTGGGCGTGCAGCGCGCGCTCGGCGGCGTCGCGACGCTCGCGGAGGTCGACGAGCAGGCGTGGACGGCACTGCTCGACGCGTGGCCGGTGGGGTCGGCGGTCGAGCCGGGCGTCGCGGCGGCGGTGTGGCGCGCGGCGACGCCGGACGTTCCGCCGCAGCGGGTGCCCGCGCTCGTCGGCGTGGGGCGCGTCGCGGTCGTGCGCGCCGAGGACGCGGCGGTCGCGGACCGGCCGATGTGGTGGCAGCGCACGGACGTCGCGGCCGTCGTCCCCGGGACGGCGCGCACCGCGGAGCTGCTGGACCTGCCGCTGGTCGACGAGCTCGCGGCGGGGGAGGTCGGGGGCGACGGCGAGGTCGTCGACGTGCCGGCCGAGGCGCGCGCGCTGCTGCCGGGCGCACCCGCGACGTGGGTCGAGCACGACGACCTGACGGTCGACGGCGCCCCGGTGGACTGGTGGGTGCAGGGCGCGGGCCCGGACGCGGTCGTGCACGCGGTGCACGTCGCGGGGCTCGCGGCCGGGCTCGCGCAGGCGTCCGGGCGGTGGGCGGCGCGGTTCGCGGTCGAGACGGTGCTGCTCGACCCGACGCGCGCGGCGGAGGTGGCGCTCGACGCGGCCTGGGACGTCGCGGACTGACCGGCACGCGGTGAGCCGTGCGCCCGCAGGCGCCCCGCCCGGCGGACGGCCAGGACGCCCCGACGGCCCCCCGACGGCCCGACGGCCTGGTCGTCAGGCGGCCGCGGTCGCCAGGGCCGTCGCGGTCGCGAGCGCCTCCGGGATGGCCGCGAGGTGCACGTGCGCGACCTCGATCGGCTCGTACCCGGCGGCGACGACGGCGGCGGTGTCGTTCTCCTCGTGCGCGAGCACGGCGGCGAGCACGGGACCGAGGGGGCCGGTCTGGTCGCGCAGCGCGTCGGCGATGGCCTCGGACACGCCGGACCGCTCGATGATCGAGTCGATCGAGAGCTTGAGGTGCGACGCGACGGCGGACAGCATCCCGACGACGTACCCGGAGTCGGTGCCCGCGAGCCGCGAGCACGTGAGCGCGCGGGTGAGGACGGACCAGAGGGGACCGACGGCGGCGGTGCGGGCGTCGACGAGCGACGCCATCGCGAGCGCGTTGAGCTGGCGGGGGCCGACGAGCACGACGGCCTGCCGGACGGAGTCGATCCGCCGCCGCACGCCGCTCGCGCTGGAGTTCACGAGGTGCAGGACGCGCATCGTGAGCTCGGGGTCGGACTCGACGACGTGCACGACGGCGTCCTGGTCGGGGTACTCGGCCGAGAGCAGGCGGACGAGCTCGAAGCACTGGACCTCGCCCGCGGACAGCTGGCGCCCGGAGTCGGAGCGGTGCCGCTCGAACATGGGGCCCTGCAGCAGGTCCGCCCCGGCGGACAGCGCGGCGTGGATGCGGTCGCGGGAGTCGGCGCGCTCGGCGATGACGTGGGCGCCGCACTTGTGCACGTGCGCGACGAGGTCGTCGAGCCGGTCGAGCTGCGCCGCGACGTCGATCTTCACGTAGTCGACGATCGTGAGGAGCTCGTCGTGCGCGGGCAGGCCGGTGTAGTCGCCGAGGGCGAGCCCGTAGCCCATGTGCTTGAGCGCGATGACCTGCTCGACCGCGTCGTCGCCGGACGTCATGTGGCCGGGGATCTCGACGACGACGCCGCCACCGGCGGGGGGCAGGTCGTAGCCGCCCATCATCACGCGCGTGGTCGCGCGCAGGATCAGCAGCTTGTCGCCCGCGAGGAGGTCCGGGTCGAGGATCCGGTACTGGGCCTCGACGAGGTGCTCGACGCGCTGCTCGGGCTCGACGGAGCCGTCCGGGGCCATGACGGACGCGCGGACCGCGTACCCGAACACCGACCGGTCCGGGTGCACGATCGGCTGACGGTGGACGACCGCCGATCCGACGTGGGCAGGCGGCTGGTCCAGCTGGTACATGCGGGTCGTCCCTCTCCTCCGAGGTGCGAAGTGCTGCTGGTCCCCCTATCGGCAGGAGGCGTGCCGATCTGAGGGGCCGGGGACGACGACGCCCGTCCGGACCCGTGGCGGTGTCCGGACGTGGGCCTCGAGGTCAGCCGACGGGTGCGCGCAGCGGCCAGTCCTCGTCGAGCACGGACTGCACGGCGAGGCCGCGTGCCCGGTCGATCAGCACGGGCGCGAGGAGGTTCGCGGTCGGGGGCTCGCCCGTGGCGCCGGGGTGCACGACCACGAGCACGACGACGTCGGCGGCGTCGGTGTCGACGCCGAGCACGCCCGGGCGGATCCGCGGGTGGTAGTCGGGGAAGTACAGCGTCGGGCTGACGACGAAGAGGCGGACCTCGCGCTCGTCGGGGTCGACGGACCGCAGCGCGAACAGCACGCCGGTGTCGTCGAGCGCGTCGAGCACGTACCGGGTGCGGCCGGGCAGGCCGGGGAGGGCGGTGACGAGCCGCAGCTCGCCGGGGACGTCGAGGACGTGGCCGGCGACGGCGACGGGCACGGTGGCGGGGGCGATGTTCATCGGAGGAAGTCCATCAGGCTCGGCTGGAGGACCTTCGCAGCGGCGCCGAGCGCGCCGTTGTAGGCGACCTCCTGCATCTGGATGTCGAGGATCGTCTGCGCCAGGTCGATGTCCTCGATCCCGGACAGCTGCGTCTTGGTGGTGAGCTGGTTGCTCACGATCGAGGTCTGCGCGGAGCCGACCTGGTTCTGCCGTGCACCGACGGACGAGAGCTCGGTGAGCATCGCGTCCATCCGGGCGTCGATCGCGGCGAGGTGCTGCGGGGCGTCACCGCCGGAGCGCAGCGTCGCCGCGACCTCGTCGAGGAGCGCGAAGACGGACGTCGCGCCCTCGCCGAAGACGGCGGACCCGTCGGCGTCGACGCGGACCGTCGTGGCGTCCCCGACGCGGCGGTCGACGGACGCACCCGCCGTGCCGGTCCAGGTGTAGTCGGGCCGGAACGCGCGCCCGGCGTCGGACGTGCCGGCGAAGACGGTGCGGCCGGCGTACGACGCGTTGGCCTGGTCCATGAGGCCGTCGCGGACGCCCTCGATCTCCGCGGCGAGGGCTTCGCGCGACGTCGGCCCGAGGCCGCCGTTGCCGCCCTGGATGGTGAGGTCGCGCGCCCGGCGCATGGCCGCGAGCGACGACTGCAGCGCCGAGTCGACGGTCGTGAGCCACGAGTCGCCGTCGGTCGCGTTGCGGGCGTACTGCGTGAGCGCCCGCTGCTCGCCGCGCAGGCGGAGCACGTCGGACGCCCCGGCGGGGTCGTCGGACGGCACGGTGATCTTCTTGCCGCTCGACAGCTGCGCCTGCAGGTCGGCCATCGACGTGAGGTTGCCCTGCAGGTTCGCCAGCGTCTGCCGCTGGACTGTCAGGTGCGTCACCCGGGGGATCATCGCGTCACCTTCCGACGAGGCCGGTCTTGTTGATGAGCACGTCGAGCATCTGGTCGACGGCGGTGAGGACGCGCGCGGCACCCTCGTAGGCCCGCTGGAAGGCGAGCATGTTCACGGTCTCCTCGTCGGTGTCCACGCTGGTCGCGGCGAGCTGCTGCTGCTCGGCGGTGACGCGCGCGGACTCGGCGACCTTGGCGCGCGACGTCGCGCTCGACGCGCGCACGCCGAGGTCGACGACGGTCGACGACCAGTGCGCGTCGGGCCCGGTCTCGCTGGTCTTGAGCGCGGCGATCGCGTCGCCGACCGTGCCGTCGAGGGCGCCCTTGGTCGGGTCGGCGACGGCGACGTCGGCGGCGGACGTGATGGCGACGGTGAGGCCGAGCGCGGCGGGCCGGCCCGCCTGGAACGTCCAGAAGTCGCCGGTGGTGCGCCCGTCGACGGTGACCGCGCTGCCGTGCAGCGCGTTGACCTGGGTCGCGAGGGTCGTCGCGAGCGCGTCGTAGCGTGCGGCGGCCTCGGTGAGCATGCCGCCGGTGCCGGTCGCGTCGGGCGGGGCGAGCACGGACAGCAGCCCGGCGACGCGGCCGCCGTCGAGGCCCGCGCTCTGCGTGGGTCGCTCGGCCCAGACGACGCTGACCGCCTGGCCGGCGGTGGCCTGCGCGAAGGACGCGGCGCCGGTGACGGCGAGCTCGTGGACGCGCTTGCCGGAGACGAGCGCGTTGCCCCCGACGAGGACGTCGACCTGCCCGTTCTCCCGGGTCGTGGCGGACGCGCCGACGAGCGACGAGAGCTGCGTGACGAGCTGGTCGCGGCGGTCCATGAGCTCGTTGGCGGTGCCGCCTCCGTTGGTGATCTCGAGGATCCGCGCGTTGAGGTCGGCGACGCCGGCGGCCGTGGTGTTGACCTGCTCGACGAGCCCGGCGGTCGTGGTGCGGGCCTGCGTCCACTGCGTCTGGACGGACGAGTAGAGGCTCGCGATGCGGTCGGCGACGGCCTTCGAGTCCTGCAGGACGACCGCGCGGGCCGCGTTCTTGTCGGGCGTGTTGGACAGGTCGGACCAGGCGCCCCACATCGTGGCGAGCTGGCTCGCGAGGCCCGTCTCACCGGGCTCGCCGAGGCTCTTCTCGAGCACGCCGTACGCCTCGGCGCGTGCCGACAGGTAGGACGCGCCGGCGGTCTGGGTGCGCAGCCGCAGGTCGAGGAACACGTCGCCGAGCCGCTCGATCCCGGTGACGCGGACGCCCTCGCCGGCGCCGTTGTTGACGGAGAACATCGAGGGGACGTTCGCGGCGGGCAGCGCGGACAGCGACGCGCGCTGCCGCGTGTACCCGACGGTGTTGGCGTTGGCGACGTTCTGCCCCGCGACGTCGAGGGCCTGCCGCTGCGCGATCAGGGAGCTCAGCGCGGTGCCGAGGCCGGAGAAGGTGCTCATGCGGTGGGGGTCTCCTCAGAGGGTGCGGTCGACGAGGCGGGCGGCGGGTGCGGCCGCCGCGGTCGTGCCCGCGCCCGTGTACGTGTGGACGTCCTGCAGCGTCGCGAGCGTCTCCTGCGTGGCGCGGTGGGAGAGCGCGAGGAGCTCGCGGTTGCCGTCGGACAGCTGGCCGATCTCGGCGGCGAGCGACGCGAAGGCGTCGCGGTGCGCGCGCAGCAGGTCGTCCCAGGGGGCGGGGGCGGCGGCGGCGATCTCGGCGAGGCTGGCCTCGCCGGGCAGCCCGAGCGTGACGGCGGCGAGCTCGGCGGCGAGCGCGCGCCCGAGCTCGGCCGTGCGGATCTCGTCGAGGACGGTCTCGACCTCACGGGTCGCGTGACCGAGCCAGCGGGAGCGTCCGCTGGTGAGGATCAGCTGCTCCTCCTCGAGCTTGAAGAGGAGGAGCTCGAGCAGGTTGCGCTGCTGCCACAGTGCGTCGGAGAGCCCGTTGAGGGGCATGGGTGTCCTCCAGGTCCTGCCCGGCGGGGTCCGTCGGGCGTCTGCACCCTCCATCGGCACGGGTCGGGCGATTGTGACGAGTTCGCGGCAGATCGCCTGGACGGTGGTGGGAGCGCTGTCACACAGGAAGGTGACGGGCGTGTCGTCGAAGCGGTTCCGGACGCGCGCGTCCGGTGCGCCGGGAAGCGTCCGAAAACTCCCGCGCGACCATTCGAGTGTGATGCACGTCACATGCCGACCTGGTCAAACGTCGTCGTGAAACGTTTCCCCAGGACTCGCCGGGGCGAATGGGACGGCCCTCGACCTGAACGCGCGTCCAGTCATGGGTGAAGCGTGAAACGTGACTCAAGGGTGCTGGCACCTGGGCCGAACGAGTGCAGGTGAGCAACAACACAGCGGCGACCGACGAGCTCGTCACGACGCACCTGCCCCTCGTCGGGTACGCGGTCAGCGAGATGCTGCACCGCGTCCCCCCGACCGTGTCGCGCGACGAGCTCGCGTCGGCCGGCAGCCTCGCGCTGGTGCTCGCCGCCCAGGCGTACGACCCGGCCACCGGGGTGCCGTTCGCCCGCTACGCGTCGCTGCGCATCAAGGGCGCGCTCGTCGACGAGCTGCGGTCGATGGACTGGGCGTCGCGCGGCGCCCGGCAGCGCGTCCGCGAGCTCGCCGCGACCACCGAGCGGCTCACGAGCGTGCTCAAGCGCAAGCCGACGCGCGAGGAGCTCGCGCACGCCATGGGCGTCGACGTCCGGGCCGTCGACGACGCGACCCGCGACGCCGAGCGTCGCGTCCTGTCGATGGACGCGACCGAGGGCACCGTCGCCGACCTCGTCGTCGACCGCGAGCCCACGCCCGAGGAGAGCGTCCTCGCCGACGAGCGCCACCGCTGGCTGCGCGCCGCCGTCGTCACGCTGCCCGACCGCCTGCGCACCGTGATCGAGGGCCTGTTCCTCCAGGACCGCAGCGTCGCCGACCTCGCCGCCGAGCTCGGCGTCACGCAGTCGCGCATCAGCCAGCTCCGCACCGAGGCCCTCGGCCTGCTGCGTGACGGCATGAACGCCGGCCTCGACCCCGACCTCGTGCCCGCGCCCGAGCGCGCCGACGGCGTCGCCGAGCGCCGCCGTCAGTCCTACTTCGCCGCCGTCGCCGCGCGCGCCGCGCTCGTCACGTCGATCCCGACCGCCGACCGGCTGTCGGGCGTGCCGACCCAGCGCGACGTCGTCGCCGCGCCCGACGGGACCCCCGTCGCGGCGCGTCTGCGCGGCGCCTGATCCTCGGCGGCCGGGCGCCGGCCGGGGGACGTCGAGAAATTCCTCGACACAATCCCTCACCGACCGCCCGGACCCGCCGATCTGCAGGGTGTGCCCACGGATGGGCCGCTCAGGACCCGAATCAAGGAGGAAGAGAACCATGGGTCTCTCGATCAACCAGAACATCGCCGCGGTCAACGCCTACCGCAACCTCTCGAACACCCAGAACGACCTCGGCAAGTCGCTCGAGAAGCTGTCGTCGGGCTTCCGCATCAACCGTGCGGCGGACGACGCGGCCGGTCTGGCCATCTCCGAGGGTCTGCGTTCGCAGGTCGGCGGCCTCAAGGTCGCGGCGCGCAACGCCCAGGACGGCATCTCGGTCGTGCAGACGGCTGAGGGCGCCCTGACCGAGGTCCACTCCATCCTGCAGCGCATGCGCGACCTGGGCGTGCAGGCGGCGAACGACTCGAACAACGCCGAGGCGCGGACCAACATCAACGCCGAGGCCACGCAGCTCCGCGAGGAGCTCAGCCGCATCGCCGACGCCACGAACTTCAACGGCACCAAGCTCCTCAACGGCGCGGGCACGCTGAACTTCCAGGTCGGCGCGGACGGCGACCTCAACAGCCGGATCGCCGTCGACCTCTCGTCGGCCGACGTGACGGCCGTGGCGGACGCGCTCACCACGGGCCGCTACGCCCTCACGGGTGCGGTCGACGCCGCCACCGTGACCGGTGACGTCGTCTTCTCGCAGGACGGCGTGGACGTGACGGTCGCGACGGGTGCGGTCGACGCGACCCGCACCGCGGGCGACCTCGCGACGACGCTCAACAGCGACTCGGGCTTCGCCGCCAACTTCAACGCGGCGGTGAACACGAACGGCCAGCTCGTCGTCACGTCGAAGAACTCGTCCTCCGCGGTCACCGTGACCGGCACCGGCACGTCCGCCGGCACCGGTGCGGCGGGTGCGCTCGACTTCTCGTCGCACACCGGCGCGCAGGCCGCGATCAACACGATCGACCAGCAGATCGGCGACGTGTCGACCGCTCGTGCCAACCTCGGTGCGCTGCAGAACCGGTTCGAGCACACGATCAAGAACATCAACGTCTCGGTCGAGAACCTGTCCGCGTCGGAGTCCCGCATCCGCGACACCGACATGGCGTCGGAGATGGTCTCCTTCACCCGCGCGCAGATCCTGTCGCAGGCCGGCACGGCGATGCTCGCGCAGGCCAACCAGATCCCCCAGGGCGTCCTGTCCCTCCTGCGGTGATCCACCCGGTGACCACCCCCCGACCGGGGACGGCCACCACCTAGAGCGCTCCGGTGGCGGGCGGCCCACCAGCCGCCCGCCACCGGCGCCTCAGCACGAGCACGACCCCCCGGGCCCGACGGGCCCGACGACGAGCGGAGCGACGACGCATGGCGACGATGGGCATCGACGGCCTGGTCTCCGGACTCCAGACGACCGACCTCATCAACCAGCTCATGCAGGTCGAGGCCGCGCCGCAGGCGCTGCTGAAGTCCAAGCAGACCGCGACCACGAGCCTCGTCACCGCGCTGCAGTCGCTCAACACCAAGGTGTCGTCGCTCAAGGACGCCGCGACCAAGGCCGCCACCGCGACCTCGTGGGGAGCGACGAAGGCGACCGCGTCCGCGACGTCCGTCACCGCGACGACGACCACGGGCAGCACGCCCACCGAGCTGACCTTCCGGGTCGACGCGCTCGCCGCGAGCCAGGTCTCCCTGACCCCGGCCTACGGCACGCTCCCCGCCGCCGGCAGCACCCTCACCTTCAAGGCCCCCGACGGCACCCTCACCGAGGTCGTCGTCGGCGCGGACGCCGCCGCCACCGCGCGCGCGATCACCGCGTCGAAGGCCGGCGTCAACGCGGTCGCCGTCACGGCGGGCGGCACGACGCGCCTGCAGCTCACCTCCGCCGAGTCGGGCGAGGCCCACGCGTTCGAGGTCTTCGCCGGGACGAAGGCCGAGGTCGAGGGCAGCACCGCGACCGCGGTCGCGCTCACCGAGACGCGCGCCGCGAAGGACGCCGAGATCACCCTGTGGGCCGGCATCGCGGGCGCCGAGCAGACGGTCACGTCGTCCACCAACACGTTCTCCGACGTCCTCGCCGGGACGTCGATCACGGTCTCCAAGGTCGAGGCCGACCCGGTCACGCTGACCGTCAGCCGGGACACCGCGGCGCTCACGTCGCTCGCCTCCGGGCTCGTCGGCTCGCTGGGCGTCGTGCTGTCCGAGATCACGTCCCGCACGGCGACGTCGACGACGACCGACAGCGACGGCCGGACGGTGATCTCCGGCGGCCTGTTCAGCGGCGACTCCGCCGTCCGCGGGCTCCGGCAGCAGCTCCAGTCCGCCGCGTCGTACCCCGTCGACGGCGTGTCCCCGTCCGAGGTCGGCATCACGATCGGCCGCGACGGCACCTTCACGTTCGACGAGAAGAAGTTCCAGGCCGCGCTCACCGCCGACCCGGACAAGGTCCAGAGGGTCGTCTCGGGCCTCGCGCAGCGGGTCGCGGACGTCGCGGGCGAGGCCTCCGACAAGGTCGACGGCACGCTGACGCGCAAGATCACGGGCCAGCAGGACCTCGTCAAGAGCCTCGGCACCCAGATCGACGCGTGGGACCGGCGTCTCGAGCTGCGCCGCGAGGGCCTGCAGAAGACGTACTCCGCGCTCGAGGTCACGCTGTCCAACCTGCAGTCGCAGTCGAGCTGGCTCGCCGGCCAGCTCTCGTCCCTGTCCGCGTCCTCGAGCTCCTGACGCCCACCGGAAGGTCGTCCCTCATGCCTGACATCCGCTCGCGGTACGTGGCCGACGCGGTCGCCACGGTCGGACCCGCGCGCCTGCTCACGATGCTCTACGACCGGATGCTGGTCGACGTCGACCGCGCGGTCGAGTCGTTCGAGGCCGGCGACGTCGTCACGGGCCGCGGCCACCTGCAGCACGCGCAGGAGATCGTCGCCGAGCTCATCGTCAGCCTCGACGAGGACGCCTGGGACGGCGGGCCGCAGCTCATGGCGATCTACCGGTTCCTGCTGGGCGAGCTGATCCGCGCCGGGTCGCGCGGGGACGTCGAGCTCACGACGTCCTGCCGCGCGCTCATCGAGCCGCTCGCGGAGGCCTGGCACGAGGCGGCGCGCTCGCTCGCGCACGTGCCGGTCCCCACCCCGGCGGACGCGCCCGCGCTGGAGACCGCGACCGCGGTCGGCCTGCTCGGCGTCGGCTGACATGCTCGCCCCGGCGGCCGGCGCGGCCGGCACGCCCGCGACGGACTTCCACGCCGCGTGGGTCCGCGCGCTCGACGCGCTCGAGGTCGACGTCGCCGCCGCGGAGGAGCTGCTCCGCACGGCCCACCTCGCGTCGGTCGAGGACGTCGCGCGGTCCGCCGTCTGGCAGCCGCCGCGCGACCTGGGTGCCCTGCCCGTCTCGCTGGAGGCGCGCGGCCAGGCGCTGCTCGACCGCCAGCTCGACGTCGCCCGCCGCACCGCGGAGGCGCTCGTGCGCAGCCGCCGCCACCTCGTCGCGGCCGACGCGCTGCGCCCCGGTCGCCCCGACCTCCCCGTGTACGTCGACGCCCAGGCGTGATGTCACCCGTTCGCCAGTCCTGAAACCTCTCATCGGCCTGGAGGCCCGGTCGATGGGGGGAGTGAGCAAGGATTCGCTCACGCAACAGGCCACGGATCGGCCGCCCCACCCGTCCTCGGGAGAGGTGTACCTGTCATGGGTCTGTTCGACTCCGTGAGCTCCGTCGCGCTCAACAGCGCGCTCGACGGCCTCGCGCTGCGCCAGCGCGCCATCGCCGACAACGTCGCGAACATCCAGACCCCCGGGTTCCAGGCCCGTCGCGTGCGGTTCGAGGACGAGCTGACCCGCGCGGTCGCGCACGGCGACGGTGCCGTGCAGGCGACGACGCACCGGTCGCTCGAGCCCACCCGCGAGGACGGCAACAACGTCAACCTCGACGCCGAGACGCTGCTCAACATCGACACCAACCTGCGCTACCAGCTCGCGACCCAGGCGGTCTCGGGCCAGTTCTCGTCCGTCCGCACCGCCATGAGGACCAGCTGATGACGATCTTCGGAGCGATCGGGATCGCCTCCACGGGCCTGACCGTCCACCGCAAGTGGCTCGACGCCGTGAGCGACAACCTCGCGAACCTCAACACCGTCCGGCCCACGTCGGAGGACGCGTTCCGCGCCAAGTACGTCGTCGCCGCGGAGAGCGCGGGGGAGAACCAGGGCGTGCAGGTCGCCGGCATCGTCGAGGGCAGCGCCGAGGGCCGCCTCGTGTACGAGCCGTCGAACCCGCTGGCCGACGAGGACGGCTACGTCCGGTACCCCGACATCGACATGTCGAGCCAGATGACCCAGCTGATCATGGCCCAGCGCGGCTACCAGGCGAACGCCACGGTCGTGGACCGGGCGCGCGAGACCTACCAGGCGGCCCTGCAGATCGGACGGCAGTGATGACCTTCGCCGTGACCCCCGTGACGGGGGTGCTCCCCACCGGTGCGCTCGACGCGACGCGCGCCGCGACCGCCGCCGACCCGGCCGCCGGTGCGCAGTTCGCCGGCATCCTCGGCTCGATCGAGAACCTGCAGCAGCTGCAGTCGACGTCGAACGAGCTCGCCGTGCGTGCCGTCACGGGTGACCTCGACGACGTGCACGACTACACGATCGCGTCCGCGCAGGCGTCGACCGCGCTCGAGCTCACGGCGGCCGTGCGCAACAAGGCCGTCGAGGCGTTCACCGAGATCATGAGGATGCAGGCCTGATGCCCGCCCAGGTGCAGGCCGCCGTGGACCGTCTCACGGGGGCCGTCAAGCAGTTCTCGCTCGCGCAGCGCACGCTCGCGATCATCGGCGTCGCCGTGCTCGTGCTGGGCGCGTTCGCGCTCTCCACGTGGCTGTCGCGCCCGACGCTGAGCCCGCTGTTCACGGGCCTGTCCGGGGCGGACGCCTCCGCGGTCGTCGACCAGCTCACCGCGGACGGCGTGCAGTACCAGCTCGCCGACGGCGGCTCGACGGTCCTGGTCCCCGAGAAGTCGCTCTACGACCAGCGCATCAAGCTCGCGGCGGCCGGCCTGCCGACGAACGCGGACGGCGGCGGCTACTCGCTGCTCGACGAGATGCCCATGACGTCGAGCGAGTTCCAGCAGCAGACGACGTACCAGCGCGCGCTCGAGGGCGAGCTCGCCCGCACGATCGGCGCGATCGACGGCGTCGAGTCCGCGACCGTGAAGCTCGCGCTGCCCGAGGACTCGGTGTTCGTCTCCGAGAAGGCCGACCCGACCGCGTCGGTGTTCGTCCGCACCCGTCCCGGCACGTCGCTGTCCGTCGACCAGGTGCAGGCGATCGTGCACCTCGTCTCCGCCGGCATCGACGGCATGAAGCCCACCGACGTGGCCGTCGTCGACTCGACGGGCGAGGTCCTGTCCGCGGTCGGCACCGGCACGACGGGCGGCCTCGGCGGACAGCAGGCGAGCGACTACGAGGCGCGCGTCGCCGCGTCGGTGCAGGCGCTGCTCGACCGCGTCGTCGGCCCCGGGAAGTCCGCCGTCACGGTGACCGCCGAGGTCGACCAGAGCCAGACCGACCGGACCACCGAGGAGTTCGCGGCGACGCCCGACACCCCGCCGCTCGCGTCCTCGACGACGACCGAGAAGTACGAGGGCGGGGCCGCGTCGGGTGCCGCCGGCGTGCTCGGCCCGGACAACATCCAGGTGCCGGGCGGCGACGGGGCGGACGGGTCCGGCTCGTACGAGTCGACGACCGAGGACCGCACCAACGCCGTCAACAAGACCACCGAGCGCGTGCAGCAGGGCCCGGGCGCGATCGAGCGGCAGTCCGTCGCGGTCGTGCTGGACGAGAAGGCCGCAGCGCCGATCGACCTCGCGGAGCTGCGCGACACGATCGCGGCCGCCGCGGGCATCGACGCGGAGCGCGGCGACACCGTCGCCGTCCAGGCCGTGCCGTTCGACACGACGCAGGCCGAGGCCGCGGGCGAGGCGCTCGCCGCGGCGGACGCCGCCGCGAAGGCCGCCGAGCAGCGGTCGCTCATCCAGCAGGCCGCGATCGGCGCTGTCGTGCTCGCGCTGCTGCTGGCGGTCGCGATCGGCATGACGCGGCGCTCGCGCAAGGCCCGCCGCACGGCGATCGACCTGGGCGCGCTCCAGCCGGTCCTCGACGACGACACGCGCCTCGCGCTCGAGGGCCTCCCCGAGGACGCCCTGCCCGAGCTGCCGGCCGGCCCGCTGCCCACCGAGCCCGACCCGGTGTCGCGCAAGCGTGCCGAGATCTCCGCGCTCGCCGACGAGCAGCCGCAGGAGGTCGCGGACCTCCTGCGCGGCTGGCTCGGCACCGCGACCCCGGCGGGACGCCGCTGATGGCCCCGCTCACCGGCACCCAGAAGGCGGCCATGCTGCTGCTGCAGCTCGGACGCGACCGGGCGGCGCGCGTCATGGCGCAGCTCGACGTGTCCGAGATCGAGGAGCTCACCGCCGAGATCCTGCGGCTCGAGCGCGTCGACCAGCGGCTCGCCGACGAGGTCCTCGAGGAGTTCCACGCCGTGTCCGTCGTCGGACCCGGCGTCGGCGGCGGCATGGGTCTCGCGCAGCACCTGCTGGTCGCGTCGCTCGGCGCCGAGCAGGCCGCCGACGTGCTCGAGCGCCTCCAGACGACGATGCAGGGGCAGCCGTTCGAGTTCCTCCAGCACGCCGACGCGCGCCAGGTCGTCTCGCTGCTGTCGAGCGAGCACCCGCAGGCCATCGCGCTCGTGCTCGCGCACCTCAAGCCCGACCACGCGGGCATCATCCTCGCGGGCCTCGACCCCGAGCTGCAGGCGGACATCGCGCACCGCATCGCGCTCATGGAGCGCGCGTCGCCGGACGTCGTGCAGGTCATCGCGGAGACGCTGCAGCGCAAGGCGTCGAGCGTCCTGCAGGCCAACGACTTCGCCGCGGTCGGCGGCGTCCAGCCGCTCGTCGAGATCATCAACCGCGCCGACCCCGGCACCGAGAAGGTCATCCTCGAGGGCCTGGCCGCACGTGACGAGGAGCTCGCGGAGGAGGTCCGCAGCCGCATGTTCGTGTTCGCGGACATCACGCTGCTCGAGGACCGCGCGATGCAGCTCGTGCTGCGCCAGGTCGAGACCGCCCAGCTGTCCGTCGCGCTCAAGGGCGTCAGCGACGGGGTCCGCGAGACCGTCATGCGGAACCTGTCCGAGCGGGCGCGGGAGAACCTGCTGGAGGAGATCGAGCTGCTCGGCCCCGTGCGCCTCTCGCTCGTCGAGGACGCGCGCGCGGCCATCGTCCAGGTGATCCGTCGCCTGGAGGAGAGCGGCCAGATCGTGATCCGGCGCGACGCGGAGGACGAGCTCGTTGCCTGACCTCGGATTCGTCCCCACGCCGCGTCCCACCCCGGACGGCTCCGCGACACCCGCCGCGGAGCCGGCCGCGCCCGCCCCCGCGCGGGCCGTCGTCGCCGCCGCGCTCCCGGCCGTCACCGGCGTGCCGGTCACGTCGACCGCGTTCGCCCCGGCCGGTGCGGCGGCGGCCTCGGTCGCCACCCGGCCGACCGCCGAGCCGGTGCTGTTCACGCCGTCTCCGCTCGCGGCCGCCGCCACCGCCGCCCCGGTGATCGACCGCGCCGCGTCGGAGGCCGCACGCGCCGAGGGGTTCGCCGCCGGCTACGCGGCCGGTGCCCGCGAGGCCGCGCGCGTCGCGCAGGAGGAGTCGGTGCGCGTCCGCGCGGCCGCCGAGGAGCGCCGCGTCGCCGCGCAGGTCGCGCTCGACCGTGCCCTCGACGCGCTGCAGGTCGCCGCCTCGGCCGCCGCGGCCCGGACCGTGCCCGTCGTCGCGGACGTCGAGCACCTCCTGCACGTGGCCGCGCTCGACCTCGCCACCGCGGTCCTGGGCGTCGAGCTCACGGACCACGCGCAGGGGGCCCGTGCCGCGCTCGCCCGCGTGCTCGCCCGGGTCGACGCGGCCGAGCCCGTCACGGTCCGGATGCACCCCGACGACCTCGCGGCCGTCGACGCCGTGACGGACGCGACGGCCGGCCCTGCCCCCACGCTGCCCGCGACCGTGACCCTCGTCGCGGACGCCACGCTCGTGCCCGGCGACGCGGTCGCCGAGCTGCCCGACGGGTACCTCGACGCCCGCGTCACGACCGCGCTGGCCCGCGCGCGCGCCGCCCTGGAGCAGGCGTGACGGCGACCCTCGACGCGCCCGTCGCCCCCGTCCGCGCGACCGCGCCCGGCGCCCCCGCGCGCGGACCCGCCCCCGCGCACGGTGCCGCCCCCGTGCTCGGTGCCCCCGCGTGGCACCGCGTGCTCGCCGCCGCCGCCCCCGAGCGGGTCGGCACGGTGCGCACGGTCGTCGGCCTGACGATCGAGGTCGTCGGGACGGGTGCCGCGGTGGGCGAGCTCGTGCGCGTCGGCGACGACGTCCTCGCGGAGGTCGTCGCGACCGCCGGCGCGACCGCCCGGTGCATGCCCCTCGGCCCGACCACGGGACTGCGCGCCGGCATCCCGGCCCGCCCGCTCCACGAGCCGCTGCGCGTGCCGGTCGGGCCCGGCCTGCTCGGACGCGTGCTCGACGGGCTCGGTCGCCCCATCGACGGCAAGGGCCCGCTGCGGGCGCAGGCGTGGGTGCCGCTCGACGGCCGCGCGCCGCACCCGCTCGAGCGCAGCCGCGTCGAGGAGCCGCTCGACCTGGGCGTCCGCGTGCTCGACACCCTCGTCACCGTCGGCCGCGGCCAGCGGCTCGGCCTGTTCGCCGGGTCCGGCGTCGGCAAGTCGAGCCTGCTGTCGATGGTCGCGCGCGGGACCGACGCCGAGGTGTCCGTCATCGCGCTCGTGGGCGAGCGCGGGCGCGAGGTCCGCGAGTTCCTCGAGGACGACCTCGGTCCCGAGGGGCTGGCCCGCTCGGTCGTCGTCATCGCGACCTCCGACGAGCCGCCGCTCGTCCGCCTGCGCTCCGCGTTCCTCGCGACCCGGATCGCCGAGCAGCTGCGCGACGAGGGCCGGCACGCGGTCCTCATGATGGACTCGCTCACGCGCGTCGCGATGGCGCAGCGCGAGATCGGCCTCTCCGTCGGCGAGCCGCCCGCGACCCGCGGCTACCCGCCGTCGACGTTCGCGCTGCTCGCGCAGCTCCTGGAGCGCGCCGGGACCGGTGCGACCGGGTCCGTCACCGGCCTCTACACGGTCCTCGTCGACGGCGACGACCACAACGAGCCCATCGCCGACGCCGCGCGCTCGATCCTCGACGGGCACGTCGTCCTCGACCGCCGCCTCGCCGTCGCCGGGCACTTCCCGAGCGTCGATGCCCTCGGCTCGATCAGCCGCGTCGCGTCGCGCGTCACGACCCCCGAGCAGCGCGACGCCGCGCGCCGGCTGCGCGCCGTCATGGCCGCCCGCCGCCAGGCGCAGGACCTGCTCGACGTCGGCGCGTACGTCGCCGGCTCGAACCCGCTCGTCGACGCCGCCGTGACGCACGGCCGCGCGATCGACGCGTTCCTGCGGCAGGACATCGACGACGTCGTCCCGTCCGCGCAGGCGTGGTCGCACCTGTCCGCGCTCGTCCAGCAGCTGGGGGACGTCGCATGACCCGCTCCTTCCCGCTCGCCGGCCTGCTGCGCGTGCGCGCCCTCGCGGAGGAGCGCGCCGCCGGCGAGCTCGCCGCGGCCCGTCGCGCCGAGCAGGCCGCCGCCGACCGCGCCCGCGAGACGCGCGAGCGCCTCACCGGTTCCACGCTGCCCGACATGGCCGACGACCTGGCCTTCCGCGCGTCGGTCGCGTCGCGCGCGTCGCTCGTCGCGCTGCTCGAGGAGCACGGCGAGCGGGTCGTCGCGGCCCAGGCGCACACCGACGAGCGGACCGACGTCTGGGTCGCCGCCCGCCGCGACGCGCGCGCCGTCGAGCGGCTGGAGGAGCGGCACGACGCCACCGTCCGCGCCGAGGAGCTGCACGCCGAGCAGGTCGTGCTCGACGAGGTCGCGGGCCGCCGCGCCGGACGGGAGGACGCATGACGCTCGACGGGATCGCGACCGTGCAGGCACGCATGGCCGAGCTGCGGTCGCTCGTCGCGCCGCCGCGCACGTCCGCGCCGACGACGACGGCGGCCACGGTGTCCACCGCGTCCGCCGCGGTCGCCACGACGACCGGTGACGACTTCCAGACGCTCCTCGCGTCGCTCTCCGGCGCGTCCGGCCCGGCCCCCGCGTCCGGTACCACCGGCGGGGCGACGGGGCAGTCGTTCGTCGCCGCCGCGCAGAAGTACGTCGGCGTCCCCTACGTGTGGGGCGGCGAGTCGCTCGACGAGGGCGGCCTCGACTGCTCGGGCCTCGTGGTCCGCGCGCTCGCCGACGTCGGCGTCCGCGACGTCCCGCGCGTCGCGCGCGACCAGCAGCGGATGGGCGAGCCCGTCGCGTCCCTCGACCAGGCGCTGCCCGGTGACCTCGTCGTCTTCGGCGGCGGCACGCACATCGGCATCTACGTGGGCGACGGCAAGATGGTCGACGCACCCAAGCCGGGCGCGCACGTCGTCGTGCGGGACGTCTACACGACGCCCACGGCGATCCGCCGCATCCTCCCCCAGGAGCAGCCGACGACCGTGTCGGCTGGTGTCGCCGCGCTCGGTGGCAGCGGCGGCGCGTCCGCCACGGCCGCGAGCCAGCGGGCCGCGATGGAGCTCCTCGCGTCGCTGTCCGGCACGCGGGACCCGTCGTCCGTGGCCGGCCTCGCGAGCGCGCTGGGGGTGGCCTCGTGACCGCCACGACCCCCTCCGTGACCACGGCCGCCGCGCGCACGTCGCGCGGGACCGGCCCCGCCGCCGTGCCGGGTGCGGGTGACGCGTTCGCCCGCACCTTCGACGCGGTCCAGGCCCGCGACGTGCGCTCCGGACCGGCACGCGACGACGTGCGCGGTACCTCGACGGGCCGCGTCGCCGACCGCCCGGCGGACCGTGCCGGGCGTCCGGCCGACCGTGCCGACCGTGCCGCGGGCGACCGTGCCGACCGCGCCGGTCGCACCGACCGTGCGGCGGGCCGCCCCGCCACCGACGGCTCCGCACGCCCCGACGCTGTCGACCCCCTGCGCGAGCCGGGCGCCGCCGCCGCGGGCGACCCGACGACGACCGACCCGACGACGACCGACCCGAACGCGACCGCCGAGGCCGCGACCGCCGCCGCGCCGACGCCCGCGACGACCCCCGTCCCGGACGCACCGCTCGCCGCTGCGACCACCGTCGTCCCCGCCGCCACGGTGCTCGCCGCCGTCGCCGCGGGCACCCCGACGGCCCTGACCGGCGACGCGGTCGCGACCGCTGCCGGCACCCCCGCCGGCACCGCGGCGGGCCTCACGGGCACGGCCGCGACACCGGGTCCCGACGCGCTCGTCCTCGGCGCGACACCCGCCGCGCCGGCAGGCGTCGCGGACGCCACGGACGGCGGCGACGGCACCGGTGCCACGGGCACGGCCGGGACCACGACGACCACCACGGCACCCGGCGCGACCGTCCCGGGGACCGGGACCGCCCCGACGAGCCCCGCGACACCGGCGACGTCGACCGTCCCGACCGGCGCCACCGGCGCCCCGGCGTCGGCGGCCGGTGCGCGGCCCGACGCCCCGGGGTCCGCTGCCACGCCCGCCGGCGACCCCGCCCGCGCGGCGACCGCCCCGGGCGAGACCGCCACGAGCGCGACCCCGGCGGGCGCGACGACGTTCGCCGCCGCGCTCACGGGCCAGACGACGGCCGCGCCCACCACGTCGACGACGCCGGCCACCCCCGCCCACGCGGCGGCGAGCCCGGGCAGCCCGGCACCGGCACCGTTCGCCGAGCAGCTCGGCGCGCGGCTCACGGCGCTCGGCGGCCTCGGCCACGGGCGGCACGTCCTCACCGTCCCGGTCGACCCGGAGCACCTCGGCCCGGTCCGCGTCGTCGCGCACATCGCGGCCGACCAGGTCCGCGTCGAGCTCGTCGGCGGCACGGAGGCGTCGCGCGAGGCGCTGCGCGGCGCGCTCGCGGACCTGCGCCGCGACCTCAGCCGCGACCTCGGCGGTCTCGACGTGCAGGTCGGGGTCGGCGGCGACGCGCCGTCGGACCGCCCGGACCCGGGGGCGGCCCGCACGCCCGCGGAGGCCCGGACGGGTCGCGCGGCCGTGGGCGGCGCCGACGCCGGACCGTCCGCGTCGAGCAGCGGCCCGCGCCGCGCGTCGTCCGGTCTGGACGTCGACCTGTGACCCGGCCCGGGCGACACGGCGCCCCACCGGGACCGCCGCCCCGACCCGCCCCCCACGACCCCGGCACCCGCCCCCGACCCCGCACCCCGCAGGAGACACCATGAGCATCGACGTCTCGTTCCTCGGCGCGACGAGCCGCACGGCGGACACGTCGGGCTCGAAGGCCACCAAGGAGCTCGACAAGCAGGCGTTCCTCGACCTGCTCGTCGCCCAGCTGCGCAACCAGGACCCGTCGGCCCCGATGGACTCCTCGCAGCTCATGACCCAGACGACCCAGCTCTCCACGATGGAGTCGCTGGTCGCCCTGGCCGACACGCAGCGTGAGTCGTTCGCGCTGCAGATGCGGATGTCGGCAGCCCAGCTCGTCGGGCAGCAGATCACCTGGACCGACGCGGACGGAGCCGAGCAGTCGGGCGTCGTCACCGCCGTGTCCTACGCGGGCCCTGTGCCCACCGTGAAGGTCGGTGACACGGACGTCACCCTCGACGCGGTCTCGGCGGTCACCTCCGCCACCCCCGCCTCCGGCGCTCCCGCCACCACCGCCTGACCCCGCGCAGCACCCCTGCCGAAAGGAACCACCGCCATGCTCCGCTCGCTCTTCTCCGGCATCTCCGGTCTGCGCGCCCACCAGACCCAGCTCGACGTCACGGGCAACAACATCGCCAACGTCAACACGACGGGCTTCAAGGCGTCGCAGACGCAGTTCCAGGACACGCTCAGCCAGATGCTCCAGAACGGTGCGGGCGCGCAGGACGGCGTCGGCGGCACGAACCCGGCGCAGGTCGGCCTGGGCGTGCGCGTCGCGGGCATCACGACGAACTTCACGCAGGGTGCGTCGCAGATGACGGGCCGCAGCACCGACATGATGATCCAGGGCGACGGGTTCTTCGTGGTCCGCAAGGGCAACGAGTCGTACTACACGCGCGCCGGGTCGTTCGACTTCGACGCGACCGGCCAGATGGTGCTCCCGGGCGAGGGGGCGCTCGTGCAGGGCTGGGCGGCGGTGAACGGCGTCGTCGACACGAACGGCCCGCTCGTCGACCTGCGCGTCCCGGCCGGCACGCTCATGCCCGCGGTCGCGACGTCGACGGCGGCGTACGAGGGCAACCTCGACGCGGACGCGGCGGACGGCACGACGATCAACCGCACGATCGACGTCTACGACGCGACGGGCGCGGCGCGCGAGCTCGAGCTCACGTTCACCAAGTCCGCGACGGGCTGGTCGCTCACGGCGACCGACGGGACGGCGACGGTCAACGCGGGCGCGATGACGTTCACCGCGGCGGGCGCGCTCACGACGCCGACGACGGTCACGGTCGGCGGCGTCGCGGTCGACCTGTCGACGATCACCGGCTTCTCGGGCATCGACTCGGTCAAGGCGCGCACCCAGAACGGCCAGGCGGCCGGCGTCCTGCAGTCGTTCGCGCTGGGCGCCGACGGCACCATCACGGGCGCGTTCTCGAACGGCCTCAAGCAGACGATCGGCCGGCTGGCGATCGGCTCGTTCACCAACCCGTCGGGCCTGGAGAAGGCGGGCGGCTCGCTGTTCCGCACGTCGGTCAACTCGGGCGACGCGCAGGTCGGCGCGGCGGGCACGGGAGGCCGCGGCACGCTGGCCGGCGGCGCGCTGGAGATGTCGAACGTCGACCTGTCCAGCGAGTTCACCAGCCTGATCATCGCCCAGCGCGGGTTCCAGGCGAACAGCCGCGTCATCACGACGTCGGACGAGGTCCTGCAGGAGCTGGTCAACCTCAAGCGCTGACCCGCGACCCGCGCGACGGCCCCGCACACCTCCACGGTGCGGGGCCGTCGTGCTGTCCGGCGGGCGTCAGCACGGACCTCGGTGCGGACCTCGGCGCGGGTCTCAGCGCGGCGTCGACGCCGACGTCGAAGCGCGTGGTCGAAGCGCATCGAGCCCCGACCCGCCGTACTTAAGCGATTAGGTGCTCCGCATCCGCTCGCGCCGGCCCCGTGACGTCGGGTTTCCTCGTCAGGACCCCGAGCCAGCCGAGACACCAGGGAGCACCCCGCATGTCCACCCGCAGATCCGCCGCCGCGCTCCTCGCTGCCGCGGCCGTCGCCGTCGGCGGTCTCACCGCCGTCACGGCCAGCGCCGCCCAGGCCGCCGCCGGCTGCCGCGTGAGCTACGACGTGACGAACCAGTGGCAGAGCGGCTTCGGCGCCAACGTCACGATCACCAACCTCGGCGACCCGGTGTCGTCGTGGAAGCTCGACTGGACGTACGCCGCCGGCCAGAAGGTCACCCAGCTCTGGAACGGCAACGTCACGACCAACGGCTCGCAGGTGTCCGTCACCAACGTGTCGTGGAACGGCCAGATCGGGACCGGCGGCACGACGTCGTTCGGGTTCAACGGCTCGTGGAGCGGCTCGAACCCCGTCCCGACGTCGTTCAGCCTCAACGGCACCACGTGCACCGGCGGGACGGTCCCGACGTCGACGCCGACGGTCACCCCGACCCAGACGCCGACGCCCACCGTGACGCCGACCCCGACCCCGACCCCGACGCCGACGGTCACGCCGCAGCCCTCGGGCAGCTTCTACGTCGACACGGCGAACCAGTCCTACAAGGCGTGGCAGGCCGCGTCGGGCACCGACAAGACGCTGCTCGCGAAGATCGCCCTCACGCCGCAGTCGTACTGGGTCGGCAACTGGACCGAGGCGTCGAAGGCGCAGGCCGAGGTCGCCGACTACACCGGCCGTGCCGTGGCCGCCGGCAAGACGCCGACGCTCGTCGTCTACGCCATCCCGGGCCGTGACTGCGGCTCCCACTCGGGCGGCGGCGTCGCCGAGTCCGAGTACGCGCGCTGGATCGACACCATCGCGCAGGGCATCAAGGGCAACCCGATCGTCGTCCTCGAGCCCGACGCGCTCGCGCAGCTCGGCGACTGCTCCGGCCAGGGCGACCGGATCGGCTTCCTCAAGTACGCGGCGAAGTCGCTGACGCTCAAGGGCGCGAAGGTCTACATCGACGCCGGCCACTCCGCGTGGCTGTCGGTCGACACGGCGGTCAACCGGCTCAACCAGGTCGGCTTCGAGTACGCCGTGGGCTTCGCGCTCAACACGTCGAACTACCAGACGACCGCCGCGAGCAAGTCGTACGGCCAGCAGATCTCGCAGCGCCTCGGCGGCAAGGGCTTCGTCATCGACACCTCGCGCAACGGCAACGGCTCGAACGGCGAGTGGTGCAACCCGCGCGGTCGCGCGCTCGGCGAGAAGCCCACGTACGTCAACGACGGCTCCGGCCTCGTCGCGCTCCTGTGGGTCAAGCTGCCCGGCGAGTCCGACGGCTCGTGCAACGGTGGCCCCGCCGCGGGCCAGTGGTGGCAGGAGATCGCCCTGGAGCTCGCGCGCAACGCCAAGTGGTGAGCCGGCGACCCGCCTGAGCGGGCCCCCCGACGAGCCCCGCGGACCACCCTCGTCCGCGGGGCTCGTCCGTGCCCGGGCGCGCCCGCGCGGTGCACGGCAGGGGAGGATGGGCGGGTGCCTCCCCGACGACGGACCTCTCCCGACGACGGACGCGCCGCGCTCGACGTGTGGCGCGCCGACCCCGCGGCCGTGCCGGTCGCGGCCCGGCGGACGGCGGTGCGGTTCACGCTCGAGGAGCTCGCCGACGTCGCGCCCGGGAACGCCGTCG
This sequence comes from Cellulomonas fimi, assembly GCF_028583725.1. Classification (NCBI taxonomy): domain Bacteria; kingdom Bacillati; phylum Actinomycetota; class Actinomycetes; order Micrococcales; family Cellulomonadaceae; genus Cellulomonas; species Cellulomonas fimi. Next base: position 3,702,655 of record NZ_CP110680.1, on the reverse strand, counting down.
AGGTGCGCGTCCCGCCCGACGGCGCGGTCCAGGCCGTCGAGGGTCCTCGTCACACCCGCGGCACCCCGCCGAACGTCGTCGAGACCGACCCGGGCACGTGGCTCGCGCTCGTGACGGGCGCGACGACCTGGGCGGACGCCGTCGCGGCCGGTGCCGTGCGGGCGTCGGGGGAGCGCGCCGACCTGTCCGCGTGGCTGCCGCTCCAGGCCGCCCGCCGCCGTGGCTGACGGGCCGCTGACCTAGGATCGCGGGGTGTCGTCGACCGCCCCCACCCCCGCGGACCCCGCGGACCGGCCCACGCCGGACCCGTCCGTGACGCCCGCCGCCGAGAGCCCGGTCCCGTCGGAGGCGGAGCTCCTCGCGACGGCGCGCCCGGCGACCGTGCGCCGCGCGCCGAAGTTCAGCGTCTTCATCGCCGCCGGCGCGATCGTCGGCATCGTCGTCGGCCTCGTCCTGGTCGCGGTGCTCAAGGCCCCCGGGGTCGAGTGGATCGCCGACGGGACCGGGTTCATCTGGTTCCTCGAAGGCGAGGGGGCGGTCCGCACGGTGACGGCCGTCGGCCTCGGCGTCCTCGGGGGCTTCGTCGGCGGTGCGCTGGCCGTTCTCGCCGACCGCCGCTCGCGCGACCCGCACGCCCGGCGCCGCTGACCGGGCCCGTGTGCCCGGGCGCGCCGGGCCGCGTGTCCGGACGCCGGGCGCGCCTGCGGGCGGCGCGGACCGGTGTGCGACCATAGGGCCGTGGCCCCCCGCGCAGACGGACGACTGAACCACGACCTCCTTCCCGGCGAGAAAGGCCCGCAGGACGCCTGCGGCGTCTTCGGCGTCTGGGCTCCTGGCGAAGAGGTCGCCAAGCTCACGTACTTCGGCCTCTACGCGCTGCAGCACCGTGGGCAGGAGTCCGCGGGCATCGCGACGTCGAACGGCCAGCAGCTCCTCGTCTACAAGGACATGGGTCTCGTCTCCCAGGTCTTCGACGAGACCGCGCTGAACGCCCTGCAGGGGCACATCGCCATCGGGCACGCCCGCTACTCCACGACCGGCGGCTCGACGTGGGAGAACGCGCAGCCGACGCTCGGCGCGACCGCGGCGGGCACGGTGGCCCTCGGGCACAACGGCAACCTCACGAACTCCGCCGAGCTCGTCGACCTCGTGGCCGAGCGGTACGGCAACCAGCGCCGCGGCGAGCTCGCGCGCGGCAACACCACGGACACCGCGCTCGTGACCGCGCTCCTCGCGGGCGACCCGGACCACACCCTCGAGGCCACCGCGCTCGAGGTCCTGCCCCGGCTGCGGGGCGCGTTCAGCCTCGTCTTCATGGACGAGCACACGCTCTACGCGGCGCGCGACCCGCAGGGCGTGCGCCCGCTCGTGCTCGGGCGGCTCGAGCGCGGCTGGGTGGTCGCGTCGGAGACGCCCGCGCTCGACATCGTCGGTGCGTCCTTCGTGCGCGAGGTCGAGCCCGGCGAGTTCATCGCGATCGACGCCGACGGCCTGCGCTCGACGAGGTTCGCCCCCGTCGACCGCGCCGGCTGCGTCTTCGAGTACGTCTACCTGGCCCGCCCCGACACGACGATCGCGGGCCGGTCCGTGCACGCCGCGCGTGTCGCGATGGGCCGTCGCCTCGCGATCGAGCACCCGGTCGAGGCCGACCTCGTCATCCCGGTGCCCGAGTCGGGGACGCCCGCGGCCGTCGGGTTCGCGACCGAGTCCGGCATCCCGTTCGGCCAGGGCCTCACCAAGAACGCCTACGTCGGCCGGACGTTCATCCAGCCGTCGCAGACGCTGCGCCAGCTCGGCATCCGGCTCAAGCTCAACCCGCTCCGCGAGGTCATCCGCGGCAAGCGGCTCGTGGTCGTCGACGACTCGATCGTCCGCGGCAACACCCAGCGCGCGCTCGTCCGGATGCTGCGCGAGGCCGGCGCCGCGGAGGTGCACGTCCGCATCAGCTCGCCGCCCGTGAAGTGGCCGTGCTTCTACGGCATCGACTTCGCGAGCCGCGCCGAGCTCATCGCGAACGGCCTCGGCGTCGACGCGATCGCGGCGTCCCTCGGCGCCGACTCGCTCGGCTACATCTCGGAGGAGGGCATGGTCGAGGCGACCGAGCAGCCGCGCTCGCAGCTGTGCACCGCGTGCTTCTCCGGCCGCTACCCGATCGAGCTGCCGCCCGCCGACCGCCTCGGCAAGCACCTGCTCGAGCAGAACGAGCTGCCCCTCGGCGCCCCCGAGGACGGCCTGCTGACCATCGTCCCGTCGACCGGTGGCGCGACCGCCCTGGAGCACCCGTGAGCACCCCGCACGTCACCTACGCCGACGCCGGCGTCGACACCGAGGCCGGCGACAAGGCCGTCGAGCTCATGAAGGACGCCGTGCGCGCGACGCACGGCCCGCAGGTCCTCGGCGGCGTGGGCGGGTTCGCCGGGCTGTACGACGCGACGATCCTCACGCGGTACCGCCGTCCGCTGCTCGCCACGTCGACCGACGGCGTCGGCACCAAGGTCGCGATCGCGCAGGCACTCGACGTGCACGACACCATCGGGTTCGACCTGGTCGGCATGGTCGTCGACGACATCGTCGTGGTCGGCGCGAAGCCGCTGTTCATGACCGACTACATCGCGACCGGCCGCGTCGTGCCGGAGCGGATCGCCGACATCGTGCGCGGCATCGCGGCGGCGTGCTCGGTCGCGGGCACGGCGCTCGTCGGCGGCGAGACCGCCGAGCACCCCGGCCTGCTCCGCCCCGACGAGTACGACGTGGCGGGCGCCGCGACGGGTGTCGTCGAGGCCGACCAGCTCCTCGGTCCCGACCGGGTGCGGGCGGGCGACGTGCTCGTCGCGCTCGGGTCGAGCGGCCTGCACTCCAACGGCTACTCGCTGGTCCGCAAGGTGGTCGAGGTCGCGGGCTGGGGGCTCGACCGGCACGTCGACGAGCTCGGCCGCACCCTCGGCGAGGAGCTCCTCGAGCCGACGCGCGTGTACGCGAGCGACGTCCTCGCGCTGGTCGAGCGCGCCGGCGTCGTCGGGATCCACGCGTTCAGCCACGTCACCGGCGGCGGGCTCGCGTCGAACGTCGCGCGCGTCCTGCCGCGCGGCCTGGTCGCCGACGTCGACCGCAGCGGTTGGCAGCTCCCGCCCGTCTTCTCGCTCGTGCAGCGGCTCGGCGGCGTGCCGTGGCACGACCTGGAGGGCACGCTCAACCTGGGCGTCGGCATGGTCGCGGTCGTCGCGGCCGACGCGGTGGACGCGGTCCTCGCGCACGCGTCGGAGCTCGCGCTGCCCGCGTGGGTGCTGGGCCACGTGCGTGACGCGGACCCGACGCTCGACGTGCCGGGGTCGCCGGACTTCGTCGCGGGGACGAAGGGCGTCGACGGGGGAGCCGTCCGCCTCTCGGGCAACTACCGCGTCTGATCCCGGGGACCTGCCGCGTTCGACGCGCGGGGATCACGGACGCACCGATCTCACGCACGCACCAACCGGCCGGTGACGCAGGACGTCACCGGCCGGTGAGTGTGTGGTGGAGTGACCGCTGTGCCGCACCGTGCGGGTCGGCGGGGACGGGTCCGGGCGACGACGACCTCAGCGGGGCGGAGGGGTCACGCTCGGAGGGGCCGTCACGCTGACCTCACGACCTCAGCCGTCGTCGGACCAGCGACGGTAGTCGTCGTCCTCGTCCCGGGACCAGTCACCTGTGTCGACGGCGCTGCCGCGACGCTCGGATCCCAGATCGTTGTGGCTCAGCGAGCCGAGCTCCTGCTCGAGGGCTCGGTAGTTGGTCTCGGGACTGAAGTACTTCAGCTCCCGGGCCACCTTGGTCTGCTTCGCCTTCTGACGGCCGCGCCCCATGGCATCGACCCCCTCTAACGTGGATGCGGGGCGGCACCGTGCTCACACGTGCGGCCCCGGGGTGCTGAATCGTCTCTTCGTGGGGCAACGGTACATGGTCCCGCGCTATTCCGACCACTCGCGGGCGAGCGACACACATCACGTCCGCCGCAGGGGTCGTGATGACCGATTCGTCGGGTTTAGGCTGACGGTACGGTTCGTGTAACGATGCATGATGAGAGTTGGATGAGAGTGATGCGGCATCCGTGACCATACTGTGTCCCGGAATGCGCCGTATGGCCGGTTCGTTCATGCTAGTGGGACAGCCCGCACCACCCGCACCGCCGCGCTACCGCGCACCGCACCAACCGCACCCGCTGGGGCGGACCCGACGTCTTCGCCGGCCGCCCGCACGCTCGCCGCAGGAGGCAGCTGATGACCGCTCACCCCGCAGAGTCCGAGGCGCTGCTCACGCCGTCCGAGGTCGCCACTCTCTTCCGGGTCGACCCGAAGACCGTGACCCGCTGGGCGAAGGCCGGGAAGCTCTCCTCGATCCGCACGCTCGGTGGCCACCGTCGCTACCGGGAGTCCGAGGTGCGCGACCTGCTCAACGGCGTCCCTCAGCAGCACGCGTCGGACGACTGACGCCCGTCCGACGACCGACCGGGGCGGGCGCTCCACCCGTCCGCCCCTCTCGCCGCCTCGTGCGGCCATGACGCCGGCGCCGTGAGGGCGCCGACGTCCTCGTGTCCGGACCGGACACCGCACGCCGACACCGGCCCCGGAGGAGCGTGCCGACTGCGGCCCCTGGGACGACGACGACGTCGTGACCCCGCCGCCGATGCCGCGCGGCCCCGCACCCGATCCGGGCCCCGTGCGTCACGACGACGTCCGCAGCCCGTGTGTCACGACGACCTCCGCACCCCGTGCGTCACGACGACGACCGCGGCGCCCGAGATGGCAGCGCCGCGGTCGGTCGGTCGATCAGGCCGTCAGGTGGTCAGCCCTTGCGGCGCAGCCCCGCCGCCGCGAGGAGCGCGACGACCGCCACGGCGCCGCCGATCACGGCGCGCGCCCGCTTCTGCCGGTGCGGGTCGGCGTCCTTGGTCGTGGCGTCCGACCACAGCCGCTTGGTGCCGTCGACGGCGCTCTTCGCCTGCGCGCGCGGGTCGAGGCGATCGGCGAGCGCGTCGACGGTCGCCGCGAGCTCGGCACGCGTGCGCGCGACCTCGCTCTCGGCCTCGACCATGCGCGGCGTGGTGATCGCCGGCTTCTGGTCCTGCGTCGCGTCGTCCTTCTTCGTGGTCTGGCCGCTCATGCGTTCCACCCCGCCTTCACGGCCTCGAGGTCCTCGTGCACGTTCTCGATCGCGCGTTCCGGCGTCGGGGGCGACCCGCGCTTGACCAGGCGGATGCCGACGAGCGCCAGGATCACCGTCACGATCAGCAGGAACACCGTGACGATCAGCGCCGCGAGCCACGCGTCCATCACGGTCGACAGGCCGAGGATCGCGGTCGTGATCGCGGCGGCCAGCACGTACAGCGCGAGGATGCCGGCCGCGGCCAGCAGTCCCGCACCGATCCCGAGCTGCTGCGCCTTGGCCTGGATCTCGGCCTTGGCGAGGTCGAGCTCGGCGCGGACCAACCGGGACGTCTGCTCGCTCAGGTCGCTCACGAGCTGACCGATGCTCCGGGTCTCGCCCGTCGGTCCTGGCTGCGTGGTCATGGTGACGCCTTTCCGTCGCTCGTCGCCCGGCGTCCTCGGACCGGGACTCCCAGTGTGCAAGCGCAGGTGGCGGGGCGCATCCGTGCGGCGCCGACGGGCGGCCGAGCGAGCGTCAGTCGGACCAGGGGTGGACCTGCTCCTCGGCGGGGTGGACCACCTCGTGAGCGCGCGTGACGCTCAGCGGCTGACCCTTCGGCAAACGGTGCCGGGCCCACGCCGCGAGGCCGCCCGCGACGATGATGAGCGCCGCGCCGACGAGCAGCGCCGCGAGCCACAGCTCGACGACGTGCGCCATGCCGACGACGGCGGCGGTCACGAACAGGGCGAGGCCGAAGAACGTGAGCAGCGCGGCGGCGCCGAACCCGATGGCCGACGGGCGGACCTGCACGGCGCGGGCGCGCACGCTCGCGCTGACGGCGTCGATCTCGGCCTGGATCGCCTCGCGGACCCGGTCCTCCGCCTGCCCGATCTTCTCGCGGGCGATGTCGGCGAACGGTTCGGTGAAGCGCTCGAAGAACGGCTTGCGCGGGCGCTCGGGGCCGGTGCTGCTCACGGGTTCCTCCGTCGGGGGACAGTGCGGTGCACGTCCCACCCTAGGCGGGCGAGCGCGTCCTGGTCGGGATCATCGGCCCAGGTCATACCGCCCGGAGACGCACGAAAGGCCCCCTGGTGATCCAGGGGGCCTTTCGTCGCGGTGGCTCCGACCGGCGTCGATCCGGTGACCTTTCGATTTTCAGTCGAACGCTCTACCAACTGAGCTACAGAGCCTCGGAACGAGAACGCCGGTCCGAGGACCGGCGCTTCGAGCGACCCCGACGGGACTTGAACCCGCGACCTCCGCCGTGACAGGGCGGCGCGCTAACCAACTGCGCTACGGGGCCTTGGTGGAACAAGGCCTTGCTGTACTGCTTCACTGCACCTGCTCGTACCCCCAACGGGATTCGAACCCGTGCTACCGCCGTGAAAGGGCGGGGTCCTAGGCCGCTAGACGATGGGGGCGTGTCCCGCCCCTGACGACGAGGCGCCGGATGACCGGAGACGAGCATACGGGAGCGGGGGCCGAACTCCAAAAGCGCTGCGCCCGGCCGGACGGACCGGGGAGGCGTCGGGGCCGTGAGCAGGCAGGATGGGAGCGTGGTGGAGATGTCGCGTGCCGAGTTCGAGGACGCCGTCCGCGACGCGCTCGACGAGATCCCGCCCGAGCTCGCCCGGCTGATCGACAACGTCGTCGTGCTGGTCGAGGACGAGGCGCCGTCCGACGACCCCGAGCTGCTCGGCCTGTACGAGGGGACGCCGCTCACCGAGCGCGGCGAGTGGTGGGCCGCCGGGTCGCTGCCCGACCGCATCACGATCTACCGCAACCCGACGCTGGCGATCTGCGAGGACCGCGACGAGGTCGTCGAGGAGGTCGCGGTGACCGTCGTGCACGAGGTCGCGCACCACTTCGGCATCGATGACGACCGGCTGCACGAGCTCGGCTGGGGCTGACCGCGCCCTCGGTGGCGTGACGGCGTCGCGCGCGCGGTCGGCTGTCGTCGCCGGCGGCTAGGGTCGGCGCATGGTCGCCGTCGGGATCGTGCTGCTGCCCCAGGACCGCTGGTCACAGGCGAAGGAGCGGTGGCGTCGGGCGGAGGAGTGGGGGTTCGACCACGCGTGGACGTACGACCACCTGGCGTGGCGCACGCTCGCCGACGGTCCGTGGTTCGCGACCGTGCCGCTGCTGGCCGCGGCCGCGGCCGTGACCGAGCGCATCCGGCTCGGCACGTTCGTGGCGTCGCCGAACTTCCGGCACCCCGTGCCGTTCGCCAAGGACGTGCTCGGGCTCGACGACGTGTCGGGCGGCCGGTTCCTGCTCGGGATCGGCGCGGGCGGCGAGGGGTTCGACGCGGCCGTCACCGGGCCGCCGTGGTCGCGGGGCGAGCGGACCCGGCGGTACGAGGAGTTCGTCACGCTGCTGGACCGGCTGCTCGTGCAGGCGTCGACCGAGTTCACCGGTGAGTTCTACGAGGCGCACGACGCGCGCATGATCCCCGGCACGATCGCGCAGCCGCGGGTCCCGTTCCTCATGGCCGCGGCCGGCCCCCGCACGATGCGGCTGGCCGCGCGGCTCGGGCAGGGCTGGGTCACCTACGGGCCGACGTACGACACCGAGGGCGCCGAAGGTGACCCCACGGGTGCGCAGGAGCGCTGGTGGGCCGGGCTCGCCGAGGTGTCGGCGCAGATGGACGCGGTCGAGGCCACCGAGGGTCGTGACGGGGTCACGACGCCGCGGCTGCGCCGGTACCTGAGTCTCGACGGTGCGCCCGTGTTCTCGCTGACGTCGCTCGACCTGGCCGTCGAGGGCGTCGAGCGCGCGGCGGCGCTCGGGTTCACCGACGTCGTCGTGCACTGGCCCCGACCCGACGGCGTGTACGCGGGCCGCGAGTCGGTCCTGGAGGCGTTCGCGGCCCGGCTCCCGGAGCTGCAGGCCCTCCCGGTCGCCCCGCGCTGACGCCGCCTCGTCGCGCGGGGCGGAGCGGGGCGGTGCGGGTCAGTGCGCCTGGCGGGCCTCCCACGCGGTCGCGACCATGTCGCGCAGCGTGTGCGTCATGCGCCAGCCGAGGTCGCGCGCGGCGAGCTCGCCCGACGCGACGATGCGGGCCGGGTCGCCGGGGCGCCGCGGGGCGACCTCGGGCTCGAACGGGATGCCGGTGACGTCGGCCATCGCGGTCATGATCTCGCGGACGGAGACCCCGTCGCCCGAGCCGAGGTTGTAGACGCGCTCGAGCGGGCGGCCGTCGGCGAGCGCGCGGGCGGCGGCGACGTGGGCGTCGGCGAGGTCGGCGACGTGGAGGTAGTCGCGCACGCAGGTGCCGTCGGGCGTGGGGTAGTCGGTGCCGTTGATGCGCGGCGTGCGGCCGGCGGTCAGGGCGTCGAGGACCAGCGGGAACAGGTTGTGCGGGCTGGTGTCGTAGAGGTCCGGCGTGCCCGAGCCGACGACGTTGAAGTACCGCAGCGACGTGTGCCGCAGGTCGGTCGCGCGGCCCTGGTCGCGCAGCAGCCACTCGCCGATGAGCTTCGACTCGCCGTAGGGCGACTCGGGCGTGGTGGCGGTGTCCTCGGTGACGAGGTCGACGTCGGGCGTGCCGTAGACGGCGGCCGACGACGAGAAGACGATCGCGCCGACGCCCTGCTGCGCCATCGCGTCGAGCAGGTGGGCGGTGCCCGTGACGTTCTGCTCGTAGGTGTGCAGCGGACGCTGGACGGAGACCCCCGCGTACTTGAACCCGGCGAGGTGCACGACGCCCTCGACCTCGTGCTCGGCGAGCGCGCGGGCGACGAGGCCGGTGTCGAGGATCGAGCCCTCGACGAACGCGACGTCGTCGGGGACGAAACCGCGGTGGCCGCTCGACAGGTCGTCGAGGACCACGGGAGGGATGCCCGCCTGCTGGAAGGCCCGCACCACGTGCGACCCGATGTACCCGGCACCACCCGTCACCATCCACGTCATGACGCCCACGGTACCGCACGCGTGTTGATCTGTGTTTGATCCTGGTCGAATCTGATCGGAAATTGATCGACTGTTGCTGCATCCAGCCGTGCCCTCCGCACGGAAGAGGACGTGTACTGCTGCATCCGTCCGGTGGCGCCGGGTCGAATACTCAGTAGGCTGACCATTCCGTCGGGGGCCGTGCCCACGATCACCCGCGGTCGCACCGAAGAAACCGGGAGGGCACGTGGACGAGGGCGACCTTGCCGTCGCCGGCGGGAGCCTGCGCTCCACCGCCGAGCTCGCACTCGCCGTGGAGGACGTCACCGCGCGGGCCGATGCCGCGCTGCGGGACCTGCTCGTCGAGCGCGCCGCCCGCGCGGGCCGGCACGCCGTCGAGGCCCGGACGCTCTGGGAGGACCTGAGCGCCACCCTCGGGGGCAAGCTGCTGCGCCCCCGCCTGGTCGCCGCCGCCTACCTGGGCCTCGGCGGCCGCGAGTCGTCCGTGGTCGTGCCCGTCGCCGCCGCGCACGAGGCGCTGCACGTCGCGATGCTCGCGCACGACGACGTGCTCGACCACGACGACCGCCGCCGCGGCCGGCTCAACGCCGGCGGGTCCGCCCGGCAGCGCGCCCGTGCCGCAGGGCTGCCCGAGCACGTCGCCGACGAGCGCGCGCTCACGGCCGGGCTCCTCGCGGGGGACCTCGCGCTCACGACCGCGTTCCGCCTGCTCGCACGCACCCCCGTGCCCGGCGACCTGCGTGAGCACCTCGCCGACCTGCTCGCCGACGGCATCGAGACCGCCGTCGCGGGCGAGCTGCTCGACGTCGTCTCCGAGTCGCTCGCGCCGCGCGACGTCGACGCGCTGCTCGTCGCCGCCCTCAAGACCGCCGAGTACACGTGCCGCTCCCCGCTGGCCTCCGGAGCCGCGCTCGCGGGTGCCGACCTCGACGTGCGGCGGCGGCTCGACGACGTCGGCGTCGCCCTCGGCCTCGCGTTCCAGCTCGCCGACGACGACCTCGGCGTCTTCGGCGACCCCGCCGCGACCGGCAAGTCCACGCTGTCCGACCTGCGCCGCGGCAAGCGCACCGAGCTGCTGCGCCTCGCCTACGCGGGCGCCGACCGCGCGGGCCGGGCCGTGCTCGACCGGTACGTCGGGCAGCCCGACCTCGACGAGCGCGACGCCGACCGCGTCCGCAGCGTCATGGTCGACTCCGGCGCGCTCGGCGCCATGCGCCTGCTCGTCGAGCGCACCGCCGACACCGCCCGCGCCCACGCCGCGCACCTGCCGCACCCGCTCGGCGACTACCTCGTCGGTGTGGTGGACGACCTGGCCGGACGGGGACACTGATGACCGTGGACCAGTCCCGCGGAGCGCCGCACACCGCACACGTGCGATCCGTCCGCCTCTACGACGCGACCGCCGGCCGCACCAGCGCGCTCGTCCTGTCCGCGTACTCGACGTCGTTCGGGATGGGCGCACGGCTGCTCGGCAAGCGCGCGCACCGCGACATCGAGGCGGTCTACGCGCTCGTCCGGCTCGCGGACGAGGTCGTCGACACCTTCCAGGGACCGACCGCCGCCGACGAGCTCGACGAGCTCGAGGCGCAGACGGTCCGGGCGCTCCGCACCGGCTACTCGACGAACCTCGTCGTGCACGCGTTCGCGCGGACCGCCCGACGCGTCGGCATCACGACCTCCGAGACCGAGCCGTTCTTCGCGTCGATGCGCGCCGACCTCACCGTCGAGGTGCACGACCGCGAGAGCTTCGACCGGTACGTGTACGGGTCGGCCGAGGTCGTCGGCCTCATGTGCCTGCGGGTCTTCCTCAACGCCGACCGCACGCCCGGCACCCCGCTCGTCGAGCCGGACGCCGAGCAGGTCGCGGGTGCGCGGGCGCTCGGCGCCGCGTTCCAGAAGATCAACTTCCTGCGCGACCTCGGCGTCGACGCGGGCGAGCTCGGCCGCACGTACTTCCCGGGCACCGAGCGCGGGCGGCTGTCCGAGGCGCAGCGGGCCGCCGTGCTCGACGAGATCGCCCACGACGTCGCCGTCGCGCGCGCCGCGCTGCCGCGGCTGCCGGGGCGCTCGCGGTACGCGGTCGCGGCGACGCTCGCGCTCTACGACCGGCTGCTCGACGACCTCGCCGCACAGCCGGTCGACGCGCTCGTGCGTGCCCGGGCGAGCGTCCCGGCGCCGGTGAAGGCGCGGGTGGTCGCGGCCGCGGTGGCCCGTGAGTGGTGGGACGTGCGACGCGGAGGTCAGCAGGCGTGACGACGACGGCACCGCGCACCCGTCCGGCGGGTGCGCCCTCACCCCGCGCCGGCGCGCCCGACGGCGGGCCGGGCCGCGTCGTCGTAGTGGGCGGCGGCATCGGTGGGCTCATGACGGCCGCACTGCTCGCCCGCGGGGGAGCGCGCGTCACGCTGCTCGAGCGGCACGACCGCGTCGGCGGGCGGATGGGCACGCTCACGCTCGACGGGTTCCGGTTCGACACCGGGCCGTCCTGGTACTTCATGCCCGAGGTGTTCGCGCACGCGTTCGCGCTGCTCGGCGAGCGCGTCGAGGACCACCTCGACCTCGTGCGCCTCGACCCGGCCTACCGCCTGTTCACCGAGCCGGACGTCGCCGGCGGGCCCGCCGGCGGCTTCGACCTCACCGGTGATCCCGAGACCAACTGGGCCACGTTCGAGGCGCTCGAGCCCGGCGCGGGCGAGGCCGTGCGGCGCTACGCGCAGGACGCGTCGACGGCCTACCGGACCGCGCTCGACCACTTCCTGTGGACCACGTTCCAGCGCCCGGACCGGCTGCTGTCGGCGCCCGTCGTGCGCCGGGCCGGCACGCTCGTCGACCTGCTCACGCACACGCTCGCCGAGAAGATCGAGAGGACCGTCGAGCACCCCGTGCTGCGGCAGGCGCTCGGGTACCACGCGGTGTTCCTCGGCTCGTCGCCGTACCGCGTCCCCGCGCTGTACTCGCTCATGAGCCACCTCGACCTCGTCGACGGCGTGCAGTACCCGCGCGGCGGCATGTACACCGTGATGGAGGCGCTCGAACGGCTCGCCGTGCGCGAGGGCGTCGAGATCCGGACCGGCGCGGACGTCGTCGCGATCGAGGTCGACGACGTGCCGTGGTCCGCGCGGACGCCGCGGCGCACCGGTGTCGCGCGCGGCGTGCGGCTCGCCGGCGGCGAGCTCGTCGAGGCTGACGTCGTCGTCTCCGGCGCCGACCGGCACCACACCGAGACTGCGCTGCTCGAGCCGCGGCACAGCGACCACCCCGCCGCGTCGTGGGAGCGGCACGGCCCGGGCATCTCCGCGCTGCTCGTCATGGCCGGTGTGCGCGGGTCCCTGCCCGAGCTCGCGCACCACTCGCTGTTCTTCACGCGCGACTGGCCCGGGAACTTCGACGACATCCTCGGCACCGGTCGGTCGACCGCGCCCGCCGACCTGCGCGTCCCCGAGGTCGCGTCCGTGTACGCGTCGCGCACCACCGCGACCGACCCGACCGCCGCGCCGCCCGGCCACGAGAACCTGTTCCTGCTCGTGCCGTTCCCCGCCGACGCGTCGCTCGGCGACGGCCCGCCCGGCAGCCCCGAGCGCGACGTGGTCGAGCGGCACGCCGACCGGTTCCTCGACCAGGTCGGCGCGTGGGCCGGCATCGACGACCTGCGCGGACGCGTCGTGACGCGGCACGTCGTCGCGCCCGCCGACTTCGCGCGCGACCTGTCCGCGTGGCGCGGCACCGCGCTCGGCATGGAGCACACGCTCGCGCAGAGCGCGATGTTCCGGCCCGGCGACGCGTCCGCACGCGTGGCGAACCTGCTGCACGTCGGCGGCGGGACGATCCCCGGCGTCGGGCTGCCGATGTGTCTCATCAGCGCCGAGCTCGTCGCGAAGCGGCTGCTGGGGGAGACGTCGACGCGCCCGCTGCCCGCGCCCCTGCGACGGGGGTTCCTCGACGCCGCACGCCCGGCGGGCCTCTGGTCCGGCGTACGGTCGGGCGCATGACGGGACTCGCCTACCTGGGGGCGCTCCTGCTGTCCCTCGGTGGCCTCGCGCTGCTCGACCGGCGGTTCCGGCTCGCGTTCTGGGAGGACCCGCGACGCGCCGGGTGGACCGTCGGGATCGGCGTCGCCGCCTTCCTGCTGTGGGACGTCGCCGGGCTGCTGCTCGGGATCTTCGCGCGCGGGGACTCGCCGCACATGACCGGGATCCTCCTCGCGCCCGAGCTGCCGATCGAGGAGGTCTTCTTCCTCACGCTGCTCTGCTACGTCGCCCTGCTGGCGTGGCGGTGGTTCGACCGGACCGCGTCGCTGCGGGCCGCGGGCGCGCGGGCGCTGCGGGCGTCGTCGTCCGGCTCGGGCGGGTCGGAGGAGGCGTCGTGACGAACATCGTCCTCAACGTCGCGGTCCTCGTCGTGCTGCTCGCCGTGTCCTGGCCCGTGCTGCGCCGCCTGCGCGGGTGGCCCGTCGTGTGGACGGTCGTGCACCTGTGCGTCCTCACGGCCGTCTTCGACACGCTGATGATCGCCGCCGACCTGTACGTGTTCGACCCGTCCAAGATCCTCGGGATCTACGTCGTCGGGGCACCGCTGGAGGACTTCGCGTACGCGATCGCCGCCGCCGTCGGGATGCCCGTGCTGTGGACCCTGCTCGGTCGCCGGCGTCGCGCGGCAGCGACCGACCCGGTGGACGGGCCGTCGTCGGGGGCCGGTGACGGGACCGCGGGCGAGGGGGCGGGGTGAAGGAGGTCCTCGCCGCGTCGCGGCCGTTCTCCTGGATCAACACCGCCTACCCGTTCGCCGCGGGGTACCTCATGGCGACGCAGGGGCGGATCGACGTGACGCTCGTCGTCGGCACGCTGTTCTTCCTGGTCCCGTACAACCTGCTGATGTACGGCGTGAACGACGTGTTCGACTACGCGTCCGACCTGCGCAACCCCCGCAAGGGCGGGATCGAGGGCGGCCTCGTCGCCCCCGAGCGCGCGCGCGCCGTGCACCGCCGGATCCTGTGGGCCAGCGCGCTGTCGGTGGTGCCGTTCGTCGTCTACCTCGTCGCCGTCGGGTCCGTCGCGTCGACCGTCGTGCTCGCCGTCGTGCTGTTCCTCGTCGTCGCCTACTCCGCACCCGTCCTGCGGTTCAAGGAGCGGCCGTTCCTCGACTCGTTCACGTCCGCGATGCACTTCGTCGGGCCGCTGCTCTACGCGCTCGTGCTCGTCGACGCGGACCTGTCGGCGCCCACCGTCTGGCCCGTGCTCGTCGCGTTCGTGCTGTGGGGCATGGCGTCGCACGCGTTCGGGGCCGTGCAGGACGTGCGCGCCGACCGCGAGGGCGGCATCGCGTCCGTCGCGACGGTCCTCGGTGCGCACGCGACCGTCGTCCTGGCGACTGTCGCCTACGTCGCCGCTGCGGCCGTCCTGCTCGTCGTGCCGTGGCCCGGCGTGCTCGCCGCGATCCTGCCCCTGCCCTACGCGGTCTCGACCGCGCTGTTCTGGCGCGTGACCGACGACGACTGCGAGCGCGCCAACGTCGGCTGGCGGCGCTTCCTGTGGCTCAACCTCGTCACCGGCTTCCTGGTGACGATGCTGCTCATCGCGATCGCGCGGACCTGACGGCGCGGCTCCCGGTCAGGCCGTCAGCGGGCCCGACTCCGGCAGCGGCGCGTCGGCGTCGAACGCCGGGGCCAGCAGCTGCGTGACCGTCGCCCAGCCGCGCGCGAGCAGCCCCGCGTCCGTGTCGGGCTCGCGCGTGATCTCGACGTCCGAGTACGTGAGCTGCAGGTGGCCGTGCTCGAGCTCGTGGATCCGCGCCTGCACCGCACCGAACGACGCGAGCGGCGCCTTCCGCAGCCCCCGCACCTGCTCGACGGGCAGGTCCGGCACGTTGAGGTTGAGCACGCGGTCGCCCGGGCAGTGCTCGACGACCCAGTCGAGGACCGGCCGCGCGAACGCCGCCGCCGTCTCCCAGTGCCGGGGCTCGTGGTACGCGATCGACACCGCGAGCCCCTTGATCCCGTGCGTCGCGCCCGACAGCGCGGCGCCGACCGTGCCCGAGTGCAGCACCGCGTGCCCCGTGTTCGCACCGCGGTTGACGCCCGACAGCACGACGTCCGGCTTCGGCCCGAACCCGCCGTACGCCGCGACGAATGCGATCAGCCCGGGCGCCGCGCGCACCGCGAACGACGGGATCTCGTCGGGCAGCCCGGGCGACGGCTTTGACGCGACGATGAGCCGCCCGTCCTGCTCCGCGCCGAGCAGCGACGCGCTCGCGCCCGACGACTCGCGCGCCGGGGCGGCGACCACCACGTCGTGCCCCGCGTCCGCGGCCATCACCGCGAGCGTCGTCAGCCCGGGGGAGTCGATCCCGTCGTCGTTCGTCACGAGCACCCGCATGCCGCCACCTCTCGTCGTCGTCCGGCCCCCGTCCATCGGACCCGACCGGACGCCCACCCGCCACCCGACGGCACCCGCGACCCACCCGCCCGCCCACCCGAGACGGCCCCGTCGACCCGCCGCCCACCCGAGACGGCCCCGTCGACCCGCCGCCGCCCACCCGAGACGGCCCTGTCGACCCGCCGCCGCCGACCAGCCGACGGCCGACCCCGGTCCGGTCACCGCACCGGCGGCCTCTCGGTACCCACCCCCGGGTCGTCCGCCGACCGACCGTCGACCCGGGTCTGGTGACCGCTACGCCCCGCTTTCCGGTACCCAGCCCCGGGTCGCCGGTCGTCTGCCGCAGTGCCTCGCGGACAAGGCCGGGGCGGACTGGGCCGCGGCCGACGGTGGTCGGTCCGTCGGGACCGGTCGTGCCCAGGGGGAGGGGCTGGTCAGGGTGAGTCGTCGGTGGGGCGGACGACGACGCGGCGGGCGAAGCGCTCGATCTGCTCGCGGCGACCCGTGCCCAGGCCACGACGCGTCACGTTGAGCGCACCCGCCGCGGCACCCAGCCGCACGGCCTCGGCGAGCGTCAGCCCGCGACCGAGCCCGACGGCGATGCCTGCGGTCATCGAGTCGCCGGCGCCGCGGTGGTCGACGACCGTGATCGGCGGCGGCGACACCTCGCGCACGTCCTTGGCGGTGACGATGAGCACCGGCTCGCCCGCACGGGACACGACGACGGCCTCGAGACCCCGCTCGACGAGCCGTCGTGCCCCGTCGCGCAGGTCGTCGAGGCTGTCGGAGTCGGCGAACCCGCCCTCCAGCAGCTCCTCGTGGCTGATCTTGAGCACCGCACCTCCGGCGTCCGCGAAGGCGGCGGCGGCCCGGCCGGAGAGGTCAGCGACGACCGTCTGACCGGCGGCGCGCAGGTCGCCCGCGAGCCGCCCGACGACCGCGGCGGGCAGGATCCGCGGCGGGTCCGCACCGGTGAGCACGGTGATGTCCGCGTCCATCGCCTCGACGAGGACCGTGCCGTAGAGGTCGTCGAGCTCGTGCCGGTCGAGCGGGTGCGGCGGGGTCTCGGCGATCTCGCGCCGGTCGCCGTCGCGCCGGTCGTGCACGTAGGCGCCGTTTCCGCCCGCGTACGCGGTCGGGCGGACGCGCAGCCGCTCGACCTCCGCGAGGTGCGCGAGCACGGTGCCGGTCTCGCCGCCGAACGGCCCGCACACGACGACGTCGGCACCGAGGGACACGGCCATGCGCCCGACCCACAGGCCCTGCCCGCCGGCGTGCACGTGCACCTCGGGGTGCGACTCCTCGCTCGTCGGCGCCTCGATCGTGACCGTCAGCAGCGGCGTCGGCGCGAGCACGCACACGCGCGGCCCGGCGGACGGGTCGACGCTCCGGTCGTGCGCTGCTGGCATGCGTCGAGTGTGGTGGCGGCGGCTGTCGGGCGCGCGCCGAGAGCGGTGCGCGGGCCGGTCACGCTCGGCAGGCCGACGCCGCGCCGCTGCCGGCCCTCGTCACGGCTTGTCGGGCGCGCGACCGCGGACCTCGTCGGCCGCGAAGCGCACGTGCGACGCGGCGAGCTTCGCGCGCGCGGCGGCGCCCAGGTCGACGCCGAGCACGTCGGCGAGGCACACGAGGTAGATGAGGACGTCCGCCATCTCCTCGCCCGCGCGGGCCTTGCGCTCGGGGACGGCGAAGGTCGCGACGGCGTCGTCGGCGCGGACCCACTGGAACAGCTCCGCGAGCTCGCCGACCTCGCCGACGAGCGCGAGGATCACGGACTTCGGGTCGTGGAACTGCTGCCAGTCCCGCTCGGTGGAGAACTCCCGCACCAGGCGCGTGAGCTCGGCGATCTCGCGCTCGTCCGACGTCGTCACGGCGTCAGCCTGGCACGACGGTCGCCGGCCGGGGGAGCGGCGTCCGGCGTGCGGCCCGTCATGCCGGCGGCGTGAACTGGCTCGCGGTGAACACCGCACCCTGCGGGTCACGGACCGTCACGGTGCGGGTCCACGCGGAGTCGTCGGTGCCGAGCACGGTTCCGCCGTGGCGCACGACGAGGTCCGCCGTGGCGTCGCGGTCGGCGACGGCGAACGTGACGTGCCAGTGCGGCGGGTCGTGGGGTGCTGCCGGGACGAGCCAGCCGATCGCGTCGGCGAACCCGGCGGGCGCGGAGACCTCGTCCTGCCGCTCGTGGATGCCGGGGTCGACGGTCGCGGCGAGGTGGTCGCCTTAGCCGGGCACGCGGACCATCGTGCCGAAGCCGAGGTCGCTGAACTCCCACCCGAAGGCGCGGGTGTACAGGTCGCGCGCGTCCTCGGCGTCGGGGGTGTGCAGGTCGCTGAAGTTCCAGGTGCCCGGGGCGTTGGTGATCTGCGCGCCGAGCCGGCGATGCGCCTGCCACAGCCGCAGCCCCGCGCCCTGGCGGTCGGTGAACGCGGCCCACGTGCCGCCCTCGCCGGCGACGGTGGGGCCGGTGGTGACGGTGCCACCCGCCGCCTCGACCCGCGCGAGGGCCGCGGCGACGTCGTCGACCGCGACGTACGTCTGCCACGACGGGTCGGTCGACGGGGTGCCCGTCGGTGTCGCCGGTCCGCCGATGCCGGCCGCGTCCTGCCCGTCGACCTGCGCGATGACGTAGCGGACGGGTGTGCCGGGTGGCGTCGCGTCGTGGAACGTCCAGCCGAGGACGGCGCCGTAGAAGCGAGTGGCTGCCTCCACGTCGTCCTGCTCGACGTCCACCCAGGACGTCACGCCTGCGGGATAGGTGCGCTGCACGGTCGCCCCCTCACGTCCGTCGTCGTCCGGTCGTCGGGCCTCGACTCCACCGGTGCTGGACCGGCGGGGTGTCGCGGGCTCGACGACGACGCTACGACCGACCACCCACACGAACGAGTGGCGGTGCGCTCACTCGTTCGAGTGATCAATTCGCCTGTGTGGAGCAGCCGCGCAACCGCTTGCCCGATCCTGGGTGACACGTGTCCGTGGGAGCGGTCTCAGCGCCTGTGACCAGCGTCAACGCAGTCGTCCACAAGCGGTTGACCTGCACTCCCGCCGCTGCGGCGGGGCATCCGCCGGGGCGTCGGGGCGCACGCGGCGTCGTTGACCGCCCTTCCGGGCCGTCGCTACTGTCGCAAGTGAACCATTAGTGAGTGATCTTTACAAATCGCCAGGTTCCACCACTCCCCCCAGGAGGCCAGATGCGACCCCGGTTCCACCGACCCTCACGACGCCGACGGGCGCTCGCCGCGACGGCGATCGCCGCCGTCACCGGCGTCGTCGCGGCGCTCGTCGCCGCCAGCCTGCCCACCGCGGCGACCGCCGCCGGATCCCTCACCGCCACGTTCACCTCCGCGGGCGACTGGGGCACCGGCCACCAGATGTCCGTCAAGGTCAGCAACGGCACCACCGCGACGATCCCGACGTGGACCCTCGAG
Organism: Cellulomonas fimi; assembly: GCF_028583725.1. NCBI lineage: Bacteria > Bacillati > Actinomycetota > Actinomycetes > Micrococcales > Cellulomonadaceae > Cellulomonas > Cellulomonas fimi. Next base: position 3,683,823 of record NZ_CP110680.1, on the reverse strand, counting down.
TTCGACCTGCCCAGCGGCGTGCAGATCACGAGCGCGTGGGACGCCGACGTCACCCGCACCGGCAACCACTACAAGGTCACCGGCAAGAGCTGGGCGGGCGCGCTCGCCCCCGGCGCCACGCAGTCGTGGGGCTACGTCGCCTCCGGCGCGCTCAAGATGCCCACCGGGTGCACCGTCAACGGCGGCGCCTGCACCGGCGGCCCCGGCCCGTCGCCGACCAGCCCGACCCCCACGCCCACGACCCCGACCCCGACACCCACCACCCCGACGCCGACCCCGACCGACCCGGGCACGCCGTCCGGCCAGAAGGTCGTCGGCTACTTCGCCGAGTGGGGCGTCTACGGGCGCAACTACCACGTCAAGAACATCCAGACGAGCGGCTCCGCGTCGAAGCTGACGCACATCCTCTACGCCTTCGGGAACACCACGGGCGGCCGCTGCACCATCGGTGACTCGTACGCCGACTACGAGAAGGCCTACACGGCGGCCGACAGCGTCGACGGCGTCGCCGACACGTGGGACCAGCCGCTGCGCGGCAGCTTCAACCAGCTGCGCAAGCTCAAGGCCATGAACCCCGGCCTCAAGGTGATCTGGTCCTTCGGCGGCTGGACCTGGTCCGGCGGCTTCACGCAGGCCGCGCAGAACCCCGCCGCGTTCGCGGAGTCCTGCTACAACCTCGTCGAGGACCCGCGCTGGGCCGACGTGTTCGACGGCATCGACGTCGACTGGGAGTACCCGAACGCGTGCGGCCTCACCTGCGACAGCAGCGGCCCGAAGGCTTTCAACAACGTCGTCACCGCGCTGCGGAACAAGTTCGGCTCCAAGGCGCTCGTGACGGCCGCGATCACCGCGGACGGCAGCAACGGCGGCAAGATCGACGCCGCCGACTACGCCACCGCGGCACAGAAGCTCGACTGGATCATGCCCATGACGTACGACTACTTCGGCGCGTTCAACCCGCAGGGCCCGACCGCCCCGCACTCGCCGCTCACGTCGTACTCCGGCATCCCGCAGGCCGGCTTCAACTCCGCGGACGCGGTCGCGAAGCTCAAGGCCAAGGGCATCCCGTCGAGCAAGATCCTGCTCGGCATCGGCTTCTACGGCCGCGGATGGAACGGCGTCTCGCAGACCGCCCCCGGCGGCTCCGCGACCGGCCCCGCCCCGGGCACCTACGAGCAGGGCATCGAGGACTACAAGGTCCTCAAGAACCGCTGCCCGGCCACCGGCACCGTCGGCGGCACCGCCTACGCCAAGTGCGGCAGCGAGTGGTGGAGCTACGACACCCCGTCGACCATCGCCGGGAAGATGTCCTGGGCCAAGAGCCAGGGCCTCGGCGGCGCGTTCTTCTGGGAGCTGTCGGGTGACACCTCGAACGGCGAGCTCATCACGGCCATCAACAACGGCCTGAAGTAGCGCGCGCCGGCGCGGCGACGCGGCCCCGGACCCCTCCACTCTCCTCGGGTCCGGGGCCTCGTCGTCCCCGGGATCGCCCGTGCCTGGACCGGTCGGCCGCTCGACCGCCCGGCCCTCGGCGCGTCAGCCGACCGGCCGTCCGCCGCGCGGCCGCCGGCGCGCCCGACGGGCCCCACCGAGCGACGGCCGGCAGCGGCCCCGCCACGGTGTGGGAGATCTGTCGCGCCTGACGCAACACCGCTTCCACGTCAGCAGTCGTCGGGCTTGGGGACGTCGGTGCAGAGGTCGTCGACCAGGCGTGACCTGCGTTCGACGACCTCGAACGGTGCGCTCGTCGTCGACGTCTGTGCCGTGCCGGTGACGGGGTACCAGGCCTCGTCACCCGCGATCCGGTAGCGGCCCGACCACTCGGTCGTGAGGGTCACCGCGTACGTGCCCGTCGTCTCGTAGACGCGGAACGTGTCGTGATCGGGGTACGGGTGGCCGGCCGACCGGGTCCACAGGTCGGAGCCGTCACCGAAGTCGTAGTGGAACCGCTCGGGACTCGCGACGACCTCGACGTCGTACCCGGCGAGGTTCGTCTGGAACGTCTGCTCGACCCGCTCGGTCCGGACGATCGTCTCCTTGTTCACCAGCACCCACCCCCGGTCCGGCTGCAATATCAGCACCGGCGGAGCCAACGGCAGCCGCCGGAAGTCCTCGACGGTGAACACGGGCAGGATCTCGCCGCACCCACCAGCGTCGATCTGCTGCCACGGCGTCCATTCGGCCACTCCGGCGGGGAGCCTCCGCCACAGCGGCTGCTGGAACTGTTCACCTTGGCAGTCGATGGTCATGGCTTCGTCGATGCCCGTCGGGCACGAGCCATCTTCGTTCCCCATCACCCACCGACCCGCCGCTTCGCGACACGCGGCCGCCCGCCTGAACTCCGGTTGACGAGTCGGAGCGCCGTCCACGTACTGCGCCCGCGCTCGGCTCGCCGCTTCTCGCGCCTCACTGCCCCACAGCTCGAACACCTCGCCGCCTGCCGCATTGGCCCGGTGGCCCGCCAGTCCCTGCTTTGGCGGTGCCGCGGGTGTGGGAGCCGGCGCGCCGACCGTCAAGGCGGTGAGAACAACAAGAGCCGGGGCGACGAGTCCCATCACCACTGGGGGGTTTCGTCAGGATCGAGGACGTCAACCTCGTCTACTGTCCACCCGTCAGCCCAGCTCAGCGCCAGCGCCAGACGGAACTCGCCGCCGTCGTCGGTCGCCACGGTCGCCCCTGTGGCGTCGACCTGAGTGGAAGGGGCCTCTCGGACGATCAGGTCCGCTCCGAACCACTTCGCCGGCTCGATCATCCAGACCCTGGACGTGACGATCGACGTCGGCTCGTTCAGCGTGCGGTTCCCGCTCTGACCGATCTCTGCCACGTCGGCCGCGATGTCTCGGCAGAAGTCACACGTCTCGCCCGCCAAGGCGTTCCATGGCTCGAGGTTGCCCGAAGCGAACGAGTAGTCGTATAGCTGCACGAAGTACTCGGCAGCCGCCGCGGCTCCCGCTTCGTCGGGTGTCTTCATCGCCTCGTCAGGAGTCGGTCGGACGATGGGGTGGACAACAGGTGAGGAAGTGGACGTTTCAGGGTCGTCCGCGGTCGGTGTCGGCCGGGCGGGATCGTCATCCGGGGCGCAGGCCGTCAGGGCTGGCCCAAGGGCCAGCAGTGCGATGGCGAACGCCCCCTGCGCAGTTCGTCGTCGAAGCATGGGCGCGAAACTACCGAAACCGGACATGCGGTGGTGATGCTCGCTCGAATCTGTGGACAACCGCGGACCGCGACCCACCTGTGCTGGCCCAGGCCCCGTCGACCGGCCCGTCGTTGATCGCCACAGTCGCTCGTGAGCGACGAGCGGTCAGCGGTCGACGAGGAGCACGACGTTGCCGTCGAGGTCGCGGGTGGTGACGAAGAGGCAGACGGACGGGTCGCCCGCGACGTCGCTCACGTCGAGTCCGCGCTCGCGGAGGGCCGCGGCCGTTCTCGCGACGTCGTCGACGCGGTAGCTGGCGGAGGCCCAGGGCAGGCCGGGCGTCGCAGCGATGCCGCTGCGCGGTCCCATCAGCGTCACGCGGCGGGAGCCGTCGGTGAGGACTGCCGAGAACGAGGACGCCGACTCCACGGTCAGGCCGAGGTGCTCGCGGTACCAGTCGGCGGCGGCCACCGGGTCGTGCACGGGGACGAAGGCAGAGGCGATCGACGTCATGCGCGCACCTTGGCCGATGCCCCCGACACGAGTGCTGTGCGCCGTGGCCGCTGCCGAGCCGCAGGCATGTCGGTGGCCCGGCGTAGCGTCCGCCGCATGGCCATCGCCCGATACCCCGGTCTCGTCATCGACTGCCCCGACCCGCCGGCGCTCGCGCGGTTCTACGGGGAGCTCCTGGGATGGGAGGTGTCCGGCGACGAGGGCTGGGCGGAGATCCGCGAGGGCGACACGCAGTGCATCTCGTTCCAGCGCGTCGACCCGTACACGCCGCCCCGGTGGCCGGGTCAGGACGTGCCGCAGCAGATGCACCTGGACGTCATGGTCCGCGACCTCGACGCCGCCGAGCCCGAGGTGCTCGCGCTGGGGGCGACGAAGGCCGAGCACCAGCCGGGGGAGACGTTCCGCGTGTTCCTGGACCCGGCGGGTCATCCGTTCTGCCTCTGCGTGAGCTGACCCGAGGCTCAGGTCCTCGGCGGTCACCCGATCGAGGGTGACGGTGCGCTTCGACGCGTCCCCGCGCCGCCGTCGCGACACCGCCGAAACGGTCCGGTCCCTTCACCGGTGAAGAACTGGCCCCTTCCGAATCGTTTTGCACCCGGTCCGATCCGCCCTGCTCCGTGCCAGAGTGTCCGCGTCCTGCCGTGTTAGCGCTAACACACGGCGAGGCGTCAGCCCTCACACCCGCACCTGGAGACGGCGATGAGCGACGACGATGTCGACTTTCGTGAGCGAAGCGGTTCGACCCGGAGAACAGCACCCCGCCGACGGCGCACCTGGGCCGGCGCGCTCGTCCTGACGCTGGCCGTCACGGCCGCGCTCGCGGCGACCGCGTCGCCCCCCGCGCAGGCCGCGTCGATCGACACCACTGCGTCGTACGTGCTGGTCAACCGCGGCAGCGGCAAGGCGCTCGACGTCTACAACCTGGCGACGAACGACGGCGCCAAGATCGTGCAGTGGTCGCGCAACGACGGCGCGCAGCAGCAGTGGCAGTTCGTCGACTCGGGTGGCGGCTACTACCGGCTCAAGTCGAAGCTCTCCGGCAAGGTCCTCGACATCAACGGCCGGTCCACCGCCGACGGCGCGGCCGTCATCCAGTGGTCCGACGCGAACTCCACGAACCAGCAGTTCAGCGTCCAGGACGTCGACGGGTACATCCAGCTCATCGCCCGGCACAGCGGCAAGGCCGTCGAGGTGCAGGGGGCGTCGACCGCTGACGGCGCGGCCGTCGTGCAGTACGCGGACTGGAACGGCGCCAACCAGCAGTGGCAGCTCGTCAAGCTCGGCGGCACGACGACCCCGCCGCCCACCACCGGCACGTTCACCAACCCCGTCGTCTGGCAGGACTTCGCCGACGGCGACATCATCCGCGTCGGCGACGCCTACTACTACTCGGCGTCGACGATGCACTACTCGCCGGGCGCTCCGATCCTGCGCTCGTACGACCTCGTGAACTGGGAGTACGCCGGCCACTCGGTCCCGCGCCTCGACTTCGACGACAGCGGCTACGACCTCAACGGCGGCCGCAAGTACGTCAAGGGCATCTGGGCGTCCGCGCTGACCTACCGCCCGAGCAACAGCACCTACTACTGGCTCGGCTGCACGGAGTTCAACCGCACGTACGTCTACACGGCGCCCGCGGTCGACGCGACGTGGACCAAGAAAGCGCGGATCAACGGCTGCTACTACGACGCGGGCCTGCTGGTCGACGACAACGACACGATGTACGTCGCGTACGGCAACGGCACGATCAGCGTCGCGCAGCTCAACGCCGACGGCACCGCGCAGGTGCGGGCGCAGCAGGTGTTCCAGACGCCGTCGAGCGTCGGGACACTCGAGGGTGCGCGCTTCTACAAGCGGAACGGCTACTACTACATCTGGCTGACGCGGCCGGCGAACGGCCAGTACGTGCTGCGGTCCTCGTCGCCGTTCGGGCCGTACGAGATGCGCCAGGTGCTGCTCGACCTGCCGGGCCCGATCTCGGGTGGGGGAGTGCCGCACCAGGGCGGCATCGTCCAGACGCAGGCGGGCGACTGGTGGTACATGGCGTTCACCGACGCGTACCCGGGCGGCCGCGTCCCGACGCTCGCGCCGCTGACGTGGAGCGCCGACGGGTGGCCGTCGGTGCAGACGGTGAACGGCCGGTGGGGCACGACGTACGACAAGCCCCGGATCTCGACGACCAAGACGGTCGCGTCGATGATCGGCCGGGACACGTTCACCGGCCCGACGCTCGGGCACCGGTGGGAGTGGAACCACAACCCCGACACCAGCCGGTTCAGCGTGAACAACGGCCTGCGGCTCCAGACGGCCACCGTCACGAACGACCTCTACAACGCCCGCAACACGCTGACGCACCGCATCCAGGGGCCGACGTCGACGGCGACCATCGAGCTCGACTACTCGCAGATGGCCGACGGCGACCGGTCGGGCCTGGCGATGCTGCGGCAGTCGTCGGCCTGGATCGGCGTGGTCAAAAACAACGGCCAGACGCGCGTCGTGATGACCGACGGGCTCACGATGAACGGCTCGTGGGCGACCACGGGCACGGGCGTCGAACGGGCCGGGGCCACCGTCAGCGGCGGGCGGATCTGGCTGCGCGCCAAGGCCGACATCCGCCCCGGCTCCGGCCGGACGGCGACCTTCTCCTACAGCACCGACGGGACGAGCTTCGTCCCGCTCGGGCCCTCGTTCACCCTGAACAACTCGTGGGAGTTCTTCATGGGCTACCGGTTCGGGATCTTCAACTACGCCACCCGAGCCCTCGGCGGAGCCGTCACGGTCCGCAGCTTCGACCTCACCACGCCCTGACGAGGCGTGCCCCAGTCCGACGGCGCACCGGTGCGCCGTCCCGGCAGAGAGCGAGTGACGATGCACAGCAGGACACAGCAGCCACGACGGCACCCGGTGCGACGACGGGCGGCGGCCCTCGCCGCGACGGCCGGTCTGGTGCTGACGACGTTCGCCGCCGTGGCGAGCCCGGCGCAGGCCGCGTCGACGCTCGGCGCGTCGGCGGCGGAGAAGGGCCGGTACTACGGCACCGCGATCGCCGCGGGGCGGATGAGCGACAGCACCTACATCAACATCGCGAACCGCGAGTTCAACATGATCACCGCCGAGAACGAGATGAAGATGGACGCGACGGAGCCGTCGCAGGGCCGCTTCAACTTCACCAACGGCGACCGCATCGTCAACTGGGCGCTCAGCAACGGCAAGCGCGTCCGCGGGCACACCCTCGCGTGGCACGCCCAGCAGCCCGGGTGGATGCAGAACATGTCGGGCTCCGCGCTCCGCAGCGCGCTCATCAACCACGTCACGCAGGTGGCGTCGTACTACCGCGGAAAGATCTACGCCTGGGACGTCGTCAACGAGGCGTTCGCCGACGACGGGCGCGGCAGCCGTCGCGACTCGAACCTGCAGCGCACCGGCAACGACTGGATCGAGGCCGCGTTCCGCGCCGCCCGCTCGGCCGACCCGAACGCCAAGCTCTGCTACAACGACTACAACACCGACGGCATCAACGCGAAGTCGACCGCCGTCTACAACATGGTCCGCGACTTCAAGTCGCGCGGTGTGCCGATCGACTGCGTCGGGTTCCAGGCACACCTCGGCACCAGCATGCCGAGCGACTTCCAGGCCAACCTGCAGCGCTTCTCCGACCTCGGCGTCGACGTCCAGCTCACCGAGCTCGACATCCAGCAGGGCAGCAACCAGGCGAACGCGTACGCCCAGGTGACGAACGCGTGCCTCGCGGTGGCGCGCTGCACGGGCATCACCGTCTGGGGCGTGCGTGACTCCGACTCGTGGCGCACCGGTGCCAACCCGCTGCTCTTCGACGCGTCCGGCAACAAGAAGGCGGCGTACACGTCGGTCCTCAACGCCCTCAACGCGGGCACCAACAACCCCGACCCGGGTGGCAGCTCCTCGATCGAGGCCGGCGCCTGGTACGTGCTGGTCAACCGCAACAGCGGCAAGGCCCTCGACGTCTACAACTTGGCGACCAACGACGGCGCCCGGATCACGCAGTGGACCCGGAACAACGGCAACCAGCAGCAGTGGCAGTTCCAGCTGAACAGCGACGGCTACTACGAGGTCAAGTCACGACTGTCGGGCAAGAACCTCGACGTCTACGCCAAGTCGACCGCCGACGGCGGCGCGATCGTCCAGTGGGCCGACAACAACGGGGCCAACCAGCAGTGGCGCGCCACGATCACCAACGGCTACGCGACGCTCGTCAACCGCAACAGCGGCAAGGCCCTCGAGGTGCAGGGAGCCTCGACCGCCGACGGCGCCAACATCGTCCAGTACACGAGCTGGAACGGCGCCAACCAGCAGTGGCAGCTCGTCCGGGTCGGATGACCGACACCTCTCACCGGGGTGGGGTGCCGACCGGGCGCCCCACCCCCGAGACCCCCGAAGGAGTGGGACACACATGAGAACGACCCAAGGAACGCTCGCCGTGAGCGGGCAACGACGCCTGCAGGCGGGCTTGATGGTGGTGACCGTCGCCGCCGCCGGCCTGGTCGCCGCGGTCACGGCGTCACCGCCCGCGCAAGCGGCGTCGATCGACACGTCCGCGTCGTACGTGCTGGTCAACCGCAGCAGCGGCAAGGCGCTCGACGTCTACAACCTCGCGACGAACGACGGCGCGAAGATCGTGCAGTGGTCGCGCAACGACGGCTCGCAGCAGCAGTGGCAGTTCGTCGACTCCGGCGGCGGCTACTACCGGCTGAAGTCGAAGCTGTCGGGCAAGGTGCTCGACATCTCCAACCGCTCGACCGCTGACGGTGCCGCCGTCATCCAGTGGTCCGACGCGAACTCGACCAACCAGCAGTTCAGCATCCAGGACATCGACGGGTACATCCAGCTCATCGCCCGGCACAGCGGCAAGGCCGTCGAGGTGCAGGGCGCGTCCGGCTCCGACGGGGCTGCCGTCGTGCAGTACGCCGACTGGAACGGCGCCAACCAGCAGTGGCAGCTCGTGCGCCTCGGCGGTGGCAACCCGACCACGCCGCCGCCGACGAGCCCGCCGCCCACCGGTCAGTGCTCCCTCCCGTCGACCTACCGCTGGTCCTCCACGGGTGCGCTCGCGCAGCCGCGGTCCGGCTGGGCCTCGCTGAAGGACTTCACGACCGCGCCGTACAACGGCCAGCACCTCGTCTACGCGACGACGCACGACTTCGGCACGTCGTGGGGCTCGATGAACTTCGGGCTCGTCTCGAACTTCTCCCAGCTGGGCTCCGCGTCGCAGAACGCCATGTCCTCCGGGACCGTCGCGCCCTCGCTGTTCTACTTCGCGCCCAAGAACATCTGGGTGCTCGCCTACCAGTGGGGCGGCGCGGCGTTCTCCTACCGCACGTCGAGCAACCCCACGAACGCCAACGGCTGGTCGTCGCCGCAGACCCTGTTCTCCGGCTCGATCTCCGGCTCCGGCACGGGCCCGATCGACCAGACGATCATCGGCGACAGCCAGAACATGTACCTGTTCTTCGCCGGTGACAACGGCAAGATCTACCGTGCTTCGATGCCGATCGGGAACTTCCCCGGCTCCTTCGGGTCCTCCTCGACCGTCGTCATGAGCGACACCACGAACAACCTGTTCGAGGCGCCGCAGGTCTACAAGGTCAAGGACCAGAACCTCTACCTGATGATCGTCGAGGCCATCGGTTCGAACGGCCGGTACTTCCGCTCGTTCACCGCCACCAGCCTCAACGGCACCTGGACCCCGCAGGCCGCCACCGAGAGCCGCCCGTTCGCCGGCAAGGCCAACAGCGGTGCGACGTGGACCAACGACATCAGCCACGGTGAGCTGATCCGCACCTCCGCGGACCAGACCAACACCATCGACCCGTGCAACCTGCAGCTGCTCTACCAGGGCCGCTCGCCGTCCTCCGGCGGCGACTACGGGCTCCTGCCGTACCGGCCGGGCCTGCTGACGCTGCAGCGCTGACCGTCGCACCACCGCGTCGCCGCTAGGGTCGCTGAGGGGCACGGACGCATCACCCAGGCGACGTGGAAACGGAGAGGGCGGGCTTCCGATGAAGCCCGCCCTCTCTCATCGTCTCCGTACGGTCGTCCGGTCGGTGCCGCCTCACCGCCCTGGCGGGCCGACGACCCGGCGCGACGGCGTGCCGGTAGGCTGACCACCGCGTCGGCACGCCCCCGGGCCGCCGACGACGCACGGGCTCAACGAGCCCGAGCGCCTGTAGCTCAGGGGATAGAGCACCGCTCTCCTAAAGCGGGTGTCGGCAGTTCGAATCTGCCCAGGCGCACAGCGGTGTTGTGTAGTTCCGCCTGATGCTGGACGTTTCGTGTTCGGCTGAGGGCTGACGTGGTTCCGGGTGATGGTTGACACCGGTTCCGGTTGATCCTTGACGCTCCCTTAATGAGGGAGATGAGCGTGGCGGAGCAGCGGTACAAGGCGGTGCTCGCAGACGGTCGCACGATCACGGCGGTCGCGGCGTCGCGGGGCTGAAAGGGCTGCGCGGGCCAAAGCAACGATAACTCTATCGCCAGTGTTGAGCCGCCCCAATTTCGGACGTATTGACCAATTGCTACCAAGCTGGGCGTCCTTCAGATGAGGAAGCTCTCTCACATAAATCCCCTCAAACTGCAAACCCTTCCGTATCGCGCTCAGCACGGCATCGACATCGCGCGCAGCACGGCATCGAGTGTCGGGTGCGACGTCTGGCGAGTCTACGGCGGGTCGTCAGCCCGCCAGTACGATCTCCGGCCGCCAGCGGCGCCAGGCCAACCACACCCCGAGGACCTGGAGGACGTCGCGAGGCGCCCCCGTCGCAGATCCCCTCTTGACCGCGAGGCCCACTACCCGATTGCCACGCCGGACGACTTCCCGCGCACAGCGCGTGCATGTCGTCTGCCATGCTCCTGCTCAGTGACGTATTCGAAGGAGCGCCGCGCGCTCATTTTCACTGGGCGACCGCGCGCGACCGCCTACTCGGGGAGGAGGTGGCAACGGCAACACGCGGCGCAGTGCGAAAAACGCCCGCGTACCGCTCATCACGCTATCTTGCGATGACTCTTGGTGTCGGAAGCGAGGTGTTGGAAGCACGATGCCCAATGATGCTGCGCGTCCAGACACCGTGTTGGAAGTCGTTGTCACCCAACTCGACGACGATGTCCCGCTCCTGGGTGTGTGTGCGGGGTTCGAGGACGGTGCTTGGCGTCATCGACAGCTCTCGTACGACCTCGTCCAGTGGGCCACCGACTGGATTCTCTCCGCGGACGAGCTCGAAGAGTTTAGTTCTACCAACCATCTCGACCTGTTCAATAAGGCTCTCAGTCGCGTTTACGAAACCATCGACTACAAGCGACGTGGCGAGGTTGGTGAGCTTCTCTTGCACATCATCCTTCGCACTTTCCTAAAGAGCGAACGCCTCATCACGCGCATCTACTTCAAAGATGCAGCAAACGATACTGTGAAGGGATTCGATGCAGTCCACGTAGTCGAATCCGGTCAAGAAGACGATGGCACGTCAAGCTTGGAGCTATGGCTGGGAGAGGCAAAATTCTACACGGACAGCCGAAGTGCAATGGCAGAGATATACGAAGAACTTCGCGTGCATCTGCAACGCGACTACCTAAGGTACGAGTTCGCCGCGATATCCGACAAGATTCCGAGAGCTTATCCGCACCGGGACGAGATTCGGGCGCTTCTCGCGCGGAAGACTTCTCTCGACGCGGCTTTCCGTCGCGTGGTCATTCCGGTCTTCATCACGTACGACAGCGACGTGACTGGTAAGCATGGCGAGTCGTCACAAGTCTACCTGCAAGAAATTGAGGCTGAACTCGCCCAGGAATGGGAGACATTCAAACGTCGCTACAGCAGTTGGACGCTCCCAAGGACGGTCAGGGCGCACCTCTTCCTCCTGCCGATGGCGACAAAGCAAACGCTCGTAGACGCGTTTGATGGGAGGCTAAAAGCGTGGCAGACGGCTACGAAGCCCTAAGGACGGCGCTCGCTGGCCCGGTGATCGAGGACAAATTCTCGCTCCTCGGAGAAATCGCGGCGATCCTCGATGTAGGCGAGAACCGGTCTCAAGCCGTGGACCTCGTGATTCGCGCACTCGATCGCGCTCACGATTTTGAGGCCGAGGCGGCCTTGCTAAATGCTCTCGCGATGGCGAGCGGGCTCTACCCTTACGTACCTCGTGGCTCCAGGGAGGACCCGTTGATATTCCGCGATCGGGTACTTCTGGAACTGCATCGGCCGCACGATGGATCGGATACGGTGTTTCACCGTGTCCAGGCGCAGGTGTTTCGGCGCCTTCTTGACGGTCAGAATGTGATTCTGTCAGCCCCGACCAGCTTCGGAAAGAGCCTGATCGTTGATGCCCTGCTTGAGGCAGGGCAATATCGCAACGTCGTGATAATAGTCCCGACGATCGCACTTCTCGACGAAACGCGGCGCAGATTGAGTCGACAGCCTGGGTATAAAATGATCACACACCCCGGGCAGGCCTACGGAGAGAAGAACCTCCTGGTGTTGACTCAGGAGCGCTTTCTGGCCCTTGACGAGATTCCCGATGTCGACCTCTTCTTCATTGATGAGTTCTACAAGCTCTCTGACAATGAGCCGAATGGCCAGTTGAGCGGCAGGTCCGCGCTACTAAATCGCGCGGTCGCGCGGCTCTTGAAGACCGGCGCTCAGTTTTACATGGCAGGCCCCAGTATCAGCTCCCTGGACGACCTCCTGCCGGAGGATTTCACGGCTTCGTTCGTGAAGACGGACTTTGCGACCGTTGCTGCCGACACCGTGAGGCTCGAAGCAAACAACGATACGGAGCGACGGGCGAAGATCCTTGAAGTACTGGCGGGATCCGAGGAACCGACGCTGATCTATTGCCAGAGTCCAGCACGGGTGCGGCTGGTCGTAAAGTGGTTGCTGGAGGCCGACGCACCTGAACGGTACGGCTCCGGGTTGCCCGATGCGGCGGAATGGGTGGAACAGAACTACCATCCGGAATGGATTCTTCCTCGGGCTATGCGCCATGGGATCGGCGCGCATCACGGCCGCTTGCCTCGATGGCTAGCTCAGCACATGGTCGACGGCTTCAATCGCGGTGACTTGGGGGTCCTAGTCTGTAGCAACTCGCTGATCGAAGGCGTGAACACCCGTGCGAAGCGGATCATCATTCTTGACAAGAATATCGCCCGACGAGCATATAGCTATTTTACATTTGCCAACATTCGCGGTCGGGCCGGCAGAATGTTGCAGCATTTTGTTGGTACTGTCTACGTCTTCCACGATGAGCCCAGAGGCGAACTTCCGACGATTGACGTCCCGGTCCTGACGCAGAGTGATGCGGCACCGAGTTCGGTTCTTCTCGACATCGACAGCGCAGAACGAACGGAGCAGACGCAAGAGCGTTTGCGTCCGATCCTTGAGCAAGATCTGGTGAGCGAAGACACTATGGCGGCCGTAATGGGCGTCGAGCCTGAGCAGCAGATTGAGCTGGCCAAGCATCTGAATGGAATGCCGCGCGCTCGCTTGGCGGAACTGCAATGGACGACCGCCTATCCCCGGTACGGTCAACTGGAAGGCCTGTCATCGCTGATCTGGAATTTCATCCCGCCGGATTATCACCAAGGGCATGGCCCGACGTCCGCGAAGCAACTGACCCGTTATATCGCCACCGCGAGCCAAGCCGATGGTCGCATGCGTGACGTTATTGCCGACTTCACGAAGGATCCAAATTGGTGGCGGGCAGGTGAGGATCTTGACGATCGCATCGAGCTCGCATTTGACTTTGTTCGCTTCTGGGTTGATCACAATTTTCCGCAACTGGTTCGTGCGGTTGATCGGATAGCCGCCGACGTGCTGCAAAGTCGAGGCATGACGCCTGGTTCGTTCGAAGCATATGCGGCTCGCGTGGAGGCAAATTTCGCTCAACCGCTATTCGCGTCTGTTGAAGAGTTTGGCCTCCCGATCGAAGTTACCCGCAAGCTGGCAGCGAAGCTCAGGTCGGCCGACACACTCGACGACCTGCTGGGGCGTATTCGGATGGTCGCTTCGCAGTCGTTGCCTGAGTTGTCTCCGTTCGAACGATCTCTTGTGGCCCGGATGGTCGGAGAGGTGTGAGCCCTTCAAGGCCTTCAAAGGGGCCGTCGTGCCTGCGACCGGTGAGTCCGTGGCCTGACGCTGGCGGATGGCTCCCGCACGCACGCGTGCCCTGCGAACGAGGGCCCGCGCGGGCCACCTCTGAGACCGCAGACCCTTTCGGACATTGTGGGGATCCGCTGAGTGCCGGCGTGCAGATCTCGGCTTGACGCAGCGCGGTGCGCCGACATGCCGTCCGACTTCACAACGCCCGCGCTTGCTCGTGATCTACTGGCCTAGTGGACTTCGACAGCGTAGCTGCGTGGCTAGTACAGCGGGGCCTTCCTTACACCGAACGCGAGATCGATCATGCCCGTCAATTGCGGGTCGCGACTGGTGAGACGATCAACTTCTACGCGAGCGGCGCCGTGGTTGTCGGAGGAACAAAGACCACGCTTCGGCAGGAGCTCGAAGCGTGGAAGACAAGTGGGCTGACTCCTGTCCCAGCGGCGCCGGGCGTCACTGGAAGCGCCGTAGGTACGACGCCCGGCCCAAGTAAATTGGTGTTCGTCGTCTATGGCCATGATCAGGCTGCGAGGGACGCCGTCGAACTGATGTTGCTCAAGTTTGGCCTTGACGTCGTCCTTCTCGCCAACCTCCCTGCGACCGGTCACACCATTATCGAGAAGCTCGAGCATCACTTGAGTGACAGCGGGAATGTTGGGTTCGCGTGCGTCCTCTTGACTCCCGACGACATTGGCCATCGTAAGGATTCGCCAGCCGATGCGCGGCCGCGCGCGCGACAGAATGTCATCCTCGAACTCGGAATGGTCCTCGCTCGACTTGGCCGAGCGCGCGTAGCGATCCTCACTCAGCATGACATCGAGCGTCCGAGTGACATTGACGGTCTGTTGTATCTCCCCTACAAGTCGTCGGTGAACGAGGTGAAGACAGCGCTATTTAAGGAACTTAAGGCAGCGGGGTATCAAGTCGATCCAGGTGCCCTATGACAGGGCGGCTGGTGATAACCTGCGACGGCTCGTCGTTGGGCAACCCCGGTCCAGGAGGCTGGGCGTGGGTCGTGTCGGCGGACTGTTGGGCCGCAGGGGGGCATAACGGGACGACGAACAATTTGATGGAATTGCGTGCCATCTACGAGGCGCTGCTCGTCACTCCTCCGTCTCGCCCATTACTGATTCAAACAGATAGTGCATATTCGATTTCCGTCTTTACCGAGTGGCTTGCGGGCTGGAAGCAACGTGGTTGGCGGACGTCGGGCAGAAAGCCGGTCGCGAATCAGCGGCCCATTCAAATGATCGAGCAATTGCTGGATGGTCGCGATGTGCGCTGGGCGCACGTTCGTGGCCATGCGGGGCACATCGAGAACGAACTCGCCGACCAACACGCAAGAGACGCGGCGACCGCCGTGAAAGAAGGTAGGCCAGTGAGTACCGGACCGGGCAACACGCGGTGCGTCTCGGGGGCGGTCTAGAGTGCCGGCGAGTTGTGGGCCGCTCGGCTGCGCTTCGCTCAGTCACGCGCCCTCCTGGGCCCTGCTTGCCGAGATCTGAGCAAATCTCCGCCTAGAGCGCCTTTCACTCGCCCGCCGAACTGGCGTCCCTAACGGTGTCCTCAACGCCCTTGGCTCTTTGGTCGTCGACGGCGTAGGCGGGCGGTCGAGGGTTTAGGAACCGGTGACGAGGTGCTCGTCCAGCGCGTCGCTGCGGAGGGCTTCCATCAGGGCGCCGAAGGGTCTGGCGTCGGGGGCCAGCGCGGCGGAGTCGCCGGTGGGGACGACCGTCGTCGGGACCGGCAGGACCCGGACCTCCTCGGGGCCGAGGTGGCGGACGCTCGTGAGCAGGCCGACCAGCTCGGAGCGGTCGAAGCTCTCGTCGACGGCGACGGCGACGGAGCCGGAGACGATGCCGAGAAGCCGCAGCCATGTGGCCGGGCTGCGTCGGACGTCGTCGTCTCCCAACCGGTCGAGGATCGCGCGGAGCCACACCGCCGAACGCTCCGCACGCGACGTGTCGTCGAGGCCGTCCCCGCGGACCCAGACGAGGGCCTCCTCGCCCGTGAGTCGGTGACGGCCGGCGGGGAACGTCTGACCGCCGTCGACCACCAGCCTGCTGTCTAGCTCGATCTCCACGCCGCCGAGCCCGTCGGTCAGCCGGGCGAACGTCTCGGAGTCGGTCAGCGCGACGTGGTCGAGGCGGACGTTCGTCAGCCGCTCGACCGTCTGCACCGCGCCCGTCGGGCCGCCCTGGGCGAAGGCGGAGCGCCGCGTCCCCGGGCCCGACCCGGGCACGTCCACGGAGAGGTCGGGGGGCATCGCGATGACGTTCACGCTGGACCGGTCGGCCGAGACGTGCGCGAGCATGACGATGTCGGTCTGGGCGGCCGCGGCGACCCAGTCCTGGCCGCCCTCGGTGCGGACGTCGTTCGTCGAGCCGAGGATGAGGATGGTCACCGGGACGGGGCCGCCGGCCTCGGCCGGCGGGAGAGGGGCGGGTCGGTCCGTGAGTGCGACGGGGTCGGGGAAGCGCTCGAGCCGGTTGTCGAGCGTGCCGGCGACGACGAGTGCCCCGCCCATGGCGACGAGCAGCAGCAGGACCAACGATCCGAGGACCGCGAGCGCGATGTTCCGGCCGCGGTGGCTGGGCGGAGTTCGAGGGAGCTCGGGCGGGGGCGGGCTCGGCTCGTCGGGAGGTGTGAGCACCGTCCACGCGATGCCGTCCACGGCGGCCCGGACCTTGGCGAACGACTTCTCGTAGCCGCGTCGACCGGTCTCGCCCGGGTCGGGGACGTCGTCGTCCTCGGCCACCGGCGGGGCGGTGCCGACGCGGTGGACCGGTGCGAGCTGGGCCAGCGCGGATAGGCGCGCCGCGACATCGCCCTCCGGCAGGGCCGACGGGCCCAACGACGTGGCGACCCGGGCGAGCTCGCACAGCGTGAAGGTCCGCCGGACCGCCGCGGGGACCTTGCGGACGACCGCCGACCGCTCGTGCCGGGTGGCGGTGAGGACGAGGTCGGCCTCCGCCACCATGGTCGCGTCGACCTCCCGGGCGTGGTGGCCATCGACGGCGAGGCCCTCGCGCGCGAGGAGCTCGTTGAGGTGCTCGGGGACCGGGTCGTCCGGAGCGACGTCGATCCCGGCGCTCGTCACCGTCACGGCGCTGTCGTCGCCGAACCGGGCGCGCAGGAGTCGTTCGGCCGCGAGCGAGGGACCCACGTTCGTGGCGCCGACCAGCAGCACGTCGAAGTGGTTCGCCACTGCCGTCGCCGGGACGGCACCGGACGGGCCCATCGAGCCAGTGTGTGGGGACACCCCGGACGCCCGCTATAGAGGTCTTCGAGGCAATTGTCCGTCGCGAAGAAGCCACCGTCCCGGCCGCGCGCCACCGCTGCATCTCGCGAATCTGCCCCTTTCCTGGTGCCACTGGTCAGGGGCGCGAGCGCACGGTGATGGCGTCGCATCAGGTCGGCGAGACGTCGAGGGTGCTGCTGGTGATCCGGACGCGACTACGGGTGCCGTGCCGTCGAGGATCCCGCCTCGAACCGCTTCCACCGGCCGTCGGAGACGACGTCGGCCGAGCCGCCGACGACGGCGATCGCTGTCTGCTCGTCGAGGACGAACGACGGGACGTCGAGGTCGGCCGCCCAGCGCTCGGCATCGGCCATGGTGTTGGTGGGGAACGCGTCGAGGTGGGGGAAGATCGCGAAGTCGACGAGGCCGAGGGTGCGGTCGTCGGGGGCGCCGGGCCACTCGACGAACAGGTCGCCGATGCGGGGCGTCATGACCATGCTGCCGGCGCTGACGCCGACCCAGACGGTGTCGGGCAGCGACGGGAACAGGTCGTCGAGGCCGGACTCGCGGATCCAGTGGGCGAGGTAGGTCGCGTCGCCGCCGTCGACGAGGAGGGCGTCCGCCTCGCGGACCCAGGGGATCCAGCGGTCAGCTCCGATGGTCGGCAGGGCGGTGAGCTCGAGGACGCCGAGGGACGCCCAGCCCAGGCCGGTGAGGTGCTCGGCACCCGCCCCCGCGGCCACCGTCCGATGCACCGACGACGGGCCGCACATCGGGTGCCCCCACTGCGCGGTCGGGATGACCAGCGCGTGGCTCTCCTCGATCGGCTTGCCGAGCATCTCGACGAGCGCGGCCCGGATCGACGGGTTGGTCACCCCGCCCGACGTGAGGAGCAGCTTCACCAGGGGCCTCCGGGTCGCGGGACGAGAACGGGCGCGGTCGACAGGGAGACTGTCGACCGCGCCCGGACTCAGCGGCAACCGGTGGGGTCAGGCCAGCGAGAGGAAGAGCTTCTCGAGCTTGGCGACGTCCAGGGTTCCCTCGGAGCCGTCGGCGCCGGGGGTCATGCACTGCTTCATGCCGGAGGCGATGATCGCGAACCCGGCGCGGTCGAGTGCGCGGGACACGGCGGAGAGCTGCGTGACGACGTCCTCGCACTCGCGGCCCTCGTCGAGCATGCGGATGACGCCGGCGAGCTGGCCCTGCGCGCGCTTGAGGCGGTTGGTGACGCTGGTCATCTCGTCAGGGTCGAGCTGCATGGCGGTTCTCCTCGTCGGACGCGTGTGGCGACGATACCCCCGCGGGTACCGGGTGAAGCGAGGTCAGCGGGGGCAGGTGCAGCGGTCGGCGGGCGGAACGGAGCCCATCACGTCCTGGGCGTGCATGCCGCAGCCGTCCCAGGTGGTCTTGCCGCAGGTGGGGCAGGTGACCGGGTAGCACATGGGGGTTCTCCTCGGGGAAGGGCGGAGCAGGGGTCAGGCGGACAGGGACGGGTGGACGGCCTGCAGCGTCTGCCAGCCGCCGGAGAGGTTGCGGGCGTCGAGGCCGACGCCGCGCAGGATGCGGGTCGCGAGGTAGGAGCGGACGCCGCTCGCGCAGTGCACGCTGATCGGGCGGCCGTCGGCGGCGGTACGGACCTCGTCGAGGCGGTCGCGCAGCTCGGTGTGCGGGACGTGCAGCGAGCCGGGCAGGTGGGCGGCGGCGCGCTCCTTCGCGGAGCGGACGTCGAGGATCAGGGTCGACTCCATCGCATCAGACAGGTCGGTGGCCTGCCACTGCGGCATCGTGCCGTCGAGCGCGTTCTGCGCGACGAAGCCGAGCATGTTGACCGGGTCCTTCGCCGAGCCGTACGGCGGCGCGTAGGCGAGCTCGAGCTCGGCCAGGTCGTCGGCGGTCATGCCCGCGCGCAGCGCCGTCGCGAGGACGTCGATGCGCTTGTCGACACCCTCGCGGCCGACGGCCTGGGCGCCGAGGAGGCGACCGTCGGGCGCGAACGACGCGACCAGGTGCACGGCCGACGCGCCCGGGTAGTAGCCCGCGTGGTGGTTCGGGTGCAGGTGGACGACCTCGTGCTCGATGCCCGCGCGCACGAGCGTGGCCTGGCTGGCTCCCGTGACGGCCGCGGTCAGGCCGAAGACGCGGACGATCGCGGTGCCGAGGACGGCGGCCTGCGGGGTCGTGCGGTGGCCGAGCATCGACTCGGCGGCGCGCCGGCCCTGGCGGTTGGCAGGTCCGGCGAGCGGCACCGGGCCGGCGTCGCCGGTGACGGCCTGACGGACCTCGATCGCGTCGCCGACGGCCCAGATGTGCGGGTCCGACGTGCGGTGGTCGGCGTCGACGCGGATCGCGCCGCGCGCCCCGAGGTCGAGGCCGGCGTCGCGGGCCAGGTCGCTCGCGGGGCGGACGCCGACGTTGACCACGACGAGGTCGGCGTCGAGCGCGGTGCCGTCGGAGAGGGTCACGGTCACCTGCCCGGCGGGGGCATCGGCAGGACCAGACGCGCTCGACGCGCTCGTCGCGCGGTCGGTCCCGGCCGCGCCAGACGGAACGGAGGTGGCGGTCGGGAGGGCATCCACGACGGAGGTGGCGGCCGGGAAGGCATCCGCGACGGAGGTGGCGGCCGGGCTGGCATCCACGACGGAGGTCGCCGACACGCCGAGGTGCAGCGCGACGCCGTGGGCCAGGAGCTCGTCGGCGAGCAGGGGAGCGAGCTCGGCGTCGAGGGGCGGCAGGACGTGGTCCGCGAGCTCGACGAGGTCGACCTCGAAGCCGCGCGCGACCAGCGCCTCGACGGCCTCCAGGCCGATAAAGCCGGCGCCGACGACGACGGCCCGCGGGGGACACGTGCCCGTGGCGCGGGCGAGCGCCTGGTCGACGCGGTCGCGCAGGGCGTCGACGTCGGGGACGGTCCGCAGCGCGTGGACCGCGGGGTGGTCGAGGCCGTCGATCGGCGGGCGGACCGCGACCGCGCCGGGGGCGAGCAGCAGCGCGTCGTAGGGAAGCGCGTACGCACCGTCGGCAGTCGCGACGGTCACCGTGCGCGCGGCGCGGTCGATCGCGGCGGCGCGGTGGCCGGTGCGGACGTCCAGGTTGAGGGCGGCGCGCAGGCTCACTGGCGTGTGGAGCAGCAGGTCGTCGCGGTCCGCGATCTCGCCGGACAGGTGGTACGGCAGGCCGCAGTTGGCGAACGACACGTACGGCGACTGCTCGAGGACGACGATCTCGGCCGACTCGGACAGCCGTCGGGCCCGGGCGGCGGCGCTCATGCCGCCCGCGACGCCACCGACGATCACGAGGCGGCGCGGGGCGTCGCTCGGGTGCGCGGGGAGCGGGGTCTCGGTGCTGGGCACGGCTCGAACGATACCCCCGGGGGTATCCGATCATCAAGCCGCGGCGTCCGTGAAGCCCGCTACATGGAGCCGACGTGGGCAGGAGCGGAACCGCCGAGCCGGCCCGCAGCCCGCAGCCCGCAGTGCGCAGCCCGCACCCCGGACGCCGTGGCGCAGGGGGGGCGCCGTCGTCGAGCCGCGGGGCCTCAGTCGGAAAAGACGTCCCAGCAGATCGCGTTCCGCCGACGCTGGTCGTCGAGCACGAGGTCCCGCAGGTCGTCGGGGATCAGGTCGCGCTGCCACCGCAGCTCGGCGACGCGGGCGGTCTCGCGCTCGGCCTCGGGGACATCCGCCGTGACCGCGCGTATCGCGTAGGCCGCGGCCCCCAGGTCGTGCGCGGCGACGTGCGCCACCGCGACCGCCTGACCCGCCGAGAGGGCGGCGAACCGCGCCGGGTCCGGCAGCCCGCGACCGGCGGCGTTGGCCCGGAAGGCCGCGTCGTGCGCCTGACGCATCGTCGCCTCGCCGCGGGTCCAGGCGTGTCCGATGCGCAGCGCCTCCGCCGGGCGGCCGTCATCGCTCTCGCGCTCGAACAGCGGCAGCACGTGCTCCGCGCACGCGAGCGCCCAGCGCGCGAGCAGGACGTGGTGCTCGTCGGTCAGCGTGCCGCCGCGGCGGATCGTGATGAGCCGGGGGTCGCGTTCACGCGGGAGGATCGGCACGCGTTCATCCTGGCGCAGAGGGCTGACGTGCGCGTCCAGGCCCCCGTCCAGGGCTGGCGCGTCAGTCGTCCTCGCGCTGGATGAGCTCGAAGAACGGGGGTGTGTGGCCGCCGGGCGTGGCCGGGAGCGGGTACTGGAAGGCGAGGTTCGACGCGTCGAGGGCCGCGAAGAACTCCTCCCACGTCGCGCGCTCGGCGCCGTGACCGCTCGGGCCCTCCGGGAAGATGACCGCGGGCATGCGGGGGTCCTTCGGGTAGACGGCGCGGATCAGCGCGGGGACCGCCTGGTGGCCTTCGACGAACCGCCGGATCTCGTCGGGGTCGGTCGTGGTCCTGGTCAGCTCGCTCATCGTGCGCTCCCGTCGTCGGCGACGCTCCCATGCTCCCGCCGGGGGAGCGTCGACGCAGCCGGGAGCCCTCCGCGGCGCGTGCTCCGCGGTAGGGGCCTCAGCGGCGGGCGGCCGTCCCGCCGACGGGTGCGGCGCTCGCGGTCTCCAGCCAGGACGCCGGGTCGGGGGCGCCGCACAGGGCGGAGCCGCTGACGACCCAGGTGGCGTCGTGCGCGGCGCAGTCGTGCGCGTGGTCGAGCGTGACGCCGCCGTCGACGCCGAGCGCGCGGCGACCCGCGCCACGGCCGACCGCCGCGACGCCACCGCCGGCGTCAGCATCGCGGCCACCTGCGAGCGCGTCGAGACGGGACAGCGTCGACGGCAGGAACGTCGAGCCCGCCTGGCCGGGGGTGATGGACATGACGAGGACCGCGACGTCGGGTGGGAGGTCGTCGAGGGCGGAGAGCGGCGTCGACGGGGAGATCGCGACACCCGCACGCCGCCCGGCAGATCGGATCCGGGACACCGCGCGCGCCCAGCCTGCGGCCTCGACGTGCACGATCACGGTGTCGCAGACGGCGGTCCACGCGTCGATCTCGGCGAGCGGGTCGGACACCATGAGGTGCGCCTCGCCGGGCAGCCCGGTCAGGTGGGACAGCCGGCACGCGGTGTCGGGATCGAAGCCGCCGGGCGCGGCGAACACGCCGTCGGAGACGTCCCAGTGCCACCGTGTGAGCCCGGCGGCGGCGAGGCGCACGGCCTCGTCGGCGAGGAGCGCGGGCGGGGTGGACCAGAGCGAGGCGGCGACGACGAGCGTCACGAGTCCGCCCCGGCGTCGCCCGGCGCGGGCGACACGCGCGGCAGTGCGAGCAGCGCCTCGGCGAGCGCGCGGTCGGTGACGAGCTCGGTGCACAGCCCGGCGCGGACGATCGCGGCGACGGCCTGCGCCTTCTGCGCCCCGCCGGCCGCGGCGACGATGCGCGGGATGGCGCGCATCTGCGCGAACTCGATGGTCACGCAGCGGTCCTGGAAGTGCGGCGCGACGAGCTCGCCGGAGTCGGAGACGAGCAGCGACGCGACCTCGGCGCGCACGCCCGACTCCAGCAGGGCAGACCGCTCGGCGTCGCTGATGGTGCGCAGGAGCTGCGAGTCCGGCGGCTCCCACGACCCGACGGAGACGACGGCGGTGGTCACGGAGTCGAACATGCGCAGGGCGGCGGCGACGTCGGGCTGGCGGCGCAGGGCGTCGGCGGTGCGGGCGTCGTCGACGACGAGCGGCGCGAAGATCGGGCGGGCGGTGCCGCCGGAGCGCAGGGCGACGCGGCGGACGATCTCGACGGGCGACTCGTCGAGGTCGGTGCCGATCGCGCCGGTGAGCTGGACGACGTCGACGCGGGGGAGCGGCGGCAGCGCGGCGCTCATGGCGGTGAGGGTGCGGCCCCACGCGAGACCGAGCACCTCGCCCTCGCGCAGCGTCGCGCCGAGGACCTGCGCGGCGGCCTCGCCGACCTGGTGGCGGACGGCGTCGGCGTCGCCGCTGGTCTCGACGACCGTCACGGCGGAGAGCCCGAGGTGCTCGCGCAGCGCAGCCCCCAGCGCCGGGTCCTGGAGCCCGTCGGCGTGGATGGTGATCGTGACGACGCCGGTCGCCTTCGCGTGCTCGAGCAGGCGCGCGACCTTGAACCGGGACACGCCCAGCTCCTCCGCGATCTGCACCTTCGACACGTCGTCGACGTAGTAGCGCCGGGCCGCCAGGACCATCAGCCCGCGGTCGTCGGCGCCGTTGCCGCGCCCCTCTGCTTCGCTCATGTGAGCACCATAGCGCGCTCGAACGTTGCCCAATCGTGATCTGGCCAAGTTGATCCGAGCGAGATCCGCGACGTAGTGTCGAAGGCAGATGAGCAACGCGTGGTGCTCATATGAGCAAGAACACAGGCTGCGAGGAGGCAGACATGGTGAAGCGCCGCCGGATCCCGGAGGAGCTCGGCATCGGCGTGGTGATCGTGCTCGTCGCGGTGATCTTCAGCCTGATGTCCCCGACGTTCCGCACGTTCGACAACGCCAACCTGCTGCTGCTCAACGGCACGGTCATCGCGTTCCTCGCGATGGGCCAGGCGTTCGTGCTGCTCACCGGCGGCATCGACCTGTCGACGGGCTCCAACGTCGCCCTGACCGGGATGATCGCCGCCCTCGCGATGCGCAGCGGACTCCCGTGGTGGGCCGCCGCCCTCGCGGCGCTCGCGGTCGGCGCGCTCGTCGGTGTCATCAACGGCGCGCTCATCCACTACCTGAAGCTGCCGCCGTTCATCGTGACGTTCGCGGCGTTCGGCGTCGCCGCGTCGATCCCGCTCATCCTCACCGGCGCGAGCTCCGTCAACGTCGCCGACCCGATGTTCGCGATCATCGGCCGCGGGTCGCTGTTCGGGATCCCCATGCCGGTCGTGCTCGTCGCGGTGTTCGCGATCGTCTTCACGGTCCTGCTGCGGCTCACCCCGACCGGCGTCCACATCTACGCGGTCGGCGGCAACGCCGAGACCTCGCGCCTGTCGGGCATCCCGATCGGCCGCGTCACGATGCTCGTCTACGCGGTCTCCGGGCTCTGCGCGGGCATGGGCGGCCTCATCGTCACGTCGCGCCTCATGGTCGGCTACCCGTCGGCCGGCTCGGGCAACGAGCTCTTCTACTCGATCGCCGCGGCGGTCGTCGGCGGTGTCAGCCTGTTCGGCGGGATCGGTTCCCTGCCCGGTGCGCTGCTCGGCGCCGTCCTCATCGCGACCGTGTCCAACGGCATGAACGTCGTCGGCGTCCAGTCGTACTGGCAGCCGCTCGTCATCGGCCTGATCATCCTCGGCGGCGTCATCCTCGACACCTACCGCCGCCAGTCGTCGCTCAGCGACCTGTTCCGCCGCCGCCTGCGCGGCGGACCCCCGAGCGGCACCGACGCAGCGGTCACCCCCGCGTCCCCCGCGACCCCCGTCACCGCGGGCACCCCCGACCACCGGTGAACCCGGCACGACCCCGACCCACCCCCAGGAGAGACAGAGCGATGAAGCTTCGCATCCCCGCCCTCGCGGCCGGCCTGGCCGCCACCACCCTCGTGCTCGGCGCGTGCGGTGCCGTCGACACGGGCACGGGCTCGTCGAACGGCGGCTCGTCCGGCGCGGCCACCGCCGCCTCCGGCGAGATCCCCCGCCCGGACTCGTGCGACGACGAGACCCCGTTCATCGCGGTCGCGCTGCCGAACCTCACCAACCCCTACTACGTCGCCATGAAGGCCGGCTTCGAGGAGGCGGCCGAGGCGAACGGGTTCACGGTCGAGGTGCAGATCGCCGACGACGACGACGCCAACCAGCTCGCGCAGGCGCAGTCGATGCTGCAGAAGAAGCCGTGCGCGCTCGCCCTCAACGCGGTCAAGTCCGAGCCGGGCGCCGCGATCGTCAAGGCCGCGAACGACGCGGGCGTGCCGGTGTTCACCGTCAACGTGGGCATCGACCCCGAGGCGCTCGAGTCGCAGGGCGCGAGCATCGTGCAGTACCTCGGCGCCGACAACACCGCGGGCGGCCGCCAGACCGCCGAGCAGGTCCTCGCCGACCTGGGCGCCGACGCCGAGATCAAGGTCGGCTTCGTGACCGAGCCCGACGAGACCCCGACGCAGATGCGCGACGCCGGCTTCGAGGAGGCCCTGTCCGCGAACCCGAACGCGTCCGTCGTGGCGAAGGTCGACGGCAACGTCAAGCCCGACGACAGCCTGCGCGCGACCACCGAGATGCTCTCCGGCAACCCGGACATCAACGTGATCTTCGCGTCGACGGGCCCGGCCGCCTACGGCGCGCTCCAGGCCCTCGGCGCCAACAGCGCGGTCAAGGTCTACGGGTTCTGCGCCTCCGAGCAGACGCTGACCGAGCAGTACCCCGCGTGCGTCGCCCAGGAGCCGAACGCCTACGGCCAGCAGGTCGTCGAGCAGATCCGAGCGTGGGTCGACGGCGCGACGCCCGAGGCGGAGATCCTGCAGTCGCTCAAGCTCTTCACCGTCGGCCAGACGCCGGGTCCGGGCGAGGTCGGCTGACATGACCACGACGTCGACCGGGACGCCGGCAGGGCTGAGCGTCCGAGGGATCATCAAGCGGTACTCGGGTGTGTCGGTGCTGCACGGCGTCTCGGTCGACGTGCGGCCGGGGGACGTCGTCGGGCTCGTCGGCCACAACGGCGCGGGCAAGTCGACGCTCCTGCGGACCATCGCCGGGGCGACCACCCCGGACGGCGGCCAGATCGTCGTCGACGGCCGCGCCGAGACGATCGACTCGCCCGCCGCCGCGATCGCCGCGGGCATCGCGACCGTGTACCAGGAGCTCTCGCTCCTGCCGAACCTCACCGTCGCGCAGAACGTCTACCTCGGCGACGAGCACTCGCGGGGCGGGCTGCTCCGCCGCGACGAGATGCGCACCGGGGCGCGGAAGCTCGTCGAGTCCTTCGGGCTCGACGTGGACGTCGACCGCAAGCTCGGCGACTACCCCGTCGCGACCCGGCAGATGCTCGAGATCGCGGTCGCCACGCACCGCGACGCGAAGTACCTGCTGCTCGACGAGCCGACGACGAGCCTCGAGGGCGGGCAGGTCGAGCGCCTGCTCGACATGGTCCGGTCCCTCGCGGCCGACCGCGGGCTCGGCATCGTGTTCGTCGACCACAAGCTCGACGAGCTCTACGCGGTCTGCAACCGGGTCGTCGCGCTCGTCGACGGGCGCGTCCGGATCGACGCCCGCGTCGACGAGGTCAGCCGGCACGACGTCGTCGCGGCGATCGCGGGCGACGAGGCAGCCCAGATGGACGACCGGCTGCGCGCCGGTGAGGCCCCGGCGCAGGCCGTCCGCACGCCCGAGCCCGAGCACGCCGAGGCGGCACCCGTCGCCGACGTCCGCCGCTGGCTCCCCGACGCGACGCGCGGGCCCCGCCTGGAGGTGCGAGACCTGCACGCGCCGGGCGTGCACGGCGTCAGCCTGACCGCCGAGCCCGGCCGCGTCCTGGGCCTGTACGGCCTCGTCGGCGCGGGCCGCACCGAGGTCATGCGCGCGCTCGTCGGCCTCGCGCCCGTCACGGCCGGGACGGTCCTGCTCGACGGCCGTCCGTACCGCCCCGGCACACCGGCGAGGGCCCAGCGCGAGGGCGTCGTGTACGTCACCGAGGAGCGCAAGAGCGACGGCATCGTGCCCAAGCTCGACTCCCCGATGAACGTCGCGCTGCCCGTGCTGCGCCGGTACCGCCGGGCGGGTCTCCTCGACAAGCGCCGCATGCTGCGCGACGCCGACGACCTGCTCGGGCAGCTGCGCGTGCGCGGCGACGTGCACGGGCCCGTCGTCAGCCTGTCGGGCGGGAACCAGCAGAAGGTGCTGCTCGCGCGGGCCATCGCGCAGCGACCGCGGGTCCTGTTGCTCGACGAGCCGACCAAGGGCGTCGACCTCGGCGTCAAGGCCGAGATCCACCGCATCGTCCGCTCGCTCGCGCACGACGCCGGGCTCACCGTGCTGCTCGTCTCCTCCGAGGAGGAGGAGATCTGCGAGGTCGCCGACGACATCGTCGTCGTCTCGCACGGCCGCAGCACCGGTGAGCAGCTGTCCGCCGAGCACCGCACCCCGCAGGCGCTGCGCCTCGCGGCGTGGGCCGCCGCCTGATCCCGGCCTCCTCATGACGCACCACGGACCACCGACGGAAGAGAGCACCCCCATGACGACGAGCGCTGCGGCGACCCTCCAGACCGCACGGGACATCGTGCGGCGCGAGGGCCAGGGGGTCGCGGACGTCGCCGACCAGCTCGACGAGTCGTTCGTCGCGGCCGTGGAGCTCGTGGGCCGCGTGACCGGCAAGGTGTTCGTCACCGGCTCGGGCACGTCGGGCGCGGTCGCGCGCCGCATGGCGCACCTGCTGTCGGTGTGCGGCACCCCGGCGGTCTTCCTGCCGGGCATGGACGCGTTGCACGGCACGATGGGTGCCGTGGTGTCCGGTGACCTGCTCATCACAATCTCGCGCGGCGGCGAGTCGGACGAGCTCAACGACCTGTCCCGCCGCGTGCAGCAGCGGGGCGTCCCGGTGATCGCCCTGACCGCGTCGCCGACCTCGACGCTCGGCACCCTCGCCGACCTCACCGCTGTCGTTGACGCCGGGCCCGAGGTCGACCCGGGCGGCGTCATCGCGATGGGCTCGACGCTCGCGACCGCCGCGTGGGGCGACGCGCTCGCCGCGGTGCTCATGCAGATCCGCGGGTACGGCTGGGAGCAGGTGCTGTTCACGCACCCCGCGGGTGCCGTCGGGCGGATCGAGCAGCTGCCCGACGCGCTCCCGTCGCTCGCGTCCGACGGCGCCGAGCGCCGCCCGGAGGCCTGATGGGCGTCGTCGCGGGCGTCGACTCCTCGACGCAGTCCTGCACGGTCGAGCTGCGCGACGCGGGCTCCGGCCGGCTGCTCGGGTCGGGCCGCAGCGCGCACCCGCCGACGTCGCCGCCGGTGAGCGAGCAGGACCCGGCCGACTGGTGGGCGGCGTTCGGGCTCGCGCTCGGCGGTGCTCTGTCGGACGCCGGGCTGAGCGCGGGCGACGTCGACGCCGTGAGCGTCGCCGCGCAGTGCCACGGCCTCGTCCTGCTCGACGCGCAGGACCGCGTGCTGCGGCCCGCGAAGCTGTGGAACGACACGACGTCGAGCCCGCAGGCGGACGCGCTGGTCCGCGACCTCGGCACGGCTGGGTGGGCGGACGCCGTCGGCTCCGTGCCGACCGCCGCCTTTACCATCACCAAGCTCGCGTGGGTCGCGCAGCACGAGCCGCACCTCCTCGACGAGACCGCCCGCGTCCTGCTGCCGCACGACTACCTCACCTACCGGCTGACGGGCCGCGCGGTGACCGATCGCTCGGAGGCTTCGGGCACCGGCTACTACGCCGCGCACGACGGCCGGTACCTGGTCGACAACCTCGACCGTTGGGTCCGCGACGACCTCCCGTGGTCCACGCTGCTGCCCACGGTCCTCGGCCCGTCGGAGGCGGCGGGCACCGCGTCGACCGCCGACGCCCGCGCGCTCGGCCTCCGTGTCGACGTCGTCGTCGGTGCGGGCGCGGGCGACCAGCACGCGGGCGCGCTCGGCATCGGCCTCGCGCCCGGCCAGGTGCTCTACAGCCTCGGGACGTCGGGCGTCGTCATGACGACCTCGCCCACGCCCGTGCACGACGCGACCGCGTGGGTCGACGGCGTCGCCGACGCCGCGGGTGGCTGGCTGCCGCTCGTCTGCACGCTCAACTGCGCCAAGGTCACCGACACCGTCGCGCGACTGCTCGGCGTCGACCACCCCGAGCTCACGCGCCTCGCCCTCGCCGCACCGCGTCGCGCCGACCGCATGGTCATGGCCGCGTACCTCGACGGCGAGCGGAGCCCCGACCGCCCCGACGCGCGCGGCGTGCTCGCCGGGCTGCGCTCCGACACGACCCGCGAGGAGCTCGCGCTCGCCGCCTACGAGGGCGTCGTGCTCGGGCTCGTGCGCGGCCACGACGCGATCCGCGCCGCGGGTGCGACCGCCGACGGCGAGGTCGTCGTCACCGGTGGGGGAGCCCGGTCGCTCGCGTACCGGCAGGTGCTCGCCGACGCGCTCGGCCGACCCGTGCACACGCGGGACGTCGACGAGGCCACCGCGCGTGGCGCCACCGTGCAGGCCGCGGCCGTCCTCGCCGGCGCCGATGTGCGCACCGTGCGCGACACCTGGACCCCTGCCACGACGGGTGTCGTCGAGTCGCAGCGCGCCGTCGACGACGACGTGTGGCGCCGCTACCGCGCGCTGGCCGACGCCCGCCAGCCCGACGAGACCCCGGAGTGACGATGGACCTCTACCTCGACAGCGCCGACCGCACCGCGCTCGAGCCGCTGCTCGCCACGGGCCTGTTCCGCGGTGTCACGACGAACCCGCTGATCCTCCAGCGCGGCGACGTGCGCCTCGACGCCGTGCCCGACCTCGTCGGCTGGCTGCTCGAGCGCACCTCCGAGGTGTTCGTCCAGACCACGGCCCATGACGTCGACGCGATCGTCCCCGAGGGTCACGCGCTGCGCGCTCTGTCCGACCGCCTGGTCGTCAAGGTCCCCGCGACTCGGGACGGGCTCGCCGCGACCCGCCGCCTCGCCGACGACGGCGTCCCCGTGCTGGTCACCGCGGTCTACGACGCGCGGCAGGCCGTCCTCGCGGCCGCCGCCGGCGCCCGGTGGATCGCCCCGTACCTCGGCCGCATGACCGAGTCGGGCCGCGACGGGCACGGGCAGGTCGCCCAGATGGTCCGCGTGCTGGAGGGGACGGCGACGCAGGTGCTCGTCGCGAGCATCCGGACCGTCGACGACGTCGTGACGCTGGCCGCCGCGGGCGCGCACGCCGTGACGCTCGGCGCCGCCGTCGCGCAGGACCTGTTCGTCGAGCCCCTCACCGACGCCGCTCTCGCGCAGTTCGACGAGGCGGTCGCGGCTCTCCGCTGACGGGAAGGCTCAGGGGCGTCCGCGAGGACGTCAGCGACGCCGGCCGGCCCGTGCGGCGAAGTCGTCCATCGCGACGAGGACGTCGTCGGCCTGCCACACGCGGGAGCGACGACCCGTCGAGGGCGAGCGCAGGACGCCGTCGCGCACGAGGACCTCGATCGCGTTGTACGCCGCTCGTTCCGACACGCCCAGCGTCGTCGTCACGTAGTCCGCGGTGACGACGGGCTGCGCGAACAGCGCGTCAGCGAGCCGCCATGCGGTCGAGTCGGTGCGCGCGTGGATCATCTCGTGCCACCGCGCCCGGGTTGACGTGATGTCCGCGGCGAGCGCGCGGCCGTTGACCGTCGCGGCCGTGGCGGCATCGGCCACCTGTTCGATGATCGGCCCGACGTCGCCGAGTCGGTACGCCCCGAGCGCAGCGAAGTACGCGTCGGGATCACGGAGCAGGCCGGCCGAGACGGGCACGGTGGTATGGAGCGCGAGGCCGTGGCGGCGGAGCATGGTGTGCACGAGGACACGTCCCGTACGACCGTTCCCGTCGGTGAACGGGTGGATCGTCTCGAACTGCGCGTGGACGACCGCGGCGTGCACGATCGCCGGGACGTCACCCCGGGCTGCGAACGTGACGAGGTCGTCGATGGCCGCGGGGACCCGCTCGTGGTGCGGCGGCACGAAGTCGGCACCGTGCGGGCTGAGGGTCGACGAGCCCACCCACACCTGCTCCTGACGCCACCGACCCGCGACGTCGGGCTCGCTCTCGCGCAGGAGCGTGGCGTGCACGCTCAGGATGTGCTCGGGGGTCACCTCGTCGCCGCCCGCGAGGGCGGTCGTCATGGCCCTCACGTTCGCGGCGACGAGCTCGGCGTTCTGGCGCGACGGCGCACCGAGTGCGGCGAGGGCGAGGTTGCGGGCGTTGGTCGTCAGGTGCTCGATCTGCGAGCTCGACGCGGACTCGGTCCGCAGCAGGACGGCGGGCATCGGGAAGGGCAGGGCTGCCATCTCCTGGTCGAACCGGGCGACGTCGAGCGTCGCCTGCTCGGCGATCGCCCGCACGCGCGGCGGCGTGTCGACGGCGAGATCGCCGATGGCCGGCGGGATGGCGGCCTGGTACGGGCGGGTCGTCCGTAGACGTTGGAACGCGTCCAGGTGCGGATTGTTCGGCGTCCAGTCGCGTGCCTCGAACGACAAGGCGGGCCACGGCGCAGCGGGTGGCTCGGCAGCCGTCGGGGCTTCCATCCTTCACCTCCTGCGCTCGTTACTGAAGGCTACCGCGTTAGCCTTCAGTAACGGTACGTCGTTCCTGAAGGATCGACGCCTCCGTGCAGTGACTTCCGTCAGTGACGTCGACCAGGAGGTGACGTTCGACGACGCCCGTCGACAGAAGACGGTCAGCGGTCGTCGTCGTCCTTCGACCGCAGGATCTTCAGCGGGATCCCGGCGATCGACGGGTCGGGCACGGGGAGCGTGTCGAGGTCGTCGGCGGGCGCAGGGAAGGAGGACGGCTCCGGCCCCACCCACAGCCGCCAGAGCCCGTCCTGGTGGTAGACGACGCCGGGCACGACGAGCAGCGCCCTCCCGGACGGCAGCTGCGCGGCGAGCAGGGGCACCTCGTCGGGCGGCACGAACCCGATGACGACGTTGCGCGCGCTCAGGACCAGCCGCGTGCCGCGGCCGCGGTCGACGCGCAGCTCGACGGTGACGGGCCGCTCGGCGGCCCGCTCGTGCATCGTGAGCGCGGCGACCAGGGACGTCTGCAGCGCGGGCGCCTCGGCGGCGATGAAGCCGGCACCGACGACGCCGGCGACGTGCGTGCGACGACCCGGGATCCTCATCCGAACCGCCGGTCCCCGCCCTGGGTGTACTTCGTCGCGCCGGTGATCGCGGCGAGGATGCTCTCGTAGCTCGCGGTCCCCGCGTCGAACGACCCGTTGTTCCGGCCGTGCCGCAGGACCTCGATCCGGTCCGACACGGCGCGCACGTCGACCATGTTGTGGCTGATGAGGATGACGCCGAGACCGAGCTCGCGCAGGCGCTCGATGTGCGTGAGCACCTCGGCGGTCTGCGCGACGGACAGGGCTGCGGTGGGCTCGTCGAGCACGACGATGCGCGGGTTGCCGATGAGGGTGCGCGCGATGGCGACGGACTGCCGCTGACCGGCGGACAGGGCACGCAGCTCGGTCTTCACCGACGGGATCGGGCTGTTGAGGTCGTGCAGGATCCGCTTGGTCGTCTGCTCCATCTCGCCGTCCTTGAGCCCCGACCCGCCGCGCGTGAGCTCACGGCCGAGGAACAGGTTCGCGGTGACGTCGAGGTTGTCGCACAGGGCGAGGTCCTGGAAGACGGTCGCGACGCCGAGCGCGTGCGCGGCCGACGGCGAGTGGATGGACACGGGCTCGCCGTCGATCTCGACGATGCCGGAGTCGGGCGTGAGCACGCCGGACACGATCTTCGCGAGCGTCGACTTGCCGGCGCCGTTGTCGCCGACGAGCGCGACGACCTCGTGCGCGTGGACCTCGAAGTCCACGCCGACGAGCGCCTCGACGGCGTTGAAGCTCTTGGTGATCTGCTTCATGGACAGCAGCGGCACGCGGGGTGGCATCGTCGCCATCGGTCGCACCTGCCCTTCGTCCTTCACGGTCGTTCCAGTCATCATGCCTCCGGGCGGTTCATGCGTCGGCCCGCTCGGGAGCGGTCACCGGCGGGTCCAGGTCGACGTCGGCGTGCTGCATCACCAACGCGATGGCCCCCGCGACCTCGGCGGCGTTGCCGAGCTCGGCGGGGATCACCTCGAGAGGCGCGATCTGGTTGAGCAGGACGCGCCGCCGCAGCGCCTCCCGCATGGGCTGGAGCAGGATCTCGCCGGTCTCGGCGAGCTCGCCGCCGACGACGATGCACTGCGGGTTGACGGTCATGGCGACGCCGGACACGACGGCCCCGATCTCGGCGCCGGCGTCGGCGATGACCTGGGCGCAGCCGGGGTCGCCCTCGCGGGCACGCTGCACGACGTCGCGCAGCGTGAGGTTGCCGTGCGTCGCGCGCAGCGGCTCGACGATCGCGCGGGCGCCGACGACGGTGTCGAGGCACCCGCGGCTGCCGCAGCGGCAGATGTCGCCCTGCGGGTCGACCTGGACGTGGCCGATCTCGCCGGCGGTGCCGGCGAACCCGCGGTGCAGCTGGTGGTTGATGATGATGCCGGCGCCGGTGCCGTAGGAGGCGCGGACGTAGACGCTGTCGCGGTACTCGCGCGACGCGCCACGCGTGCTCTCGGCGAGCGCGCCGAGGTTGGCGTCGTTGTCGACGTAGACGGGCAGCGCGAGGCGCTTCGACAGGACGTGCCCGACGTGGACCTCGTCCCAGCCGCGCATGACGCCGCGCACCGAGATCATGCCGGTCGCGTCGTCGACGGGGGCAGGCAGGCCGATGCCGATGCCGACGACGTCCTGCATCGCGAGCCCGAGGCGCTCGAGCAGGTCGACGACGAGGAGCGCGGTCCGGTCGAGGGACGTGTCGACGGGGTGGTCGACGGGCATGGGGAGCACGCGCTCGGCGAGCACCTCGTGCGTGAAGTCGGCGATCGCGACGCGGATGTGGCGCTGGCCGACGTGGACGCCGACCGCGAGGCCGACCCGGTGCGCGAGCGTGACGAGCTGCGCGCGGCGGCCGGTGCGGATGGTGGTGCGGACCTCGACGACGCCGTCGGAGACGAGCTGCTTGACGATCGTGGAGACGGTCGCGGGGGAGAGCCCCGTGGCACCGACGAGCTCGACCTGGGTGAGCCCGCCGTGGCGCTTCACGGTCTCGACGACGGCGCTGCGGTTGGCTTCACGCAACGAGGACTGCGAACCGGCCACCGCCTACCGTCCTCTCACGCGGCAGAGACTACCTGGCCTGGGCGAACGCGTCGGTAGGCCGGGAGTCGGAGGTGTGTGCGAAAGGCCGGGCCCCCGCGGCGACGAGCGCCGCCGGGGACCCGGCCGGTGCGCGATCAGCGAGCGGCGCCCGCGCGACGCTTGTTGTAGATGTCGAACGCGACGGCGAGCAGCAGCACGAGGCCCTTGACCATCTGCTGCACGGACTGGTCGATGCCCATGAGCTGCATGCCGTTGGACATGACGCCCATGATCAGACCACCGACCATCGCGCCGGTGACCCGGCCGACACCGCCCGTGGTGGACGCGCCGCCGATGAAGCAGGCGGCGATCGCGTCGAGCTCGAACATGTTGCCCGCACCCGGCTGCGCGCCGTTCGACCGCGACGAGTAGACGACGCCGGCGACCGAGGCGAGGAAGCCCATGTTGACGAAGATCCAGAAGTTGATCTTCTTGACCTTGACGCCGGACAGCTCGGCGGCGTGCAGGTTGCCACCGATCGCGTAGACGTGGCGGCCGAACACCGTCTTCGTCGTGACGATCTGGTAGGTGAGGATCAGGACGCCGAGGATGATCAGCACGATCGGCAGGCCGCGGCTGCGCGACAGCTGGTAGGCGAACGCCATGACGACGGCCGCGATGAGCACCAGCTTGAGGACGAACAGCGGGAACGACTCGACGGTCTGCTGGTACTTGATGCGGGCCTGGCGGGCGCGGAGCTGGCTGAACGCGTAGCCGGCGATCGCGATCGCGAAGATCACGAGCGTGAAGACGTCGAAGCCCTGGCCGCCGAGGATGCCGTTGAGGAACCCGCCGGCGATCTTCTGGTACTCGGCCGGGAACGGCGACAGCGAGATGTTGTCGAGCACCTGCAGCGTCATGCCGCGGAAGAGCAGCATGCCGGCCAGCGTCACGATGAACGCGGGGATCCCGACGTACGCGACCCAGAAGCCCTGCCATGCGCCGACGGCGAGGCCGACGGCCAGCGCGGCGAGCACGCCGATCCACCACGGGCTGCCGTTCTTGATGACGACGACCGCCGCGACTGCTCCGGTGAGCGCCACCACCGACCCGACCGACAGGTCGATGTGCCCGGCGATGATCACGATGACCATGCCGATGGCCAGGATCAGGATGTACGAGTACTGCAGGACGATGTTGGTGATGTTGCCGGGGCTCAGCAGCATGCCGTCCGTGAGGATGGTGAAGAGCCCGATGATCGCGACGAAGGCGATGTAGATGCCGCTCGTGCGCAGGTTGCGCGTGAAGATGTCCTTGAGACCCGCGACGGCAGTCATCAGGCGTTCTCCCTTTCCTTGGTCATGAGCTCCATGAGGCTCTCCTGGGTGGCCTCGCCGCGGGGCAGCTGGCCGGTGACCCGGCCGAAGGCCAGGGTGTAGATCCGGTCGCAGATGCCGAGCAGCTCGGGCAGCTCCGAGGAGATGACGATGATCGCCTTCCCCTGGTCCGCGAGCCGGTTGATGATCGTGTAGATCTCGTACTTCGCGCCGACGTCGATGCCGCGCGTGGGCTCGTCGAGGATCAGCACGTCAGGGTCCGTGTAGATCCACTTGGAGAGGACGACCTTCTGCTGGTTGCCGCCGGAGAGCTTCCCGGTGAGCGCCATGACGGTCGGGCTCTTGATGTTCATGGACTTGCGGTAGTCCTCCGCGACCTTGATCTCCTCGTTGCCGTTGACGAAGCCCAGGCGGGACAGCTTGCGCAGGCTCGCGGCGGAGATGTTGGTGCGGATGTCCTCGATGAGGTTGAGGCCGTACTTCTTGCGGTCCTCGGTCGCGTAGGCGATGCCGTGGCCGATGGCCTCGTCGACGGTGCGCGTGCGGATCTCCTCGCCGCGCAGGTAGACGCGGCCGGTGACGTGGCTGCCGTAGGTGCGACCGAACAGGCTCATCGCGAGCTCGGTGCGCCCGGCACCCATGAGGCCCGCGATGCCGACGATCTCGCCGGCGCGCACGGAGAACGAGGCGTTGTCGACGACCACGCGGTCGGGCTGCGTCGGGTGGTGGACGGTCCAGTCCTCCACGCGCAGCACCTCGGCGCCGGGGGTCGACTCGTGCGGCGGGTACCGGTGCTCGAGGTCGCGGCCGACCATCCCGCGGATGATGCGCTCCTGCGTGACGCCGTCGCGCTTCATGTTCAGCGTCTCGATGGTCTTGCCGTCGCGGATGATCGTGGTGGAGTCGGCGATCTCGGCGATCTCGTTCAGCTTGTGGCTGATCATGATCGAGGTGATGCCGTGGTCCTTGAGCTGGCGCAGCAGGTCCAGCAGGTGCTCGGAGTCGCTGTCGTTCAGCGCGGCGGTCGGCTCGTCGAGGATGAGGAGCTTGACCTTCTTCGACAGCGCCTTGGCGATCTCGATGAGCTGCTGCTTGCCGACGCCGAGCTGGCCGACGGGCGTCACGGGGAGCTCGTCGAGGCCGACGCGCGCGAGGAGCTGGGCGGCCTCGGCGTTCGTGCGGTTCCAGTCGATGAGCCCGCCGGCACCGCGCTGCTCGTTGCCGAGGAAGATGTTCTCGGCGACGGACAGGTAGGGGACCAGGGCGAGCTCCTGGTGGATGATGACGATGCCCTTGTCCTCGGAGTCGTTGAT
The DNA here is from genome assembly GCF_028583725.1 of Cellulomonas fimi. Taxonomy (NCBI): domain Bacteria; kingdom Bacillati; phylum Actinomycetota; class Actinomycetes; order Micrococcales; family Cellulomonadaceae; genus Cellulomonas; species Cellulomonas fimi. The sequence goes on along the minus strand of NZ_CP110680.1, from coordinate 3,647,460 downwards.
CGACCCGAAGGCGACCTCCTCGCCCTCGAACAGGATCCGGCCCTCGTAGGTGCCGTGCGGGTAGACGCCCGACAGGACCTTCATCAGCGTCGACTTGCCGGCGCCGTTCTCGCCGCAGATCGCGTGGATCTCACCGCGCTCGACGACGAGGTTGACGTCCTGGAGGGCCTTGACCCCAGGGAACGTCTTGGTGATCGACTGCATCTCGAGGATGGTGCTCATCTGCGTCCGACCGCCTCTCTGGTTGCTCGTGGCGTGGGGCCCGCCGGCCGGGCCGGCCGACGCCCGTGAGGGCGCCGACCGGCCGCGGCGTGCGGCGCGACCCGCGGGGGGAAGGTCAGGCCTGACCCTTCTCCACCTGCTCGGCGGTCCAGTAGCCGGTGTCGATCAGCAGCGCCTGGATGTTGTTCGCGTAGACGATGTCGGACTCGAGGAGGTACGACGGCACGACCTTCACGCCGTTGTCGTAGGTGTCCTTGTCGTTCGACTCGGGCGTCTCACCCGCGAGGAACTGGTCGGCCGAGACGACGGCCTGCTCCGCGAGCTTGCGGGTGTCCTTGAAGATCGTCGAGAACTGGACGTCGTCCTGGATGAGCTTGACCGACGCGATCTCGGCGTCCTGGCCGGTGACGACCGGCATGGGCGTCGCGGCGGAGCGGGTCGGGCCGTAGCCCGCGTTCTGCAGCGCCGTGATGATGCCGCGCGACAGGCCGTCGTACGGGGAGAGCACGCCGTCGAGCTTGGCGCCGCCGCCGTACGTGGAGGTCAGGAGGTCCTCCATGCGCTTCTGCGCGGTCTCCTGCTGCCAGCGCAGGATGGCCGCCTGCTCGATGTCCGTCTGGCCCGACGGGACGGCGAGGATGCCCTCCTCGATGTAGGGCTCGAGGGTGTCCATCGCGCCCTTCCAGAAGAAGTGCGCGTTGTTGTCGTCCAGCGAGCCGGCGAACAGCTCGATGTTGAACGGGCCGGCCACGTCGGGGACGGCGACGCCGTCCTCGTCGAGGACGCCGAGGCCCACGAGCAGCGAGGTCGCCTGCTGCACGCCGACGTTGTAGTTGTCGAACGTGACGTAGAAGTCGACGTTCTCGGTGTCGCGGATGAGGCGGTCGTAGGCGATGACGGGGATGCCCGCGTCGGCCGCGGCCTGCAGCTGGTTGGCGAGCGCGGTGCCGTCGATCGAGGCGACGATCAGGAGCTTGGCGCCCTTGGTGATCATCTGGTCGATCTGCGACTGCTGCGTCGGGATGTCGTCGTTGCCGTACTGGAGGTCGACCTTGTAGCCGGCGGCCTCGAGGCCCTCCTTGACCGCGTCGCCGTCGGCGATCCAGCGCTCGGAGGTCTGCGTGGGCATCGCCACGCCGACGAGCTGGCCCTCGCCGCCCTCGCCGCCGCTGGTCGAGTCGTCCGTGCTCCCGGCGCCACCGCCGGAGCAGGCCGCAAGCCCGAGGGCCAGCGTCGCGCCGATGGCGGCGATGGTGATCTTGCGTCGCATCGTGCACTCCTTCTCGTCGTTGAGATCGGCCGCCCCTGGGGCGTGCCTGTGTTGTCGAACCGCGGGAGCGACCCGCTCGCTGCGCGGTCCCGCACCGGGGCCTGGTCTTCGGGCGACAGCGCCCGGCAGCAACGACCACGGTCCTGTGTTCGAGAACCGAAGTCAAGCCGGTGTTTCTGTTTTTGGGTTTCGAATCCATAACGGTCCGGGCACGCCGAGGTCGCGTGAGCGAGCGCTTCCCCCGGACGGATGAAACTCGATCGAGTGACGCCGATGTGCGATCAAATCGATTCGTCCGCGGCGGATCGTATCGATACGATCGATGCCTGACGCGACCGGCACGACCCGACCACCGCGCCCCCTCCCAGCCCGCCCTCTCCTGTCCCGGGAATCGCTGTGCCCAAGGTCCTCACCGCCGGTCGCCCCTGGCGCGTCATCCTCCTCTTCGCCGTCCCGCTGCTCGTCGGCAACATCGTCCAGCAGCTCTACCAGGCCGCCGACGCCATGGTCGTCGGCCGCATCCTGGGCGTCGACGCGCTCGCCGCCGTCGGCGCCACCGGCTCGCTGCTGTTCCTCCTGCTCGGCTTCGCGTGGGGCATGACGAACGGCTTCGCGATCCCGACCGCGCAGGCGTTCGGCGCCGGCGACCACCACGCCGTGCGCCGCTCCGTCGCAGCCGGCGCGGTGCTGTCCGGCATCACGAGCCTCGTCCTCACCGTCGCCGCACCGCTGCTCGCCGCGCCCGCGCTGCGGCTGCTCCAGACGCCCGAGGACCTGCTGCCGCAGGCCACGACGTTCGCCGTCGTGAGCTTCCTCGGCGCGAGCACGATGATGTTCTTCAACTTCCTGTCCGCGGTGATCCGGGCCATCGGCGACTCGCGCACCCCGCTCGTGTTCCTCACGGTCAGCTGCGTGCTCAACATCGCGCTCGTCGTCGGGGCGGTCGCCTGGCTGGACTGGGGCGTCGGTGGCGCCGCGCTGTCGACCGTCGTGTCGCAGGGCGTCTCCGTCGTGCTGTGCCTCGACCACGTCCGGCGCCGCGTGCCCGTCCTGCGCGTCCACCGCGACGACTGGCGCGTCACGGGCGACGAGCTGCGCCTGCACCTGCGCCTCGGCCTGCCCATGGGCTTCCAGGCGTCGATCATCGCCATCGGCACGCTCGCCGTGCAGGTCCGGCTCAACGAGCTCGGCTCCGACGCCGTCGCCGCCTACACCACCGCCGCGCGCGTCGACGGGCTCGCCGTCGCGCTGCTCGCGTCGCTCGGCCTCGCGGTGTCGACGTTCGTCGCCCAGAACCTCGGCGGCGGGCGACCCGACCGGATCCGGCGCGGCGTCGTGCAGGCCGCGTGGATGTCCGTCGTCGGCTCGGTCCTCGTCGGCGCCGTGCTCGTCGCCGGTGGAGGTGCGATCGTCCGGCTGTTCGTCGGGGACGGCGAGGAGTCCGTCGTCGGCATGGCCGCGCACCTGCTGCTCGTCAACGGTCTGCTGTACGTCGTGCTCGGGGTGCTGTTCGTCCTGCGCGGGGCGCTCCAGGGTCTCGGGCAGACCGTCGTGCCGACCGTCACCGGGGCGATCGAGCTCGTCTGCCGCGTCGGCGCCGCCGTCGTGCTCGGGGCGTCCTACGGGTACGACGGGGTCGTGTGGGGCAACCCGCTCGCGTGGATCGGCGCCGTCGCGCTCCTCGTCCCGGCGTACCTCGCCGCCGCGCGCCGCCTCGCGCAGCAGCCCGTCACGGGTGTCGGCGAGCCCCCGGTCACGCTCGTCGCCGACGGGCCCGCGGAGGGCTCGGCGGTCCTGGAGGCCGTCGTCCCGGACGTCGACGCGCTGCCGTCGCCGCGCCCGGCGCCCGAGGGCGTGGCCTCCGAGCCGTCCGACGACCGCGCGCCCGACGAGGTCCTCGCCCACGACGGCTGCGCCACGCGCGACTGACTCACTCGACGAGCTCCACGCCGACGATCTCGCAGAGCACCGGCCACGACTCCGCGCACGAACCGCCGATCCACACCCGGACGCGGTCGCCGTCGACCAGCCCGGCCACCGTCGCGGCCGCGCCGTCGCCGCCCACGACGGGAAGGTCGTCGGCGAGCGACATGCCCTCGTAGTACGGGTCGTCCGCGTCGGTGAGCACGGCCGCGTCCGTCGTGCGGGCGATCGTCGCGGTGACGTCGGGGTCCCGCTCGGGCAGTCCCGACCCGGACGAGCAGCCCGCGGCGGACGCGCCGAGCACGACCGAGGCGAGGACGGCGAGGACGACGCGGGACTGCCGGAGACGGGACGGCACGTGGTCATCGTGGCGGCACTCGCCCGGACGGGGAAGCGGCACGCCGGGTTCTCGTCGACCGGGGGAGAAGGACGAGGACCCGACGTGCCGCGGGATGGGGCGGTGCGCCGCGGCGGGTCCCGGGGACGGGGGAGAGGGACCCGGCGTGGCGGCTCAGCGTTCCGTCGCGAGCGACCCGCCCCTGGTCTCAGGTGCGACGGCGTGCGTGGATGGGGTGCGGTGGATGTGCGCCTCCCGTCTCTCGGGGCTGCCTGTCACCCCGGAGGTGGGACGCGGGCACGGCAAACACCCGGCCCGCGTACGGGGCAGCGGGTGAAGTCCTCGCCCGGTCAGCGGGTGAGCGCGCGGCGGGCGTCGGTCGCGGCGAGCGCCCACCCGACGAGCGCGGGCTGGAACACGAGCCGCACGGCGCGCTTGGTGTCGGTGTCGAGCCCGAAGCCGTCCTTGCGCTCGACGAGCTGCGCCACGTTGCCGGGGAAGATCGCGACGAAGAACGCCGCCGCCGCGGCGCCCACCCACCCACGGGCCGGCTGCTTCCATGTCCCGACGAGCGCAGCCCCGAGGGCGAGCTCCGCGACGCCCGACACGAGCACGACGGCGTCCGGGTCGGCGGGGAACCACGACGGCACCTGCGCCTGGAACTCCTCCCGCTTCGTCGTGAGGTGCGACGTCCCGGCCGCGAGGAGCGCGGCCCCGAGGGCCACCTGGCCGGCGACGCGGGCGGTGCGTGCGAGGTGCGACATGGCCCCATCGTCACCGGCGCGGCCGGATCGCGCAGGTCAGGGACGGTGTGCTGTGCTGGCATCGGGAGGTCCGACGTGAGCCATCCGTACCTCGACGCACCGGGCGGCGTCGCCGCGCTCGCGCACCGCGGGTTCTCGCCCGACGGGCTCGAGAACTCGCTCGCGGCGTTCCAGGCGGCGGTCGACCTCGGCTTCACGTACGTCGAGACCGACGCGCACGGCACCGCCGACGGGCGCGCCGTCGCGCTGCACGACGCGACGCTCGACCGCACGACCGACCGCACCGGTCGCGTCTCCGACCTGCCGTGGGCACGCGTGCGCGAGGCCCGGATCGGCGGCGTCGAGCCCGTGCCGCTCCTCGAGGACGTGCTCGCGACCTGGCCCGACCTGCGCGTGAACGTCGACGTCAAGGAGCGGTCGGGCATCGTGCCCGTCGCCGAGGCCATCGAGCGGACCGCGGCGCACGACCGGGTGTGCGTCGCGTCGTTCTCGGCGTCGCGGCGGGACGCGACCGTCGCGAGGCTGTCGCGGCCCGTCGCCACGTCGGCCGGGACGACCGAGGCCGTCGCCTTCGTGCGCAGCGGCGGTCGCGTGCGGTTCCACGGGCTCTCCCGCCGACGGTTCGACGTCTACCAGGTGCCGTGGCGGTTCCGGGGGCGGCAGGTGCTGACCGGCCGGCACGTCCAGGCGGCGCACGCGGCGGGGCTGCTCGTGCACGTGTGGACGGTCGACGACGCCGACGACATGCGGACGCTGCTCGACCTGGGCGTCGACGGGATCATCAGCGACCGCGCCGACGTCCTCAAGGACGTGCTCACCGAGCGCGGGCTCTGGCGCTGACGTCGTCAGACGCCGGGTGCCGGGTCGTCGGCGGCCAGGACGCGGTCGAAGAACGCGGACTTGCGGGCCTCGTACTCGTCGGGCGCGAGCGCGTCCGCCTCGGCCTTCACGCGGTTGTGCTCGGCGAGCAGCGCCGGGTCCGCGCGCAGCCGCGCCCACGTCCGCATGAAGCGCACGTCGTGCTCCGAGCCGACGGGCGTGACGGCGAGCCCGGCCGGCAGCGGTGCGTCGACGGCGAACGTCGCGAGCGTCGCGCACCAGATCTCCGGGTGCACGACGGCGTGGTCGCGCCGGAGCAGGTCGACCGCGGACGCGAACGCGTCGGGCGGCACGCGCAGGTGCAGGTCGACGTCGCCGCGCGTCAGCGCGCCCGGGACGCTCGACCCGCCGACCCACGCGAGCTCACCGGGCACCCCGGCGGCGACCAGCGCCGCGCGCTCCGCATCGACCACCGCGGCCGCCTGGTCGCGCACCTCGTCGGACCGGCGCAGCACGCGTCGCCCCGGGCCGGTCAGGCGTCGAGCGCGTCGAGCCGCGCCGCGACGTCCTCCGGGAAGCCGCCCGTCGCGACCGGTCCCCAGCGCGTCGGGGTCACGCGGATCAGCGACTTGTCCTGCAGGCGCATCGCCGCGCGGTACTCGTCCCAGTCGGGGTGCTCGCCCGCGATGCAGCGGTAGTAGTCGACGAGCGCGTCCTCCGCCTCGGGCATGTGCAGCACCTCGGCGTCGCCGTCGACCTGCACCCACGCACCGCCGAAGTCGTCGGACAGGACGCACACGCTCACGCGCGGGTCGCGCTCGGCGTTGCGGGTCTTGGCCCGGCCCGGGTACGTCGACACGACCAGCCGGCCCCGGTCGTCGACGCCGCCGCTGACCGGCGACACCTGCGGGCGGCCGTCGGCGCGCGCGGTCACGAGGAGGAAGTGGTGGCGCGGCCGGACGAAGTCCAGGAGCTCGGGCAGGTCGACGGTGCGGGTGGTGGCGACGGTGCGGGGCATGCCGTCCACGGTAGGCGTCGGGCGGCCGTCGCGGAGGTCAGGGGATCGTGGGACCGAAGCCGTGGCGCCACGCGACGTGCCGCCACCACGGGGGCCGGCCCGCGAGCCGCCACACGAGGGCCGTCACGACGGCAGGCAGGACGAACAGGACGGACGCCAGCACGCCGCCGAGCATGGCGTCCTCCACGTAGTAGGTGACGTCCCCGGTGAGCATCGCCCGCTGCGGGTCCGACGGGTCGTAGCGGACCACCAGGGGACCGTCGACGTCGGTCGTGTCGGGGTTCGACCCGAGCGGGCGGGTCGTCACGTCACGGCCGGCGACGACGAAGCGGACCTGCACCGTGCCGCGGTCGGTGACCTCCGCGTGCTCGACCGTCGCCGTCCGCCCGGTCGTGTCGAGCGCGATCGCCTCGCCGCGGAACCGGTAGTCCCGCACGACGAGGAACACGGCGACCACGGCGAGCACCAGGCCCAGCGCCGACACGAGGGCCGCGGTCGTGGCGAGGACCCGCGCCGGCCGGCGCCGCGACGGTGCGGCGACCCGTGCACGACGGGCGGTCCCGGGGGAGCCGGCGGCGGGCTCGTCGGGGCCGCGGGGCGGCGCCGGGTGACCTGCCATGACGCGCACGCTAGCGCGACGGACGCGACGCGTGGGGGCGGATGCGGGCAGCGGTGTCTGCCCGGCACGGTCGAGATCGTCATGCTGGTGTCGCGGCCCTGCTCGCGACCTACGCTGACGACACCGAGGAGGACCCCATGCGGTACACGATCCTGCTGCACTACCCCGAGATGACTCCCGAGGACCTGGGCGAGGGCGGGTGGGAGGAGGGCGAGCGCGAGTTCAGCGCGTACGCCGCGACCCTGCACGCCGCGGGCGTGCTCGTCGGCGCCGAGGTGCTCCAGCCGTCGAGCAGCACCACGACGCTGCGCACGGTCGACGGCGTCCTGCAGGTGCAGGACGGGCCGTTCGCCGACACGAAGGAGCAGCTCGGCGGCACGTTCGTCGTCGACGTCCCCGACCTCGACGCGGCGCTCGAGTGGGCGAAGCGCGCGCCGTCGGTGAGCTGGGGCGCGGTCGAGGTCCGGCCGGGCGCGACGCACGTCGTCGACGGCGTGTGGGTGCCGAACGCGTGACCGCGGGAGCGCGGGCGGCCGCCGAGCGTGCCGCCCGCGACTCCTACGGCCGGCTGGTCGCGCTGCTCGCGGCGTCGACGGGCGACCTCGCGCAGGCGGAGGACGCGCTCGCCGACGCGTTCGAGCGGGCGCTGACGACGTGGCCGGCCGACGGTGTCCCGCGCGCCCCCGACGCCTGGCTGCTCACCGTGGCCCGCAACCGGCTCCGTGACGTGTGGCGGTCCGCCGCCGTGCGACGGTCGGCGCCGCTCGACGACGCCCGCGCGCCGGCCGCGCCGGACGGCGTGGACGTCGACCCGGACGCGATCGAGGACCGGCGGCTCGCGCTGCTGTTCGTGTGCGCGCACCCCGCGATCGCGCCCGACGTGCGCACGCCGCTCATGATGCAGACGGTGCTCGGCCTGGACTCGCAGGTCGTCGCGCGCGCGTTCGCGGTGTCGCCCGGCGCGATGCAGCAGCGGCTCGTGCGGGCGAAGCGGCGCATCGCCCGGGCGCGGATCCCGTTCGTCGTGCCGGACCGGCGGTCGATGCCGGAACGCCTGCCCGCGGTGCTCGAGGCGGTGTACGGCTGCGCGGCGGTGACGTGGCGTCAGGACGGGCGGGAGCTCGCGGGGGAGGCGCAGCACCTGGCCGTCGTGCTCGCGTCGCTGCTCGACGACGACGCGGAGGCGTGGGCGCTCGCGGCGCTCGTGACGCTGTCGCTGGCCCGTCGCCAGGCCGGGGACGCGTTCGTGCCGCTCGACGAGCAGGACCCGTCGACCTGGGACGAGCACCTGGTCGCGGAGGGGGAGTCGTACCTGCGCCGCGCGACGCGCCCGGGGCCGCCGGGGCGGTTCCGGCTGGAGGCGGCGATCCAGGCGGTGCACTGCGACCGGCGACGCACGGGCGTCGTCGACTGGACGGCGCTGCGGACGCTGTACCGGGCGCTGGACGCGGTCGCGCCGAGCCTGGGGTCGCGCACGGCGCTCGCCGTGGTGGTCGGGCGGCTCGACGGGCCCGAGGCCGGGCTGGCGGCGCTGCCGCCCGAGCCGGTGCCGGCGTTCCAGCCGTGGTGGGCGGCGCGCGGTGACCTGCTGGCCCGTGCGGGGCGTCCCGACGAGGCCGCGGACGCGTTCGCGCGGGCGGCCGCGCTGTCCGACGACGACGCCGTCCGTGACTACCTCGAAGGGCGCCGACGGTCCGGTTCCTCCTGAATCGATTCGCGCGCCGCGCCACGTCGTCGCAGGTCAACGCGCTGCCGACGCGCGGTCACGCGGCCACCCGTAAGGATTACTTGCCTGTCAGTAAGCAGGGCCGTTACGGTCGGTCGCCGGACGGCAGGGCGCGCCCGGCACAGCGAAGTGACACGAGTCAGCCGCGCCTCCGTCGTCCGTCAGACGACCCCGAGGAGGCACCGATGCCCGTCGCACGCCTACGTCCCCGCACGTCCCGCCCGCACACGTCACGCCCACGCACGTCCCGCCCACGCCACGCCCGCCGCCGCGTGATCGGCGCGAGCGTCATGACCGCCGGCCTCGTCGCCAGCGCCCTCACCGCGGCCCAGCTCACCGGCGGCCCCACGGCACCCGCGGCCGCCGCCGTCGGCGACGTCGTCTGGTCGCAGGAGTTCAACGGCAGCGCCGGCAGCGCGCCCGACGGCAGCGTCTGGAACTACGACACGGGCGCGGGCGGCTGGGGCAACGGCGAGCTCCAGACCTACACGACGTCCCGCAACAACTCCGCGCTCGACGGCCAGGGCAACCTCGTCATCACCGCGCGGCGCGAGGCCGACGGGTCGTACACGTCCGCCCGGCTGCAGAGCAACGACAAGGTCGAGGTGAAGTACGGCCGCGTCGAGGCGCGCATCCAGATCCCGCGCGGCCAGGGCATCTGGCCCGCGTTCTGGATGCTCGGCGGCGACTTCCCGCAGACGTCGTGGCCCAGCAGCGGCGAGATCGACATCATGGAGAACGTCGGCAAGGAGCCCCACCGCATCTACGGCACGGTGCACGGGCCCGGCTACTCCGGCGGCGCCGGGATCAGCGGCGTCTACCAGCACCCGCAGAACTGGTCGTTCGCCGACACCTTCCACACCTACGCGGTCGACTGGAAGCCCGGCTCGATCACCTGGTCCGTCGACGGCAACGTCTTCCACCAGGTCACCACGAGCCGCGTCGGCGGCAACCCCTGGGTGTTCGACAAGGCGTACTTCCTCATCCTCAACGTCGCCGTCGGCGGGCAGTGGCCCGGCTACCCCGACGGGTCGACCCAGCTCCCGCAGCAGATGAAGGTCGACTACGTCCGCGTCTACGACAACGGCGCGACGGGCGGCGGCGGAGGCGGGGGCGGCGGCTCGCTGCCGACCGGCACCGGCACGATCCGCGTCGCGAACTCCCTGTGCCTCGACGTCCCGTGGGCGCAGACGCACGACGGCAACCCGATCCAGGTCGTCGGCTGCAACGGCAACGCCGCCCAGTCGTGGACCCGGGGCTCCGACGGCACGATCCGCGCGCTCGGCAAGTGCCTCGACGTGAGCGGTGGCGGCACCGCCAACGGGACCGTCGTGCAGCTCTGGACCTGCAACGGCACCGCCGCGCAGCGCTGGACGTACGACTCCGGCACGCGCGCGATCAAGAACCCGCAGTCCGGGCGCTGCCTCGACGGCGTCGGCGGGCTCCCCGTCCACGACGGTCAGCGCGTGCAGATCTGGGACTGCAACAACCAGGCGAACCAGCAGTGGTACCTGTGACCCGCTGACCGGGTCCGGACCCTGACGGGCCGGGTGCGCCGACACGCACCCGGCCCGTCAGCCGATGACGTCGCCCGCGGACGCTCAGCGGTCGACGTCCGCCCAGCGGTCCACGGGCCACAGCGCGTCGAGGTCGAGCGCCCGCGCCGCGGCCAGCAGAGCCGCGACCTGCGGGTCCGCCGGTGCGGCCGGTCCCTCCGCATCCACGTAGTAGTCCGCGAGGAACGTCGCGAGGACGTCGCCCGTCAGGCCCGGCGTGGCGTCGAGCCGCAGCAGCAGCATCCCGTCGACGCGCGGCGCGCCCGGGCGCAGCGACGGCTGCACGTAGGGGAGCGGCACGAGCCGCGCACCGTGCCGGCCGTAGAACCGCAGCCGCGCGACCGGGTCGCCCTGCGTCGCGTCGGCCGCCCAGGCGCGCGGGTCGTCCACCTCGGCCACGACGAGCGCCCCCGGGGACGCGGCGACCCACCGCGGGAGCACCTCGCGCACCAGCCTCCCGCCGAGGCCGAGCCCCCGCGCCGACGGGTCGAGCGCGAGGTACGTGAGCAGCAGCGCGCGGCGGCCGGCGTACCAGGTGCCCAGCATGACGCCCACCGGCCGGCCGTCGGCCAGCACGACGTCCGACGGCTGCGCGTCCGGCCCGGTGAACGTCGCGCGCACCTCGCCGAGCGTCACGAGCTCCTCGGGTCGGAACGTCGGCACCAGCAGCCGCCGGTACACCTCGTCGACCTCGGCGTCCGTCAGCTCCGCGAGGCTCCGCTCGACGACCTGCCCGACGGGCGGTGCGGGCTCCTGCGCGCGGTCCTGCTCCATGGCGACGATCCTCGCACTCAGCGGTCGGGCACCTCGGCGCGGCCCAGCACCAGCAGCGGCGTCAGGTAGTGCTCCGTGACGCGGCCGCCGAGGTCCAGCACCGCGCGCCCGGCCGCGTCGGCCTCCTCGGCCGACCACTCGCTGAAGGTCGTGAACAGGTCGCGCACCTGCTCGGCGTCGAGGCCGACGGACCACCGCAGCTCCTCGACGGCACGCAGCGCGAACCAGCCGCCCGCGGTCAGCCGCGCGACCCATCCCGCCGTGTCGACCTCGGTCGGACCCGGTCGCGGTGGGACGTCCCCGCGGGCACGGACGATGCCGGCGACGCGCTCGCGGAACGGGGTGGGTGCCGCCGCCGGGTCGCCGAACACGTGCCGCCACACCGCGAGGTGGCCGCCGGGGACCAGGGCGCGGTGCAGCCGGGGCAGGACGACGTCGAGGTCCAGCCAGTGCACGGCCGTCGCCACCACCGCGAGGTCGAACGCCGCGTCGTCGAGCGGCACGGACTCCGCGGTCCCGACCAGCACCGTCGTCTCCGGGACCCGCCGCCGCAGCAGGTCGGCCAGCGCCGGGCCGGGCTCGACGGCCGTGACGCGCGCCCCCGCCGCGACCAGGGGCGCCGTCGCGAGACCCGACCCCGCGCCGAGCTCGACCACGCGCGTCCCGGGACCGAGCACGCCGAGCGCACGCAGGCGCTCCCACAACGCGTCGGGGTAGGGCGGCCGCGCCCGGTCGTAGAGGTCCGCCATGCCGTCGAAGTGCATCGGGTCGGGCACGGGGGCAGCGTATGCCCGGCCGCCCGCGCGCGACCGGAGCCGCACGCGGCGACACTGAGGCGTGCTCGACCGCTACGACGGCCACATCCTCGGGCTCGCGACGGCCGACGGCCGCCGCGTGGTGATCGGCCGCTGGCTGCGCTCGCCGTGGCCGCCGTTCGCGGACGTCATGACCCAGGACGCGTCGGGCCGCAGGACTCTGCTCGCGCCGCACCGCGACGTCGCGGACGAGATCGCCGCGACGTACGAGTTCGACGAGGTCGAGCTGGTGCCGGTCCGCGTGACGTGCGACCCGACCGGTCGGCGCTGGCTCGTCGACGCCGGTCCGCTCACGGCCGACGTCACGATCGGCGACCGCACCCCGCTCGGCCGGCTGCTGCGCGCGGTGCCACGGCCGCTCGCCCGGTCCCGCGCGTTCGCGACGCTCGCCGACCCCGTCGCCCGCGCCCTGCTGCCCGGCGTCCGGACCCGCGGCAGCGCCGGCGCCGGACGCCGCGAGTGGTACGGCGCGACCGACCAGCACCGCGTCGTCGACGCCCGCGTCACGTGGGGCGGCACGCCGTGCGGGGACCTGCAGGCCGCCGTGCCGCCCGTCGCGTTCGGGTTCTCGTCCGTGCCCCGCCGCCCGACGGTCACCGCGGTCCGCACGACGATCGAGCGCCCGTCCGGTGCCCCCGACGGGGTGCCGGGCGCCGACGCGGCGCGGTCGGCGGGCTGACCGGGCGAGCCGCGCACGGGAGACGAGCGGCGCCGCGCGTCAGGCCCTGCGCGCCTGCACGAACGTGATCTCCGCACCCGCGAGGCGGCCGTGCTCGACCTCGCGCGCGTCGACCAGCCCCGCACCCGCGAGCATCCGCACGATCCCGTCGTCGAGGTTGGCCCGGACGCGGTCCGCGACGGCCGGGCCGAACCGCGGCAGGTGCGCCCGCACGGCCGAGTGGCCGCCGTGCGCACCGCCCCCGAAGTCGAGGACCGTCACCGTGCCGCCCGGCCGCAGGACCCGCGCGACCTCGGCCGCGGTCGCGGCACGGTCGGCGTCGGGCACGTGGTGCAGCGCGAGCGACGACACGACGTGGTCGACGCTCGCGTCGGCCAGCGGGATCCGCTGCCCGTACCCGCGCACCCACGTGAGCGGCACGCGCGCCCGGCGCGCCTTGCGGGTCGCGCGACGCAGCGCGGGCAGGTCCGGGTCGAGGCCCGTGACGACCGTCCCGGGGACCGTCCGGGCGACCAGCAGCGCGACGTTGCCGGTGCCGCACCCGAGGTCGAGCACGCGGTCGCCGGGCGCGATCCCCGCCAGGGCGACGAGCTGCGCGTGCCGGCGGCGCACGCGGGTCACGGTGCTGAGCAGGTCGTAGAACGGCAGGAGCGACGACCTGCCGGTCGGGGGGAGGTAGGGAGTGACGGCATCGTCGGCGAGGTCGTCGACGAGCCGGACGTCGGGCTGCGGGGACATCGGGCACCACCTGTTCCTGGTCGTCGGCGGCGTGGTAGACCGTCCGCCGGGCTCACACCAGCGTCCGACCCCGCCGGGGAGCGGACCAGGACGGAAGTGCGGGGAGAATGCGACGTTCTTCGGCAGCCACGCCGCTGCCCTTCACGCGCGCCCGCCGCCGCGCGGACGGCGCCCCCGTCGTCGCCTACGACCGGCGCCCGGGACGCGTCCCGGTCGGTGCCGAGCTCTTCACCGGCGACCAGGTCTCGCCGCAGGCGCTGCCCGGCGGCGTGCCGCACGCGCACGACTTCTTCGTGCTCGTGCACGTCGCACGCGGGTCGGGGACGCTGCTCGTCGACGGCCGGTCCGTGCCGCTCGTCCCGGGCGACCTCTGCCTCGTCCCCCCGGGTCAGGTCGTCGGCGGAGCGACCACGGACGATCCCGCGGACGCGCGCTCGTGGGTCGTGTTCTTCACCGCCGACGCCGTGGCGGGTGCGACCGCGAGCCCCCTGGCCTGGCGCTTCCACCCCCTGCTCGCGGCCTTCGCCGACCTGCCACCGAGCGGTCCGCGGACGCTGCACCTGCCCGACGGCGACCGCGACACGTGGGAGGCGTTGTTGCAGGTGCTCGCGCGCGAGGCACCTGCGCACGGCGACCCGCCCGCGCTCGCGGCGACCGACGAGGCGGCGACGGCGGCGCTGACGCTGCTGCTGGTGTCGCTCGCGCGGCTGGTCGGGCCGCCCGCGGACGGCGGCGCCGACCCGCTCGTGGCGGCTGTGCTCGACGCGGTCGAGGCCGGCTTCCGCGAGCCGATCTCGACGCGGGACGTCGCCCGTGCGCTCGGCTACACGACGGGGCACCTCACGACCGTCGTGCGTGAGCGGACCGGGCGGACGGTCCTCGAGTGGCTCACCGAGCGCCGCATGATCGAGGCGCGCCGGCTGCTCGTCGAGACCGACCTGCCGGTCGCGGTCGTCGCCGAGCGCACGGGCCACCGGGACGCCGCCTACCTGGTGCGACGCTTCCGCGAGCAGCACGGCGTGACCCCGGCACGGTGGCGCCGCGGCGCCCGCTGAGACGGCCCGCGACGCCACACCGCACGTGCGGCCCGACGCCCGGTCGGTGCCCGGTCAGTGCGCGCCGAGCCCGTCGATCAGGCCGGGGTCGCCCGCGAACGGGCGCAGCGTCGCGGGCGCGGGGAACGGCAGGACGTAGCGCTCGACGACGGCGTTCACGTCACCGAAGTCGTCGGTCGTGACGACGACCCGGTCGGCGGCGACCTCGGACATCCGCACGCGCACGACGCGCCCGTCGTCGAGCGTGAGCTGCCACCGGTCGGCGAGCCAGTGCAGGCCGTGCGCGTCGAGCGTCTCCTCGGCGTCGTGCCAGTCGACGACCCCGGTGAGCTCGCGGCCGATCCGGTCGACGGCGACGAAGCCGTCGCCGTCGACGCGGATCCAGCCGAGCAGCTCCCGGTCGCCCTCGCGCCGGTGCTCGATCCAGTCGGCCGTCAGCCCGCTCATCCGTGCACCCCGCCCCTCAGTGCCCGGCGCTCAGTGCCCGCCGCCGTGCGCGCCCTCGACGCGCTCGCGCGGCACCAGGAAGGCGACCGGGAGCGCGACGAGCGACAGGATCGCGCCGACGAGGAACGCGGAGTGGATGCCGCCCGCGGTGGCCGCGACCTCGCCCGCGCCGCCCTCGGCGAGCGCGATCGACTGCGCGGTGAGCACGGTGACGAACAGCGCCGTGCCGGCGGCACCCGCGACCTGCTGGAGCGTGCCGACGACCGCGGACCCGTGCGAGTACCGCTCGGCGGGCAGCGACCCGAGCGCCGAGGTGAACAGCGGCGTGAACATGAGCGCCAGGCCCGCGGACATCGTGAGGTGCGCGGCCAGCAGCATCCACGGCGAGGAGTCCGGCTGCAGCAGGACGAAGCCCCACAGCGCCAGGCTCAGCGCGAGCGCGCCCGGGACGAGCAGCGGGCGCGGGCCGACCTTGTCGTACGCGCGCCCGACGGACGGCGCGAGCAGGCCCATGAGCAGCCCGCCCGGCAGCAGCAGCAGCCCCGTCTGCAGGGTCGTGAGGCCCAGGACGGACTGCGCGTAGATCGGCAGCAGGATGATGACGCCGAACAGCGAGACCATGAGCCCGGCGAGCAGGGCGACCGACACCGCGAACGTCCGGGACGAGAACACGCGCAGGTCGAGCAGCGCGTCGTCGACGCGGGCGAGCGAGCGCTGCCGCAGGACGAACAGCACGAGCGCGACCGCACCGACCCCGAGCGAGATCCACGTGCCCGTCGCGACCCCGCCGTCGGTGATCTCGCCGAGGCCGGACAGGCCGTAGACGATCCCGCCGAACCCGAGCGCGGACAGGATCACCGACGTGACGTCGACCTTGGCGTACCGCGGCTCGGTGACGTTCGGCAGGCGCATCGCGCCGAGCACGATCGCGACGACCGCGATCGGCAGGACCAGCCCGAACATCCAGCGCCAGCTCAGCACCGACAGGATGAGGCCGGAGATCGTCGGGCCGATCGCGGGCGCGACGGAGATGACGACGGAGATGTTGCCCATCGTGCGGCCGCGCGCGGCTGGCGGCGTCACGGTCATGACGGTCGTCATGAGCAGGGGGAGCATGATCGCCGTCCCCGTCGCCTGGACGATCCGCCCGCCGAGCAGCACGACGAACCCGGGCGCGAGCGCGCAGATCAGCGTGCCCGTCGCGAACAGCGTCATCGCGAGCAGGAACGCGGGCCGCGTCGTGATCCGCTGCAGCACGAACCCGGTCACCGGGATGACGACGGCCATCGTCAGCATGAAGGCGGTCGTGAGCCACTGCGCCGTCGACGCCGTGATCGCCAGGTCCGCCATGAGGCGCGGCAGCGCGACGCCCATGATCGTCTCGTTGAGGATCACGACGAACGTCGAGACGAGCAGGACCGTGACCGCGAGGCGGTCGCGCGGGTTCATCCGGTCGGCGGCGGCGACCGGCGCGGCGGACGGTCCGCCGGGGGCGGTCTCGTCGCGCGCGGCGGCGGTGGAGGTCTCGGTCACAGGGGCACCTGGCTTCCGGGGGACGGTCGGGAGTGGTGTCGCACGCGTCGACGCGAGCGGCGTCGACGGCGGAGCGTCCAGTCTTGTCGAGGGGTCTGACACGGTCGACGCAAATACGCCACCGGCAGACGGGCCTCTCCCTGACCGACCGCCCACCACGCCACAACTCATCGGCCCGCCCGCTGCTTCCCGCGGACGGGCACGTCACCCGGGCCGGGCGGCCCTCAGGCGGTCCGGCGGCGCAGCGCGCGCACGACGAGCACCGCACCGGCGGCGGCGAGCACCCACGGCCCGGCGACCAGCACGGGGTCCATCACCTGGTGGCCCCGGTCGACCCGGTGCCCCTCGGCGCGCGACCGCAGGCCGTGCCGCTCGCCCTCCGCGAGCACGCTCCGGTGGCGACCGTCGGCAGGCTCCGGCATGGTCGGGGCCATGGGCGATGGGGCTCGACTCGACGGACCTGCGACCGACGCGCTCCTGCAGGCAGGGCGCTTCTTCACGCGGTGGGACGAGACGGCGGACGGCCGCGCGGTGTTCCGCGAGGGCGGCCGGCGCGGCGACGCGTTCTACCGGGACCGATGGCGCCACGACAAGGTGGTCCGTTCGACGCACGGCGTGAACTGCACCGGGTCGTGCTCGTGGAAGGTCTACGTCAAGGACGGGATCATCACGTGGGAGGCCCAGCAGACGGACTACCCGTCGCCGGGGCCGGACCGCCCGGACTACGAGCCGCGGGGCTGCCCGCGCGGAGCGGCCTTCTCCTGGTACACGTACTCGCCGACCCGCGTCCGGTACCCCTACGCGCGCGGCGTGCTCGTCGAGATGTACCGCGAGGCGAAGGCTCGCCTGAAGGACCCGGTGCTCGCGTGGGCGGACGTCGTCGGGGACCCGGAGCGCCGGCGGCGCTACCAGCAGGCGCGCGGCAAGGGCGGGCTCGTGCGGGTGGGATGGGACGAGGCCGTCGAGATGGTGGCCGCGGGCCACGTGCACACGATCAAGACGTACGGCCCCGACCGCTGTGCGGGGTTCTCGCCGATCCCGGCGATGTCGATCGTGTCGCACTGCGTCGGGACGCGGTTCGTGCAGCTCATCGGCGGCGTCATGACGTCGTTCTACGACTGGTACGCGGACCTCCCCGTCGCGAGCCCGCAGATGTTCGGCGACCAGACGGACGTCCCCGAGTCGGGCGACTGGTGGGACGCGACCTATCTGATGATGTGGGGCTCGAACGTCCCGGTGACGCGCACGCCCGACGCGCACTGGATGGCGGAGGTCCGCTACCGCGGCACCAAGGTCGTCACCGTGTCGCCGGACTACGCGGACAACACGAAGTTCGCCGACGAGTGGCTGCCCGCGCAGGCGGGGACGGACGCGGCGCTCGCGATGGCGATGGGGCACGTCGTGCTGCGCGAGTTCCTCGTCGACCGCGAGGTGCCGTTCTTCCGCGACTACGTCAAGCAGTACACGGACCTGCCGTTCCTGGTGACGCTGACCGAGCACGCCGAGGGCGGGTACGTCCCATCGAAATTCTTGCGGGCGTCGGACCTGCCGGGGGCGGTCCCCGGCGGCGAGGGCGACGACTGGAAGACGGTCCTGCTCGACGCGGCGACCGGGCGGCCCGTCGTGCCGAACGGGTCGATGGGGTTCCGCTACACCGAGTCGGGCGAGGGGCGGTGGAACCTCGACCTCGAGGGCGTCGACCCGGCGCTGTCGGCGGCCGACGCCGGGACGACGGCCGCGGAGCCGGTCCCCGTGCTGCTGCCCGTGTTCGACCAGCCCGACGGCTCCGGCTCGGTCCTGCACCGCGGCGTCCCCGCGCGGCGCGTCGGCGACCACCTCGTCACGACCGTCTACGACCTCATGCTCGCGCAGTACGGCGTCGGCAGGGACGGACTGCCGGGCGCATGGGCGGCGGGCTACGACGACGCCGACACCCCCTACACGCCCGCGTGGCAGGAGGCGATCACGTCGGTCCCCGCGGCGGCGTGCGCGCGGATCGCCCGCGAGTTCGCGGCGAACGCGGAGAAGTCGCGCGGCCGGTCGATGATCATCATGGGCGCGGGCATCTGCCAGTGGTTCCACGGCGACGCGACGTACCGGGCGGTGCTCGCGCTGCTGGCCCTCACCGGGTGCTTCGGCCGCAACGGCGGCGGCTGGGCGCACTACGTCGGGCAGGAGAAGTGCCGGCCACTCACGGGGTGGCTCTCGCTCGCGAACGCGCTCGACTGGTCGCGGCCGCCGCGGACCATGACGGGCACGTCGTACTGGTACATGCACACCGACCAGTGGCGGTTCGACGGCTACCGCGCCGACGCGCTCGCGTCGCCGCTCGCCGAGGGGCACCTGGCGGGCATGCACACCGCGGACACGATCGCGCAGTCCGCGCGGCTCGGGTGGATGCCGTTCTACCCGCAGTTCGACCGCAACCCGCTGGACCTGGCCGACGAGGTGCGCGCGGCCGCCGACGCCGGCGAGGCGCCCGACGCGACGGCCGCCCTGGTCGAGCGCATCGCGGACCGCCGCGTGAAGTTCGCCGTCGAGGACGTCGACGCGCCCGAGAACTGGCCGCGCACGCTGATCCTCTGGCGCGCGAACCTGCTGGGGTCGTCGGCCAAGGGCAACGAGTACTTCCTGCGCTACCTGCTCGGCACGCACTCGAACGTCACGGCCGAGCCGGCCGACGTGCGGCCGCGGGACGTGACGTGGCGCGACGGCGTGCCCGAGGGGAAGCTCGACCTGCTGGTCAGCGCGGACTTCCGCATGACGTCGACGACGCTGCTGTCGGACGTCGTCCTCCCGGCCGCGACCTGGTACGAGAAGTACGACCTGTCCTCGACGGACATGCACCCGTTCGTCCACGCGTTCACCCCGGCGATCGACCCGCCGTGGGAGGCCCGCTCGGACTTCGACGCGTTCCACCTGGTCGCACGTCGGTTCTCCGAGCTCGCGCGCACCCACCTCGGGACGCGGTACGACGTCGTGAGCGTGCCCGTGCAGCACGACACCCCCGGTGAGGCGGCCGGTCACGTCGGCGGCCGGGCGCGGGACTGGGCGAGCGGCGAGATCGCGCCGCAGCCCGGCGTCAACCTGCCGCTCCTGCAGGTCGTCGAGCGGGACTACACGGCGATCGCGGACAAGCTCGGCTCGCTCGGCCCGCTCGCGGACCGGCTCGGGTTCACGATCAAGAACGTCACCTACCGGCTCGAGCACGAGGTCGACCGGCTCGGGCGGCTCAACGGCGTGATGCTCGGCGGCGCGGGCGACGGGCGGCCGGCGCTCGACACCGACGTCAAGCTCGCCGAGGCGATCCTGTCCCTGTCCGGCACGACGAACGGCGAGCTCGCCACGCAGGGCTTCCGGTCGCTCGAGCGTCGGGTCGGCAAGCCGCTCGCCGACCTCGCGGAGGGGTCGGAGGAGAAGCGGATCACGTTCGCCGACACCCAGGCCCGCCCGGTGCCGGTCATCACGTCGCCCGAGTGGTCGGGGTCGGAGACGGGCGGCCGCCGGTACGCGCCGTTCACCGTCAACGTCGAGCGGCTCAAGCCGTGGCACACGCTCACCGGGCGCATGCACTTCTTCCTCGACCACGACTGGATGACGGACCTCGGCGAGGCGCTGCCGATCTACCGCCCGCCGCTCGACCTGCACCGACTGCTCGGCGAACCCCGGCTCGGGCCGGACGGCGACGCGCAGGTCACCGTGCGGTACCTGACGCCCCACAACAAGTGGTCGATCCACTCCGAGTACCAGGACAACCTGCTCATGCTGTCGCTGTCGCGCGGCGGCCCCGTCTGCTGGGTGTCGGTGCAGGACGCCGCGATCATCGGCGCCCAGGACAACGACTGGATCGAGTGCGTCAACGCGAACGGCGTGTTCGTCGCGCGGGCCATCGTCAGCCACCGCCTGCCGCAGGGCGTCGTGTTCGTGCACCACGCGCAGGAGCGCACGATCGACGTCCCGAAGTCGGAGAAGACCGGGCGGCGCGGCGGCATCCACAACTCCGTGACACGCCTGCTGGTCAAGCCCACGCACCTCGTCGGCGGCTACGCACAGCTGTCCTACACGTTCAACTACCTCGGCCCCACCGGCAACCAACGGGACATCGTGGCGACGATCCGCCGCCGCTCGCAGGAGGTGGAGTACTGATGCTCGCGGCACCGGAGGTCCAGCGGAGGGCCGGCTCATGAGGGTCATGGCGCAGATGGCGATGGTCATGAACCTCGACAAGTGCATCGGGTGCCACACGTGCTCGGTCACCTGCAAGCAGGCGTGGACGAACCGCGCGGGCGTCGAGTACGTGTGGTTCAACAACGTCGAGACCCGCCCCGGGCAGGGCTACCCCCGGCGGTACGAGGACCAGGAGCAGTGGCGCGGCGGGTGGACGCTCAACAAGCGCGGGCGGCTGACGCTCAAGGCCGGCGGCCGCGTCAAGAAGCTCCTGACGATCTTCGCGAGCCCCGTCCAGCCGAAGCTCGAGGACTACTACGAGCCGTGGACGTACGACTACGAGAACCTCGTCGACGCGCCGCTCGGCGACGACTTCCCCGTCGCGCGCCCCAAGTCCCTCATCACCGGCGAGGACACCAAGATCCGCTGGTCGGCCAACTGGGACGACAACCTGGGCGGCACCGCGGAGCTGGGACACCTCGACCCGATGGTCGCGAAGGTGCGCGCCCAGTCGGAGGACCGCATCCGGTTCGAGCTCGAGAAGACGTTCATGATGTACCTGCCGCGGATCTGCGAGCACTGCCTCAACCCGTCGTGCATGGCGTCCTGCCCGTCGGGTGCGATCTACAAGCGGGCCGAGGACGGCATCGTCCTCGTCGACCAGGACCGCTGCCGCGGCTGGCGCCAGTGCGTGACCGGCTGCCCGTACAAGAAGATCTACTTCAACCACAAGACCGGCAAGGCCGAGAAGTGCACGTTCTGCTACCCGCGCGTCGAGGTGGGGCTGCCGACGGTCTGCTCGGAGACGTGCGTCGGGCGGCTGCGGTACATCGGGCTCGTCCTCTACGACGCCGACCGCGTCACCGAGGCCGCGTCCGTCCCGGACGACCAGGACCTCTACGAGGCGCAGCTCGACCTCATGCTCGACCCGAACGACCCCGCGGTGGTCGCCGCGGCACGTGACCAGGGCATCCCCGCCGACTGGATGGACGCCGCGCGGCGCTCACCCGTCTACGCGCTCGCCAAGACCTACCGCGTGGCCCTCCCGCTGCACCCCGAGTACCGGACGATGCCCATGGTCTGGTACGTCCCGCCGCTGTCGCCCGTCGTCGACCTGCTGCGCGAGCAGGGGCACGACGCCGAGGACCACGGCAACCTGTTCGGCGCGATCGACGCGCTGCGCATCCCCGTCGAGTACCTCGCGTCGCTGTTCACCGCGGGCGACACCGACGTCGTCACCGGCGTCCTGCGCCGGCTCGCCGCGATGCGCGGCTACCTGCGCGGCATCACGCTCGACGAGGACGCCGACGAGCGGATCCCCGCGTCCGTCGGCATGACCGGGCAGCTCATGTACGCGATGTACCGGCTGCTCGCGATCGCCAAGTACGACGAGCGGTACGTCATCCCGAAGGCCCACGAGGAGCGCGGGCACGAGCTCGAGGAGCTCGGCTGCTCGCTCGACTACGACGAGGGCCCCGGCATGTACGAGCAGGCGCCGTTCGGCGAGGCGTCCGGCCGGCCCGTGCCCGTCGCGGTCGAGACGTTCCACGCGCTCAAGCAGCGGCAGACGTCCGACGGGGTCGCGACGCCGTCCGAGATGCACGGGCGGGTCAACCTGCTCAACTGGGACGGCAAGGGGACCCCGCCGGGCCTGTTCCCGTCGTCGGGCGGGCGGGCCACGGCGCCCGGGCCGGGCGCGACGGGTGGCGCCGACGACGGGCCGGGCGTCGACCCGGGCGTGACGGGGACACGGTCGTGAGGGGGCCGCTCGTGCGCGGTCGTCGCGGGTCGTCGGAGCGGCGCACGTCCGCGCGCGTCGTGCACCAGGTCGCGTCGTGGTGCCTCGCGTACCCCGACGACGACCTCGTCGACCGGCTCCCGCTGCTCGTGGCGGCCGTCGACGAGCTGCCCGCCGGACCCGCGCGCGACGGCCTGCGCGCGTTCCTCGACCACGCCGCGACGACGCCGCTCGCCGACCTCCAGCGCGCCTACGTCGACGCGTTCGACCTGTCCGGTCGCCAGACGCTCTACCTGTCGTACTGGACCGACGGCGACACGCGCCGCCGCGGCGAGGTGCTCGCGGCGTTCAAGGCCCGCTACCGCGCGTCGGGGATGCTCGTCGACACCCGCGGCGAGCTGCCCGACCACGTCCCGCTCGTGCTCGAGTACGCCGCCGTCGCGGACCCCGTCGACGGTCCCGCGCTGCTCCAGGAGTACCGGCCGAGCCTCGAGCTCGTGCGGCTCGCGCTCGTCGAGTCGGGGAGCCCGTGGGCCGGGGTCCTCACCGCGGTCTGCGCGACGCTGCCGGGGGAGTCGCCGCGTGACCGCGCCGCCGTGCACGCGATGGCGGCAGCCGGGCCGCCCCGCGAGTCCGTCGGGCTGGACGCCGCCGACCCGCGGCTGCTGCCGCTCGCGGGCGGGGGAGCCGGCGGCACCGCCGGCGTCCTCGGGACCGCGTCCGCACCGACCGGGGGGAGCCGCTGATGGACGTGCTGCTGTGGGGCGTCGTCCCGTACCTCGCGATCGTCACGCTCGTCGGCGGGACGATCTGGCGGTACCGGTACGACCAGTTCGGCTGGACGACGCGCTCGTCGCAGCTCTACGAGTCGCGCCTGCTGCGGATCGGCAGCCCGCTGTTCCACTTCGGGCTCGTGTTCGTCATCGTCGGGCACGTCGGCGGCCTCGTGATCCCGCAGTCGTGGACCGACGCGGCCGGGCTGTCGCAGGAGGCGTACCACGCGATGGCCCTGATCATCGGGGGCATCGCGGGCTTCTGCACGCTCGTCGGCGTCGCGATCCTCGTCTACCGGCGGCGCCGCACCGGACCCGTCTTCATGGCGACGACGAAGAACGACAAGACGATGTACGTCGCGCTCGTCGCCGCGATCGTGCTGGGCCTGTGGACCACGCTCAACTCGGTCGGCGCGGGCCACGAGGCGCACAACTACCGCGAGACCGTCGCCCCCTGGTTCCGGTCGCTGTTCGTCCTCCAGCCCGACGTCGCGTCGATGGCGGCCGCGCCCGCGTCGTTCCAGTGGCACACCCTGGTCGGCCTCGCGCTCGTCGCGATCTTCCCGTTCACGCGCCTCGTGCACGCGTTCACCGCGCCGTTCCACTACCTGTTCCGCCCGTACGTCGTGTACCGCAGCCGGGACGCCCGCCCGACCCCGGGCGCGAGCGCCCCGCGGCGCGGCTGGGACCCGGTCGGCACGCGTGACCGCGAAGGCACGAGGAGGGGTCGATGACCACGACGGCACCCGTGACCCGCGTGGCGGGCCGCACGCTCAACCTCGTCCTCGCGACGTGGACGTTCGCCATCACGTTCTGGGCCTGGAACCTCGTCGGCCCGCTCGCCGCGCGGTACACCGAGGAGCTCGGGCTGTCGTCGACCGAGAAGTCGCTCCTCGTCGCGACACCGGTGCTCGTCGGTGCCGTCGGGCGCATCCCCGTCGGCGCGCTCACCGACCGCGTCGGGGGCCGCCGCATGCTCGGCGTGCTGTCCCTGATCTCGATCGTCCCCGTGCTGCTCGTCGCGTTCGCGGGGGAGCAGGAGTCGTACGTCCTGCTCCTCGTCTTCGGCTTCCTGCTCGGCATCGCCGGCACGACGTTCGCCGCGGGCATCCCCTTCGTCAACGCGTGGTACGAGCCCGCCCGCCGCGGGTTCGCGACCGGCATCTTCGGCATCGGCATGGGCGGCACGGCGCTGTCGTCGTTCTTCACCCCGCGCCTCGTCAACTCGTTCGGGTACGTGACGACGCACGTCCTCGTCGCGGTCGCGCTCGCGGTCACCGGGTTCGTCGTGCTCACGGTCACGCGCGACGCGCCCGCGTGGAAGCCGTCGACGCAGCCCGTCGTCCCGAAGCTGCGCGCGGCGATCAAGCTGCCCGTGACCTGGCAGATGTCGTTCCTGTACGCGGTGACGTTCGGCGGGTTCGTCGCGTTCTCCACCTACCTGCCGACGTACCTGTCCGACGTCTACGGCTACGACCTCGCCGACGCCGGCGCGCGCACCGCCGGGTTCGCGATCGCCGCCGTGATCGCGCGCCCGATCGGCGGCATCCTGTCCGACCGCGTGCACCCCAAGCCCATCGTGCTGGTGTCCCTCGCGGGCGCCGCCGTCATGGCCGTGCTGCTGTCGTTCAAGCCCGTCCCGGAGGTCCCCGCCGGCACCGAGTTCGTGCTCATGGCGTTCTTCCTCGGCATCGGCACGGGCGGCGTGTTCGCGTGGGTCGCGCGCCGCGCGCCCGCCGACCGGGTCGGTGCCGTGTCCGGCATCGTCGGCGCCGCGGGTGGTCTCGGCGGGTACTTCCCGCCGCTGGTCATGGGCGCCACCTACGACGAGGCGACGCACTCCTACACGGTCGGGCTGCTGCTCCTGTCGGCCACCGCGATCGTGTCGTTCCTGTTCGTCCTGCTGCGCCTGAAGCGCGAGGACCGGGTAGCGTGACACGACCGATCGAGGTGCCCGAGCAACGGCAGACCCGATCGTGTGAAAACCGCCCGTCGGCCTGGCCTGGACGTTTGACCAGGAGGCCCCTCATGGCGCACACTCGTACTCGACGGTGCGCATCGCCTGCCCCCTGCGCGGTGCGCACCGTTTTGACTTCCCAGGAGCGGGACGGGTCTTCGGAACCGTCCCGCTCCTGTCGTCTGCGGGCACGTCGACGGCCCGCGCCGTGGGTCGGCCGACGACCTCCCCGGCCCGGCCCGGACGGCGGGAGAACCGCATGACGACGCGGGAGGACCGCGGGTCGACCCCACCGGACGCAGGTGCCGCGACACCATCGGGCGAGCCTCGGCGCGCCACCCCGCCGACCGCTGGACGTGCCGTTACCGTTCCTGGGGTGACAGTCCCCGCGCGCTCGTCCGGCACGGGTCCCGACCAGGCTCCCGCGACCGACGTGACCCCGAACGCCCCCGTCGCCCTCGTCGCCCCGCCGACCCGGGCCGACCTCGTCGACCGTGCCGTCGAACGCTGGCGCGAAGGGCTGGTCGAGGCCGCCGGCGGGTCGACGCTCGCCGACATGGAGCTGCTCGGCGACGCCGCGCTCGACCTCACCGCCGCCCACCCGTCCGGCATGGCGCAGCTCTTCGCCGGCCGGCCCACCCGCCTGTCCAACCTCGTCCGCGAGGGCGCCGCGCTGTCGACCGCCCGCCGCCGCGCGCGCGCCGTCGCGGCCCGCGCCGCCGTGTACGAGCAGCGCTACGGCATCGCCCCCACCGCGCTCGCGATCGGCGTCGCGACCTGGACCGAGCGGCCCGCCGCGCACGGCGACCACGACGACGTCGACGCGCTCGCCGTCGCGACCCGGCCCACCGAGCCCGCGCCGCGCTCCACGACGCAGGCGCGCACCGTCCGTGCGCCCGTCCTGCTGCGCCCCGTCACGCTGCGCGCCCGCGGCACCGGCGAGGCCGACTACGAGATCGCCCTCGAGCCCACGCTCGACGTCAACCCCGTCCTCGCGCGCGCCCTGCGCACCCGCGGCGCGCTCCTCGACCCCGGTGCGGTCGCGCGCGGCACGTTCGAGAGCGGCGGGTTCGACCCGCGCGGCGCGCTCGCGCGGCTGTCGTCGCTCGGCGAGGCCGTGCTCGACGACTTCCGGCTCTTCGAGAAGGTCGTCGTCGGGACGTTCGTGCACCCCGGGCAGATTCTCGTCGACGACCTCGACGCGCTCTCCGCGGAGCTCGACCAGCACGAGGTCGTGTGCGCCCTCGCGGGCGTCGACGTCGACCGCGAGCGGCTCGTCGTCCGCCTGCCCGAGCCCGTCGCGGGAGACCGTGACCCGGGCGTCGAGCGCGGCGTCGGCGACCTCGACCCCGCGCAGCAGCACCTGCTCGACGCGCTCAGCACCGGCGCCCACCTGTTCGTCGACGCCCCCACCGGGGCCGACGTCACCGGCACGCTCGCCGCGGTCGTCGCCGACGCCGCCGCGTCCGGCCGCACCGTCCTCTACGTCCCCGGCCACCGCCGCGCCGCGGCCGCGCTCGCGACTCGGCTCGACGAGCTCGGCCTCGGCGACCTGCTGCTCGACGTCGCCCCCGAGGCCGGCTGGCGCACCGCCGCCGCGCGCCGCCTGCTCGGCGCCATGACGCTCGACGCGCCCGCCGTCGACGGGCAGAGCCTGCACGTCCTGCGCACGCGGCTCGTCGAGCACCGCGAGCGCCTGCGCGCCTACGTCGACGACCTGCACGCCCCGCGCTCGCCGTGGGGCGCGTCCGCGTACGACGCGCTCCAGCAGCTCGCGCGCCTCACGTCCACCCGCCCCGCGCCCCGCACCACGGTGCGGCTCACGCCCGACGTCGCACGCGTCCTCGACGCCGAGCGACGCGCCGCGCTCGGCGCGGACCTCGTCCGGGCCGGCGAGCTCGGCGCGTTCGACGTCAAGCCCACCGACACGCCCTGGTACGGCGCCGACCTGCGCACGCGCGCCGACGCGGACGTCGTCGTGCGGCGCATCTCACGCCTGCTCGACGGGGCGCTGCCCGCGCTCGTCGAGCGCACCGCGCAGGTCGCCGCCGACACCGGGCTCACGCAGGCCACGTCCGTCGCGTCGTGGGCCGAGCAGCTCCGGATGCTCGACGGCGTCCGCGGAGCCCTCGACGTGTTCCTCCCGATCGTCTTCGAGCGGACCGCCGCGGACCTCGTCGCCGCCACCGCGACGCCGCAGTGGCGCGCCGAGCGCGGCGTCGACATGGGCTTCTGGCTGCGTCGCCGGCTGCGGCGCCAGGCCCGCGACATGGTCCGCCCGGGCCGGCCCGTCGCCGACCTGCACACCGCGCTGCTCGACGTGCAGGCGCAGCGCGAGATCTGGCAGGCGCACTGCCCCGCGGGCGGCTGGCCGCGGCTGCCCGACGGGCTCGAGCACATCGAGGAGGAGCACCAGGCCGTCGCGGAGGACCTGCGGGCCCTCGACGAGGTGCTCGCCACGACCCCGGGCGGCAGCGGGCTGGCGGACCTGCCGTTCGCCGCGCTGACCGAGCGGCTGTCGCGGCTGCGCGCCGACACGAGCGCGCTCGACACGCTGCCCGACCGCACCGGGCTGCTGCACCGGCTGCGTGCCGCCGGGCTCGGGCCGCTCGTGGACGACCTCGCGACGCGTCGCGTCGACCCCGCACTCGCCCCCGCCGAGCTCGACCTGGCCTGGTGGAGCACGGTCATCGAGCAGATCCTCACGCAGGACCCCACGCTCGCCGGGTACGACGGCGCCGCGCTCGGCGACCTGTCCGCGCAGTACGCCGCGCTCGACCGCGCGCACGTCGCGAGCCTGGCCGGCCCCGTCCGGCAGGCCGTCGCCGCGCACACCCAGGACGTGCTGCGCCAGCACCGGGAGCAGTCCGAGTCGCTGTTCGTCGAGCTCGTCGAGGAGCGGCTCACGTCGCTGCGCGACACCATCGGGCGACACCCCGACGTCGCCCGCCGCCTGCGCCCCGTCGTCGCCGCGAGCCCCATGCTCGTGCCGCAGGTGCTCCCGCCGTCGCGGACCGTGGACCTCGTCGTCATCGACGCCGCGGCGCACCTGCCCGTCGACATGGCCGTCGCCGCGATCGCCCGCGGCCGGCAGGTCGTCGTCGTCGGCGACGCCCGCTGCGCGTCCGGCACCGCCGTGCGCGAGCTCGCCGCGGTCCTGCCGGTCGTCGCCCTGCACGCCGAGACGTCGCGCCGCGACCCCTACCTGACCGCGTTCCTCGCCGCGCACGGCTACGAGGGCGTGCTGTCGCCGACGCCGCTGCCCGAGCACCGGCCGCTCGTCCGGCTCGACGTCGTCGACGGCACCGGCATGCCCGACGCGTCCACGGGCACCGTCGCGTCGACCCGCGGCGAGGTCGAGCACGTCGTCGAGCTCGTCCTGCACCACGCGCTCATGCAGCCGGACGAGTCGCTCGCCGTCGTCACCCCGTCGCCCGTGCACGCCGACGCGCTGCGCGACGCGATCCTCACCGAGGTCCGCGGCAACCCCGCCGTCGCCGCGTTCTTCGACGGCGGGCGCGCCGAGCCGTTCGTCGTGACCGACCTCGCCAACGTCGCCGGCCTGCGCCGCGAGGCCGTGATCCTGTCCGTCGGGTTCGGCCGCACCCCGCACCGACGGGTCCTGCACTCCTTCGGCGTCGTCGGCGAGCCCGGCGGCGACGCGCTCCTGCTCGACGTCCTCGGCGCCACGCGGCACCGGCTCACCGTCGTGTCCTGCTTCGGTGCCGACGACCTCGACCCCGAGCGCGTCCGCGCCGCCGGTCCGCGACTCCTGCGCGACCTGCTCGCGTTCGCCGAGTCCCGCGGCGCCGGTGCGACCGGCGACGACGTGCGGCTCGTCGCGCCGGGCCCGCGTCCCGACGCCGAGGTCGACCTGCGGGCGGCCGACCGGGCGGAGACCCGCCCGTCGGCTTCCGCGGCGGCCGGCGCCGCTCGTCGTGACGCCGACGAGCACGCCGGCGAGCCCGACCGGCTGCTGCTCGACCTCGCCGAGCGGCTCTGGCGGCACGGCCTGACCGTCGAGGTCGACTACGGCATCCCCGGCGGCACCCGCATCCCCATGGTCGTCGGGCACCCCGACGCCCACGACCGGCTGCTCGTCGCCGTGCTGACCGACGACGACGCCTACGTCGGCGAGCCGTCGGTGCGCGTGCGCGACCGCCTGCTCGCCGACCGGCTCGAGCGGCTGGGCTGGACCGTCGTGCGCGTCTGGTCCGCCGCCGCGTTCCTCGACCCGCAGGCCGAGGTCGACCGCATCCGCCGCGCCGTGCACGGCCGCGTGCCCGCCCCCGCCGTCCCGCGCAAGGCACCCCTCGTCCTCGGGATCCCGGCATCCGTCGACGAGAGCGACGAGGTCGAGGAGCTCCCGCCCGTCACCGCGCCGATCCGCATCTCCGTCCGCACGACCCTCGCGGCGCGCCGCGCGGCCGCCGCCGACGAGGAGCACGACGACCCGGCTCCCGGCGCGCCGGCTGCCGACGGCCTCTCCGCGGCTGCGGCCGGCGAGACCGGGGGCGCCGAGGACGCGGACGTGGCTCCCGCCGACGGTCCTCCCGTGCCGGCGGCGCGCGCAGACCGTCCCGCGACCGGCGTGGCGGCCACCGAGGACGTCGAGACGACCGCTCCCGAGGCGGCGCAGGCACCCACCGGCGGCCCGACGGACGGGGTCGTGGTGGGCGACGCCCCGACGCCCGGCACGACCGTGGACGAGCCGTCGGCGCCCTCCGACGCGCACCCCGCGAGCGGCGGGACGCCCGTGCAGCTCACCCTCGCCGGCGTGCCGGGTGCGCCCCGCCCCGACGTGCGCAAGGGCCTGCCGATCGGCGCGTACAGCGACGACCAGCTCGACGAGCTCGTCGCGTGGCTCCGGTCCGACGGGGAGGAGCGCAACCGCGAGCAGCTCGCCGCCGCGCTCCGCGACGAGCTCGGGATCACGCGCCGTTCCTACCGGATCGACACCGCCGTCCGCTCGGCCGTGAGCCGCGCCCTGCGCTGACGCGCCGGTGCGTGCTCGCGGGTGGTCGTGCTCGCCGCGCGTCCCGGGGGGCGGGCGTGGCGGCACCGGGTGGGATCATCGTGCGGTGAGCGACAGCCCCGAGGACCCGCGCCGGACGGAGGCCGTCGAGCGTCCCGGACCGACGCCGACGCCGACGCCGACGTCGCCCGTCGTGCGACCGGAGGCGGTGATGGCTCCGGCGCGGTCGGCTCGGGGGCCGCGTCGCGCTGTCCGACGGGCCGGGACCGTGGGCACGGACGAGTCGGTGCTGCGGTCGACGCACCCGGCGGCTCCGGCGGACGAGCGGGCGAAGGCCGCGACACCCGCGAAGGCCGCGACGTCCGCCAGCGCCGCGACGCCCGCGAAGGCCGCAACGCCCGCCAGCGCCGCGACGCCCGCGAAGGCCGTGACGTCCGCGAACGCCGCGACGTCTGCGAAGGCCGCGACGCCCGCCGGTACGTCGGACGACCCGGTCGTCGCGCTGCGTGCCCTCGACGACACCGACGTCGGCTGGGGCCACGACCCGGACTCGAACGACGACCGTCTGCAACGGGACCGCCCACCCCACTGGTGAGCGGTGCGGGTCGTACCGTGCCGGGTCTCGTCTCAGACGGTCGGCGGAGGCGTCGCCGGGCCGCCGCCGGGCGGGAACGTCGGGGGAGTGCCGGGAGCGGTGCCCTGGTCGGGACCCGTGCCGGGACCCGGGACCACGCCGGCGTCGTTCGCGACGGCCGGGCTCGGGCGGGCGGCGAGCAGGTCGCGGATCTCCTGCAGCAGCAGGATGTCCTCGGCCGGCGCCGTGGGCTCCTCCTCCTCGCCGCGCTTGCGACGGGCGGCCAGCGCGTTGAGCGGCAGCACAATGACGAAGTAGACCGCGGCCGCGGTGATGAGGAACTTGAGCAGCGCGTCGAGGATCAGGCCGATCGAGAAGACGGCGTCGTTGATCGTGAACGACCACAGCGCCGTCAGGTCCGGCTTGCCGAAGATCGCCGCGATGAGCGGGCCGATGAACCCGTCCTGGATCGCGGTGATGACGGTCGTGAACGCGGCGCCGATGACGACACCGACCGCCAGCTCGATCGCGTTGCCGCGTGAGATGAAGTCCTTGAACCCCTGGAAGACCTTGGGCAGACCGCGCAGGTGCTCGCCGGCGCCCCGCAGACCCTTGTTGATCGTGTCGGACATGTGCGCCCCCGGTCGCTCACGGCGGGCGTCGGGGCCGTCGCCGGGCCCTGACGCAGGTCAGGACGATCATGGCACGACCACCGCGGACAGCAAGGCGGTCGCGGACGCCCCGACGAGGGCTCTCGCCTCGTCGGGCGTGACGGCGACGAGCACGGGTGACGCGGTGGTCGGTCCCGCCCCGAAGGCGCTCATGTCGGGCTCGGCGGCACGGGCCGGTGGCGTCGGGAGGACCAGGGCACGCGAGGCGACGACGCGCCCGTCGCCGTCGTCGGGCGCCGCAGCGATGAGGTCGACGCGCATCCCGGGGCCGAGGAGTGCCGCGGCGGCGTCGTCGGCGAGGCGCACGGTGGCGACGACCGTCCCGGGCGGACCGGCGGCACCCGCGCCGACGAGGACACCCGGGACCAGCGGCGTGCCTCTCGTGAGGTCGACGGCTGCAACACGCCCGACGGCGGCGTCGGTGCGGGCCGGGACGCCGTCGGGCGCGACCGCCACGGGAACGGTGCGGACGGTCAGGTCCGCGCCCTCGAGCGCGGTTCCCGCACGGACCGCGCGCGCGACGACGACGACGTCGACCGTGGGCGGCGGTGCCGGTCGCAGGACGTCGAGCACGCCGACGCCGACCGTCGCGACGGCGAGGGCCAGGAGCACGGGGCGCGCGCGCCAGAGCACGGCACGCAGCCGCAGCGACGTGGGTGGCCGTCGTCGCGCGAGCGGTGGTGGCCGGTCGGGTCGGTGCCGGTCGAGTCGGTCGGGATGCACGTGGCGAACGTACGGACGCGGCGCGCGACGGGTGCGGCGGTCGTCGGCACCCGTGGACGGGCTCGCGTCCGGAGGGGCTGTGGACGGCTCGGTCGAGGGCACACGTCGACGCGGGCTGCCTGGCGCGCGGCTGCCCGCCTCGCGGCCGAACGGCGGCGGGCGGCTCGGACACGCGGACGCCCGCGCGTCAGCCGGTCGCTCGGTAGGCCCGCGGGCGGTGACCGGCCGAGGTCAGGACGAGGCGGCCGGGGCCTTCGTCGTGGACGTCGACGCCGTGCCGGTGCTCGACGACGAGGAGGACCCGCCGCCCGGCGACCCGGACCCGGACGACGCCGGGGCGCTCGACGACGAGGACGTGGTCGAGGAGGAGGACGACGAGGTCGACGACTTCGCGCCCGACGACCGTGCGTCGTTGCGGTAGAAGCCCGAGCCCTTGAAGACGACGCCGACGGCCGAGAACACCTTGCGCAGGCGACCCTCGCACTCGGGGCACACGGTCAGCGAGGCGTCGGAGAACGACTGCTGGATCTCGAAGGCGTGACCGCACGCCGTGCACGCGTACGCGTAGGTGGGCATCGCAGCTCCTGAGGAGGTCGGCGGGCCGGTCCCGGCGGGACGTCCGGGTGGCCTGGCACTCACATGGTCCGAGTGCCAATGGTAACGGCACTCCCGCGGCGGGCATTCCCGGCGCCGCCCGCCGGGCGCCGGAGCCGGGCGGGTGCTGCCGTCCCCAGGGTGCGCGTGCCGTCACCCCGCGCCCAACCGGACAAGTACCCTCGCAACGTGTCCCGCCTGCGTCTCGTCCGTGTCGCGTTCGCGACCGTCGCCGTCGTCCTCGTCCTGGCCCTCGTCGCGACGACCGTGGCCGTCGTCGTCGTGCTGCGCCGACCCCTCCCGGAGGTGTCGGGCGAGCTGACGCTCCCGGGTCTCGACGGCGAGGTCACCGTCACGCGCGACCCGCGGGGCGTGCCGACGATCACGGCGTCGACGTCCGCCGACCTGTTCCGCGCGCAGGGCTACGTGACGGCGCAGGACCGGTTCTTCGAGATGGACTACCGCCGGCACGTGACCGCGGGCCGCCTGTCGGAGCTCGTGGGGGAGAACGAGGACGCGCTCGCGGCGGACAAGGTGATCCGCACGTTCGGGTGGCGGGACGTCGCGGAGCAGGAGTGGGACATCGTCGACGAGTCGACGCGCGAGGCCCTGCAGGCGTACGCGGACGGCGTCAACGCCTACCTCGCGTCGCGCGACCCCTCGCAGATCGCGGTCGAGTACACGGTGCTCGGGGCGCGGATGCACACGCCCGCGCCGGCGGAGTGGGACCCGGTCGACTCGCTCGCGTGGCTCAAGGCGCTCGCCTGGGACCTGCGCGGCAACTACGACCGTGAGCTCGCCCGCGCGCGGTCGTTCGCGTCCGTGCAGGACGTGGCGCGCGTCGAGCAGCTCTTCCCCGCGTACCCGCAGGACGTCAACCAGCCGATCCTCTCGGCCGAGCAGGTCGGGCAGGGCGTGACGACGACGGCCGCGTCGACCGGTCTCGACCTCGCGGGCGACGACCTGCAGGCGGCGCTCGCGTCGGCGCAGGAGGCGCTCGACGCCGTCCCGCACCTGGTCGGCGACGGTGAGGGCGTCGGGTCGAACTCGTGGGCCGTCGCGGGCCGGTACACGGAGTCGGGTGCGCCGCTGCTGGCGAACGACCCGCACCTCGGCATCTCGGCGCCGGGCATCTGGGCGCAGGTGGGCCTGCGCTGCGCCGAGGTCACGTCGGAGTGCCCCTACGACGTCACCGGCTTCGCCAGCGCGGGCATGCCGGGCGTCGTCATCGGGCACAACGCGGACCTCGCGTGGGGGCTGACGAACTTGGGCGCCGACGTCACGGACTTCTTCCTGGAGAAGGTCGACGGCGACGTCACGGTGCGCGACGGCGGCACGGCGCCGATCCGCGAGCGCCGCGAGGTCATCGAGGTGAACGGCGGCGAGCCGGTCGAGATCGTCGTCCGCGAGACGGTGCACGGCCCGATCGTGTCCGACGTGCTGGACGTCGACGCGGTCGACGACGCGCCGGTGCCGGACGGTGCGCCCGGCCGGCAGTTCGAGGTCGCGCTCGGGTGGACGGCGCTGCAGCCGGGCCGGACCGCGGACGCGCTGCTCGCGATGGCGACGGCGCGGGACGCGGACGACATCGCGGCCGTCGCGGCGCTGCTCGAGGTCCCCGCGCAGAACATCGTGTTCGCGACCGTCGACGGCCACATCGGGTACCAGGCCCCCGGCCGGATCCCCGTGCGGACGTCGGTCCTCGGCGGTCCGGTCCCCTCCGACGGCACGTGGCCGCGCCCGGGCTGGGACAGCGCGTACGACTGGCAGGGCTTCGTCGACCCGGCGGAGATGCCGCGCACGCTCGACCCGGCGGAGGGGTTCGTCGTCGCCGCGAACCAGGCGGTGACCCCCAGCGGCGTCGGTCCGTTCCTCACCGACGACTGGGACTACGGCTACCGGTCGCAGCGCATCCGCACGCTGCTGACGGAGCGCCTCGCGACGGGCGAGCCGGTGACGGCGGCGGACATGGCGGAGATCCAGGTCGACCAGCGCAACCCGTACGCCGACATGCTCGTGCCGACGCTGCTGTCGCTGCCGATCGAGGACTCCTTCGACGACGACGGCCAGGAGCTTCTGCGCGACTGGGACCGCGTGTCGTCGCCCGACTCGCCGGCCGCCGCGTACTTCGCCGCCGTGTGGAAGACGCTGCTGCGGCTCGCCTTCGACGACGACCTGCCCGACGACGCGTCGCCCACGGGCGACTCGCGGTGGCTGGAGGTCGTGCGCCGGCTCGTGGACGACCCGT
Source organism: Cellulomonas fimi (assembly GCF_028583725.1). Lineage (NCBI taxonomy): Bacteria > Bacillati > Actinomycetota > Actinomycetes > Micrococcales > Cellulomonadaceae > Cellulomonas > Cellulomonas fimi. Next base: position 3,612,745 of record NZ_CP110680.1, on the reverse strand, counting down.
CGTCGCCGTGGTGGGACGACCGGTCGACGCCCGCCGTCGTGGAGGGCCGCGACGAGATCCTGACCCGCGCGATGGTGTCCGCCCGCCGTCAGCTCACGACGCAGCTGGGACGCGACGCGGAGGACTGGCGGTGGGGGAGGCTGCACGTGGCCGCCCCGGAGCACCCGGTGCTCGGCGGCGAGTCCCTGCCGGGCGTCCTGCGGAGCCTGGTCAACCCGTCACCGCTCAGCGTGGGCGGCGGCTCGGCGATCGTCGACGCGACGTCGTGGGACGCGAGCACGCCGTCGTACGAGGTGACGGCGGCGCCGTCGATGCGGATGGTCGTGGACCTGGGCGACCTGGACTCCTCGACCTGGGTGAACCTCACGGGGACGTCCGGCCACCCCGCGAGCGTGCACTACGCGGACCAGTTCGAGGCGTGGGCGACGGGGGAGACGTTCCCGTGGCCGTTCACGCAGGCGGCGACGGAGGCGGACGCGAACGACCACCTGACGCTCGTCCCGTCGGAGGACTGACCCGCCGGCCCGGGCTCAGGGGGCGCCGGGACCGACCGGCTGCCACCCGTCGGGCGTCGCGACTCCGTCGACGAGCCGGTCGTGCGGCTCGCGCGGCAGGGGGCGCGTCTGCGCGTCGTACAGCTCCTCGGGGTACACGATCGCGATGACGGGTGCGCCGGGTCGCGCGTGGCGCAGCGCGCGGTCGTACCAGCCGCCGCCCTGGCCGAGCCGGGCACCGGACGTGTCGACGGCGAGCGCAGGGGCGAGCACGACGTCGGCGTCGGCGAGCGCGGCGGCGCCGAGCGTCGGCCCGCCGGGCTCGGGCGGGCGGCCGGGGGCACGCTCGCGCAGGTCGTCGGCGCCCGCGTACTCGGCCCAGTCGCGCTGCAGGCCGGACCCGAGCACCGGCAGGAGCAGCCGGACGCCGCGCGCGGCGAGCGCGTCGAGGAGCGGCACGGTCCCCGGCTCGGACGGGCGGGCGGCGTAGACCGCGACGCAGGACGCCTCGGCCACCGCGGGGATCGCCGTCACGACGTCGGCGAGCGCGTGGGCGGCCGCCTCGCGCCGCCGGGGTGACCGGGCCTGGCGCGCGTCGCGGATCGACCGTCGCAGCCGCTCCTTCACCTCCTCGACCTCGTCGCCCTCGGCGGCGTGCGGGTACGGCTGGGCGACGCTGCTCATGGGTCCAGTCTGGCCCACGCGCCGCGCGTCGGGGGCGCGTCACGGCCGTGAACGTCGTCCGGACACGTGCCGCAGCACATGACCGCAGGGGGAACGACGGACCAATGTCACACGTCGCGTGACCCGCGCCACTGCGCCCGCGCACCGGGCCCACCTAGCATCACAGGATGAGCGCCCACGGACTCGCACAGGCCCAGCGCAAGATGACCGACGGCGGGGTGCACCCCACGGCCGTCGACGTGTTCACCCGCTTCTACGGACTCCTCGAGTCGGGGGAGACGGGGATGATCCCCGAGAGCGGCGTCCGGCCGCTGACCGACGTCCCGCACCTGTCCGACCTCGACGTCGACGACGCCGCGGCGCGCGACGCGCTCGCGGTGACCGCCGTCGTCAAGCTGAACGGCGGCCTCGGCACGTCGATGGGCATGGACCGCGCCAAGTCGCTGCTCCGTGTCCGCGACGACGCGACATTCCTCGACGTCATCGCCGGGCAGGTCCTCGCCGCCCGCGAGGCGACGGGTGCGCGCCTGCCCCTGGTCCTCATGAACAGCTTCCGCACGCGCGACGACACGCTCGCCGCGCTGGGCGCGTACCCGGACCTGGTCGTCGACGGGCTGCCGCTCGACTTCGTGCAGAACCGTGAGCCGAAGCTGCGTGCCGACGACCTGAGCCCGGTCGAGTGGCCGGCCGACCCGGACCTGGAGTGGTGCCCTCCGGGCCACGGCGACCTGTACACGGCGCTGCACGCGTCGGGCGTGCTCGACGCGCTGCTCGACGCGGGCTTCCGCTACGCGACCGTCTCGAACTCCGACAACCTGGGGGCGTCGCCCGACGCGCGCATCGCCGGCTGGTTCGCGGCGACGGGTGCGCCGTTCGCGGCCGAGGTCGCGCGCCGCACGCCCGCGGACCGCAAGGGCGGCCACCTCGTCGTCCGCGCGTCCGACGGCCGGATCGTGCTGCGCGAGTCGGCGCAGACGCCGAAGGACGACGCCGACGCGGCCGGCGACATCGACCGGCACGCGTACTTCAACACGAACAACCTGTGGCTCGACCTGCGGGCGCTGCGCGCCGAGCTCGACCGCACGGGCGGCGTGCTCGACCTGCCGCTCATCCGCAACGAGAAGACCGTCGACCCGTCCGACAGGACGTCGACGAAGGTCGTGCAGATCGAGTCCGCGATGGGTGCCGCGATCGAGGTGTTCGACGGGGCCGCGGTGCTCGAGGTCGACCGGTCCCGCTTCCTGCCCGTCAAGACGACGAACGACCTGCTCGTGCTGCGGTCCGACGTCTACCGGCTGGAGCCCGACCACCGGCTCGTCGCGCAGGTCGAGGCGCCGTTCGTCGACCTCGACGAGGACCACTACAAGGTGATCGCGGCGTTCGACGAGCGCGTCCCCGCGACGCCGTCGCTCGCGCGGTCCACGTCGCTGCGGGTGCGGGGCGACTGGACGTTCGGCACCGGCGTCGTCGTGACGGGTGACGCGGTGCTCGACGACCCGGGTGCGCCGTCGCGGGTCCCCGACGGTGCGACCGTCGGCCCCGACGGGCTCGCGTGACCGCGTCGCCCGACCGCTCCTCCTGACGACCCACGACCCGAGGGCCGTCGACGGTGCCCTCGCCGTCGGCGGCCCTCGGCGCGCGCGGCTACCGGCCGCCACCGACCTCCGGTCGACACGGCCACCCCCGCGAGCGGCGCTCGCGCGACGGCAGGGCAGAATGCGCGCATGAGATCGGTCCAGGACCACCTGGCCGCGGTGCTCGCCGCGGTCGGCCCGGTCGCCCCGCTCGACGTGGTGCTGCACGACGCGGTCGGCTGCATCCTCGCGGAGGACGTCGTCGCCGGCCGCGACCTGCCCCGGCAGTCCGTCGCCGCCCGCGACGGGTACGCGGTCGCGGCGCACGACACCGCGGTCGCCGCCGGGTACGCCGCGTCGCGCGCGCTGCCCGTCGCGCACGACGTCCGCCCGGGCATCGAGGCGCCTCTGCGGCTGGTCCCGGGGCAGGCCGTGCGCGTGGCGTCGGGTGCGCCGCTGCCGCTCGGCGCCGACGCCGTGGTCCCGCTCGAGGAGACCGACCGCGGCACCGCGCAGGTCGCAATGCAGCGGCCCGCCGTCGCGGGGCAGCACGTCCGCGCCGCCGGGTCCGACGTGCGCTCGGGCGAGAAGGTGCTCTCCGCCGGCACGCGGCTCGGGGCACGACAGCTCGCGCTCGCCGCGGCGCTCGGCCGCGGCCGGCTGCGCGTGCACCCCACACCGCGCGTCGTGCTGCTGTCGGTCGGCGACGAGCTCGTCGAGCCCGGGACCGTCGGGGCGCGCGACGGCGCGACGTTCGAGGCCGACGGGCACGCGCTCGAGGCCGCCGTCCGCGACGCCGGGGCAGCCCCGGTGCGCGTCGGGATCGTCCCCGACGACCGCGCGACCCTGCGCGAGGCCCTCGACGACCAGCTCGTCCGCGCCGACATGGTCGTGGTCACGGGCGGGCTGTCGGAGCTCGCGCACGACACCGTCAAGGACGTGCTCGCACCGCTCGGCACCGTCCGGCTCGACCAGGTCGCCATGACGCCCGGCTTCCGGCACGGGTTCGGGTCGGTGGGCGACGAGCTCGGCCGCGACCGCGCCGTCCCGATCTTCGCGCTCCAGGGCCACCCCGTCGCCGCGCAGGTGTCGTTCGAGGTGTTCGTCCGCCCGGCGCTGCGCGCGATGGCCGGGCACGCCGAGCTCTTCCGCCCGTCGGTCGCGGCCGAGGCGTCGAGCGGCTGGGTGTCGCCCCCGGGGCTGCGCCAGTTCGTGCCCGCGACGGTCCTCGGGTCGCCCGACGAGGGCTACCGCGTGACCCCCGTCGGCGACCCGTCCGCGCCCACCGTGCGCGACCTGGCCCACGCGAACGCGCTGGCCGTCGTCGGCGAGCAGGACCTCACCGTGCACCCCGGGCAGGTCGTCCACTGCCTGGTGCTCGAGGGATGAGGTCGGCCTTGGGTGCAGAGGGTCGGGGCGGTCGCTGATGGCGGTGGGATGGCCTGCCGTCCTGCAGGACGGGCCCGTGCGGCTGCGGCCGCTGCGGCGGCGCGACCAGGACACGTGGATGGAGCTGCGCTCGCGCAACGCGGGCTGGCTGGAGCCGTGGGACGCGACGAGCCCCGAGCCGCCGCCGGCGGTGCGCCCGACGTTCGGCGCGTTCGTCCGGACGCTGTCGGCGCAGGCCAGGTCGGGCGTGACGCTCCCGTTCGCCGTCGACTTCGAGGACCGGCTCGTCGGGCAGCTGACGGTCGCGTCGATCGCGTACGGGTCGCTGCGGTCGGCGAGCATCGGCTACTGGGTGTCGGAGCACGTCGCGGGGCGGGGGATCACGCCGACCGCGGTCGCGCTCGCCACGGACCACTGCTTCGGCGTGCTCGGCCTGCACCGCGTCGAGATCAACATCCGGCCCGAGAACCGGCCGTCGCTGCGGGTCGTCGAGAAGCTCGGTTTCCGCGACGAGGGCCTGCGCGAGCGGTACCTGCACATCCAGGGCCGCTGGTGCGACCACCGGACGTTCGCCCTCACGACGGAGGAGGTCCCCGAGGGCCTCCTGGCCCGCTGGCGGTCCACCCGTGGAGCCTCCGCGGGGTGACGCGCCACCCGACACGCCGATATGGTCCCGGCGAGTCCGCGGAACGACCCCTACCGTCGTGACGTGGACGATCTCGCAGGCCTCGTCGCCTTGGCGCTCGTGGCTCTGTGGGGGGCCTACCTGGTGCCGCACAAGCTGCGGCACCGGCAGCAGCTGCTCGAGTCCCGGACGGACGACCGGTTCTCGGAGGCGCTGCGCGTGGTCGCCGTGAGCGAGCGCACGGGCCGGCTCCGCCGGTCGGGGGCGTTCCGACGGTCGCGCGAGGCGCCTGCGGTCGGGTCAGCCGACTGCGGGACGACGAGCGGTGGATCGCCGGGGCTGCTGACCCCGGGAACAGGGCTCCCGGTGCTCCTCGCCGGGCCCGGGACAGGAGGTGCCACCGTGGACCGACCGACGGCGACGCAGGACAGGATCACCGCGGACGCGGCCCGTCGTGCCGCGCAGGCGCGCGCAGCGAGGGCGGCCGCGGTCGCGCGCCGTGCTGCCGCCGCGCGGCGCCGTGCCGTGCTCGCGGGCGTGCTGGTGGTCGCGACGATCGCCGGCTGGACGGTCGCCGGGCTCGCCCCGGCGGTCACGTGGGTCGCGGGCGCCGTGCCGAGCGTGCTGCTCGGCGGCGTGCTCGTGCTCGGCCGTCGCGCCGTGCTCGCGGGCCGCGCCGCCGACGCCGCGTGGGAGGCCCGCATGGCCGACGAGCGCCGCGTGCCCGGCGGTCCGCGCACGGGCGCGATGCGTGCGGTCGCGGAGGCGTCCCGGACCTCGTCCGCCCCGGCGACGGGTGCGACGCGCGCCGTCACCGGTGCGCAGCCGACTGTCCGCTCCGCGCGCGAGGAGCACGCCCCGGTCGCGGAGCGCACTCCCGACGCCGCCCACCCGCAGGCGCAGCAGGGGGACATGCACGGCGTCCCGCACGCCCTCGTGACGGGCCGTGCCGTCCACCCGTCGGAGGCGAGCACCGAGGTGTTCGCGAGGATCGTCGAGGACCGCGGCGAGACCGCCGCGCCCGCGCGGCACGCGTCGACCGGCCAGACGCCCGTCGTGCGCACCGGCGTCGCCGAGCGGGCCGCGGAGGCATCGGCGCGCGACGCCGTCGACGCGACGGCCGACACCGCCGAGCAGGACGAGGACGGCGCCTGGTCGCCGGTCCCCGTCCCGCGCCCGACGTACACGATGAAGGCCACCGCGCCGCGTCGTGAGCCCGCCCCGCTGGAGGACGCGGACGCGTCGGCCGGTGCCACGGCCGCGGCCTCCCAGGACACCGTGACCGAGCCCGTCGCGCAGGTCGTGGCCGAGGTCACGGAGCCTCCGGCGGCGACCACGGGCAGCATCGACCTCAACGCGGTCCTGGCCAAGCGCCGGGCCGCGGGCGAGTGACCCGATTTCACGAACGACCCGGGTCGGGTGCTAGTCTGTAGCCCGCTCGCGGGGCTGTGGCGCAGTTGGTAGCGCGTCTCGTTCGCAATGAGAAGGTCAGGGGTTCGAATCCCCTCAGCTCCACCGCTGTGATGACGCGGGACATCGTTGATAGATGTCCCGCGTCATCGTTTATAGAGGAGAGCCCGGCCATCGGCCGGGCTCTCGTTCGTTGTTGCGCCAGTAGGTGCGGGTCGGGTCGATGGTGCAGGTGGCCAGGATCTCGCCGGTGTGTCGGGCGATGACGGTGGCTGTGGTCTCGTCGATGAGGACCAGGACGGAGGTGCCGCGGTGGGCGGCGCCGATGCCGAGGTGGTGCATGCGACCGGCGCGGCGCAGGGAGATCTTGCCGTTCGTGCCGACGTGGTCGAAGCGCAGCCGGTAGTGCCCGGCGATGGTGGTGCCGGCTGGTCGAGCCTTGGGGCGGGCGTGGTAGGTGTCGTGCGGGGTGGCTCGGTCCAGGGCGCGGTGCGGGCGGGCGGTGTTGTAGAGCGCGCGGAAGGCATCGAGCTGGGCTTGTAGCGCGGGTAGGTCGGCGGCTGGTGGCTGGTGTGCGAGCCAGTTCTTCAGGGTCTGGTGGAAGCGTTCGATCTTGCCCTGGGTCTGCGGGTGGTTCGGGTGGCCGTTCTTCTGCTGGATGCCCAGGGCGTGCAGCAGGTACTCGAACGCGTTGCGTCCGCCGGTGAACCTCGAGGTGTAGACCGAGCCGTTGTCGGTCAGCGTGGAGGCGGGCGGTCCGTAGGCGTTGATGCAGGTCGTGAAGGTCTCGACGACGAGTGTGCCGGTGACGCGGGGGTGGGCGGTGCAGGCCAGCAGGTAGCGGGAGTGGTCATCGAGCCAGTTCAGGATCTCGGTGTCGGTGCCGTCGGCCAGGGGCCAGTGGGTGAAGTCGGACTGCCAGGTCTCGTTGGGTTGTTCGGCGGCGAAGCGGCGCAGCGAGGAGCGGGGGCGTTTGCGCGGCTCGGACACGATGAGCTGCTCGGCGTGCAGGACGCGGCGGATGGTGGACGGCGCCGGCGGGTCCAGTCCTTCGGCGGCCAGGTGCCAGGCGATGGTCACCGGGCCGGCGTCCAGGCCGTCGACGGTCAACTTCTCGCGCAGCTCGACGATCCGGGTGCGCACGTGCTCGCTGGTCGCGTTCGGGTTGCTGCGGGGGCGTCTCGAGCGCGGCTCCAGACCGTCCAGGCCGTCGGCTTCGTAGCGCTGCACGAGGGTGTGGACCCACTGCCATGACACCTCGAACCGGCGGGCGGCCTCCGCCTTGGTCAGGCCCTGCTCGACGACGGACAGCACGATGACCTTGGCCTTCGACATGGTCGATCGTCGCGGCCCGGCCGGTATCAACGATGTCGCGACTCACCTATCAACGATGTCGTGAACCACAACACCCTCAGCTCCACCGCAAGCCGAAGGCCGGACCCCCAGGGTCCGGCCTTCGGCGCGTCTGGGCCACTCGCCGGACGGCGTCTGCGGATCGGAGCAGTCGCCATGGTGCTGGGCGGCAGAATGCCCGCCATGAGCTCGTCCGCCGGTCCGGTCCCCGACTGGATCTATGCACTCGTCGCGGCTGGGCCGCTCGACGAGATCGTGCTGCTGGACCCCGCCTGGCAGGGGGCCCCGGTCTGGGACGACGACGCCACGCAGTGGGTCGCCACGGACGCTCCCGAGCTGATCATGGGATGCCCTCCGTGGCCCGGTCTCGCCGTCAGGGCCGTCCTCCCCGACGGCGACGTCGTGGTGGTCACGCTCGCCGACCGCGTGGTCCCGCCCGGGATGCGCGAGGTCTTCCGGTCGGAGCTGATCGTCGGGCGTCACGGGCTCTGGCTCGGGGCGGGTGGCGAGCACGTGGACGTTCCCGTCCCGTCGGGCAACTATCCGGTCGCGGTCTGGGTGGACGGTGCGACCCCGGAAGCGACGCGGAACGTCTGCCTCGTCCTCGGGCCGTGGTCGGAGCGACGTCTCGGCGGTGAGCGCGCCTCCCGGGCGCGGGGGGCCGCAGCGCCCTGACGCGCGTCGCGGTCCGTCCGCGTGGCCGGCACCCCGAGGGCCCGAGCCGCGTGGGGAAGGCCGAAGGGCCCGGACCGTGGGGACGGTCCGGGCCCTCGAGGCTCGTGCGGTGGTGCTGTCGGTGCGCCGGGGCGGGCGCGGCGACGTCAGAGGATGCTGCGACGGCGTCGGCTGCCCGACACCGCGGCGACGCCGATGGCGGCGAGGCCGATCTGCAGGAACAGCTCGATCCAGTCGATGCCACCGGTGTCCCGGACACCGATGAGCGTGGCGAGCCACGTGCCGATGAGGGCGGCCACGATCCCGACGACGATCGTCAGGAGGATCGAGATGCGCTGACGGCCGCGCACGAGGAGGCGGCCGAGGATGCCGACGATCGCACCGATGATGATCGCGCTGATGATGCCTTCGGGGGTCATGTACAGCTCCTTGACATATCGGGGGTCATTCCGGTAGCCGGAAAACTAGGGCCGATCGGGTGAGCGCGCGCGGCGAGCGGCTGCCGAGAGGCGCACGTCACCCGACAGAGTGGTCGAAAACGGGACAAGACGGGCCTATGGACCGGCCCGATGCGATCGCATCCTGGACGCGCGGGCATGATGGGCCGGTGCCGCGCCCCCGTCCCCGCCTGTCCCAGACGCTGCGGGGGTGGGTCGACCCGCTCGTCGTGCTCATCGTCGCGGTCCTCCTGCTTGGCCTGTTCCTGCCGGCGCAGGGTGGGTTCGCCCACGTGCTCGCGACGGTACGGACGTGCGCGATCGTGCTGCTGTTCTTCCTGTACGGCGCGCGCATGCCGACGCGCGAGGTGCTCGACGGCCTGCGCAACTGGCGTCTGCAGGGCTCGATGCTCGCGGCGACGTACGTGCTGCTGCCCGTGCTCGGCCTGCTCGTGCAGCTGCTGCCCGACGCGGTCCTCGCGCCCGACCTGCGGCGGGGTGTGCTCTACCTGTCGCTGCTGCCGTCGACGGTGCAGTCGTCCGTCGTGTTCACGTCGGTCGCGCGTGGCAACGTGGCCGCGGCGATCACCGGCGCGACGATCTCCAACGTCTCGGGCATCGTGCTGACGCCGCTGTTCGTCGGCGTGCTCATGACGGCGACGAGCGGGGAGCACGGCGGGTCGCTGTCGGGGATCCTGCTCCAGCTCCTGCTGCCGTTCGCCGTGGGCCAGGTGGTGCAGCCGTGGATCGGCGGATGGGTGCGCCGGCACGCGCGGCTGACGCGGCTCACCGACCGCGGCACGATCCTGCTGGTCGCGTACACGTCGGTCAGCCAGGCGTCGGTGTCGGGCGCGTGGGACCACGTCACCGCGGTCGCGATCGTCGTCCTCGTGGCCGTGTGCGCGGTCGTCCTCGCGGTCGTGCTGGCGGTGTCGTGGTGGGGCGGTGCGCGCCTCGGCCTTGACCGGGCGGACCGCGCCGCGCTCCTCATGGTGGGGTCGACCAAGTCGCTCGCGACGGGTCTGCCGATGGCGGCCGTGCTGTTCACGCCCGTCGTCGCGGCGAGCGTCGCCTTGCCCGTCATCGTGTTCCACCAGCTCCAGCTCGCGACGTGCGCCGTCGTCGCACGACGCGTCGCCCGCGTCCAGTAGCGTGCCTCCGGCGCCCGTCCCCGGCGCCCGCCCCCGAGAAGGAGAACCGGTGCAGAACGTCGCCGTCATCCCCCGTCCCGTCCTGCTGGAGAGCACGGGGGACGAGCCGTTCGTGCTGTCGGGCACGACGATCCTGGTCGTGGACAGCGCCCCGGAGCTCGTCGCGGTCGGTGTGCTCGCGGCGGACCTGCTCGGACGGCTCTCGGGGCGGCCCGTCGAGGTCCGCTACACCGAGGGCGGCGCGCCCAGCGTCGTGCGGCTGAGCGTGACCGACGACCTGCCCGCGTCCGACGAGGCGTACCGCGTGGTCGTCACGCCGTCGCGCGTCGACCTGGAGGCGCGCACGCCCGCCGGCCTCGTCCGCGCGGTCGTGACGCTCCGCCAGGTGATCCAGGACATCGGCGACGGTGCGCTGACGATCGCGCCCGTCCGGATCGAGGACCGCCCGCGGTACACGTGGCGCGGACTCTCGCTCGACGTCGCGCGGCACTTCTTCACGGTCGACGACGTCAAGGCCGTCATCGGGCTGCTCGCGCACTACAAGCTCAACGTGCTGCACCTGCACCTGACCGACGACCAGGGCTGGCGCGTCCACCTGCCGTCGCGCCCGCTGCTCACGCGCGCGTCGGCGTCGACGTCGGTCGGCGGTGGGCCGGGCGGCTTCTACAGCCCCGCGCAGCTCGCGGAGATCACCGACTACGCCGCGTCGCGCGGCATCCGCGTGGTGCCCGAGATCGACGTCCCCGGCCACGTGAACGCGGCGACGCACGCGTACGGCGAGCTCACGCCGAGCGGTGAGCCGACCGACGTCTACACCGGTATCGAGGTCGGGTTCAGCCGCCTGCACGAGGACCTGCCCGCGACGCAGCCGTTCCTGCGCGACGTGTTCACCGACCTCGCGGCGATGACGCCGGGCGAGTACGTGCACATCGGCGGCGACGAGGTCCTCACGATGGACCACGACGAGTACGCGCGGCTCGTCGGCTTCGTGTCGTCGGTCGTGCGCGACGCGGGCAAGAAGGTCGTCGGGTGGCAGGAGATCGCGTCGACGCCGCTCGAGCCGGGCACGGTCGTGCAGTACTGGGACATCAACGCCGACCCCGCGCCGTTCGTCGCCGCGGCGCAGGCGGGCGCGCAGGTGCTCATGTCGCCGGCGTCGAAGGCGTACCTCGACATGAAGTACGACGCGGAGACGCCGCTCGGTCTCGAGTGGGCGGGGCACGTCGAGCTGCGCGACTCGTACGAGTGGGAGCCGTCGACGCTCATCGCGGGGATCCCCGCGGAGTCCGTCGTCGGCGTCGAGGCGGCCGTCTTCTCCGAGACCTTGACGAACCTCACCGAGCTCACGTCGATGCTGCTGCCGCGCCTGGCCGCGGTCGCGGAGGTCGCGTGGACCGCGCCCGAGCAGCGGGACTGGGACGACTTCGCCGCGCGCGTCGCGGAGCACGGCGCGTTCTGGGACCACGTCGGGTTCGCCTGGTACGCGAGCCCGCAGGTCACGTGGCCGGGGGCTCCTGCCGCGGGCTGACGCGGGGCCGGTCGCGGCCCGCCACGCGGCGTCAGGACGGGAGCGTCAGACCCACTGGCTCATCCACATGTGGATGTGCCAGAAGTCGTACGGGATCACCATGCCCGCCCAGATCGGGTAGAAGAACACGCTCACGGCGACGATCAGCGCGAGCAGCACGCCGACGCACCAGATCGCGACGCGGCGCTGCTTCGCGCCCAGCTCGTCCTTCGGGCCGATCACCAGCCCGAGGACGTAGGTGAGCGTGAGCACGACCCAGGGCAGGAACGCGATCGAGTAGAACGTGAAGATCGTGCGGTGGGCGTACATGAACCACGGCAGCCAGCCCGCCGCGATTCCCGACAGGACCGCGCCGGCCCGCCAGTCGCGGAACCGGATCAGCCACACGAGCGCCACGAGGATCGCGGCCGCGCCGCACCACCACAGCACCGGGTTGCCGAGCGCGGTGATCGCCTGCGAGCACTGGTCGGCGCCGCACGCGTCGATCGCTGCCTGCCCCTGCAGCCCTGACACCTCGGGCGGGTAGTAGAACGACGTCGGCCGCCACTGCACGATCCAGCCGAGCGGGTGCGCCGCGTACGAGTGCGGCGTCTCGAGGCCGTTGTGGAACGCCCACATGTCCTGGTGGTACTTCCACAGGGAGCGCAGCGCGGGCGGCAGCCAGTCCACGCCCTGACCGGGGTTCAGGGCCGCCCACTGGCGGTTGTACGCGTCCGTCGACGCGAACCACGACCACCACGACCCGAGGTACGTGACGACGCCGATGCCGACCATCGCGACACCCGCGACGACCCCGTCGCGCAGCACGCCCGCGCGCGCCCAGTGCCGCACCCCGACCGAGCGGCGCGCCGTGACGTCCCACGCGACCGTCATGAGGCCGAACACGGCGAGGAAGTAGATGCCCGACCACTTGGTGCCGATCGCGAGCCCGAGCAGCACCGCGGCCGCCAGACGCCACCAGCGCCAGCCCAGCCGTGGCCCCCAGCCGAGCTCGCCGCCCGAGTCGATCACGACCGCCGCGCGTTCGGCCAGCCGTCGTCTCGCCTGCTCACGGTCGAGCAGCAGCGCCCCGAACGCGGCGAGCACGAAGAACGTCAGCACCGGGTCGAGCAGGCTGATGCGGGACATGACGATCGCCTCGCCGTCGACCGCGAGCAGCAGGCCCGCGACGACGCCGAGCGCCGTCGACGCGAACAGGCGCCGCGCGATGCGCGCGATCATCAGCACCGACAGCGTCCCGAGGATCGCGACCGCCAGGCGCCACGCCGCCGACGAGTCCGGACCGCCGCCGAGCTGCATCCCCAGCCCGATGACCCACTTGCCGACCGGCGGGTGGACCACGTACGACGCGACCGTGCCGAGGCCGCTCACGTCGCCCGCCTCGAACGCCGGGTTGGGCTCGGCCGACCACTGCGCCTCGTAGCCGCGCGTGACGAGCGACCACGCGTCCTTGACGTAGTACGTCTCGTCGAACACGAGCTGGTGTGGCCGGCCCAGGTCCCAGAACCGGGCGATGCCCGCGAGCACCGTCACGGCGATCGGCCACAGCCAGCCGACGAGACGGTCGCGCGGGGTCAGGTCGAGGGCCAGCCGGTCCGCGCCGAGCAGCGTGCGCAGCAGGCGCTCGCGCGTGGGGAGCGGCGGCTCGTCGTCGACGTCCTCGACGGCCAGGTCCTCGGCGTCGGTCGCGCCGTCGCCGTCGCCCGGACCGTGCGGCGGGGCGTCCGTCACGAGGGTGCCCGCCTTGACGAGGCTCGGGGCGCCGGACGACGCGTCGGCGTCGTCGGGACGGGTCCCGGGCGTCGTCGTCGCGGTGCCCTCGCCCGGAGCGCCGGGCGCCGGGGCGTGACGGTCGGGGGCGTCGCCGGAGGGCGCGTCCGGGTGCTCCGGGAGCGCGGCGTCGTCGTCTCGCGTGGGCGGCACAGCGGTCATCGTAGGGGTGACCCCTGTGGCGAGGGCCAGGGGCGGACGAGGGGTGGACGCCCGCCAGGTGGCAGGCTGTCGGGCGTGACCGGAGCCGACGCACCCGACGCCGCCCGACCCGCCCCGCGCGGCGGTGGTGCGACGGAGGCGTCCGGCGGCCGGCTCGTGCTCGCGGCGACGCCCATCGGGAACACCGACGACGCGTCGGCGCGGCTGCGCACCCTGCTCGCGGAGGCGGACGTCGTCGCCGCGGAGGACACCCGCCGCCTGCGCGCGCTCGCGGCCCGGCTGGGCGTCGAGGTGCGCGGGCGCGTCGTCAGCCACCACGAGCACAACGAGGCCGAGCGCGCCGCCGACCTGCTCGACGTCGTGGCCGGCGGCGGCACGGTCGTGGTCGTGACGGACGCCGGCATGCCCGCGGTGTCCGACCCGGGGTTCCGCGTCGTGACGGCGGCGGTCGCGGCGGGGTTGCCGGTGACGGCGGCCCCGGGTCCCAGCGCGGTGCTCACGGCTCTCGCACTGTCCGGCCTGCCGACCGACCGGTTCTGCTTCGAGGGGTTCCTGCCGCGCAAGCCGGGGGAGCGGGCGCGCACGCTCGCCGACCTCGCCGACGAGCGCCGGACGATGGTGTTCTTCGAGGCGCCGCACCGGCTCGACGACGTGCTCGACGCGATGGTCGACGCCTTCGGTGCCGAACGGCCGGCTGCGGTGTGCCGCGAGCTGACGAAGACGTACGAGGAGGTGCGACGGGGGCCGCTGCGCGACCTCGCCGCGTGGGCGCACGACGGGCAGGTCCGCGGGGAGATCGTGGTGGTCGTCGGCGGGGCGGCCCGGCCGCAGGCCGCGTCGACGGCCGACCTGGTCGCCGAGGTGCTCGCGCGCGCCGACGCCGGCGAGCGTCTCAAGGACGCCGTCGCCGACGTCGCGACGGCTGCGGGCGTCCCGAAGCGCGACCTTTACGCGGCGGCCCTCGCGGCCCGCGCCCGCTGACGTGACGAGCACGAGCGGTTCCTCGACGAGTCCTGACGACGGGGCGGCCGTCGCTGCGCGCTCGCGGGCACGCGCACCCCGGCGGGTCGCCGACGACCAGCTCGACTACGACTCGGAGCTGACGTTCACCTACCGCGGCGAGCTCTTCACCGGCGTCTGCTACGAGCAGATGGCGGACGGCCGCTACAGCGAGCTGGCGTACGTGGACGGCGTCCAGCACGGCTGGGCGCGGGAGTGGTCCGCGTCGGGACTGCTGCAGAGCGAGACGGAGTACCGGCGGGGGATGCCCCACGGCGACGAGCGCAGCTACGACGAGGAGGGCTTCCTGGTCCGCGCCGCGACCTTCGAGCACGGTGTCACGGTGCGCTCGGAGACCTACGACCGCAGCGGCGCGGTGGTGGAGGCGTTCGAGATCGGTCCGGACGACCCGTACTTCGACCTGCTCCAGCGCCGGCGCGCTCAGGCCTGACGCGCTCGACGGGCCACGCGGGGAGGTCGTGGCAGGATCGATCGCGGAGGACGTTCGGGGGATGGGGGTCCGATGCCGCAGGAACGCCCGATCGGGTACTGGGTGAAGCTCGTGGACCGGCTGCTGGAGGTGGGGCTCGACGCCGAGCTCGCACGTGACGGCCTGACCCGCCGGCACTGGCAGGTCCTGTCGGTCGTCCAGGAGGACGGTCCCGTCGACGAGCTCGCGGTGGCGCGGGCGCTCGCCCCGTTCGAGACGGCCGCGGGCGAGCCTGTCGGGACGGCCGAGCTCACGCTGCTCGTGTCGCGCCGCTGGGTCGTGCGGGACGGCGCCGGGTACGTGCTCACCGACGACGGCCGTGACCACGTCGCGGCGCTCGCCGATCGGGTGCGCGGGTTCCGCGACCGCGTCTCGGAGGGCGTCACCGAGGACGACTACGCGACGACCCTCGCGGTGCTCCAGCGCGTGGCGACCAACCTCGGGTGGGCGTCGCAGGACACGCGCTGACCCGGAACGCGACGCCGCTCAGAGATCGGTCGACGCGACGAGCCGTGCGCCGGCGGCCTGCATCTGCGCGCGCGCGGCCGCGCCGAGCTCGGCGGTCACCGGCGCGGTGAGGTCCGTCAGGACGCGCGTGCGCAGCCCCAGCCCGACGGCGTCGATCGCGGTCGACCGCACGCAGTGCGACTCGGCGAGCCCGACGACGTCGACGTCGGTGATGCCGCCGTCGGACAGGATCTGCGCGAGCCCGCGGCCCTCGCCGTCGACGCCCTCGAATCCCGAGTAGGCCGCGGCGTACTGGCCCTTCTTCACGCTCGCCTCGGGGACGATCGCGGACAGCGCGGGGTGCAGGTCGGCCTCGGCCGTGCCGGCGACGCCGTGCGGCGGCCAGGTGTCGACGTAGTCGGGCTCGTCGCTGAAGTGCGCCCCGGGGTCGATGTGCCAGTCCTGCGTCGTGACGACGAGGTCGTACCGGTCGCGGTGCTCGGCGACGTACAGCGCGATGTCCCGCGCGACCGCGTTGCCGCCCTCGACCGGCAGCGCGCCGCCCTCGCAGAAGGTGGGCTGGACGTCGACGACGACGAGAGCCCGACGTGTCGGCTCCGCGGTGCTCATGGTGACCTCCCGGCGTGACGGTTCCGACGTCCAGCCTCGCACGACGGGTGGCGGCCGGCACGGGTGCGTGCTGCGCTGGGGCATGACCTCCGACGGGCGTCCCCACCGGCGGGACCGGGCGCGTGCGCGACGCGTCGTCCCCGGGGCCGTCGGGCTGGTCGCGGTCGCGGCGTTCGCGGCGGGGTGCACGTCGGGCGGCGTCGGGACCGGCGTGACGCCCACGGGGGCGTCGGGGACGGCGGCGACGTCCCCCGGCACGACGACCGGACCGTCGGGTCCGGCGACGGTCGAGGTCGTCGAGGTCGAGGACGTCGTGACGGGCCTCGACGTGCCCTGGGGGATCGCGTTCCTCGCCGACGGCTCCGCGCTCGTGACGCTGCGGGACGAGGTGCGCGTCGTCCTCGTCGCCCCCGACGGCGCAGTGCGCGAGGTGACGGGCCCGGGCGCGGACGCGCTCGCGGACGTCGTGGCACCGGGCGGCGAGGGCGGACTGCTGGGTGTCGCGGTGCTCGACGAGGGGGACACGGGCGCCGACCTCGTGCTCTACGCGACCACCGAGGACGACAACCGGGTGCTGCGCGGCACGCTCGACGGCACGACGCTCGGTGACCTGACGCCGGTGCTCACGGGCATCCCGCGCGCGGGCAACCACGACGGCGGTCGCCTCGCGGTCGGGCCGGACGGCTACCTCTACGTGACGACGGGCGACGCCGGGCAGCCGGACCGTGCCCAGGACCCGGGCTCGCTGGGCGGCAAGATCCTGCGCGTGACGCCCGACGGCGCCCCCGCACCCGGGAACCCCGACCCGTCGTCGCCGGTGTGGAGCCTCGGGCACCGCAACGTGCAGGGCCTCGGGTGGTCGTCGGACGGGCGGATGTTCGCGGCGGAGTTCGGCCAGAACACCTGGGACGAGCTCAACGTGGTCGAGCCCGGCGGCAACTACGGCTGGCCGGTCGTCGAGGGTGGGGGCGGGGCGAACCGCGGGTTCGTCGACCCGGTCGCGACGTGGCCGACGAGCGACGCCTCGCCGAGCGGCCTCGCCGTGACGGGCGAGGGCGTCTACCTCGCGGCGCTCCGCGGCGAGCGGCTGTGGCGCCTGCCGCTCCTGCCGGCCGTGGCCGGCGACCCGGGTGCGGGTCTGGGGGTCCCGCAGGCGCTGCTCGTCGGGGAGCACGGCCGGCTCCGGGCGGTCGAGCCCGCCCCCGACGGGTCGCTGTGGGTGCTGACGAACAACACCGGCGGGCGCGGCACCCCGCGCGACGGCGACGACCGGGTCCTGCGCGTCGTCGTCCGCTGACCGCCGCCACGGCCCTGTCGTCCGCTGACCGCCGCCACGGCCCGGTCGTCCGCGTCGACGCCGCGGCGCGCGACACGCCGGGGCACCGCGACGCGACACGCCGACCGATTCACCCGTTTCGCGCCACGCGGGCGTGCGCTCCCCGGCACCGGGGTGTCCGGTCAGTACCCTTTGCCGCGCCGGAACGCGTCGGACGGCCCCGCGCCGCCCGCCCCGGACCGACCTCGGCCGCCCCGGTCGGGGCCGACCCGCCCGACCCGACGCCCGACCTGCGAGGACCCATGCCGCCGAAGCTCAAGACCACCCTCATCTGGATCGTCGCGATCTTCCTCGTCTACGCGATCGTCACGAGCCCGGACCGGGCCGCCGACCTGGTGCGCGCGCTGTGGGACATGATCACGGGCGCGTTCGCGAGCTTCGGCCAGTTCTTCGCGGGCCTCACCGAGTAGCCGGTCCGACCGCGCGCCATGACGACTCCCGAGGCGATCGTCCGCAGCCACCGCAACATCCGCCGGTACGTGCTGCCGGGCGAGCGCGTCGTGTTCACCGCCCGCTCCCACTGGGGCAAGCTCGCCGAGCCCGTGCTCACGACGTTCGGGGGCTTCCTGCTCCTCGCGTTCCTCGTGGTGCCGGGCGCGGGCGTGGTGGTCGGGGAGAGTGCGGACTGGCTGTGGCTGCTGTTCCTCGTGCTGCTCGGCCGGCTCGGCTGGAAGGTGCTCGACTGGCGCAACGAGTGGTTCGTCGCGACGGACAAGCGGATGCTCCTGCTGTACGGCCTCGTCACGCACAAGGTCGCGATGATGCCGCTCGTCAAGATCACGGACATGCGGTACTCGCGCTCGCTCGTCGGACGCGTGCTCGGGTACGGCGAGTTCCTGCTGGAGTCGGCCGGCCAGGACCAGGCGATGCGACGCATCAACTGGGTCGCTCGCCCGGACGCCACGTACCGCGAGCTGTGCGCGACGATCTTCACGCCCGGATCCCCCGCCGCCGCCGCGTACGGCAGGACCACCCCGGGCCTCGTGCCGGGTGCGGGCTGGCCCGGTGCCGCGCCGGCCGCCGGCTGGCCGGGTGCCGTGCCGACCGGGGGTGCGTGGCCGGTGCAGGGCCCGGTCCCGGCTCCCGTCCCGGCGCCCGCGCCGGCGTGGCAGCACGTCCCGGGCGGCGCGACCGTCCCGGGCTCACCGCCCCCCGGCCCGGAGCGCGAGCCCGCGTACCGGCCGGGCGACACGCAGCCGATCCGCATCCCGCCGGCCGCGCGCGACGACCGCGGTTGGGACGTCTCGAGCGACCGGGCCACGTTCGTGCCCGTCGAGGACACCGAGGCACGCGACCGCCTGTACGACGACTGACCGACCGGGTGACCAGCCCTTCCGTCCCGCCCGCGCTCCATGCTGGGGTGGTCGGGTGACGACGTCGACGGCCGCCGCCCGCGGGACGCTCCTGCGCCGCCCGCTGCTCCTCGGTGGCGTCGTCACCGTGCTCGCGCTGCTCGGGATCGCGTGGGTCGCCCGCGACTCGTTGCGCCGCGTGCTGCTCCCGCGACCGCTCGACGTGTGCCCGGCGATCCTCCCGCCGCCGGTGTCGTGCACACCGCACGCACACGTGCTCGCCGCCGCGGTCGCGGCGTCGGTCGTGGTCGTGGCGCTCGCCGTGCTCGCCGTGGTCGTGCGCACCGGGAGGCCGGCACCGGTCGTCCGTGCGGTGCTCGGTGCGCTCGCGGTCGTCGGTGCGCTGGCGGTCGGCTACGTCGCGATCTGGCCGTTCCCGACGCCGACGGGCTGGCTGCCGACCTGACGCCGGGCCCCGGAACTGCGACGACCGGGCCCGACCCGCTCACCTAGGATCGGGCGCATGTCCCGCATCCTGTCGGCCGTCGCGTGGCCCTACGCGAACGGCCCCCGCCACATCGGTCACGTCGCCGGCTTCGGCGTCCCGTCGGACGTCTTCTCCCGCTACATGCGGATGGCGGGCCACGACGTGCTCATGGTGTCGGGCACGGACGAGCACGGGACGCCGATCCTCGTGCAGGCGGAGAAGGAAGGCGTGACGCCGCAGGCGCTCGCGGACCGCTACAACCGCGTCATCGTCGAGGACCTCACGCAGCTCGGCCTGTCGTACGACCTGTTCACGCGGACGACGACGCGCAACCACTACGCGGTCGTGCAGGAGATGTTCCGCACGGTGCACAAGAACGGGTACATGGTCGAGCAGGAGACCATGGGGGCGATCAGCCCGAGCACGGGCCGCACGCTGCCGGACCGCTACATCGAGGGCACTTGCCCGATCTGCGGCTACGACGGCGCGCGCGGCGACCAGTGCGACAACTGCGGCAACCAGCTCGACGCGATCGACCTCATCAACCCGAAGAGCCGCATCAACGGCGAGACCCCGAAGTTCGTCGAGTCGACGCACTTCTTCCTCGACCTGCCCGCGTTCGCCCAGGCCCTCGAGCAGTGGCTGAGCACGCGGCAGGGCTGGCGCCCGAACGTGCTGAACTTCAGCCTCAACCTGATCGACGACATGCGTCCGCGCGCGATGACGCGCGACATCGACTGGGGCATCCCGGTGCCGCTGCCGGGCTGGCAGGAGAACCCGAACAAGCGTCTGTACGTGTGGTTCGACGCGGTCATCGGGTACCTGTCGGCGTCGATCGAGTGGGCGCGGCGCTCGGGTGACCCGGAGGCGTGGCGCGGCTGGTGGAACGACCCCCAGGCCCTGTCGTACTACTTCATGGGCAAGGACAACATCACGTTCCACTCGCAGATCTGGCCGGCGGAGCTCATGGGCTACGACGGGCGCGGGTCGCGCGGCGGTGAGCCGGGCGTCTACGGGAACCTCCAGCTGCCGACGGAGGTCGTGTCGAGCGAGTACCTCAACGTCGCGGGCGAGCAGTTCAGCACGTCGCGCGGGCGCGTGATCCTGGTCCGCGACATGCTGTCGCGGTACCAGCCGGACGCGCTGCGGTACTACCTGTCGGTCGCGGGCCCGGAGACGCAGGACGCCGACTTCACGTGGGCGGACTTCAAGCGCCGGACGAACGACGAGCTCGTCGCGGGCTGGGGCAACCTGGTGAACCGCACCGCGAACATGATCCACACGAACTTCGGCGCGATCCCCGAGGCGGGCGCGCTGCAGCCGGTGGACGAGGCGCTGCGCGCGACGACGGCGGCCGGGTTCGACACCGTCGGGAAGCTGCTCGGCGAGCACCGCAACCGGGCCGCGATCGGCGAGGCGATGCGCGTCGTGCAGGAGGCCAACCGGTACCTGTCGGAGACCGAGCCGTGGAAGCTCAAGGCGGACCGCGAGCGGCTCGGCACGGTGCTGCACACGGCCGCGCAGGCCGTCGCGGACGCGAACACGATGCTCGCGCCGTTCCTGCCGTTCGCCGCGCAGAAGGTGCACGAGACGCTGGGCGGCACGGGCACGTTCGCGCCGATGCCGCGGATCGACGAGGTCGAGGACCTGGACGACGCGTCGCGCTCGTACCCGATCATCACGGGCGACTACTCGGCGACGCCGGCCTGGGCCTCCACCCCGCTGGTCCCGGGCACGTCGGTCGACAAGCCGGTGCCGGTCTTCACGAAGCTCGACGACGCGATCGTCGAGGAGGAGATCGCGCGCGCCGAGCATGCCTGACGTGGCGCGCACGCGCGACCGCGGCTGGCCGCCGCCGCCGGAGCCGCTGCCGCTGCCGGTCGTCGACAACCACACGCACCTCGAGTCGGTGCTGGGGTGGGTGGCCGACGGCTGGCGGCGGTCGGCCGACGGCGCCGCCGAGCGGGACGCCCCGGCGCCGACCCTCGACGACCACCTGGCACGGGCGGCGTCCGTCGGCGTGGACCGGATGGTGCAGGTCGGCTGCGACTTCGAGTCGGTGGTGCTGACGGCTGACCTGGTGCAGGCGCACCCGGCGCTGCTCGGCGCCGTCGCGATCCACCCCAACGAGGCCGTGCTGCACGCGGGTGTCCGCGAGGTCGCCCCGGACGGGCTGACGCCGGACCCGCGGTTCGTGCACGAGGACGTCCCGCTCGACGAGGCGCTCGCGCGCGTCGCGGCGGTCGCGCGGGCGACGCCCCGGGTGCGGGCGATCGGGGAGACCGGGCTGGACTTCTTCCGCGCCGGCCCGCGGGGTCGCGAGGTGCAGCGGGAGGCGTTCCGCGCGCACGTCGCGCTGGCCAAGGAGCTCGGGCTGGCGCTGCAGATCCACGACCGGGACGCGCACGCCGAGGTCGTCGAGGTGCTGCTCGCCGACGGCGCCCCGGACCGGACGGTGTTCCACTGCTTCTCGGGCGACGCGGAGCTCGCCCGGCTCGCGGTGTCGCACGGCTGGTTCCTGTCGTTCGCGGGGCCGGTCTCGTTCGGTGCGAACGACGACCTGCGTGCGGCGCTGCGCGAGGTCCCGCCGGAGCTGCTGATGGTCGAGACGGACGCGCCGTACCTCACGGTGCACCCGTTCCGCGGCCGCCCGAACGCGCCCTACCTGCTGCCCGGCACGGTGCGGACGGTCGCCGAGGTGACGGGACGGTCCCTGGAGGACGTGTGCGCCAGCGTCTCGGCGACGGCGGAGCGGGTCTACGGTCCCTGGTGACCTGGCTGACGTGCGTCCCGGCACGGTCGTCGCGCCGTCGACCGGGCGTCCGGGGTCCGGCCGCAGGTGGTCGGTCGGGTCACGGATCGGTTACGGTCGGACAGGCGTCCACGACGGTCGCCCCAGGGCGGTCCGGACGGGCCGCCCAGGCCGCCCCCTCCCGGCCCGAAGGACGTCCCGCGTGCGCCCTGCCCACCCGCCCGTGACCGCCGCGCGGTCGGGCGCGCTCCCCGCGGTGGCGCGGGCCGTGGTCCTGGCGCTCGTCGTCGGCGTCACGAGCGCCTTCGCGGTGCTGCACAAGGAGGTCACGCTCGACGTCGACGGCCGCGCCGTCGAGGTGCAGGCGTTCGGCCGGACGGTCGCGGACGTGCTCGAGGGCAGCGACGTGCAGGTCGGGGAGCGCGACCTCGTCGCGCCGGCGCTCGGCGACCCGATCGCGCGCGGCGGGCAGATCGTCGTGCGGCACGGCCACGAGCTGCAGGTCGAGGTCGACGGCGAGGAGCGCACGGTGTGGAGCACCGCCCTCACCGTGGGCGAGGCGGTCGACGGGCTGGGGCTGCGCGAGGGCGAGGTGCGGCTGTCGGCGTCCCGCAGCTCGGCGCTCGAGCGCGGCGACGTGCTGCGCGTGTCGACGCTCAAGACGATCCACCTGGTGGTCGACGGCCAGGTCATCGACGGCCTGAGCAGCGCCGCGGTCGTGCGCGACGCGCTCAAGGACGTCGGCCTGGTGCTGAACGAGGGCGACAAGGTCTCGGTCCCGCTCGACGCGACGGCCGTCGACGGCCTCGTCGTGCTGGTCACGCGCGCCGGCACGGGCGGCGAGACCGTCACCGAGGCGATGCCGTTCGAGGTCCAGGAGGTCGAGGACCCGACCCTCGTCAAGGGCAACAAGGTCGTGAAGACCAAGGGGCGCGCGGGCGTGCGGACCACCACGTACGAGCTGCAGGTCGTCGGCGGCGTCGTCGTGGGCCGGACCCCGATCACGTCCGTCGTGACGACGCCGCCCGTGACGCAGGTCGTGCGCGTCGGCACCGCCGAGCTGCCCGACCCGTCGACGGTCGCGGTCGAGCCGGGCACGGCGCAGGCGATGGGCAAGGAGATGGCCGCGGCCCGCGGCTGGGGCGACGACCAGTTCGCGTGCCTGCTGTCGCTCTGGAACAAGGAGAGCGGCTGGCGCGTCAACGCGGAGAACCGGTCGTCGGGCGCGTACGGCATCCCGCAGGCGCTGCCCGGCTCGAAGATGGCGACGGTCGGCGCGGACTGGCAGACGAACCCCGCGACGCAGATCACCTGGGGCCTGAACTACATCAGTGCGCGGTACGGGAACCCGTGCGGCGCGTGGGCGCACAGCCAGGCCAAGGGCTGGTACTGACCTCACCCGTCGCGCAGCGCTGACCTGCGAGGACGTCGCGCTGTGATCTCTTTCACCCCGGCGTGACCGCCCCGCGGGCTTGGAGTTCTGTCACGGTTCCGTTACGGTCGCGTGTCGGTCCTGCCCGTTCCGGCCCCCGTGTGCATGCGATGCGCGGTGGTCGTGTCGGCGGTGCGGGACCCCTGCGACGGCTCGGAACAGCGGCCGTCACGACGGCCGGATCGGGGATCCGGGACCGGTGGGGGACAGCCCGAGGGCTGACCTCTCGCGTGCGCCGAGCGTCACGCGCCCACCGGGTGCCCTGCGGGGCACGACCCGCCCCCCGTGCCCGGGCACGACGACGGCTGGAGCCCCGTGACCTTCACGACCCGATTCCGCAGTTCCTTCGCGCGCAGCAGCGCCGAGTCCCCGCAGACCCCGGGGGACGAGACCCCGACCGCCACCGACGGTCAGGGCGCCGCGACGAAGGGCCTCCGGTCCGGTCGTCGACTGGTCCCGCTCGTCGCCGCCGCCACCGTCCTCCTCGTCGGGGGCGCGACGGCCGGCTACGCCCACGCGAACAAGGCCGTGACGCTCGACGTCGACGGCGAGGTCGTGCGTGTCACCACCTTCGCCGGCTCCGTCGACGGGCTGCTCGCCGAGCAGGGCGTCCAGCTCGGGGAGCGCGACGTCGTCACCCCGAGCGGCGCGCTCGCCGAGGGTGCCGAGGTCGTCGTGCGGCACGCGCACCAGGTGACCGTCGCCCTCGACGGCACCGAGACGCCGGTCTGGACGACCGCGATCACCGCCGACGAGGCGCTCGACACGCTCGCGTCCCGCGCGGACGACGTGGCGCTCGTCGCGTCGCGCTCCGCCGCCGGCGGCCGCCCCGAGCTCGCGCTGGACCTCACGCTGCACGGCTCCGCCGACGTCCTCGTCGACGGCCGGACGCTGCAGACGCCCGACGGCGACGCCCGCGTCGCGCAGGTGCTCGGCGAGCTCGGCATCACGCTCGACCCGCTCGACCGCGTGTCCGTCCGCCAGACGCCCGAGGGGCGCGTCCAGGTGGTCGTGAACCGCGTGGCCGTGCAGGAGGTCGCCTCGACGCACGCCGTGCCCTTCGCGTCGAGCACGCAGGAGGACGCGAGCCTCTACACCGGTCAGCGCAAGGTCGCCGTCGCCGGCGTCCCCGGCGTGCGCACGCTCGTCGAGCGCGTCACGACCGTCGACGGCGTCGAGACGGCCCGCGAGACCGTGTCGGACCAGGTCACGCAGGCCCCGGTCGACGAGCTCGTCAAGACGGGCACCAAGGCCCGCCCGGCCGCGACGCCCCGACCGGCGACGTCGTCGGGCTCGACCACGGCCGGCCCCATCACGGCGGGCGGCAGCGCCGACTCGCTCAACTGGGCCGCCCTCGCGAGGTGCGAGTCCGGCGGCAACCCGTCGGCCGTGTCGTCGACGGGCAAGTACCACGGTCTCTACCAGTTCTCGGTGGCGACGTGGCAGGCGGTCGGCGGTGCCGGTCTCCCGTCGCAGGCGAGCCCGGACGAGCAGACCGCGCGCGCGAAGATGCTCTACAACCGCTCGGGTGCCGGCCAGTGGCCGCACTGCGGCAAGTACCTCTTCTCCTGACGCACCGCGTCCCGACGACGCCCGCCGACCCCACCCGGGGCGGCGGGCGTCGTCGTCCCCGCCGGAGCACCTAGGCTCGTGCGCATGTCGACCTCGCTGCTCGGGCCTGCGGAGATCCGGGCGCTCGCCGAGCGGGCCGGGGTGCGGCCCACCAAGACCCTCGGGCAGAACTTCGTCCTCGACGCCGGCACCGTCCGCAAGATCGTCCGGCAGGCCGACGTCGGGCCGGGCGAGCGGGTCGTCGAGGTGGGGCCCGGCCTGGGGTCGCTGACGCTCGGGCTGCTCGAGGCCGGCGCGGACGTCGTCGCCGTCGAGATCGACCCGGTCCTCGCGCGGCTGCTGCCCGACACGGTCGCGGCCCACGTGCCGGGTCTCACGGTCGAGCAGGCGGACGACGCCGACGGTGCGCCCGTCGTCGTGCTGCGGGACGCCGACGGCCGTGACCGCCTGACCGTCGTGCTGCGCGACGCGCTCGAGGTCCGCGCGCTGCCCGGCGAGCCGCCCGTCGCGCTGGTCGCGAACCTGCCGTACAACGTGTCGGTCCCCGTGCTGCTGACGTTCCTCGAGCGGTTCGGCTCGCTCGAGCGCGCGCTCGTCATGGTGCAGGCCGAGGTCGCCGACCGGCTCGCGGCCCCGCCCGGCAGCCGCACCTACGGCGTGCCGTCGGCCAAGGCCGCCTGGTACACGCACGCGCGCCGGACCGCGACCGTCGGCCGCAGCGTGTTCTGGCCGGTCCCGAACGTCGACTCGGCGCTCGTCCGGCTCGACCGCCGGGACCCGCCCACGACGACCGCGACGCGCGAGGACGTCTTCGCCGTGGTCGACGCGGCGTTCGCGCAGCGACGCAAGATGCTGCGCCCCGCGCTCGCGGGCCTCGCCGGGTCGGCCGACGCGGCGCAGACCGCGCTCGTCGCCGCGGGCGTCGACCCGCAGGCCCGCGGCGAGCGGCTCGACATCGAGGCGTTCGCGCGCATCGCCGAGCAGCTCGCGGCCCCCGCGGGCGCGGGCGCTGGCGGACCTGGCACAGTGGAGCCGTGACGCTGACCCCCGTGGCCCCGCTGCCCGAGCACGAGGTCAGGGTCCGCGCGCCCGGGAAGATCAACCTCTCGCTGCGGGTCGGCCCGCGCGACGAGGACGGGTACCACCCGCTGTCGACGGTGTTCCAGGCGGTCGGCGTCTTCGAGGAGGTCGTCGCCACGCCGTCGGACGTCTTCGAGCTCACCGTGAGCGGTCCGCAGGCGGAGGTCGTGCCGACGGACGACGGCAACCTGGCGCTCCGGGCCGCGCGGATGCTCGCCGAGCGCGTCGGGATCGACGCGGGCGTGCACCTGCACGTCGTCAAGGACGTGCCCGTCGCCGGCGGCATGGCGGGCGGCTCGGCCGACGCCGCCGCCGCGCTGGTCGCGTGCGACGCCCTGTGGCGCACCGGCCTCGGCCGCGACGACCTGCTCGACCTGGCCGCGGCGCTCGGCTCCGACGTGCCGTTCTCGCTCACCGGGCACACCGCCGTCGGGTCCGGGCGCGGCCACCTCCTGACGCCCGCCCTGACGCGCGGCGAGTTCCACTGGGCGTTCGCCGTGCAGCACCGCGGGCTCTCGACGCCCGCCGTGTACCGCGCGTTCGACGAGCTCCACGGGCACGACGCCCTCGCGGATCCGGACCCCGAGGCGGACGTGCCCCTCATGCAGGCGCTGCGCGCGGGCGACGCCCGGGCCCTCGGCGCCGCGCTGCACAACGACCTGCAGATGGCGGCCCTCGAGCTCGACCCCGGGCTCGCCGAGCCGCTCGCCGTCGCGGAGGACGCGGGTGCGCTCGGCGTGATCGTGTCCGGCTCCGGCCCGACGGTCGCCGCGCTCGCCCGCAGCCGGCAGCACGCGCTCGTCCTGGCCGCGGCGTTCACCGCCTCCGGGGTCGCGGACCGCGTCCTCACCGCGGCCGGTCCCGTCGCGGGTGCCCGGGTGGTCTCGGCGACCGACTGACGGCGACGGGTAGCCTTGCGCCTCGATGGCTCACCTGCTCGGCGCGGACCGCGTCACCCTCACGCTCGGCACGCGCACGCTCCTCGACGAGGTCAGCCTCGGGCTGGACGACGGCCAGCGCATCGGCGTCGTCGGACCCAACGGCGCCGGCAAGTCGACCCTCCTGCGGGTCCTCGCCGGCCTGCAGGAGCCGGACGCCGGTCGCGTCACGCGCGCGGGCGGTGCCCGCGTCGCGGTCCTCGACCAGCGCGACGACCTCACGCCCGGCACGGTGCTCGACGCCGTGCACGGGTCCGCCGACGCGCACGAGTGGGCGTCCGACGCGCGCATCCGCGCCGTGCACGCGGGCCTGCTGTCCGACGTCGCGCTCGACGCCGACGTGTCGTCCCTGTCCGGCGGGCAGCGCCGCCGGGTCGCGCTCGCCGCGCTGCTCGTGCGCGACGACGAGGTGCTCGTGCTCGACGAGCCGACGAACCACCTCGACGTCGAGGGGGTCGCGTGGCTCGCCGCGCACCTCGTCGAGCGGTACGCGCGCGGGTCCGGTGCCCTCGTCGTCGTGACGCACGACCGGTGGTTCCTCGACGCGGTGTGCACGCGCACGTGGGAGGTCCACGACGGCGGCGTCGACCAGTACGACGGCGGGTACGCCGCCTACGTGCTCGCGCGCGCCGAGCGTGCCCGCACGGCCGCGACGACCGAGGAGAAGCGGCAGAACCTGCTGCGCAAGGAGCTCGCGTGGCTGCGCCGCGGCGCCCCTGCGCGCACGTCGAAGCCGCGTTTCCGCATCGACGCCGCGAACGCCCTGATCGCCGACGAGCCGCCGCCGCGCGACCGCATGGAGCTCGCGCGCATGGCGACCGCGAGGCTCGGCAAGGACGTGCTCGACGTCGAGGACGTGACGCTCGCGTTCGGCGACCGGGTGCTGCTCGACGACGTGACGTGGCGGCTCGGCCCCGGCGACCGGATCGGCGTCGTCGGCGTCAACGGTGCCGGCAAGACGACGCTGCTGCGCCTGCTCGCCGGGCGGCTCGCGCCCACGTCGGGCCGGGTCAAGCGCGGCAAGACGGTCGCGGTCGCCGAGCTGCGCCAGGACGTCGAGGACCTCGACGAGCTCGCGGACCTGCGCGTCGTCGAGGTCGTCGAGCGCGAGAAGCGGTCCGTCGTGGTCGGCGGCAAGGAGCTCACCGCGTCGCAGCTCGTCGAGCGGCTCGGCTTCCCGCGCGACCGCGCCCGCACCCCGGTCCGCGACCTGTCCGGCGGGGAGCGGCGCCGGCTCCAGCTCCTGCGCCTGCTCGTCGGCGAACCCAACGTGCTCCTGCTCGACGAGCCGACGAACGACCTCGACACCGACACGCTCGCGGCCCTGGAGGACCTGCTCGACGGCTGGCCCGGGACGCTCGTCGTCGTCTCGCACGACCGCTACCTGCTGGAGCGCGTGTGCGACCGGCAGGTCGCGCTGCTCGGCGACGCGAAGCTCCGCGACCTGCCCGGCGGCGTCGAGCAGTACCTCGAGCTGCGCCGCGCCGCGGGCGAGGCCCAGCCCCCCGCAGCCGTCCCGCCAGCCGCCGACCTGCCCGCGGCTGCCGCCGTCGCCGCCGCGGGCCCGACGCAGGCCGAGGTCCGCGCCGCCCGCAAGGAGATCGCGCGCATCGAGCGCCGCCTGTCGCGCATCGCCGACCTCGAGAAGGACCTGCACGACCGCATGGCCGCGCAGGCGACCGACCACCAGGCCGTGCTCGCGCTCGACGCGGAGCTGCGTGCGCTCGCCGTCGAGAAGGACGAGCTCGAGGCCGCCTGGCTCGAGGCCGCGGAGGTCGCGGGCTAGCGACGGCGCCGCAGGTCCGGGCGTTCAGGCCGGCTCGGGGCGCCGAGCAGCGGGCGCACCCGGGCGTCAGCGCGGTGCCGACGACCAGCGTGCGCGCGTGAGGAACGCGAGCTGCGCGCGCTTGGTCGACAGGTCGACGACCGGGCCGAGCACGAAGCCCTGACGCACGGCGCGCGCGACCGCGCGGTCGTTGCGCGCGTCCGGCTCGATCACCACGCGCTGCACGGCGGGCGGCTCGAAGAGCGCGTCGAGGACCGCGCCGAACAGCAGCGTCGAGAACCGCGGGGTCGGGCGGCCGCGCGCACCCAGCAGGACGTGCAGCCCGACGTCGCCGGCCTCGACGTCGTACACCTCGCCCACGGGGTCGTGCTCGGGCTCGTACGTCTGCAGCAGCGCGACCGGCAGGCCGTCGCGGCGCAGCAGGAACGCGTGGTGGTGCGGCAGGCCGTCGACGAACGCGTACGTGTCGCGCAGCTCCGTGCGGGTCAGCGCGCCGAGGCCCCAGAAGCCGGTGTGCGGCTGCGTGACCCACGTGTGCACGGTGTCCAGGTCGGCGTCGGGGTCGAGGACGGTCGTCGTGAGCACGCCCAGCCCGGGGACGTCGCGCTCGTCGACGACGGTGCCGCGCGGGCCCGAGCGCAGGCGCGCGGCGGAGGTCGGGGCGGTGGTCATGGCAGGTCCTCCCGGTGCAGACGGTCCCAGTCGGTGACGACCTCGGTCGTGCGCGCGTCCGTCCAGGCGTCGAGCTGGTCGAGGGAATGCGGGTCGCCGGGCACACCGCTCGCGCCGAACGGCACGTTCCACCGGCTGCGCTCGCGGTCGGCCAGGTCCCACACGTAGCGCGCGACCGACCCCCGCCATGAGCGGTGGGTGACTCCCGGGGTGGACGACGTGGAGCGCACGCAGTCCACGTCGCCGCCCACCCCGGCGTCCACCGGGAACGGCGACGCGCAGCCCGGGACCTCGTCGAGCACGTGCAGCGGGTGCAGGCGGTGCAGGTCCGACCACGTCGACCCGTCGTCGTCGGCGGCCGCGTCCTCCAGCGCCGCACGGACGAGCGCGGGCCCGTCGAGGCCGAGGCGGTCCGGGTCCGCGCGGTCCGCGTCGAGCAGCGCGGGGAGCGCGTCGGCGACGCGGGCGGTGACGACGAACCACGGGGCGAGCACCGGGCCGGCGCCGGGGTCGTCGTGCAGCGCGGCGAGCGCGGGGTGGGCGGCGACGCGGCGGACGAGCGCCGAACGCCAGCGGGCGAAGTCCGCCGCGGCGCGGCTCTCGGCGGCCATCTCGCGGTCCCACGCCAGGAGACGGTCCCGCACGTCGCGCGCGCCGGCCGACAGAGGCACACCGGACGCCGGAGGGGGCGCCGTCGGACCGTCCGGGGCGGGGAGGTGCGCGAGCAGGCGCGCGGCGCCGTCGTGGCGGACGTCGCCGTGCACGCGCGCGGTGCTCCCGGCGGTCGCGAGCGCGTCCGGCGTGGCGTCGAGCAGCGTCCGGATCCGGCGGGCGCGCTGCGGCGGCGCGTACAGGGCGCCGAGGTCGTGCTCGGGTCGCGCGGGCCGCTCGTTCGCGTCGACCGCGACGTCCGTGACCGGCTCGGGCGGCACGGGCGACACCCACCGCGGCGACCGGGCCGCGTCCGACCACGCGTCGTGCGGGCGACGGCGGAGCCCGGCGCGCCGGTCGGGCACCCGGCCCGCGACGACGCGCAGCACGGTGCCGTGCCGGTCGGCGACGAGCACGCGGTTGACCGGGTCGACCCAGTCCCGCAGCACGTCGGCGACCTCGCCCGCGGTGCGCACGTGCAGCAGCCGGCGCAGGCAGGTGACCCCGGCGTCGGCGGTCGCGCGCGCGGGGAGACGGACGGACCAGGCCGCGACCTCGGTCCCGGTGCGCACGTCGGCCGGCGCGGTGGCCGGTCCGGTCGTGCCGGTGCGTCGGGGCCGTCCGTCCGCGGCCGAGCGCCAGAGCACGGGGCCGCGGGCGGTCTCGCCCACGAGGACCGGGACGTCGGCGCCGGCGCGGACGCGGACCGTCTCCTCGTGCACCGTCGCGGGCTCCCACCCGTCGGGGCCCCGCGCCTCCCAGCCGCCGGCCGTGCGTCGGAGCCGTTCGCGGAACACCTCGACGTGGTGCGCCATCGCGTTGGTCACGCCCCAGGCGACGTCCCCGGTGTGCGCGACGTGCGGCACGCCCGGTACCCCGGGGAAGGCGAGGCCGACGACGTCGACGCCGGGGCACGCGAGCCGGACCTGCTGGTAGACACCCGGCAGCTCCAGGAGCCGGTGCGGGTCGCCCGCGACGAGCGGCAGGCCGCTCGCGGTGCGCGAGCCGTGCAGCGCCCACGCGTTGCTGCCGCCCGACCCGGGGTCGCCGGCACCGCCCGCCGCGTCGAACAGCGCGACCGCGTCGTCGCCGAGGGCGCGCGCGACGTGGTCGTTCCAGAGCAGGCGCGGGAACGTCGAGAACAGCGCGTGCGCGACGAGCAGCACGCCGATCGGGCCCCACGCCGGCCACGGGTCGCGCGGGGTGCTGCCGCCGAGGCGCGCGTCGAGCGCGGCGACCTCCGCGACGGGTCGCCCGCGCA
This sequence comes from Cellulomonas fimi, assembly GCF_028583725.1. Taxonomy (NCBI): domain Bacteria; kingdom Bacillati; phylum Actinomycetota; class Actinomycetes; order Micrococcales; family Cellulomonadaceae; genus Cellulomonas; species Cellulomonas fimi. Next base: position 3,581,668 of record NZ_CP110680.1, on the reverse strand, counting down.
GGCCGTCGTCGATCCCGCGCACGTACGCGGCGAGCCAGGCGCGGTCGTCGTCGGGCAGCGCGTCGTGCACGCGCCGGGCGGTGTCGGCGAGGCGCAGCCGCCGCGCGAGCACGTCCCAGTCGACGCCCGCCGGGCCGATCCGCTCCGCGAGCCGCCCCTGCGCGCGCCACAGGTCGACCTCGATCTGCCACGCGCGGTCGACCGCCGTCACCAGGCCCTGGCCGTACGCGAGGCCGAGCTCGTCGTCGGCGCGCACGTGTGGCACGCCCCACGCGTCGCGGAACACGTCGACCGTCATGCACCCACCCTGCTGCGGGTCGACGCGCCCGCGCACGCGGCGGCGCCGGTCGGCGGGTGGGCGGCCGGGGGCGTCGTCATGCGTCGCGCCCCCGGGCGACGGGGTTGGCGAGCGTGCCCGCGTAGATGAGCGAGCCCGACGGGTCCGCCAGGTCGACCATCTGCGCGGTGTTGCGCAGCTGGAGCCGGTTGAGGCACGAGTGCGCGAAGCGCCGCGCGCGCAGGTCGACGCGGCGGTGCAGGTCCGGGTGCTGCGCGGCGTGCGCGTCGACCCGGTCGCCGACGGCCGCCCAGAACGCCCGCTCGTCGAGCAGCCCGTCGGTGTCGAGGATCGCGGCGAGGTGCCGCAGGAACCCGTCGAACACGTCGGTGAACACGGCGAGCGCGGCCTCGTCGGCGTCGACCGGGTGCCGGACGCGCTCGACCTCGGCGGGCAGCGGCCGGTCGGTGAGGACGACGACCTCCTCGCCGATGTCCTTGAGGAACGCGCCGACGGGCACGTGACCGTCGAGGTCGAGGATCACGTTCTCGCCGTGCGGCATGAACGCGAGGTCGTGCGCGAGCAGGCAGTGCACGAGCGGCGTGAGGTAGACGTCGAGGTAGCGCCGCAGCCACGTCGCGGCGTCGAGGCCGGACGCGGCGACGAGCGCACCGACGTACGACGCGCCGTCGGCGTCGCGGTGCAGCAGCGACGCCATCGTGGCGAGCGCGTGCCCGGCGGGGACGAGCGGGACGGGGCTCTCGCGCCACAGCGCGGCGACCATCTTGCGGTGCGCGTTCGGCTGCGGCGTGCGGTGGTACGCGTCGCCGGTGTACCCGATCGAGACGCGCTCGCGCAGCACGCGGAACCCGTGCGCCGCGAGCACCGGGTCGCCCGCGACGAGGTCCGCGACCCAGTCGTTGATCCCCGGGGTCGCGGCCATGTAGGCGGGGGACAGGCCGCGCAGGAAGCCCATGTTCTGGATCGCGAGCGCGACCTTGACGTAGTGCCGCGACGGGTCGGAGACGTTGAGCAGGGTGCGGATCGACTGCTGGGGGAGGTGGTCGTCGTCGCCCGCGCCGAGCAGCACGAGGTCGCGGCGTGCGACGTCGGGCGCGAACGTCACGGCGAGCCGGTGCTCCCACTGCCAGGGGTGCACGGGCAGCCAGCGGTAGTCGGCGGGGTCGAGGCCGAGGTCGCGGAGCTGCGCGTGGAAGCGCGCGATCGTCGCGCCGCCGAGCTCCGCGAGGTAGAAGGCGTCCTCGTCGAGCCCGGCACCGAGCGCGAGGTGGCTGACGTCGCGACGGGCCGCGAGCCAGACGAGCCGCACGGGCCGGCCCGCCTCGGGCGCGTAGGCGGCGTGGTCGCTCACGCCGAAGCCGATCCGTCCGTTGTTCGCGACGAACGACGGGTGCCCCTCGGTCATCGCCGCCTCGACCTCCCACAGCGGCGCACCGACGAGGGCGGCCGCCGACGGGCCGCCGTGGTGCGCCTTGAACGCGCCGCTCGCGAGGGTCGACGCGATCTCCTCCAGGTAGACCGCGAGCAGCTGGTCGGGGATGCGCAGCAGCGGCTGCAGCTCGAGGACCAGCGCCATCGCGTCGAGCGGTGCGGGGGCGCCGTCGACGTCGCGCGTGAGGCTCGCCTCGTCGAGCGCCCAGTGCTCGAGCGACATCCGCCGTGCGCGGAACCGGTAGACGACGCGGCCGTGGTCGAGCGCGACGCGGTAGTCGTGCGCGCCGCGCTCGTCGTCCCCGACGAGGTCGGTCGGGTCGCCGTCGCGGACGGGTGCGAGCAGCCGCTCGTGCGCGAGCTCGGACAGCGCCTTCGCGACGAGGTGCCGCTGCGCGACCGCCATCGTCTCGGGGCGCAGGTGGGCGGCGTGCGCGACGGGCGCCAGGCCGGTGCCGGCACGCTCGGTCGTGGCGGTCATCGCAGGGTCCTTCCCAGAGGGCTCGCGGCGAGGTCGGCGCGCGTGCACACGGACAGCAGCGCGCGCTTGCCCGGGAGGTCGACCTCCCGCAGCACGCGGAACCCGGCGGCCGCGTTCTTCGCGGCGATGCGGGCGTTGGTGACGTCGGGCTCGACGACGACGCGCGCCGCGCCGAGGTCGTCGAGCACGAACCGCACGACCTCGCGCATGACGGCCGACGTGAGGCCGTGCACGGGCGCACCCGTCGGCGGGGCGACGAGCAGGTGCATGCCGACGTCCCCGGGTGCGGCGTCGAAGACGTCGGTGAGCAGCACGCGCGCGGGGTCGTACGTCTCGACGAGGAAGGTCGGCTCCCCGTCGACGCGGCCCAGCCACGCCCGCTGGTGCGGGTCGGCCGCGACGTCGTCGAGGTAGCCGCGCACCTCGTCGACGGTCAGGTGGCCCATCTCCCACGCGGCGGACCGCGGGTGCGTGAGCCACGCGTGCAGCCGTGCGGCGTGCGCGGCGACGTCGAGCGGTTCGAGCGTGACGACGAGCGCCGGTGCGGTGACGGCCGCGCTCACCGCGCACCTCCGACGAGCGCGTCGGGTGCGTCGTCCGCGGCGACCGGGCGGGCGTCGGCCGGGACGCCGAACTCCTGGAACGCGATGCGGCGCTCGCGCGCGTAGACCTCCCGCCCGACGACCGCCTCGAGGATCGCGGACGAGCGCCACGCGCCGAAGCCGAGGTCGGGTGCGGTGACGCCGTGCGTGTGCTCCTCGCCGTTCTGGACGAAGACGCGCCCGCGCCCGCCGTCGACCGAGTAGTCGCGAGCGACGGCGAACCGCCCGCGCGCGTCGAGGTCGAGCCGGTCGAGCACGGGGTCGAGGAACGCGGGGACGTGCGCGGCGTACCCGGTCGCGAGGACGAGCGCGTCGGTCGTCCGCTCGTGCTCGGCGTCGAGCTGCGCGTGCCGCAGCCGCAGCGTGTACCGCTCGCCGTCCCACCGGGCGCCGACGACCTCGGTGTCGGTGAGCAGCGTCGTGGGCACGGGACCGGCGGCGCTCTTGCGGTAGAGCGTGTCGTAGATGTCGTCGACGAGCGCCGCGCTGATGCCCTTGGACAGCGCGCGCTGCTCGCGCCCGACGCGGTCGCGCAGATCCGTCGGGAGCCCGTGGAAGTGGTCGGTGTACTCGGGCGACGTCATCTCGAGCGTGAGCTTCGTGTACTCCATCGGGAAGAACCGCGGCGAGCGCGTGACCCAGTCCAGCCGGTAGCCGCGCCGGTCGACGTCCTCCAGCAGGTCGCGGTAGATCTCCGCCGCGGACTGCCCGCTGCCGACGACGGTCACGCTGCCGGCCGCCTGGAGCGCCGCGCGCGACGGCAGGTAGTCGGCGCTGTGCACGACGGGTCCGCCGACGTCGCGCAGCGCGGGCGGGACGACGGGCTGCGTGCCGATCCCGAGCACGACGTGGCGGGTGCGATACGTCTCGACGCCTCCGTCCGCGCGCTGCGCGCGCACCAGGTAGTCGTCGCCGTCCGCCTCGACCCGCACGACCGTGCGCCCCCACCGCAGCGTCGGGAGCTGGTCGGCGACCCACCGGCAGTACGCGTCGTACTCGGCGCGCAGCGGGAAGAACGACTCGCGGATGTAGAACGGGTAGAGCCGTCCGGTGGCCTTGAGCCACGCGAGGAACGAGAAGCGCGACGTGGGATCGGCCATCGTCACGAGGTCGGCGAGGAACGGGACCTGGATCGTCGCGCCCTCGAGCATCATCCCGTGGTGCCACGCGAAGCCCTCGCGCGCGTCGAGGAACACGGCGTCGAGGCCGAGCGGGTCGGCGAGCGCGGCGAGGCCCAGGTTGAACGGGCCGATCCCGATGCCGACGAGGTCGTGCGTGCGGGGTTGGGCGGTCGCGGTCACCGGGCCACCGCCGTGGCGTCGGCGAGCAGGTCGTCGCCCTCGGCGAGCGCGGCACCGGCCGCGCGCACGAGCTCGAGCACGGCGGCGACGTCGTCGAGCGTGGTGTCGGGGTTGAGCAGCGTGAGCTTGAGGCACGGCCGCCCGTCGACGACGGTCTTGGCGACGAGCGCGCGGCCCGAGCCGAACAGCGCGGCGCGGATCTGCGGCACGAGCGCGTCCGCCTGCACGTCCGGGAGCCCCGCGGGCTGGTAGCGGAACAGGACGGTCGACAGCTGCGAGCGCCCGACGAGGACCAGGTCGTCGTCCTCGTCGACCCACCGGTGCGCGGCGGCGGCGAGGTCGAGCACCTCGTCGAACATCGCACCGAGCCGGTCGGCGCCGAGCGCGCGCAGCGTCGTCCAGAGCTTGAGCGCGTCGAACCGGCGCGTCGTCTGGAGCGACTTGTCGACCTGGTTGGGCTCGTCGCTGTCCTCGGGGTTGAGGTAGTCGGCGTGCCACGCGACGGGTGCGAGGTCGGCGGGGTCGCGCACGACGAGCGCGCTCGACGACACCGGCTGGAAGAAGCTCTTGTGGAAGTCGACGGTCACGGACCGGGCGTGCTCGATGCCGTCGAGCAGGTGCCGCCGGGTGGGGGACACGAGCAGCCCGCACCCGTAGGCGGCGTCGACGTGCAGCCACGTCCCGCCGGTCTCGCATGTCAGCGCGATCGGCGCGAGCGGGTCGACGCACCCGCGGTCGGTGGTGCCCGCGGTCGCGACGACCGCCATCGGCACGTCGCCCGCGGTGCGGATCGCGGCGAGCGTGGCCGCGACGCCCTCCGGCCGCAGCCGGCCGAGCACGTCGACGGGCGCGGCGACGACCGCGTCGGGTGCGAGGCCCAGCAGCAGCGCGGCCTTCTGGACGCTGAAGTGGCTCGACGTGCTCGCGACGACGCGCAGCCGCGGCAGCACCGACCCCCGGTCGGCGACGCCGGCGAGCGCGTGCTCGCGGGCCAGCAGCAGCCCGTGCAGGTTCGACTGCGTGCCGCCCGACGTGAAGATCCCGTCCCCGGCGGCGAAGCCGATGCGGCGCGCGGTCCAGTCGACGACGCTGCGCTCGACGAAGGTCCCGATGCCGGACTGGTCGAACGTGTCGACCGAGGGGTTGACGGCCGCGAGCACCGCCTCGGTCGCGACCGCGGGCAGGACCACGGGGCAGTTGAGGTGGGCCGCGTAGGTCGGCAGGTGGAACCAGACGGCGTGCTCGAGGACGAGGTCGTCGACCTCGCGGAGCGCGGCGGGCGTGCCGATCGCGGGCCCGTCGAGGTCGACGGCGTCGACGAGCGCCCGCAGCTGCGCGGGGGTCGCGCCGGAGAACGGCTGGGTGGTGGTCCGCAGGCGTGCGGCGAGCCGGTCGACGGTGGTGTGCACCGTGTCGGCGTAGTGGTCGGCGGTGCGGGACGACAGCAGCTCGCGCACGCGAGGCCCCCTGAGGTCGACGGGACGAGGAGCTCCGTCGAGGTAAGGGGGACCTCACCTGACGAAGGCTCGCCTAACCTAACCGTCGTGACGCGCGCGTCAAGCCGCGCTCCGAGGCGTGGACGATCCGGACGAGACGGACGCGTGTCCAGCAGGCGGTGTCGCGGGGGCGGGCGCGCTGCCGCGCGGGTTGGGCGAACCCGCAGGTCAGAAGGGGTGGCGGGCCGCGCGTGCGGCGGCCGACGACCAGCCCTCGCGGTGCAGCCGCTCGATACCGTCGAGCAGCAGGTCGAGCGAGAACTCGAACTCGAACCGGTCGTCGCAGCCGGCCTCGACGACGCTGTCCGGGTCGTGCGACGCGGCGCTCGCGACGGCGACGACGTGCGGGAAGGCCGCGACGAACATCGCCGCGGTCTCGTCGTCGAGCGGTGTGCCCGCGGCGGCCGACTCGGTGTGCAGCTCCTGGCTGAACCCGAGCGCGCGGCTGCCGAGCGTGTGCATGACGTGGTGCGTGAGGTCGGCGGTCAGCCCGCCCCGCAGGAGGATCGCGATGGTCGCGTCGAGGTGGCCGAGGATGACGGGCGTCGGGGCCTCCTGCGCCTCGAGCGCGCGGCGGGCCCACGGGTGCCGCAGCAGCGCGGCGCGCGCGTCGAGGATGCGCGTGCGCAGCGCGTCCTTCCACGGCAGGTCGGGGTCCGTCGGCGGGATCTCGCCGATCACGCGGTCGACCATCGCGTCGACCAGCTCGTCCTTGTGCGCGACGTGCTTGTAGAGCGCCATCGGCACGACGCCGAGGTCCTGCGCGAGGCGCCGCATGCTCACGGCGTCGAGGCCCTCGCCGTCGGCCAGGTCGACGGCCGCGTCCAGCACGCGGTCACGCGTGAGCGGCACGCGTCGCTCGTCCGCCATCCGGGGCACCTCCTTGACCGGTGTACACCGTACACCTATGGTCGGTCGTCATCGGGTGTACGCCGTACACCACCGCACCGCCAGGAGTCCCGTCATGAAGTCCAGCCGTGGGAACGCCGTCGTCGTCGGCGTCTTCTTCATCCTCGCCGCCGTCGCCGCCATCGCCGCGCTCGCGCTCTACCAGCCCGTCCTCGGCGACCCGGAGTACGTGCTCGGCGCGGGTGCCGACACCCAGGTCCTGCTCGGCGGCTTCCTCGAGGTCGTGCTCGCGGTGTCCTGCATCGGCACCGCCGTGACGATCTACCCCGTGATCCGGCGGCACGCGCCGTCCGCCGCGCTCGGCTACGTCGCCGGGCGCCTGCTCGAGGCGGCCGTCATCTGCGTCGGCATCGTCGCGACGCTCGCCGTCGTCACGCTGCGCCAGGACCGCGCCGCGGGAGTCGAGGGGACCGCCGACGACGGTGCGCTCGTCGCCGTCGCGCACGGCCTCGTCGCCGTCCACGACTGGACGTTCCTCGTCGGGCCCGGCCTCGTCATCGGGCTCAACAGCCTCGTCCTCGCGGCCGTCGTGCACCGCGCGCACCTCGTCCCGCGCGCCATCACGGTGCTCGGCCTCGTCGGCGGGCCTCTCGTGCTCGCGTCGTCGACGCTCGTGCTCCTCGGGTTCTACGAGCAGGTCTCGCCCGTCGCCATGGCGGCCGCGATCCCCGTGACGGCGTGGGAGATGAGCCTCGCCGTCTACCTGATCGTCAAGGGCTACCGGACACCGCCGCAGCCCTCGGGTCCCACCGCCGTGACCGCGTCGCCGCGTCCGGTCACGCTCCCCGCCTGACTCACCGGCGCCCGCGCGGGTCACCCCACCGCGCGGGCGCCGGGAGAGTCACGGTCGGCGCACGTGCCGCCCCGCCGTCGACGTCAGTGCGCGTGCCGCCCCGCCGCCGACGTCAGCTCGTTCGGCGTCACGTCCAGCTCGACCGACCGCCACACCTCGCCGGTCGCGACGTCGACCGCGAGCACGCGGTTCGTCGCCGGGTCCGTGACGTACGCCGTGCGGTCGAGCACGTGCAGCGTCGGGCGCGGCTCCTGCCACTCGTCGGGCTCGGTCCAGGCGTCGATCAGCGGGAGCGAGCGCGTGAGGGCGCCCGACTCGGGGTCGACGACGTGCAGCGACCCGTCGGTGCCCAGCACCAGCGCCTCGCCGTCGTGACCGCGGCCCAGCGACCGGAACGTGTACGACGCGGGCAGGTCGACCAGGCGCAGCGTCGCGGTGCGGGTGTCGACGAGCGACACGCGCGTCGGGCGCTCGAGGTCCGCGTCGGGGTCCGACTTGTAGTCGCCCAGCACGACGGGCGACTCCTCGCTGCCCGCCTGGTTGCCGATGCGCCCGTAGGCGTCCGGGCTCGCGACCTTGGTGATCGTGTCGTCGCGGACGACGACGAGGCCGTCCTGGCACCCGACGACCACGACCTCCTCGGCCGCGACCGCCTCGCCGTGCACGCCCGGGCACGCGTCGGTCGCGGCGATCTCGGTGTCGTCCGCGCCGAGCAGGCGCACGCCGCTGCGCTCCTCCTCGGTGCCGTCCGAGACGACGAGCGCGTCGTCGCCGCGCAGCACCGCGACGCCGTGGTGCGGCGACGGCGTGGTGTACGTGCGGGTCACGGCGTCCCGGCCGCCCGCGACGTCGTGCACGTCGAGCACGGTGACCTCGCCCGTGCCGTCGTCGAACAGCGCGACCCGGTCGCCGTGCACGACGACGTGCCCGGGCTTCTCGGCGGGGTAGGTGACGTCGGTCAGCACCGGGTCCGCGGTCCAGTAGTGCGCGTGGTCGCCGTGCTCCTCGGCCCAGGTGCCCGCGTCGAGCACCTGGAACCCCGCGTCGGTCGACACCATGACGTGCCGGCCGTCGCCCGCGGGGTTCACGCGCAGGAAGCCGTCCTTCTCGATGCGGTCGACGGTCTCGAGCGTGTCGGCGTCGAGGACGAGCAGGCCGCCGTCGTACGTGACGACGAGGCGCGGCTGGTACGTGGCGGCCTCGGCGGGGGAGCCGGTCGCGGTCGTCGTCGTGGTCGCGGCGGGGGTCGCGTCGCCGGCGGTGCCGGCGCACGCCGCGAGCAGGGCGAGGGGGAGGGCGGCGGCCGCCGCACGGGTCGCGCCGCGCAGGCGCGATCGGGTGGGGGTCTGCGTCATGGGCTCGTCCGGTGCGTGGGGCACCGGCTCCTTCCTGGTCGAGGGGCGACGCGGGTGCGTCACGACGAGGACGGTAGCAGATGATGAAACTCATTCTCACTAAGAGGATGTCCGCCTCCGGACGCACCCGCTCCCGCGTGCGGTCCGACCGCAGGGTGACCCGGGCGACGCGCGCACGAACCCGGAGGGCGACGCGGCCACGGCGCTCCCGGCCTAGCGTCGACGTCCGTGACCAGCACCGTCGCCGTCCTGCCCGCCGACCCCACCCGCCGCGCGGCGCCCACCCTCGTGGTCGTCGCCCTCGGGGCCCTCGCCGGGCTCGCGTGGGGCGCCGCCACGTCGTTCCTCCAGACCGTGCTGCCCGCACCCGTGCAGGGCCTCGCCAACGCCGTGTCACCGTGGCTCGTCGTCCCGTTCCTCGTCGGCGTGCGCTCGCGCACCCGGGGCGTGGCCGTGCTCGCCGGGCTGCTCGCGTGCGTCCTGCAGGTCGTCGGGTACTACGTGACCGCGGACCTGCGGGGCTTCGGCGTCTCCGTCACGTCGGTCGCCGAGTGGATCGTGACCGGCGTCGTGGGCGGCCCCGTCTTCGGCCTCGCGGGCCACCTGTGGCGCACCGCCACCGGGCGGCTGCGCGGGCTGGGGGAGGCGCTGCTCGTCGGGGTGTGGGCGACCGAGTCCGTCGTCGGCTACGGCGTCCGGCTCGGGTACGTCGTCGACGCGCTCGTCTTCGGCGCCGTCGCCGTCGCGCTGCTGCTCACCGTGGGCCGCCGACCCGGACCGCTGCGTGCCACCCTGCGCTGGCTCGCGGTCACGCTGCCCGCCGGTGCGGCCGGGATGCTGCTGCTCGACCCGCTGCTGCAGATCGTCGGTTGACCCAGTGGCAGGCCGAGGCGACCGAGGGCGTCAGGCCGGTCGGCGGACCGAGCGCAGCGCGAGCTGCGCCGCGACCGCCATCGTGAGGACGGACCCGAGCACCACGACCAGCGGTGCCTGCCAGGTGCCCGACGCCGCGTGCACCGCACCCAGCACGCTCGGACCCGCCGCTCCGCACGCGTAGCCGAAGCTCTGCACCGCCGCCGACATCCGCCGCGCGGCGCGCTGCGAGCCCGCCGTCTGCGCCACGACCGTGAAGATCACCGCGAAGTTGCCGCCCTGTGCGACGCCCGCGAGGACGCACCACACCGCCCACGCCGACGGCGCCAGCACCAGGCCCACCGGGAGCGTCACCCAGCCCAGCGCGATCGCGAGCGACACGACCCGCATCGGCACGCGCCGCGACAGCGCGATCGGCACCGCGACACCGCCGACCATCCCGAACAGGCCTGGAACAGCGCCGCGGCACCGCCCGACGCGGTCGGGTCCATGCCCGTGCCGTCGTGCAGCACCGTCGGCAGCCACGCGCTCACCGCGTAGTACCCGAACGCCTGGCCGGCGAACGAGACCGCGAGCAGCCACGTCACCGGGCGGCGCAGCGCGTCGGGGACCGCGCCACCGCCCGTGGTCGGGTCGTCCCCCGCGGTGGCCGGCTCGTCGTCCCCGGCGGCACCCGCCGCGCGCACGACCGCGTCGGCCCGTCGCCCGTACGCACGCCGCCACACGACCAGCCCGAGGACGGCCAGCCCGCCCCACGACGCGAGCGCCCACCGCCACCCGACGAGCGACGCGAGCGGCTCGGTGAGCGTCGTGGTCAGCACGCTGCCCGCGTTGAGGGCGGCCGTGTAGAGGCCCGTCGCCCGCGGGACGGCGGACGGGAAGTCCCGCCCGATCACGACCGGCACCGCGACGTTCCCCGCCGTGATGGCGACCCCGATGAGCACCGTCCCGACGAGCGCGGTGCCGAACCCGTCGACCGACCGCAGGACCGTCCCCACCAGCACCGTCACGAGCGACGCCGTCACGACGCGCGTCGTGCCCTGCCGGGCGAGCAGGATCGCGACCAGCGGCGTCGCGAGCGCGAAGCACAGGACCGGGACGCCCGTGAGCAGCCCGACGCCCGCGGCCGACAGGCCGAGGTCCGCCTGGACGTCGTCGACCACGGGGGCGAGCGCCGTGATGGGGGCGCGCAGGTTGAGCGCGTAGAGCAGGACCGCGGCGAGCAGCAGCCCGCGCGCACCGTCCGCGGCGGCCCGCCGAGCCGCCGTCATGCGTCCACGGCCCGTCGGGGAGCCGTCATGCCCTCACGACGCGTCGAACGGTGCCACGACCTCACGCAGCAGGTCCGCGAGCCGCTGCCGGTCCGCCTCGTCGAGCTCGCCCAGCAGGCCGCGCTCGACGTCGAGCAGGTCCGCGAACGCGGCGTCCACGCGCGTCCGGCCCGCCTCGGTGAGCTGCACCAGGACACCGCGCCGGTCGTCCGGCGACGGCTGGCGCTCGACCAGCCCGTGCTCGACGAGCCGGTCGATGCGGTTCGTCATCGTGCCGCTCGTCACGAGCGTCTGCGTGAGCAGCGCACCGGGGGACAGCCGGTAGGGAGCGCCCGCACGACGCAGCGCCGACAGGACGTCGAACTCCCACGTCTCCAGGTCGTGCCGCGCGAACGCCCCGCGCCGCGCGAGGTCGAGGTGGCGGGCCAGCCGGCTCACGCGCGAAAGGACGGTCAGCGGGCGCACGTCGAGGTCCGGCCGCTCGCGCTCCCACGCGAGCACGATCCGGTCCACCTCGTCCTGCGCCCCGGGATCGTCGGGCGCCGTCCCCGGCGTCATGACCGCGAGATTACTCGACGTCGACACAACCGGACCGGGACCCGGGCGTGTCGTCACGCGACCGGCTCGGTGTTCCGGGTCAGCTGCGGGCGGCGCTCCAGCCCGGACAGGCCGTTCCACGCGAGGTTCACGAGGTGCGCGGCCACCTCCGCCTTGCGCGGTCGGCGCGCGTCGAGCCACCACTGGCCCGTGAGCGCGACCATGCCGACGAGCATCTGCGCGTAGATCGGCGCGGTGCGCGGGTCGAGCCCCTGACTGCGGAACTGGTCGGCGAGCAGGTGCTCGACCTTCGTCGCGACGTCGCCGATGAGGCTCGAGAACGTGCCCGTCGCCTGCGCGACCGGCGAGTCGCGCACGAGGATCCGGAAGCCGTCCTCCGACGCCTCGATGTAGCTGAGCAGCGCGAGCGCCGTGCGCTCGACCAGCACCTTCGGGTGGCCGCCGCCCTCCAGGGCGCCCGTGAGCGCCCCGGTGAGGGCCGTGATCTCCCGGTCGACGACGACCGCGTAGATCCCCTCCTTGCCGCCGAAGTGCTCGTACACGACCGGCTTGGAGACCTCCGCGCGCGACGCGATCTCCTCGATGCTGGTCCCGTCGAACCCCTTCTCCGCGAACAGGCGGCGGGAGACGTCGAGCAGCTGCGCACGACGTTCGGTCCCCGTCATGCGCGAGCGGGGTGCTCGCCTCGTCTCCGCAGCCACGGGGAACATCATGCCGTGTGCGGCCCACGGACCCCCGAGGGTCCGCCTGTCGGCGCCTGGCAGACTGTCGGCCGACGGCACGGCGCCGGTCCGCCCTGGTGTAACGGCAGCACGCAGGCCTTTGGAGCCTCGCGGTCCAGGTTCGAATCCTGGGGGCGGAGCCGCTCGGGCCACCCGTCGGGAGGGCCCTGGGGTCGGCGGTAGAGTGCAGGTGCCCACGGTCCCGCCGCCCGGAGTGCTCCGGGCAGACCCGCGAGGAGCACCCTCAGGTGACGTTCCCCCGCCCGGCTGCCGTCGTCGTCCTCGCCGCTGGTGAGGGAACGCGGATGCGCTCGGCAACCCCCAAGGTCCTGCACACCCTCGCCGGCCGGAGCATGCTCGGTCACGCGCTCGCCACGGCGCGCGCGCTCGACCCGGGCCGCGTCGTCGTCGTCGTCCGGCACGGCCGTGAGGCCGTCGCGGCGCACGTCGCCGAGGTCGACCCGCAGGCGCTGCTCGCCGACCAGGACGACATCCCCGGCACCGGCCGTGCCGTCCAGGTCGCGATGACCGCGCTCGACGCGGCCGCGCAGGCGCAGGCGGCCGGTGCGTCCGGCCACGGCGTGGGCGTGCCCGGCTCGGCCGCGGGCGTGCTGCTCGACGGTGCGGTCGTCGTGGTCGCGGGCGACGTCCCGCTGCTCGACGCGGGCACGCTCGGTGAGCTGCTCGCAGCGCACCACGCCGACGGCAACGCGGTGACGGTCCTCACGACCGAGGTCGACGACCCCACGGGCTACGGCCGCATCCTGCGCGAGCCCGGCACGGGCGACGTGCTCGGCATCGTCGAGCAGAAGGACGCCGACGACGAGCAGCGCGCGATCACCGAGATCAACTCGTCGATCTACGTGTTCGACGCCGCGGTGCTGCGCGGCGCGCTCGGCCGCCTCGGCCGCGACAACGCGCAGGGTGAGGTCTACCTGACGGACGTGCTGGCGATCGCGCGCGAGGCCGGCGGCCACGTGCGGGCGCTGCGCACCGACGACCCGGTGGTCGTCGAGGGCGTGAACGACCGCGTCCAGCTCGCACGGCTGCGGGCGGAGCTCAACCGCCGGATCCTCGAGGACTGGATGCGCGACGGCGTCACGGTCGTGGACCCGGCGACGACGTGGGTCGACGTCGACGTCGAGCTCGAGCGCGACGTGACCCTTCTGCCCGGCACGCAGCTCCACGGCGCGACGGTCGTCCGCGAGGGCGCGACGGTCGGCCCGGACACGACGCTCACGAGCGTGGAGGTCGGCCCGCGCGCCACGGTGAGCCGCACGCACGGCGAGCTCGCGGTGATCGGCGAGGGCGCGAGCGTCGGCCCGTTCGCCTACCTGCGCCCCGGGACGGTGCTCGGCACCGACGGGAAGATCGGCACGTTCGTCGAGACCAAGAACGCGCAGATCGGCACCGGCTCGAAGGTCCCGCACCTGTCCTACGTGGGCGACGCGACGATCGGCGAGCACACGAATATCGGCGCCGCGTCGGTGACCGTCAACTACGACGGCGTCAACAAGCACCACACGACGATCGGCTCGCACGCCCGCACGGGCGCGGACAACATGTTCGTCGCGCCGGTCACGATCGGCGACGGCGCGTACACGGGGGCGGGCAGCGTCATCCGGCGCGACGTCCCGCCGGGCGCCCTGGGCGTCTCGGCCGGCGCGCAGCGCAACATCGAGGGCTGGGTCGCGCGGGCCCGGGCCGGCACCGCTGCCGCCGACGCCGCCGCCCGCGCGGGTGGTGGCGCGGCCGACGAGCTGTCGCCGCAGGCGCGCGCCGAGCGCGAGCGCGCCGCCCAGGCCGCGAGCGGCCCTCGCCGGACCCCGCCGCCGGACCTGCCCGACCAGCCCACCCCGCTCGCCGACCCGGCAGGCCCGACCACGGAGGAGTCGGCGCGATGACCGGCATCGTCTCGAACGACGGCGAGAAGCGCCTGGTGCTCGTCTCCGGACGCGCGCACACCGAGCTCGCGTCCGACGTCGCGGAGCACCTCGGCATCGAGCTCGTGCCGACCACGGCGTACGACTTCGCGAACGGCGAGATCTACACCCGGTTCGGCGAGTCGGTGCGCGGCTCGGACGCCTTCGTCCTGCAGTCGCACGCGCGGCCGATCAACCAGTGGATCATGGAGCAGCTGCTCATGGTCGACGCCCTCAAGCGGGCGTCCGCGAAGACGATCACCGTCGTCGCGCCGTTCTACGGCTACGCCCGTCAGGACAAGAAGCACCGCGGCCGCGAGCCGATCTCGGCCCGGCTGCTGGCCGACCTGTTCAAGACGGCCGGCGCCGACCGCCTGATGAGCGTGGACCTGCACACCGCGCAGATCCAGGGCTTCTTCGACGGCCCGGTCGACCACCTGTGGGCGATGCCGACGCTCATCGACTACGTCCGCACGCGCGTCGACACGTCGAACGTGACGGTGGTCTCGCCCGACGCCGGCCGCATCCGTGTGGCCGAGCAGTGGGCGGCGAAGCTCGGCGGTGCCCCGCTCGCGTTCGTGCACAAGACGCGGGACATCCGCAGCCCGAACAAGACGGTCGCGAACCGCGTCGTCGGCGAGGTCGAGGGCCGCTCGTGCGTGCTCGTCGACGACCTCATCGACACCGGCGGCACGATCGCGGGCGCGGCGCGCGTGCTGCTCGACGCCGGCGCGAAGGACGTCATCGTCGCCGCGACGCACGGTGTGCTGTCCCACCCGGCGGCCGAGCGCCTCCAGGAGAGCGGCGCGCGTGAGGTGATCGTCACGGACACGCTGCCGATCGAGGACGAGACCCGGTTCGAGAAGCTCACGGTGCTGTCGATCGCGCCGCTGATCGCGCGGGCGATCCGCGAGGTCTTCGACGACGGCTCGGTGACGTCGCTCTTCGACGGCAACGCCTGACCTGCACGGACGGCCCCGGACCCGCCTCGTGCAGGTCCGGGGCCGTCGTCGTGCCCGGCGCCCTGCGCGGGGGTGTGGCACACGCCGCTCGTCCTCACCCGGGACCTTGCGGGAGTTGGGGATGGGTGCCGCCAGCGGGTAAGATCGTCAGGTTGCCTCGGCGAGGGACGTCGGACGGTCGTACGACGTGGCCCAGGTGCGGTGCAGGTCCACCGCCCGGGTCGCACGGCCGCACCAGCTCCGTGATCGACTGGGCGCACGCCTCCGCGTGCCCGTCCTGCGCCCCGCGTCGAGGCCACCACCCACGCCGTTGTTCACGTGCCGCCGCCCCGGCGGTGGCACCGCCATCACCGTCATCCCGTCCGCGCCCGGTCGCGGACGCCTGCTCCTGGGAGTCACCGTGTCCGAGGTCAAGCTCGTCGCCACCGCCCGCACCGAGTTCGGCAAGGGCGCCGCGCGCCGCCTGCGCCGTGCCCACCAGATCCCCGCCGTCCTGTACGGGCACGGCTCGGACCCGGTCCACGTGTCCCTCCCGGGCCACGAGACGATGCTCGCGGTCAAGCACGCGAACGCCCTCTTCGAGATCGAGGCTCGACGGCAAGACCACGCTCGCGCTGGCCAAGGACGTCCAGGTCGAGCCGGTCCGCAACGTCATCGAGCACGTCGACCTGCTCATCGTGAAGAAGGGCGAGAAGGTCGCCGTCGAGGTGCCCGTGCACGTCGTCGGCGAGTCCGCCCCCGGCACGATCCACGTCGTCGAGACGCAGGCCGTGTCCCTCGAGGCCGAGGCGACGCACCTGCCGCAGAACGTCGAGGTCGACATCGCGGGTCTCGAGGCCGGTGCCATCGTGCACGCCGGCGACCTCGCGCTGCCGAAGGGCGCGACGCTCGTGACGGACGCCGAGGTGATCGTCCTGACGGTCAGCCTGCCGCAGGTGTCGGCGGACGACCTCGCGGCCGACGAGGCCGCTGCCGAGCTCGCCGCCGAGCAGTCGGCCGCCTCCGCCGCGGACGCCCCGGCCGAGGGCTGATCCTCCAGCACCACCCGCGACGCCCGGTACCGTTCCTGCGGTGCCGGGCGTCGTCGTTCGTCCGACCTCGACGCAGGGAGCGTTCATGACCGACGGACCGTGGCTCGTCGTGGGCCTCGGCAACCCGGGGCCGCAGTACGCGGGCAACCGCCACAACGTGGGCCAGATGGTGCTCGACGAGCTCGCGCGCCGCACCGGTGCGTCGTTCGGCGGGAAGGGCGGCGGGGTGCTGTCGCGCCGCCCGCAGGCCGCGGTCGCCGAGGCGCGGCTCGGGACGCTGCCCGGCGGTGTGCCCGGCCCGCGCGTCATCCTCGCGAAGCCGACGACGTACATGAACGTGTCCGGCGGACCGGTGGCGGCGCTCGCGAAGTACTACGACGTGCCCGCGGAGCGGGTCGTCGTGGTGCACGACGAGCTCGACATCCCGTTCGCCGACGTGCGGCTCAAGCGCGGGGGAGGCGAGGGCGGCCACAACGGGCTCCGCGACACGTCGAAGGCGCTGGGCACCAAGGACTACGTGCGGGTGCGCGTCGGCGTGGGCCGGCCGCCGGGCCGGATGGACCCGGCCGACTTCGTCCTGCGGGACTTCGCGAAGCCCGAGCTCAAGGACCTGCCGTGGCTGCTCGACGCCGCCGCGGACGCGGTCGAGGCCGTCGTCGTCGAGGGCCTGGAGAAGGCCCAGCTGCGCTTCCACACGAAGGCCTGACGGCACCCGAGGCCCGGCGCGACGAGGACGGCACTCCCGTGGGGGTGCCGTCCTCGGCCGTGCGAGCGGGTCAGTCGCCGCGCGAGACGCTCACCGCGCTGCCGTCGGTCCAGGTGTTGCGGGCGACGGTCAGCACCTTGCTCGTCGTCGAGGGCGCGATGATCGCGCAGTTCGCGACGCGCTGGTCGCGGCTGAAGACGTTGTCCGTGATGACGACGCCCTGGAACGGGCCCTTGCCCTTCTCGGCGAAGTTGATGGTGCACCCGCCGCCGCCGGCCCAGTTCTTCGAGATCGTGACGTTCGAGACGACACCCTGGTCCTGCGTGAACTGGATGCCGCTGTTGTTCGCGTCCTCGATGGTGTTGCCGACGATCGTGATGTTCGACCCGGTCTGGATCTGCACGGTGTCGTCGTGGCTCGGGGTGTTGTTCTGCAGCGGGTCCTTCTCGTAGTGCAGGTTGTCGTGCAGCCACGACGACTCGATCGTGACGTTGCCGCCGGTGAGGTGGAACACGTCGATGACGTCGTGGATGTTGCTGCGGCGCACGGTGATGTTGGACCCGCGGACGCCGTCGATGTGGGCCGACGGCGACTGCGCGTACAGCTCGCTGTCCTGGATCAGCACGCTCGCGCCGCTGGTGTTGTTGGTGACGAGCGCGCGCTGGATGGTCGTCGCGTAGCCGCGGATGATCGAGTTCTTGATCGTGACGTTGGGCGCCGCGATCTTGACGAACCCGCGGATGTCGAGCGAGTCGACCACCGCACCGGGGGTGGTGACGGTGAGGTCGCCCTCGTGCACGGTGAGCCTCGTCCCAGCGGGCACCCCCGTGTTGGACGCGCCCGGCTTGACGCTGCCCGGTGCGGCCGTCGTCTGCGGCTGGGGAGTCGCGGTGGCCGTGGGCGCCGCCGTCGGCTTCGGGGTCGACGTCGCGGTCGGCGTCGGGGTGGGGGTCGGCGTCGGCGTCGGGGTGGGCGTCGGCGTGACGGTGGGCGTGGGGGTCCGTGTCGACGTGGGCGGCGGGACCGTGACGCCGCCGGGGCCGACGACGTAGCCGACGACCTCGGGGGTCACGCGGACGCTCGCGTCGCTCGACGACAGCGTGATGGTGTCGCGCGCCGCACCGCCGAGCGGGACGAGTGCCTGGTTGCGGGCCGGTGCGTCGGGCGACGCGACGAGGAAGGTCGTCTCGCGGCAGTCCTGCGACGCGGCAGTGCCGGGGCACGCGCTGAGCTCGGTGGGACGCCAGGCGCCCTTCGCGGTGAGCCGGACCTGGACCGCGGTGGCGTTCGCGGGGACGTCGTCGAGCGTGAGCGTCGCGCTGGCGCCCGACTTCACGACCTTGTCCGCGAGCGTGTCGGGCTCCTCGAGCGTCTGCAGGTTGCCGCCGGTGCTGCTGACCCCGCGGGCGACGTACCACCCGTCGACGTCGATCGCGACGGTGTGGTCGCCCTGCTGGTTGAACAGCTGGAGCGTGCCGCCGGCGCCGAGCCGCACGACGAGCGACGCCTGCCGGGCGCGCTCGGGGATCGGGTTGAGCACGGAGGTCGCGGCGCACGTCGCGGTGGTCTGGCCGTCGGGGCACACGGCGACGTACGAGGTCTCGGTGCTGGCGGTCGAGGTGAGCCGCAGCGCGACGGCGGTGGCGCCGCGGGGCGCCTCGGGGAGGGTCAGCGCGGTGGTGCCGCGCCCGGAGACGCTCGTCTCGAGCACGCGGTGCGGGTCGACCGGGACGTAGAGGGAGTCCTCGGCGGCCGAGCCCTTCGAGGCGTCGACGCCGAAGCCGTGCAGGTCGGCGAAGACCCGGGTGTCGGCGGTGGCCTGCAGCGTGACGGTGGGCTGTCCGGCGCTGACGGGCACGGTGACCGTCGCGGACGCCGGCTCCTCGGCGGTGACGACGAGCGCGGGCGACGCGGTGCACGCGTCCGTGACGGCGCTGCCCGGGCACACGGAGATGCGCGTGGTGGTCGCGGTCGTGCGCGCCCCGGTGACCTGGAGGGTCGCGGACGTGGCGCCGGCCGGGACCGCCGGGAGCGTGACCGTGACGGTGCCGCCGGGGGCCAGCGTCGTCCCCGACAGCACACGGGTCGGTGCGACGGGGCGGTAGACGCCGATCGGTGCGGACTCCGCCGGGGCGATGATCGCGACGACGAGGGCGACGGCGAGGGCGGCCGCGGACGCGACGGTGGTGACGAGGCGTCGGCTCGGTGCGGTCGTCCGTGGACGGGCCGCCCGGTGGGTCGGCGGGTGCTGCGTCTCGCTGTGTCGTCCTCGCACGGGCGGTCTCCAGGGTGGGGGCCAGGGCGTCGAGCGGCGATCCGACAGGTCCTGCACGGGTGGAGCACCCGTCCGTGGAGGGTCCTGCCGGTCCCGCGAGGAGCCCGGGCCTGCGACTTCGCCGCGTACGTGGCCCTGGCTCGCCGCGCACGCCGACTATAGGAGAAACACCCATTCGGCGGAATCACGACGTCTCGGACACGCCTCGTCCGGGCCGTGACCTGTTCGTGACCTGCGTCGGGACCGCGGGGCAACGGATCTCGGCATGTGGGACGTCTTCACCCGCCCGCCGTGAGCCACGACGGACGGAGCCCGCCCCGGGGTGTCCGGGACGTGCTCCGTCCGTGCGTGGGCGCGGGGGACCGGTCGGTCCGGCGCGCCCGTGGTGCGGAAGGGCTGGTCAGCTGCCCTTGCGGACGGTGGCGACGGCGCCGTCCGTGAAGTAGTTGTTCGAGTTCGCGACGACCGTGGTGGTCGGCGAGATGATCGCGCAGTTGTAGACCTTCGTGGTGCGGCCGAACTTGTTGTCCTTGACCGTGATGCCCTGGAACGGGCCCCTGCCCTTCTCGGCGAGGTTCACGGTGCAGCCGCCGCCGTCGAGGTAGTTCTTGTCGACGGTCACGTTCGAGACGATGCCCTGGTCCTGCGTGAACTGGATGCCCGTGTTGAACGCGCCCGAGATGTTGTTGCCGACGATCCGGATGTTGTTGCCCTTCTGGATCTGGATGCTGTCGTCGTGGCTCGGGGTGTTGTTCTGGGCCGGGTCGACCTCGTAGTGCAGGTTGTCGTGCAGGTAGGACGCCTCGATGGTGACGTTGTCGCCGTAGATGTGCGCCATGTCGATCACGTCGTGCAGGTTCACGCGCTGGAGCTTGAAGTTGTAGCCGCGCACACCGTCGACCCAGGGGCCGGGCACGGAGTTGTAGAGCTCGGAGTCGACGACCGTGACGGACGACGTGGTGGACGCGCTGGTGATCAGCGCGGTCTGCTTCGAGGTCGCCGCGCCGCGGATGATCGAGTTCTTGATCGTGACGTTCGGCGCCGCCACCTTGACGAAGCCGCGGACGTCGAGGCCGTCGATGACCGCGTTCGGGGTGGTGATCGTCAGGTCGCCCTGGTGGACCGTGAGCCTGGTCCCGTTCGGCACGCCCGTGGTGGTGGCGTCGGGCACGTAGGTGCCGACCACGCCGGGGGTGACGGGCGCGGGGGCTGCCACCTCGGTCGACGTGGCGCGCACGTTGGCAACGCGGACCGAGATCGGGGCGTTCGTGACGGACGGACCGGTGTAGCCGCCGAACGCGATGCCGCCGGCCGTCTGGAGGGCGGCGGTGCTGTCGCTCGCGGCGACCTGCCAGTCTGCGGGCTCGGCGGTGCCCGCGGCCCAGATCTTCGCCTGGAGCTTCGTCGGGGAGGTGCCGGTGGCGACGAGGCGGACCTCGAGCTGCTTGCCGGCGCCGCCGGTCAGACCCAGGGGCGTCTGGGACGCCAGGGTGGTCGTCGTGGAACCGTTCACGCTGATCAGCGACGTGCGCACCTTGCCGTCGGCGAGCATCTTGACGCGGAGGCGGTAGCCCGACGTCGCGTTCACGAACCGGCCGACGACGTCGGCGTCGACGCTGCCACCGACCGGCGTCTTGTCGAGGCTGACCGTCGCCCGGAGGTCGGTGTCGCTCGACTTCACGGTCGGGAGCGAGGTGCCCAGCTGCCAGCCGGCCTTGCGGACCTGCATGCTCGCGATGCCGTTCGCGACGGCGTAGTCGTTCGCCTCGCCCCCGGCGGTGCTCCACGCCCCGCCGGTGACGGCGGTGCCCCACCCGCCCGACACGGTGCGGCCGAACGCGTCGACGGCGACCGTCGTCGGGGTCGCCGTGTTCGCGGCGAGCGACTCGGCGCTGCTCGTGTAGTCCGCCGTCGTGGCGGACGCGGGAGCCCCGAGGCCGACGATGCCGACCGAGAGTGCGCCGGCGAGCACCGCGAGGGCGGTGCGGCGGACTGGCGCGGAGACGTGCAGGCGTGCGGAAGACATGCAAAAACTCCTCGGGATGTGAGAGTCGCTGGCGCGCTCGACCGGGTGGGGTCGTAGCCGGGGCTGGAGCCCTGGGGAACCGTCGGGCTGCCTGGCCCGCGGTGTGCGACGCCAATCAACTTATCGGCGGGAAATCGCCGGACTTGGGCCGCTGGTCCCAACGTTATGTCACTCCGAATGAGGCTCGACGGCGGTCAGACAACTCCCGACATACGTTGACCTGTGCCTTCGCTGGCGAATGTCCGGATTGCCCCGGGTGACAAGTTCGCCAGGTGAGTTATGTCACAACCGCGGCGCGTATCGCCCGAGTCGGCAGGAATCGGACGTAAACGCTTTCCGGTCGTCACCCGAACGGCCCTCGCGAGCCGGCCGCGACGGGCACCCCGGACCTGTCGGGGCGGGCCGTCGGGCCGGTCGCGCTCGGCCGGTCGGGCGAGCGCGAGGGACGTCGGACGCCGGCTCTGCTAGGCCGCGACGAGCGGGTGAAAACGGCGCAGAGGCCCCGGAACGAGCGGCTGGACGGGTGAACGGCGGACCGCCCGTCCGGGTGACGGACACCCGTCCCGTACTCCGGACGGTGGGTGCCGGTCGCGCGGTGTGCCGTGCGCCACGGCCGACGTCAGCGGCCGGCGGTCTCCCGCACGCCCGCGGTCCGGCGCAGCGCGGTGACGAGCTCCTGCGCCGACCGGTCCCAGCCGAACGCGGCGACGTGCGCGCGCGCGGCGTCGGCGTCGAACGGCAGGCGACCCGCGAACGCGTCCGCGAGCAGCCCCGCCCACCGGTCCGCCGCGTCGGGCGCGGCGACGTCCACGTAGGAGCACGCCGGGCCACCGGCCTCCGGGATCGCCGTCGCGTCCGACGCCACGACCGGCGTGCCCGCGGCGAGCGCCTCGAGCAACGGGATCCCCCAGCCCTCGCCGCGGCTCGGGAACACGAAGACCGTCGCGTGGCGGTACAGCTCCCACAGCGCGTCCGGCGCGACGTCGCTCAGCTGGACGGCGCGCGGCTCCGCCGCGAGACGGGCGAGCGTCTCGCGGTCCTCGAAGTCGTCCCGCCCGACGACGACCAGTCGCACGTCAGGGTCCTCGACCCGCGCGAACGCGTCGAGCGCGAGCGCGAGGTTCTTGCGCGGCTCGAGCCGCCCGACCATGAGCGCGTACCGGGTGCCGGCCGGCACCTGCGCCGGCAGGGCACCGCCCGTCGGGGGATCGGGGTCGACGCCGTTGTGCACGAGCACGATCTCGTCGGCGCGACGGCCGTAGACACGAGCGATCTGCGCGCGCGAGTACTCCGACACCGTCGCGACCGTGCCCGCGCGGCGGGCCGACCAGCCGACGAGCAGCTTGTTGCGCCAACGTGTGCCGCGGCCGAAGAACTCGGGGTGCGTCTCGAACAGCACGTCGTGCACGACCACCAGCTGGCGGCGCGCGAACCGCGGCGGGCTGAAGTACTGCGTCACGAGCACGTCGAGCCCGTCCTGCCGCACGGCGCGCGGCCAGAACCTCAGGTTGCGCCCGACCGGCCCGCCCGGCGGGAGCCGACGGTGCTCCACGGGCACGTCGCCCAGCAGGGCGGCCGTGCGCGCCGGGTCGCCCGAGTAGACGACGAACGTCAGGTCGGCGGCGAGCAGCGGCGCCCGCCGCAGCGTCTCCAGCACCCACGTGCGCGACCCCTGGAACTTGCCGTCGAGCACGTGCGCGTCGATCCCGACCCGCGTCACGCGGTCACCTCCGTCCGGTCCGGCCGCGGCGCGGGCCGCAGCAGCGCGCGCAGCGCCCAGCCGACGCCCTCCGCCGAGCCGCGCAGCACCGCCCCCACCGGTCGCACCGGCCGCAGCAGCTGACGGCGCCCGCCGCGCAGCAGGACCTGCCACGCGTACGACGGCGTCCGCCACAGCCAGCGGCGCACGTCCGCGGCCGGCAGGTGCTTCGCCGCGAACACCAGGCGGTTGCGACAGTTGTAGCGGTAGTACGTCGGCGACTTCGCCCGCGACCCGGCGGTCTCCTGCGTGCCCCCGACGTCGTGCACGACGACGAGGTCCTGCCGCACCTGGAGCGTGCCGCCCGCGGCGGTCCACCGCGTCGAGAGGTCGACGTCCTCCCAGTAGAGGAAGTAGTCGTCGTCGAACCCGCCCACGCGGGTCCACTCGCCGACGTCCGCCGCGAGGCACGCGCCCGACAGCCAGCCCGTCCGCTGCGGCGTCCCCGGCGCCTCGACGTTGCGCGTCCGTGCACCGGCCACGTCCAGCGCACCACCCGTGAACCACGCGCGACCGTCCGGGCGCTCGACGCGCGGCGAGACCAGCGTCCGCGGCGACGCGGTGACGGCGTCGGCGAGCGCGTCGAGGACGTCGGCGGGGACGCGGGCGTCGGGGTTCACCACGACGACGGCCGTGCACCCCAGGGCCGCGGCGCGCGCGACCCCGGCGTCGACCGCGGCACCGAACCCGGCGTTCGTCGCGTTCTCGACCAGCTCCCACCCCTGCTCGGCGGCGACGGCGCGCACGTCGGAGCGCTCGCGCGGACCCTTGAAGTTGTCGACGACCACCACCGCGGCCGGTCGGCGCAGGGCGGCGACGTCGACGTCGGCGAGGTTCGCGCGCAGCAGCGAGGCGGAGCCGAAGCTCACGACGACGATCCCGAGCACGGTCGAACGCTATCTTGTCGGACACCCCGCGACGGCGGGCGGGAGCGGGTGAGACCGCAGGCCGGACGGCCCTCCAGCCTCCGCGGGGACCACCCGGACGACGAGGAGACGCCCCGTGACGACAGCGAGCGCAGGAGGCGCCGGCCGCACCGCGCTGCCCCGGGTCCGGCTCTACGAGACGCTCCGGACCGCCCACCTGGAGCGCGCGCACGAGCTCGCGCCCGCGTCGATCGTCTACCGGAGCCGGCGCTACGACTTCGACTCCGGGCTGGCCCGGGGCCTGGACCTGGTCGAGGCCGGTCCCGCCCGCGCCGCGTGGGTGCTGGCGCGGTCCGACGTCCGTGAGCTCGAGGTCAACGAGCCGCTCATGGTGTCGAGCCTGCGCCGGTCGGCGCTCGCGCTCGCGGCCGTCGACCTGTCGCGGCGCGTGCGGCGGCGACCCCGCGCGCTCGTCGTGACGTACGCGATCGCGAACGACGACCCGTTCCGGCCGCCCGCGCGTCCGGGTGCGGCGGGGCGGGTACGGCGGTGGCTCGACGCCCGGCTGATCGCGCGCGTGGCCGGGCGGGTCGACCGGGTCGTCTTCGGCACACCGGCCGCGCAGGAGCTCTACGGCGCGCTCGTGCCGAGGCTGCGGCGCGCCGAGCACGTCCTGCTGCCGGCGCTGCCCACGGCGTGCGGGTGCGGCCCGCTCGACGCGAAGGACGCCGACGAGGTGCTGTTCGTGGGGGCGTTCGAGGAGCGCAAGGGCGTGCGCGAGCTGCTCGCGGCGTGGCCCGCGGTCGTCGCGGCGCACCCCGGCGCGCGGCTCACGCTGGTCGGCAAGGGCCCCCTCGTGGACGAGGTGCACGCGTTCGCCGCCGACCGGCCGGAGGTCACGGTCGTCGTCGACCCGCCGCGCGCGGAGGTCCACGCGCACCAGCGCCGGGCGGCGGTCGCGGTCCTCCTGTCGCAGCGGACGCGCACGTGGCGCGAGCAGGTCGGCCTCCCGGTCGTGGAGGGGCTCGCGCACGGCTGCGCGGTGCTCGCGACGACCGAGACGGGCCTCGCGGCGTGGCTCGGTGCGCACGGGCACGCGGTCGTCGAGCCCGACGCCCCGGCGCCCGCGGTCGCGGACGCGCTCGTGGGGCTCCTCGCAGCCCGCCGGTCGCCCGCGTCGGTCGTGGGCGACCTGCCCGACGTCGACGGGCGCCTCGCCGCGGACGCCTGGCTGCTGCGCGCGCGCTGACCTGGGCGGCCGCCGCTGGTCCGGTCGGGCGACGTGACCCGAACGGGTGTGAGTCACCGCACACCGGGGCGCACGGGTGAAAAGCGGCCGAGGCGGATGAATCCGACATACCCCCCGTAATACGTTCATCCACAGTTCTCGCACGAGGGGGGTGGGTGTTCATGACGCTGACAGCCGGGCACGGGTCCGAACGGACCGACGCGTGGCTCGAGCGGCGCCGCCCCGCCAAGTTCCCCCGACGCTCGTGGGCGTCCCCGGAGCCCTTCGTGCGCCGGGCGACCGAGCACAACTCCGGGGAGGACGCGCTCGGCGCGCTCCCGTGGGTCCACAGCGCCACCGGGTACCAGCGCGTGACCGTCGCGATCGACGCCGCCGCCGCCGGGGCGGGTGTGACCGCCGCCGCGGTGCTCGGCGGGTCCGCCTGGTCGTCCGCCGCGGTCCTCGGTGCGGTCTGCGCCGTGGCGCTGCCGGTCACCGTCGCGGCGATGCGCGGCTACGAGCGGCACAACATGGGCGACGGTCCCGGCGAGTTCCAGGTGCTGCTCCGCTCGTCCGTGCTGCTCGCGGCGCTCGTCATGGCCATCGCCTACCTCACGACGCTCCCGGTCCCGCGCGAGGTCGTCGTCGTCGGCGTGCCCGTCGCCGCGGCCGCCGCGTGCGCCGCCCGCTACCTGCACCGCCGGTTCCTGCACGCACGACGCAACCGCGGCCAGGCGATGATGCGGACCATCGTGGTCGGTGACACCGCCGCGGTCGCCGACGTCATCGACGACCTCAGTCTCGCGCCGTACCACGGCTACCTCGTCATCGGGACGTGCCTGTCGGACGTCGAGCCCGAGACCGAGGTGCCGGTCCCGACGCTCGGCGCGCTCGCGGACATCCCGCAGATCGTCTCGGACTACGCGGTGTCCGTCGTCGTCGTCGCGGGCAACGCGCTGAGCGGCCAGGCGCTGCGCCGGCTGTCGTGGGCCCTGCGTCGCGCGGGCGCCGAGCTCGTCGTCGCGCCCGGCCTCGTCGAGGTCGCGCAGGAGCGCGTGAGCGTGCACCCGACCGCGGGCCTGTCCCTGCTGCGCCTCGAGATCGAGCCGCCGCGTCGCCGGCTCGTCGCCAAGGCCGTGATGGACCGCGTCCTCGGGCTCGTCGCCCTCACGCTCGTCGCACCGGTCATCCTCGTCGCCGCCGTCGCCGTGCGGCTGACGTCGCCCGGTCGCGCCTTCTACACGCAGACGCGGGTCGGCGTCGACGGGCGCGAGTTCACGATCTGGAAGCTGCGCAGCATGTACCGCGACGCCGACCGGCGCCGCGCCGAGCTGCTCGACAGCAGCGACCGCGACGGGCTCATGTTCAAGATGGCGCGCGACCCGCGGATCACGCCCGTCGGGCGCGTGCTGCGCCGGTTCTCGCTCGACGAGCTGCCGCAGTTCTACAACGTCGTCCGCGGTGACATGTCGCTGGTCGGCCCGCGGCCGCCGCTGCGCGAGGAGGTGCTCGGCTACCACGACGCCGTGCACCAGCGGCTGCGCGTCAAGCCCGGCATCACGGGGCTGTGGCAGGTCAGCGGCCGCGCGGACCTGCCGTGGGACGAGTCGATCCGGCTCGACCTGCGCTACGTCGACAACTGGTCCGTGACGATGGACCTCATGATCCTGTGGAAGACGTTCCGCGCCGTGGTCACCGGCGCCGGGGCGTACTGACGCACGGCCGCCGACCGCACCGCGGCGCGCAACCGACCAGGCCACGGTCGGAACGGACACAGACGGACGACCCGGACGGCGGTACCCGCCGTGCGTGCGGCGCGGGATGCTCGACGTCCCGCCCACCGACCCGGGCCCACCCCCGCGTGCGGGACGACGGAAGGACCCAGATGAGGCGCTCGCAGGACGGGCCGCTGCGCATCGCGCTGATCGGCACCCGCGGCGTGCCTGCCCGGTACGGCGGCTTCGAGACGGCGGTCGAGGAGGTCGGGGGACGGCTCGCCGACCGCGGCCACGACGTGCTCGTCTACTGCCGCACCCCGGAGCGCGCCGACCGCGTCCCCACGTACCGCGGCATGAATCTCGTGCACCTGCCCGCGCTGCGCCGCCGCTCGCTCGAGACGCTCAGCCACACGGCGCTGTCGGTCGGGCACCAGGTCACCCACCGGCACGACGCGGCCGTCGTCTTCAACGCCGCGAACGCCGTCTTCCTGCCCGCGCTGCGCGCGGCGCGTGTCCCCGTGGCGACGCACGTCGACGGGCTCGAGTGGCGGCGCGCCAAGTGGGGCGGCGCGGGCCGGCGCTACTACCGGGCGGCCGAGGCGCTCGCCGTGCGCTGGTCCGACGCGCTGATCGCCGACGCCGCGGGCATCGCCGACTACTACACGGCCGAGTTCGGTGCGCCGACCGAGCAGATCGCCTACGGCGCGCCGCTCCTCGACGGGCTGGACACCGACGCGCTCGCGGGCGTCGGGCTCGAGGCGCGCGGCTACCACCTGGTCGTCGCGCGGTTCGAGCCGGAGAACCACGTCGAGCTCGTCGTCGAGGGGTACCGTCGGTCGGGCGCGCGCCTGCCGCTGGTCGTCGTCGGCTCCGCGCCGTACGCCGACGAGTACACGCGCCGCGTGCACGCCGCGGCCGACGACCGCGTGCAGTTCCTCGGTGGTGTCTGGGACCAGGACCTGCTCGACCAGCTGTACGCGCACGCGCTCACCTACCTGCACGGGCACAGCGTCGGCGGCACCAACCCGTCGCTGCTGCGCGCGATCGGGGCGGGCGCCCCGACCGTCGCCTACGACGTGTCGTTCAACCGGGAGGTGCTGCGCGACGCAGGTCGCTGGTTCGCGACGCCCGACGACGTCGCGCGGCTCGTCGAGGACGCCGAGGCGGACCCGGCCGGCGCCCTGGCGCGCGGTGCGGCGGCCCGGCGGCGCGCGGAGGACTACGACTGGGACGACGTCGCGGACGGGTACGAGCGGCTGTGCCGCCGGCTCGCCGCGGGTGAATTCCGCGGGCGCCGCCGGCCGTCGGGCCGCCGCCGCCCCACGTCCGGTGCGACGGCGGTACCGTCGCCTGACCCCGCACCCGTGCGCGTCCCGTCGGACGCCGTCCCGGCCCGCCCGGACGGTGCCGCATGACGACCACGCCGCTGCACCAGGAGGAGCCGGTGACCACCTCGGTCTCGGAGACGTTCGCACAGACGCTCGGCCGTCTCGGCTCCGTCCAGAAGGGCGCCCGTGGGGCCCCCGCCTACTCGCGGTTCGTCAACCGCCGCGCCGGCCGCGTGCTGGCCGCGTGGGCCTACCGCGCGGGGCTCACGCCCAACCAGGTCACCGCGATCAGCGCGGTCTGGACGTTCGCCGCGATCGGCGTGCTCGCCCTCGCGCCCGTCGCGTGGTGGACGGGCGTGCTGGTGTCGGTCCTCCTGCTCGTCGGGTACGCGTTCGACTCGGCCGACGGCCAGGTCGCGCGGCTGCGCGGCGGCGGCAGCATCGCGGGGGAGTGGCTCGACCACATCATCGACGCCGTCAAGGTCTCGAGCCTGCACCTGGCGCTGCTCGTCGGTCTGTACCGCGCGGACGTCGTGCCCGACACGTGGCTGCTCGTCCCGCTCGCGTACTCCGCGGTGTGGTCGGTGCTGTTCTTCGCGATGATCCTCAACGACCAGCTCCGGCGGCAGGCGGGCGTGACGATGCGGGCGACCGCGGGCGGGGACCGGCCGTCGGTGCTGCGCTCGCTGGTCGTGGCACCGACCGACTACGGCGTGCTGTGCCTGTCGTTCCTGCTGTACGGGTGGACGACGGGCTTCGCGGTCGTGTACGCGCTGCTCGCGCTCGCGACCGCCGGCTTCCTCGTGCTCGCGCTGCGCTCGTGGTTCGCGGAGATGCGCACGCTGCGCCGTCCCGCCGGTGACGCCCGGGGCGGTGAGGCGTGAGCGAGGCGCCCGCGCGCCGGCCCGTGCCGCGCTGGGCGGTCGTCGCCGTCGCCGCCCTGGTCGTGCTCGTCCTCGGTGGCGTCGTCTGGGCGGCCGTCGCGCAGTCCGGCTCGGCGGACGCCGGCCCCACGTCGTCCGCGTCGCCGTCGCGCTCCGCGGGCGAGGACGTGCGCGACGAGCCGTCGCCCGTGGAGACGCCCACGGCCCCCGCTCCCGGTGAGCCGGGCGGTGGCGCCACGGACGACGCCGACCCCGCCGCGCCCTACACGCCCGTGACGAAGGACGCGGTGGCGCTCGACCAGCCCGCTGCGTTCGACTCCGGCGTCACCGCGGAGCTCACGACGGTCGAGTCCGTCGCGGGCGAGGCGCAGGGCCCCGGCGAGGTCGCCGGTCCGGCGGTGCGCGTGACGGTGCGGCTCACGAACGGCACGTCCGCGGCGGTCCCGCTCGACAGCGCGGTCGTCAACGTCTACGGCGGGCAGGACCTCGCTCCCGCCGAGCCCCTCACCGGCCCGGGCGGCAAGCCGTTCTCCGGGTCCGTCGCGCCGGGCGCGTCGGTGACGGGCGTCTACGTCTTCAACGTGCCGGCCGACCAGCGCGACCGTCTCCAGGTGACCGTGAGCTACGACCCGACCGTGACGACGGTCCTCTTCGAGGGCGCCGGCCCCGCCGCCTGAGCCCGTCGTGGCCGTCCCGGCCCGAGCCGCGCGCAGGCTCGGGCCGGGATCGCGCGTCCGTGCAGGTCAGCGCTGCGGTGTCCCCCGGACGGGTGTCCGAGTATCACCCCCCGTGACCGGTGTTTTCACCCTTACTGTCCTGTTTTGCGCGGTTTCGCGCTCGTAGGATCGTGGCCGTTCGCCCACTGTCCGACCGCCCCGGGGTGTCGCCATGTCTCTGCGTCCTGTCACCGACCGCTCGCCGGTCGCTCGTGCCTGGGCCCTGCTCACCGCTGCGGCGACGGTCGCCGTCGGGCTGGTCGTCGGCGCCGCGCCGGCGCAGGCCGACACGTCGCCGCCCCCGGGGCTCCCGCCGACCGTCTCCGCCGACGCGCTGCCCACCGTGCAGATCAACGGCGTCGTGTGGCAGCAGACGATGGTCGGCAACCAGGTCTACGCGGGCGGCGACTTCCAGAACGCGCGACCGGCGGGCGCCGCCGCGGGCGTCAACACCGTCACGCGGAACAACCTGCTGCGGTTCGACGTCACGACCGGCGTGCTCGACGGCGGCTGGGCGCCGAACCCGAACGCCCAGGTCCGCGCCGTCGTGAAGTCGCCCGACGGCTCGCGGATCTACGTCGGCGGCAACTTCACGAGCATCGCGGGCACGACCCGGTACCGGATCGCGGCCTTCGACGCCGCGACCGGCGCGCTCGTCACGACGTTCAACGCGGGCACGAACGGCCAGGTCCGCGCGCTCGCCGCGACCAACACGACCGTGTACGCGGGCGGCATCTTCACGCAGGCGGGCAGCTCGTCGCGCACCCGGCTGGCAGCGTTCAACGCCGCGAACGGCGCGCTCCTGCCGTGGAACCCCACGGTCGACGACGGCTCGGTGAGCGCCCTCACCGTCTCGCCCGACGGGTCGACGGTGATCGTCGGCGGCAACTTCACGTCGTTCAACGGCAGCACCGCCGCGCCCGACGGGCTGGCCCGCGTCGACTCCGTGACGGGCGCGCCGCTCCCGTTCCCCGCGACCTCGCAGATCCGCAACAGCGGCACGGCGGGCTCGATCACGGGCCTGGCCGGCGACGCGGACAACATGTACGGCGTCGGCTACACGTTCGGACGCTCGGGCGGCACGCTCGAGGGCGTCTTCGCGGCGGACTGGGAGACCGGCTCGATCCGGTGGATCGCCGACTGCCACGGCGACTCCTACGCCGTGCACGCGCAGGGCCCGGTCATCTACGCGGCGAGCCACCACCACTACTGCGGCAACGTCGGCGGGACGCCGCAGAACGACGATTGGCTGTTCTACCGCGCGGACGCCTACACCAAGGAGCCGATGCGCAAGCTCGGCCGTGAGCACCTCGGCTACACGAACTTCGAGGGCACGAACGCGCCCGAGATGCTGAACTTCTACCCCGACCTGGACACCGGCACCTACACGGGCCAGAACCAGGGCCCGTGGGCCGTCACCGGCGACGACCGGTACATCGTGTACGGCGGCGAGTTCCTCAACGTGAACTTCCGCCGCCAGCAGGGGCTCGTCCGGTTCGCGGTGCCGAGCATCGCGCCGAACGACCAGGGTCCGCGGTTCTCGGGCGCCGACTTCACGCCGACGGCCCGCGGCATCGGCACGGGCGCGGTGCGGGTCTCGTGGACGGCGAACGCCGACTTCGACAACGAGGACCTCACGTACCGCGTGCTGCGCAACGGCCAGCCCGTCTCCAACGAGGTGAAGAAGTCGGTCATCTGGAAGCGGCCCACGCAGGGGTACACGGACACCGGGCTCACCCCGGGGCAGACGTACACCTACGCGGTGCGGGTCTCCGACCCGTTCGGCAACACCGTGACGAGCCCGTCGGTCCAGGTCGTCGCCGACGGCACCGGACCGGTCAGCCCGTACGCGCAGACCGTCATGAGCGACGGCGCCTCGCACTACTGGCGCCTCGGCGAGGCGAGCGGCACGACCGCGCTCGACGCGGCGGGAACGGACGACGGCACGACCGGGACCGCGCTCACCCGCGGCACCGCCGGCGCCATCTCCGGCGACCCGACGACCGCGACCACGTTCGCCGGCACGACGAACAGCCGCGTCGTGGCGCCGCAGCGCGAGCAGAACATGAACGACCTGTCGGTCGAGGCGTGGATCCGCACGACGTCCAACCAGGGCGGCTGGGTCGTCGGCTTCGGCAGCTCGACGAGCCTGACCGGCACGAGCGGCACGCGCGACCGGCAGCTCTACGTCGACAGCGGCGGTCGCGTGCAGTTCGGCGCCAGCCCGGGCCAGAACCGCACCGTCCGGTCGCCGCAGGCGGTCAACGACGGTCAGTGGCACCACGTCGTCGGCACGATGAGCGGCGCCGGCATGGCGCTGTACGTCGACGGTGCGCTGGTCGCGTCGCGGGCGGACAACCCGAGCGGGCGCAACTTCACCGGGTTCTGGCGGATCGGCGGCGACAGCCTCAGCGGTTGGCCGAACACGCCGTCGTCGAACAACTTCAACGGTGCGATCGACGAGGTCGCCGTGTACCCGTTCGCGCTCGCGGCCGGGACCGTCGCGGCGCACAACACCCTCGGGCGCACCGGCGAGGCGCCGGAGGAGCCCCCGGTCGCCGCGTTCACCCCCGCCGCGAACGGCCTCACGGTGAACGTCGACGGGTCCGCGTCGGCCGACCCCGACGGCACCATCGCGTCCTACGCGTGGAGCTTCGGCGACGGCGGCACGGGCACCGGTGCCACGGCGTCCCACACCTACGCGGCCGGTGGCACGTACACCGTGACGCTCACGGTGACGGACGACGACGGCCACACCGCCCAGGTCGCGCACGACGTGACGGTGACCCCGCCGCCGCCCAACCAGCCGCCCGTCGCGGCGTTCACGGCGACGACCGCCGGCCTGTCGGTGCAGGTCGACTCGGCCGGCTCGTCCGACCCGGACGGCACGATCGCCCAGCGCGCCTGGAGCTTCGGTGACGGCGGGACGGCGACGGGCGCGACCGCGTCGCACGCGTACGCCGCGGACGGCACCTACACGGTGACGCTCACGGTCACGGACGACGACGGCGCGACCGCCCAGACGTCGCACGACGTCACGGTGACGACCCCGCCGGCCGACGCCCCGTTCGCCGCCGACGCGTTCGCGCGGACCGTTGCGGGCGGCTGGGGCACGGCCGACACGGGCGGCGCGTGGAGCGTCGCGGGCGGCGCGGCGAACTTCTCGGTCGCCTCCGGGGTCGGCGCGATGCGCGTCACCGGCGCGGGGTACCGGCTGTCGTCGTTCCTGCCGGTCTCGTCGACGAGCGCCGACGTCCGGGTCGACGTGGCGCTCGACGTCGCACCGACGGGCAGCGGGACGGACCTCGAGGTCGTGGGTCGCGCGGTCGGCACGACCGACGGCTACCGCGGCCGGCTCAAGATGCTCAGCACGGGCGTGCTGCGGGCGTCGATCATCGGGGTGTCCGCGGGCGCCACGACGACCGTCGCGCAGGTCAACGTCCCGGGCCTCACGTACGTGGCCGGGCAGACGCTGTCGGTGCGGCTCCAGGTCGAGGGCACCGGGACCACGAACCTCCGGCTCAAGGTCTGGCCGGCCGGCTCGCCCGAGCCCGCCGCGTGGACGCTCACGGGCACCAGCACCACCGCCGCGCTGCAGGTCGGCGGCGGGGTGGGCCTGTCGGTGTACACGTCGTCGAGCACGACGACCCTGCCGCTGACCGCGCGGTGGAGCCAGCTCTCGGCGAGGCCCGTCGCCGCCTGACGCGACTCGCGGGCGCCCGTCGACCACGGCCCCGTCGTCCCCCTCCAGCGGGGACGGCGGGGCCGTGCCCGTCCGGCAAGGGCTTGCCGCCGTCGCGGGGAAGTCGCCTGGTCAGCGCGTCGGCGAAACGATTCGTCCGAATCACCCGGTTGCGCGTCCAGTTCACCCGGTTCCTCACCCTTCGGTGCGGTTTCGCCTGCATACGATCCTCGTGCGTGGCTCGCCCTGCCGCGTGCCCCCGTCGCCCCCGAGGTGCCCCATGACCCGCTTCCGCGGACTCGTCGCCCGATCCTCCGCGCTCGTCGCGACCGCCGCCCTGGCGTTCGTGGGGGCCACCCTCGCCACCCCGGCCGCCGCCGACACGGTCCCGCCCGAGGGGACACCGCTGACGGTCGCCGCGGACTCGCTGCCGACCGTGCAGATCGACGGCGTCGTCTGGCAGCAGGGCATCGCGGGGTCGCGCGTCTTCGTCGGAGGCGACTTCGCGAACGCCCGGCCGGCCGGGTCGGCCGCGGGCACCAACCTCGTGCCGCGCGCCAACCTGCTCGCGTACGACCTCGCGACCGGCGTGCTCGACGCGTCGTGGGCGCCGGACCCCAACGCGCAGGTGCGGACCGTCGCGGTGTCGCCCGACGGGACGCGCGTGTACGTGGGCGGCAGCTTCACGAGCATCGCGGGGCAGGCGCGCTACCGGATCGCGGCGTTCGACGCGGCGACGGGCGCGCTCCTGTCGTCCTTCAACCCGGGCGTCGACTCGCAGGTCCGCACGATCGTCGCGACCGACACGACCGTGTACGTCGGCGGCTCGTTCACCAACGCCAACGGGTCGCCGCGCAACAAGGTCGCCGCGTTCAACGCGGCCGACGGTGCGCTGCTGCCGTGGGCACCGAGCGCCGACGACGGCTCGGTGAGCGCCCTCGTCGTCTCGCCGGACCAGACGCAGGTCATCGCCGGCGGCAGCTTCTCGACGTTCAACGGCAGCGGGAACCCGGGCTACGGCCTGGCACGCGTCGACGCCGTCACCGGTGCGACGCTGCCGCTCGCGATCAACGGCCTCATCCGCAACGGCTCGACGCAGGCGTCGATCACGAGCCTCACGTCCGACGCCACGAGCTTCTACGTCACCGGGTACGTCTTCGGCAGCACCGGCAACCTCGAGGGCACCGCGCGCGGCGACTGGGCCACGGGCGAGCTGATCTGGGTCGAGGACTGCCACGGTGACACGTACGCGGCGTGGCCCGGTCCGGGCGACGCGGTGTACGTCGCCGGGCACCCGCACTACTGCGGCAACATCGGCGGCTTCCCGCAGACGGAGCCGTGGACGTTCTACCGCGGCCTCGCGTTCAGCAAGGCCGTGACGGGCGTCGCGACCGCCGACCCGTACGGGTACTACAACTACGCCGGCAAGCCCACGCCGACGCTGCTCAGCTGGTACCCGGACATCAACAGCGGGTCGTACACCGGTCAGGGCCAGGGGCCCTGGACGGTCACGGGCAACGACCAGTACCTCCTGTACGGCGGCGAGTTCACGATCGTCAACAACAAGGGCCAGCAGGGGCTCGCGCGGTTCGCGCGCACGGACACCGCGCCCAACAAGCAGGGGCCGCGCCTGGCCTCCGCGACGTGGCCGCTGTCGGCGGCGTCGTTCCAGTCCGGCACGGTGCGCCTCAGCTGGCCCGCGAACTACGACCGCGACAACGAGAACCTCACGTACACGGTGTCCCGCAACGGCCAGGTGATCCACACCGTCACGGCGCCGTCGGTCGTGTGGAAGCGCCCGCAGATGGGCTTCATGGACACCGGCCTGACCCCCGGGACGACGTACACGTACCGCGTCAAGGCGGTCGACCCGTTCGGCAACGCGGCGATCACCGACCAGGTCCAGGTCACGGTGTCGGACGACTCCTCGATCAGCCCGTACGCGCAGCAGGTGCGCACCGACGGCGCGACGTCGCTGTGGCGGTTGGGCGAGCCCAGCGGCACGACCGCGTTCGACTGGGTCGGCTGGTCCGACCTCACGCTCGGCGCGGGCGTCACCCGCGGCGCGGCCGGTGCGATCGGCGGTGACGTGAACGCCGCGTCGACGTTCGACGGCACGGCGTCGTCGACGGGCGCGACCAGCACCGCGATCCAGGGTCCCGACTCGTTCGCGGTCGAGGCGTGGGTCAAGACCACGACGACGCGCGGCGGCAAGATCGTCGGCTTCTCCAACCTGCAGACGGGCTCGTCGGGCAGCTACGACCGGCACGTCTACATGGAGAACTCGGGCAGGATCACGTTCGGCGTCTACCCGGGCTCCGTCCGGACCCTCACGAGCTCCGCGTCGTACAACGACGGCCAGTGGCACCACGTCGTGGCGTCGATGGGCGCCGAGGGCATGAAGCTCTACGTCGACGGGCGGCGCGTCGGGCAGCGTGCCGACACGACCATGGGCCAGGCGTACGCCGGCTACTGGCGGATCGGCGGCGACAACCTCGGCGGCTGGCCGAACCAGCCGACGAGCGGCTACCTCGCGGGCAGCATCGACGACGTCGCCGTCTACCCGGCGCCGCTGACGATCGCGCAGGTCGAGAACCACTACACGCTGTCGGGTCGCACCGTCGCCCGGCCGCCGGCGCCCGCCGACGCGTACGGCAAGGCCGTCTACGACGCGGGTCCCGAGCTGTACTGGCGGCTCGGTGAGGGCTCGGGCACGACCGCGGCGGACTCCGGCCCGTACGGCACACCGGGCGTCTACCGGGGCACGTTCCTGCGCAGCCAGTCGGGCGCGCTGTCGGGCGTGAGCAACACCGCGGTCCGGTCGCTGGGGTCGAGCAACACGCTCGTCGCGAGCACGCAGCAGGTGTCGAACCCGACGGTGTACTCGCAGGAGCTGTGGTTCAGGACGTCGACGAGCAACGGCGGGAAGCTCATCGGCTTCGGCGACACGAACACCGGGGTGTCGGGCAGCTACGACCGGCACGTCTACATGGAGACGAACGGGCGCCTGACGTTCGGCACCTGGACGGGCGTGACGAACACGATCACGACGTCCGCGTCGTACAACAACAACCAGTGGCACCACCTCGTCGCCACGCAGGGCCCGGACGGCATGAAGCTCTACGTCGACGGCGTGCTCCAGGGCACCAACCCGCAGACGGGCGCGCAGGCCTACAACGGGTACTGGCGGGTGTTCGGCGACACGACGTGGGGCCCGCAGGCGTGGTTCGCGGGCACGATCGACGAGGTCGCGGTCTACTCCTCGGTGCTCGACGCGCAGGCGGTGGCCAACCACTACGCGCTCGGCAAGACGGGTCAGCTGCCGAACCAGGTGCCGGTCGGGGCCTTCACCTCGACGCCGACGGACCTCACGGTCGCGTTCGACGCGACCGGGTCGACCGACTCGGACGGCACGGTGACGGGCTACGCGTGGTCGTTCGGCGACGGTGCGACCGCGACGGGCGCGACGCCCTCCCACACGTACGCCGCGGGCGGCACCTACACGGTCACGCTGACGGTCACCGACGACGAGGGCGCGACGGCGCAGGTGGCGCACGACGTCACGGTCGTCCCGCCGAACCAGCTCCCCACGGCCGCGTTCACGGCGACGCCCGAGGACCTCACGGTCGCGTTCGACGCCGGCACCTCGTCCGACCCCGACGGGACGATCACGCAGCACGCGTGGACGTTCGGCGACGGCTCGACGGGTGACGGGCCGGCCCCGACGCACACGTACGCGGCGGGCGGCGACTACGAGGTGACGCTCACGATCACGGACGACCGTGGCGGGAGCGCGCAGACGGTCCGCACGGTCACGGTCGTCGCGCCGAACCAGGCGCCGGTCGCGGCGTTCACGGCGACGCCGACCGACCTCACGGTCGCGGTGGACGGCACCGCGTCGGCGGACGCCGACGGCACGCTCACCGCGCACGCGTGGGACTTCGGCGACGGCGCGACGGGCACGGGCGCGACCGCGTCGCACACCTACGCGGCGGCCGGCACGTACACCGTCACGCTCACGGTCACGGACGACCGCGGGGACACCGGCACCACGACCCGCGAGGTCACGGTGGCGGCCCCGGTGCCGAACCAGGGCCCGGTCGCGGCCTTCACGGCGACGCCGACGCACCTCGCGGTCGCGGTCGACGCGTCGACCTCGACGGACGCGGACGGCCAGATCACGTCCTACGCGTGGGACTTCGGCGACGGCGCGACCGCGACCGGCGCGACGGCGAACCACACGTACGCCGTGGACGGCACGTACACGATCACGCTCACGACGACGGACGACGACGGCGACACCGGCACGACGACCCGCGAGGTCTCCGTGGCGGCACCGCCCGCCGACACGCCGTTCGCGCTCGACCCGTTCGCGCGGTCACTCACGGGCGGCTGGGGCTCCGCCGACACCGGCGGCGCGTGGACCGTCCAGGGCGGTGCCGCGAACTTCTCCGTCGCGAACGGCACGGGCGCGATGCGCGTCACCGGCGCCGGGTACCGCCTGTCGTCCTTCCTGCCGGTGTCGTCGACCAGCACGGACCTGACGGCCAAGGTGAGCCTGGACGTGATGCCGACGGGGTCGGGCACCGACCTCGAGCTCGCGGGCCGGACCGCGGGCACGACCGACGGCTACCGGCTGCGGCTCAAGATGCTGTCGACGGGTGTCGTGCGGGCGTCGATCGTCGGGATCTCCGCCGGCACGACCGTCACCGTCGCGCAGGTCAACGTCCCGGGCATCACGTACGCCGCCGGGCAGACGCTGCAGGCACGGTTCCAGGTGACCGGGACGGGCACGACCACGCTGCGCGCGAAGGTGTGGGCCTCGGGCTCGCCGGAGCCGGCGGCGTGGACGCTGTCGGGCACGAGCACCACGGCCGCGCTCCAGGCCGCGGGCGGGGTCGGCCTGTCGGTGTACACGTCGGCGACCACGACGACGCTGCCGCTCACTGCTCGGTGGAGCGAGCTGGTGGCGCGCCCGGTCGTGCCATGATCGCCGCTCAGGGGGAGCGACGTCCGACAGGGGGACTGATGGAGGACGGCTCGGAGGTGGTCGAGGCCGCGCGCGACGCGACCCGGACCCGGCACGACGACCCGCGCACGGTCGTCGGGGTGCTGACGTACAAGCGCCCCGACGACCTGCGGGCGGCGCTGCCGATGCTCGTGGCGCAGGCCGCGCTGCTGGACCCGCCCGCGCAGGTGCTCGTGGTCGACAACGACCCCGACGGCGGCGCACGCGACGTGGTCGAGAGCGAGGCGGCGCGGTCCGCGGCCGAGGGCGGGCCGGTCGTCCGGTACGCGCACGAGCCGCAGCCGGGCATCGCGGCGGCCCGCAACCGCGCGTTCGACGAGTCGGGCGACGCGGACCTGCTGGTGTTCATCGACGACGACGAGCGGCCCGTCCCGACGTGGCTGCGCCTGCTGGTGGACACCTACCTGGTGGACCGTCCCGAGGGCGTCGTCGGGCCGGTCGTGTCCGAGTTCGAGCAGCAGCCCGACGCGTGGGTCGCCGCCGGCCGGTTCTTCGACCGCCGCCGCCTGCCGACGGGCACGACGACGGACGTGGCCGCCACGAACAACCTGCTGCTCGACCTGGCCCGCGTGCGCGCGCTCGGCCTGCGGTTCGACGAGCGGTTCGGCCTGTCCGGCGGCTCGGACCAGCTGCTCACGCGGCAGCTCGCGAAGGCCGGCGGCCGGATGGTGTGGTGCGACGAGGCCGTCGTGGTCGACGTCGTCCCGCCGGACCGCGTGACGCGCCGCTGGGTGCTGGCGCGCGCCTTCCGCAACGGCAACACGTGGGGCCGCACCTCGGTCGTGCTGGCCGACGGTCCGCTCGACCGCGCGCTCGTCCGGGCACGCGTCACGGGGCAGGGTGCCGTCCGTGCCGCGGGCGGCGCGGCCCGCTGGGCGCTCGGCACGGTCACTCGCTCGCAGGTCCACCAGGCGAAGGGCCGTCGCACGTTCGCGCGCGGCACGGGCATGATCGCGGGTGCGTACGGCACGGTGTACGTCGAGTACGCGCGCGACGGGCGGCGCACGGTGCGCGCCGGGAAGGTGCCGGGCGCGTCGTGACCCGAAAGACCGGGGGGCCAGCGGTGGAGGACCGCACGACGGCGAAGGGCGGCACCGCCCGCAGCATGACGATCACGCTGGTCGGGAACCTGTTCCCGCCCGTGGTCGCGCTCGCGAGCGGCCCGATCCTCGCGCAGTCGCTGGGGGTCGACGGCCGCGGTGCGGTCGCCGCCGCGAC
Organism: Cellulomonas fimi; assembly: GCF_028583725.1. Classification (NCBI taxonomy): domain Bacteria; kingdom Bacillati; phylum Actinomycetota; class Actinomycetes; order Micrococcales; family Cellulomonadaceae; genus Cellulomonas; species Cellulomonas fimi. The sequence goes on along the minus strand of NZ_CP110680.1, from coordinate 3,542,228 downwards.
GGCCCCGCTCGGCCTCGCGATCGCCCTCATGACGTTCGGCGTGCCGGAGGCCGTGTCCTACGCGGTCGCGCGGCACCCGCGCCTGGTCCGGGTCGCGGCCCGCAACGGCGCGCTCATCGTGGTGCTCGCGGGCCTGCTCGCGACCGGGGCGGTGTTCGCGGCGCGCGAGTGGCTGTCGGGCGGCGACCTGGAGATCCAGAAGCTCATGGCGGTCGCGTCGCTCGCGGTGCTGCCGACGCTCCTGCTCGGCGTCCTGCGCGGCATCGCGTCGGGGCTCCAGCGCTGGGCGATGGTCGCGTGGGAGAAGGTGCTCGCGTCCGGCCTGCGGCTCCTGGTGCTCGTCCCGCTCTGGCTGACCGACCACCTCACGCCGTTCACGGCGACCGTCGTGCTCGCCGTCATGCCCGTGATGGGCGCGCTCGCCTACCTGACGCTGCCGCGACGTCTGCCGCCCGCCGAGCCCGACACCGACGGCCTCGCCTCGACGCGTGCCCTCACCGGCTACGGCCTGCGGCTGTGGATCGGCACGATCTCCGGGATCCTGCTGTCCCGCGTCGACCAGACGATCATGACCCCGCTGAGCAGCGCCTACGAGCTCGGACTGTACGTCGTCGCCGTCAACGTCAGCGAGCTGCCGCTGGTCATCCACCGCGCTGTGCGCGACGTGACGTTCGTGACCGACGCGAGCCGCAGCGAGGACGCGCGTCTCGCGGCCGCCGCGCGCATCTCGACGCTCATCTGCACGGTCGTCGCGCTCGTCCTGGGCGGCACGATGATCTGGTGGCTGCCGCTGCTGTTCGGGCAGGAGTTCGCGCCCGCGGTGCCGATCGCGTGGCTGCTGCTCGTCGCGGTCGTCATCAGCACGCCGGGGTCGATCGCGGGTGCCGGCCTCTCGGCGCGCGGCCGGCCGGGTCTGCGCAGCATCGCGCTCGTGATCGCGTGCGTCCTCAACATCGGCCTGCTGGTCCTGCTCGTCCCGACGTACGGTGCGATGGGTGCGGCGTGGGCGACGCTGCTCGGCTACGTCGTCTCGTCCGGCCTGAACCAGTGGTTCCTCAAGCGCCTCTTCGGCGTCTCGATGCTGTCGTTCTACGGCGTCCGCCGCACCGACCTGACGATCCTGCGCGGCTACGCCGGCACCCTCGTCGGCGGCGTCACCCGCCGCCTCCGCCCCCGCCGCTGAGGCGCGTCAGACGAGCCCGACCGCGCGGGCCATGCCGTCGACGAGGTGCGCGGACGTGAAGCGGTCCTCGACTGCCTGCCGCGCGCGCTGACCGAGGGCGATCGCTGCGTCGGGGTCGTCGAGCAGGTCGAGCACGCGGTCGGCGAGGTCGGTCGGCTCCTGCGGCTCGACGAGCAGCGCGGTCTCGCCGTCGCGGTGGTAGTCCTCGTGGCCGGGCGTCGCGGTGAGGACGACGGGCCGGGCGGTCGCCATCGACTCGAGGCTCACGGTGAGCCCGGACATGTGCAGGTTCGGGCGCGTCGCGATCGCGACGACGCTCGCGCGCGCGTACAGGTCGCGCAGCTCGGTGTGCGACAGCCGCGGCACCTTCGTGACGCCCGGGGGCGCGGGCACGTCGGACGCGTTCTGCACGACGATCTCGACGTCGGGCCGTGCCTCGTGCACGCGCGACAGCGCGGCGAACAGGGTCGTGGGGTCGCGGTCGCGGTCGCCGCCGACGCTCACGACGAGCGGCGCGGGTGCGGGCGGCTGCGCGGAGAAGAACTCGTGGTCGACGCCGAACGTGAAGAACGACACCGGCGGCCCGGACCGGCCGAGCGCGGCCTGCAGCGGCTCGACCTGGGCGCTGCTGTTGACGAAGACGCCGTCCATGCGACGCAGCACGTCGAGTGCGCCGCGCACGCGCTCCGACGACGGGTCGATCTCGAGCGCGTCGGTCAGCCAGATCGCACCCGCGTACATGCGGGCGTGCGGCGACAGCACGAGCATGCGGCGCGCGAGGTTCTCGTCCCACGCGATGCCGACGTCGTGGCGGCTGCGCCCGGGGTGCGGGACCGCGGACCGCAGCAGCGCGCGCACCCGGTCGGCGCGCGTCGGCTCGGGCAGGTTCGCGGTCGTGACGGTCGCGCCTGTGCGCGCGAGGAGGTCCAGCCCGTACGGCCAGCGTCCGGGGACCTCGCCGCGCGCGTGCCGGGCCTCCCACGACGCCACGTCGCGCTCGGCACGGAAGACGACCTCGACGGCGGTGCGCGTCGCGGTGACCGGGGTGGCGGTCATCGGGGCTCCTTCGGGTGCGGCACGACGGGACGCGGCGCGCCGGTGGCGCGAGCGGGACGACGGGGTGCGCGGACGGGGACCGCGCGCGCGGTCACGACACGTCCTGGTCGACGAGCTGTGCGGCGGGCCGCCCGTGCGCGAGCGCGACGGCGTCGTGGAACACCGCGGCGTGCCCGGCGCCGACCGCGGACCAGTCGCGCGCCGTGAGGTCCGGTCGGTCGCGGCCGAGGTCGAGCGCGGCGGCCCGGTCGAGGGCGGCCCGCAGGTCGGCGGGGGTGACGGACCCGGTGAACGTCGCGACCCAGGCGCTGCCGACCTCGGCGGCGAGCTCGGCGGACGTGGGCCCCGCGGGGACGAGGACGGGCCGGTCGAGCGACAGCGCGAGCAGCGCCGCGCCGGAGTTGTGCAGGCGCCGGTAGGGCAGCACGACGAGCGACGCGGCGGACACCTCGGCGGCCAGCACGTCGTCGTCGACGTACGCGAGCCGCAGCCCGACGCGCGGGTCGGGGGCGGCGAGGGCCTCGACGGTCGCCCGCAGCTCGTCGCTCTCGGGGCTGCCGACGACGCGCAGCTCCAGGTCGTCGCCGGGGGTCGCACGGAAGGCCTCGATCAGCTCCTCGACGCCCTTGTAGGGGCGGACGAGCCCGAAGAACAGCACGCGCCCGGGCCGGGCGTCGCCGCGCGGGTGCGCGGCGTACCAGTCGCGGTAGTGCGGGTGCGGCACGGTCACCAGCGGCGTGCCGGGCCGGGCGTCCGCGGGCAGCGGCGTCGTCCCGTTGAGGCGGACGAACACGGTCGTGCGGCGGTCGACGAGGCGCAGCACCCACCGTTCGAGCGCGCTGCCGGACTCGTGCGGCTCGACGTTGTGCAGCGTGCGCACGACGGCCGTGCGGGTCAGCGCGAGGCGGGCGAGCAGCGCCGTCGTGGTCGCGAACCGGGCCGCCGTCTTGAGCCGCGACGTGCCGCGCAGCAGCTTCTCGGGCCAGTGCACGTGGAAGACGTCGTAGCGGCCGAGCAGGGCGGTGCGCCAGTCGAAGGTGAGCGCGTGCACGTCGTCCGGCAGCTCGACGAGCAGCTGGGCGAGGTACGGGTTGGTCGTGCGGCGCGGCCGCGGGAACGACTCGAGCACCGTGACGGTCATGCGCGCCCTCCGGAGGGGATGGCCGGTGCGGCCGGTGGGGTGTCGTCGAGGGTCGCCTCGCCCGCGTCGACGCCGGGGCGGGGCAGCAGCAGGAGGCCGAGCGCGAGCACGATGATCGGCATCGAGCTGTAGATGGGACCGAACGCGAAGTTCCAGAGCATGACGCACGTCAGGTAGATCACGAGGCCGGACGCGACACGCCGGGCGGCGGCGCTCGCGATCGACCATACCGACAGCCCGAGGATCCACGCACCGAGCACGAGGCCCGGGACGCCGAAGTTGGACCACAGGTCCGCGATCACGGCGTGCAGCTTGATCTCGCTGCCGAACATGTAGTTCTCGACGTAGCCGTTGTCGGGGTCGTAGTTGAGCGCGGCCATGCCGGACTTCGCGACGAGGATGTCGTCGAGGTTCGCGACGACGCCGACGCCGTACCCCATGGGCCGCGACTCGAACAGCGCGAGGCTCGCACCCCACTCGGGACGGCCGCCGAGGAGGATCGACCCCGACGTCTGGACCTGTTCCTGCGACCGCTGCTGCGTCTCCGCGCCGAGGTACCCCTCGAGGATCAGCGTGGTGCCCACCGAGTAGACGCACGCGGAGATGCCCGCGAACAGCGCGATCGTGGCGAGCGCGCTCGACCGCCGGCCGAGCGTCGTCGGGCGCAGCTGGTACGCCACGAGGAGCGCCGCCAGGACGAGCGTCGCGAACGCCGACCGTGAGTCGTTCAGCATGCAGACGGCGGCGAGCCCGAGCAGCAGGACGATCTCGACGGGCCGCGGGCGCTTGCGGACGACGAGGCCCAGCGCCAGGACCGTGACGGCGTAGGAGAAGTTGTACTTCCACGGGTTGGCCGGGTTGATCGGCTCGAGCCCGATGCGCAGCACGAGCCCGGCGGCGACCGACAGCGCGACGGTCCGCATCGGCAGCACGGTGCGCGCCCACAGCAGCAGGCCGATCGCGCAGAACGCGCCGACCACCAGCAGCAGGTTGGCGCGCAGCACGACCGCGCTGATCGCATGCGACCCGGACGACACGGCCGTCAGCCACACGCCCGACGCGAGCGCGAGCGCACCGAGCAGCAGCAGCCCGCGCGCGCCGACGAACCGCCGCGGCGCCGACCACCACACCGGGACGAGCGCGAGCGGCACGACGATCGCGGTCGTGAAGGCGTCGACGAGCTGGTAGTTGAGCGCGACGAGCGCGACCGCCGCCATCGCGACGTACCGCGTGGAGCGGCGCGGGACCGGCAGCGGCGCCGGCGCGTGGGAGCCGGTCGGGACGGCGCGCGGTGCGTGCCCGACGTCCTGCACGGCGGGGCTGATCACGACGCCCTCACAGCCAGGAGGCGTGCGCGCCGCGCTCCTGCACCATCGGGCGCGGGGCCGGCAGCTCCAGGTCGTCGAGCCCGGCGAGCTCACGCCCGGGCAGCAGGGCCTCGTCCGGCACGGTGGGGCGCGCGCCGTTCGTCGCGGCGGGGCCACCGCCCGTGCGGACGGGCACGGGGGAGCCGTTGGTCGGGACCGGCGGCGCGACGGGTCCGGCGGGAGCGGGCCGCGCGGGCGGCGTCGCGTCCGGGGCTGCACCACCCGTCTCCGGCGGACCGGGCGGCACCTCGGCCGGCGCGGACGACCCGGCGGGTGCCGGGGGCGTGACGGGCGGGGGCGTGCCGTGCTTCCCGGGGCGCCGGCGGCCCGTGCGCTGCCCGAGGGACCACGCCCTGGCGGTCGACTGCGGCGTGGAGCCGTAGGTGAGGATCGAGCCCGACGCCTTCGCGGACACCTGGTTGAGCAGCAGGCCGAGCACGCGCGCGTCGACGGCGTGCAGCGACGCGAGCGCGTCGGAGAGCTGCGCGCGGTGCACGGTCCGGCAGCCCACGACGACGAGCGCGCCGTCCGTGAGCCGGGACAGGACCGCCGCGTCGGTCACGGGCAGCAGCGGCGCGGAGTCGAGCAGGATCACGTCGTACCGCAGCGCGAGCCGCTGCAGGAGCCGGCCCATCGCGGGGGAGTCGAGCAGCTCGCTGGGGTTCGGCGGGATCTGCCCGGCGGGCAGCACGTCGAGCGACCCCTCGCCCCACGGCTGGATGACGTCCTCGGCGGTCGCCTCGCCGATGAGGATCGTCGTGAGCCCGACCGCGCCCTCGATCCCGAGGTAACGGTGCACCGACGGGCGCCGCAGGTCGGCGTCGATCAGCAGGATGCGCTGGTTGCCCTCCGCCATCGCGATGGCGAGGTTGATCGCGGCGGTCGACTTGCCCTCGGTCGGCAGCGACGACGTGACGACGATCGACCGGCTCGGGCCCGCGATGGTGAGGAAGCGCAGGTTGGTCCGCAGCCGTCGGAACGCCTCCGCCTGGTCGCCGAACGGGTCGCGCCGCATGAGCAGCGGGCTCTTGCGGTTCTTGCGGTCCCACCGCACCGACGACAGCACGGGCGTGTCGGTGACCCGGCGCAGGTCCTTCATCGAGCGGATGCGGGTGTCGAGCAGGGTGCGGGCCAGTGCGATCACGACGCCCGCGACCAGGCCGAGCGCCATGCCGGTCGCCGCGTTGAGCTTGGTGTTCGGCGCGAACGCGAACGACGGGGGCGCGGCCTCGCCGACGAGCGTGATCTGGACGTTCGGCTCGCCCTCGGCCGAGTCGCCCTCGAGGTCCTCGACCGCGACGGACAGCTGCCGGGCGACGGCGTTGGCGATGTCCGCGGAGCGCTCGGGGTTGCCGGACACGACGGAGATCTCGAGCATCGTGGCGTTGAGCAGCGCGGAGACGTTCACCGACTTCGCGAGCGAGCGTCCGGTCGTGTCGAGGCCGAGCTCGTCGATGACGGGGTCGAGCACGTACGGCTTGGTGGCGAGCTGCGCGTAGTTCTCGATGCGGTTGAGCGCGTAGGTGGAGCCCTGGACGAGCTCGCCGGGGGAGCTGGTGCCGGTCGCCGTCACGTACACGCTGGACGTCGCGCGGTAGCTCGACGGGAGCGTGGTCGAGTAGGCGTAGCCGGCCGCGAACCCGAGCGCAGCGAGCACGCCGATGAGCAGCCAGTGCTTGCGCAGCGCTGCGAGGTACTCCGCAGGCTCCATGCCTGATCCCCTCTCCTGACGGTGCACCCCCGCGCTGGACGTACACCGGGGATCGCGTCGCCCGAGCTGCCCCCCACCGTTGGTCAGTGCTCTTGATTGTCGACGATCCTGCCCCGGAAAGCCCTGCGCCGGTGTGGGCGAAATGTGAAACCTCGGTGGTTTTCGCCCGGTCGGCCCACCGTGACGCCGCAGGTCCACCCGATCGCCGAGCCGCAGGACCCCGATCGTGGTCGTGAGCCGGACAAGTGGGTGAAAAACGGTTCGGGAGGGTGACGTCGAGGGTGCGCTATGTCCGGGTTGGGGGGATTCCCTCTACAGTCGCCTGGTCGGGTTGCGGCAGTGCAGCCCGCGACAGGAGGTCCTCGACGGCGCGGGCCCGTGGTCCGTCTCGTCAGCAGGAGGGTGTTGCATGGCACGCATCGTGGGGTACGCGCCCGGCGCGTACGACCTGTTCCACGTGGGACACCTCAACATCCTCCGGCACGCGAAGCGGCGCTGCGACTACCTCATCGCCGGCGTGGTCGCGGACGAGGTGCTCGAGCTGACCAAGGGTCGCCGGCCGATCATCCCGCTGGCCGAGCGCATGGAGATCCTGCGGCACATCTCGTACGTCGACGAGGTCGTCGCCGAGGTCCAGCCCGACAAGGTCGAGACCTGGCGCAGCGTCGGGTTCGACGTGATCTTCAAGGGCGACGACTGGCGCGGCACCCCGAAGGGTGACCGGCTCGAGCGCGACTTCGCGGCCGTCGGCGTCGAGGTCATCTACTTCCCGTACACCGTGCACACGTCGAGCACGGCGCTGCGGCGCGCGCTCGCGGCGATCGACGGCCCGGAGGAGCTCGTCGCGTCCGAGGTCGGCTGACGCCCTCCCGCGGGCGGTGTCGGCGGGGGCTCGTAGACTCGTCGTGCACCCCGGATCCCCACGGATCCGGGGCGTTCGTGCTGTGCCCGGACCCGGTCGCCAGCGCTCCGTCGAGCCCTCCGCGAAGGAACCATGGACCTCACCGGCCTGCTGCCCGCGCTCCTCGACGACCCCGCGCTCGCGGAGGCCGTCTCGCTCGTCCCCGCGCGGGGCGAGCTCGACGTCGTCGGCCCGGCCGGCATCCGGCCGCCCCTGCTCGCGGCGCTCGCGGGCGTGCACGCCACCGCGGGTGACGGGTCGGGCGGCCGTGGCGCGAAGGGGCGTCCGCTCGTCGTCGTGACCGCGACGGGCCGGGACGCGGACGAGCTCGCAGCGGCGCTGCGCTGCTACCTGCCCGACGACGCGGTGGCCGTGCTGCCCGCGTGGGAGACGCTGCCGCACGAGCGCCTGTCGCCGCGCTCGGACACCGTCGCCCGGCGGCTCGCCGTGTTCCGCCGCCTCGCGCACCCGACCGCGGACGGCCCGACCGGCCCGGTGCGCGTGCTCGTGCTGCCGGTGCGCGCGCTGCTCCAGCCGGTCGTCGAGGGGCTCGGCGAGCTCGAGCCCGTCGCGGTGTCCGTCGGGGACCGCGTCGACCTCGACGACCTCACCGAGCGGCTCGTGGGCGCGGCCTACCAGCGCGTCGACATGGTCGAGAAGCGCGGCGAGTTCGCGGTGCGCGGCGGCATCCTCGACGTGTTCCCGCCGACCGACGACCACCCGCTGCGCATCGAGCTCTGGGGCGAGGACGTCGAGGAGATCCGCTGGTTCTCGGTCGCGGACCAGCGGTCCCTGGAGGTCGCGCAGCACGGGCTGTGGGCGCCGCCGTGCCGGGAGATCCTGCTGACCGACGAGGTGCGCGCGCGGGCCGCGTCGCTCGCCGAGCGGCTGCCGGGCGCGGTCGACATGCTCGACAAGCTCGCGCAGGGCATCGCCGTCGAGGGCATGGAGTCGCTCGCCCCGGCGCTCGTCGAGCGCATGGTGCCGGTGCTGGACCTCGTGCCCGACGACGCGCTGCTCGTGGTCGCCGACCCCGAGCGCGTGCGGCGCCGCGCGCACGACCTGGTCGCGACGACCGAGGAGTTCCTGGCGGCGGCGTGGACGTCCGCGGCCGCGGGGGCGGCGACGCCGCTCGACCTGTCGGCGGCGTCGTTCGCGTCGTTCGCCGAGGTGCGGGCGCTGTCGGCGGTGCGCGGGCTCGGCTGGTGGACGCTCAGCCCGTTCACGCTCGACGCGGACGCGACGGTCGCGTCGGGGGCGCCGGGCTCGGACGCGGGCGACGCGCCGGCACCCGCGCCGGTCCTGCCCGACGACCTCGCGGCCGACGGGCACACCGTCGTCGTCGCGGCTCGCGACGTCGAGCGGTACCGCGGCGAGGTCGCGCGCGCGGTCGCGGACGTGCGCGCGCTCCAGCAGCAGGGGTGGCGTCTGGTCCTCGCGACCGAGGGGCACGGTCCCGCGCAGCGCATGGTCGAGCAGCTCAAGGCGTCGGACGTGCCGGCCCGGCTGGTCACGTCGGTCGACGACCGGCCCGAGGGTGGCGTCGTGCTCGTCGTGCCGGCGCCGGCCGGTCCGGGCTTCGTCGCCGAGCCGCTGCGCCTCGCGCTCTTCTCCGAGGCGGACCTCACGGGGCGTGCGGGCAGCAGCACGCGCGACATGCGGCGCATGCCGAGCCGGCGGCGCAACGTGGTCGACCCGCTCCAGCTGCGGCCGGGCGACTTCGTGGTGCACGAGCAGCACGGCGTGGGCCGGTTCGTCGAGCTCGTGCAGCGCACGATCGGGACCGGCGCGAACGCGGCGACGCGCGAGTACCTCGTCATCGAGTACGCCAGCAGCAAGCGCGGCCAGCCCGGCGACCGGCTGTTCGTGCCGAGCGACCAGCTCGACCAGGTGACGAAGTACGTGGGCGGCGAGGCGCCGACGCTCAACAAGATGGGCGGCGGCGACTGGGCCAAGACGAAGGGCCGCGCGCGCAAGGCGGTCAAGGAGATCGCCGCCGAGCTCATCCGGCTCTACAGCGCCCGCATGGCGACGCCGGGTCACGCGTTCGGTCCGGACACCCCGTGGCAGCGCGAGCTGGAGGACGCGTTCGCGTACGTCGAGACGCCCGACCAGCTCGCGACGATCGACGAGGTCAAGGCCGACATGGAGAAGCCGATCCCGATGGACCGGCTGGTCTGCGGCGACGTCGGCTACGGCAAGACCGAGATCGCCGTGCGCGCGGCGTTCAAGGCCGTGCAGGACGGCAAGCAGGTCGCGGTCCTGGTCCCGACGACGCTGCTCGTGCAGCAGCACCTCGACACCTTCTCCGAGCGGTACTCCGCGTTCCCCGTGACGGTGAAGGCGCTGTCGCGGTTCCAGACGGACAAGGAGTCGAAGGAGGTCGTCGCGGGGCTGGGCGACGGGTCCGTCGACATCGTCATCGGCACGCACCGCCTCATCACGGGCGAGGTGCGGTTCAAGGACCTCGGGCTCGTCATCATCGACGAGGAGCAGCGGTTCGGCGTCGAGCACAAGGAGACGCTCAAGGCGCTGCGCACCAACGTGGACGTGCTCGCGATGAGCGCGACGCCGATCCCGCGCACCCTGGAGATGGCGGTCACGGGCATCCGTGAGATGTCGACGCTCGCGACCCCGCCCGAGGAGCGGCACCCGGTCCTCACGTTCGTCGGCGCGTACGACGAGAAGCAGATCAGCGCGGCCGTGCGCCGCGAGCTGCTGCGCGAGGGCCAGGTCTTCTACGTGCACAACAAGGTCGAGTCGATCGAGCGGGCCGCGTCGCGGATCACCGAGCTGGTGCCCGAGGCCCGCGTCGCGGTCGCGCACGGGAAGATGAACGAGCACCAGCTCGAGCGCGTGATCGTCGACTTCTGGGAGAAGAGGTTCGACGTCCTGGTCTGCACGACGATCGTCGAGACCGGTCTGGACATCTCCAACGCGAACACCTTGATCCTGGAGCGGTCCGACCTGCTCGGCCTCTCGCAGCTGCACCAGCTCCGCGGGCGCGTGGGCCGGGGCCGCGAGCGCGCCTACGCGTACTTCCTCTACCCGCCGGAGAAGCCGCTCACCGAGACCGCGCACGACCGCCTCCAGACGATCGCCGCGAACACCGACCTCGGCGCGGGCATGGCCGTCGCGATGAAGGACCTGGAGATCCGCGGCGCGGGCAACCTGCTGGGCGGCGAGCAGTCGGGGCACATCGAGGGCGTGGGCTTCGACCTGTACATCCGGATGGTCGGCGAGGCCGTCGCGAACTTCCGCGGCGACCAGCCGGAGGAGCTGCCCGACGTCACGATCGAGCTCCCCGTCGACGCGCACATCCCGCACGACTACATCGCGCACGAGCGGCTGCGCCTCGAGGCGTACAAGAAGATCGCGGCGTCCGCCGACGCGACCGCGCTCGGCGAGGTGCGCGCGGAGCTCGCGGACCGGTACGGCGCGGTGCCCGCGGCGGTCGACAACCTGTTCGAGGTCGCCGAGTTCCGGCAGAAGGTCCGCGCCGCGGGCCTCACGGACGTCACCGCGCAGGGCAAGTTCGTGCGGTTCGCGCCCGTCGAGCTGCCCGAGTCGGCGCAGCTGCGGCTCAAGCGGCTGTACCCGGGCTCGGTGCTCAAGCCGGCGACGCGCACGGTCCTGGTGCCGTTCCCGACGACGGCCAGGATCGGCGGCCGCCCGCTGCACGGCCGCGAGCTGCTCGCGTGGGCGCGGCAGCTGGTCGACGCGGTCGTGCTCGGCGACGTCGCGGCGGCGGCGAGCGTGGGGACCGGGGGGCGCTGACGCGGGGTCGACGGACGGCGGTCCGACCTCGCGCGCGCCGTCAGCCGCGGGCGATCTCCGCGAGCGCGGCGAGGTGCGCCTCGACGGCGCGCCGTCCGTCCGGCGTGAGCGTCACCCAGGTGAGGCGGCGCGCGTCGCTGCGGGCAGGGGACCGCTCCTTGCGCACGTCGACGTAGCCGGCGTCGGCGAGCACCCGCAGGTTCTTGGACAGGCTCGTGTCGCTCAGGCCGAGCGTGTCGCGCAGGACGGCGAACTCGAGCTCCGCGCCGCGCCGCAGCACCCCGGCGATCCGCAGCCGGGCGGGGGAGTGGATGACCTCGTCGAACGCGGGGACGACGTCGGCGCTCATCGGCGGGGCTGCTCCGTCGCGAGCTCGCGCCGCTGCGCGTCGTCGTACCAGGGGCCCAGCACGACGGCTGCGACGAACCCGACGACGGCGGGCAGCAGCACCCACCGGTACTCGACCGCGGTGAGCTTGACGACCAGCAGGGCGCCGAAGACGAGCACGAGGACGACGATCAGGGCGCGGTAGATCCGCCGCGAGAGCGGACCGGCGGGCTCGCTGACCCAGACGCCGTAGCGCCGGCGGTAGAGGACGACGAGCGCGGGCAGCCCGAGGAGCGCGACGGGCAGCAGGACGAGCGACGCCGGGGACGGCAGGGCCTGCGTGCAGACGATCAGCGCGACGACCGCCCCGAGCGTCGGGTGGTACCACCACGGCGTGACGACGCGGGCGGCGAGCGTCGCGCGGTCGGTCGCGAGGCCGGCGAGCGCGTCGCGGGCCTCGGCCGGGGTGGGCCGGGGCGCACGGTCGGTGGCCTCGAAGTCGTTTTCCATGTGGGCAAGTCTATCGATGACTTGCCTGTCGGGAAAGTCATCGACACCCCTCAGTCGCCCCCGGGTGACGCCAGGTGCGCCCGGACGGCGGCGGGAGGTGCGGGATGCACGGGCGGACCGCCTACGATGACGCCGATCGACGAGCGACGACGCAGGAGGTCCCAGGTGGCGGTGCAGTGGCGTGCGGGTACGGGCGTGCGACGGGTCGGCGTGCTGGTCGCCGGCGGCGTGGCCGCGGGCGTGCTCGCCGGGTGCGCGGGGCAGCCCGGTGCGGCGGCGGTCGTCGACGGGACGGCGATCCCCACGTCCGACGTGCGGCTCGCGTCCGACGAGCTCCGGCCCTACCTGCAGGACGTGTCGCCGTCGAACGTGCTCACCGTGCTGGTGCACGAGCCGACGATCACCGCGATCGCCGAGGAGAACGGCGTGGGCGTCTCGGACGAGGAGGCCGTCGAGCTGCTCGACTCGGTCGCCCAGCAGCGGGACCCCGAGGCGCACGTGACGTTCTCGCAGCCGTCGATCGACGTCGCCCGGTACTCGCTCGCGTACACGCGCCTGCAGGACCTGCCGGACGCGCAGGAGGTGCTCGGCGACGCCCTGGCGCGCATCGGCGAGCTCGACGTCGAGGTCAACCCGCGGTTCGGCTCGGCGGACGACGCGAACACGATCGTCGGGCCGACGACCCGGCCCTGGATCGTCGTGCCGGCGGCCGACGCCGGTCAGGGTGACGGCACCGAGCCCGCACCGGCGCCCAGCCCGTCGGCGTCCTGACGCGCGATGGCCGGGGCCGACGCCGCCGCGGGGCCCGTCGCGCCGCGCGGTGACGCGCTCGCGGTGCTCGTCGCGGTCATGGACCGGCTGCGCTCGCCGGGCGGCTGCCCGTGGGACGCGCAGCAGACGCACCGCTCGCTGGTCCCGTACGCGCTCGAGGAGGCCGCGGAGCTCGCCGAGGCGGTCGAGTCCGACGACCGCGCCGGGCTGCGCGAGGAGCTCGGCGACCTGCTGCTGCAGGTCGTGTTCCACGCGCGCATCGCGCAGGAGGACGCCGACGACCCGTTCGACGTGCAGGACGTCGCCGCCGATCTCGTCGCCAAGCTCGTCCGCCGGCACCCGCACGTGTTCGGCGACGCGGAGGCGGTGCACGACGAGGAGGGCCAGCACGTCGCCTGGGACCGGGCCAAGCGGGCGGAGAAGCAGCGCACGTCCGTGTTCGACGGCGTGCCGCTGGGGATGGGGGCGCTCGCGCGGGCGCAGAAGCTCGTGACCCGTGCCGAGCGCGGCGGTCACCGCGTGGCGCTGCCGGTGCCCGCGCCCGACGGGCCGATCGGCGAGCGGCTGCTCGCGCTCGTCGCGGAGGCGCGTGCGGCGGGCGTCGACGCGGAGGGCGAGCTGCGGCGCGCGACCGCCGCGTGGGAGCGGGAGCACCGCGCGGCCGGGCTGTAGGGCGACGTGCGCCCGTGTGGTGTGCGGGACGCACCGTGCGACCTGCGGGAACCCCGCATCGTCCCAGAAGGATCGATGTCCTTCCCGGACCAAGGTCACTCGTCGGAAGGCGCTTTCCCAGATACTCTTCCACCGTGACCGGCACGACCCGGTCGCCCGAACCGACGGAGGTACGTGTGACGACCATCGGGGTGCCGCGCGAGACGCGACCCGGCGAGCGGCTGGTGGCCGCGACGCCCAAGACCGTCGCCCAGCTGCGCGCGCTCGGCTACGACGTGCTCGTCGAGCACGACGCCGGCGCCGCGGCGACGTTCGACGACGCCGCCTACGAGGCCGCGGGAGCGACCATCGGGGACGCCGCGCAGGCGTGGGGCGCGGACGTCGTCACCGCCGTCGGCGCCCCGGACGCGGAGCAGGTCGCGGCGCTGCGACCCGACGCGGTCCTCGTCGCGATGCTCAACCCCGGCGGTCGGGCCGACCTCGTCGAGGCGCTCACCGCGCGCGGGGTCACGGCCCTCTCGCTCGACGCCGTGCCGCGCATCTCCCGCGCGCAGAGCCTCGACGTGCTCTCGACGCTCTCGAACGTCGCGGGCTACCGCGCGGTCGTCGAGGCCGCGCAGGAGTACGGCGGCATGTTCGCGGGCCAGGTCACCGCCGCCGGCAAGACCCCGCCGGCGAAGGTCTTCGTCATCGGCGCCGGCGTCGCGGGTCTCGCGGCGATCGGCGCCGCCGACAGCCTCGGCGCGCAGGTGCGCGCGTTCGACGTGCGGCCCGAGGTCGGCGAGCAGATCGAGTCGATGGGCGCGACGTTCGTGCGCGCCGAGTCCGCGCAGCAGCAGGTCAGCGCCGACGGGTACGCCTCGGCGCTCACCGAGGACCAGGAGGCCGCGACCGCCGCCGTGTACGCCGCGGAGACGGCCGCCGCCGACGTGGTCATCACGACCGCGCTCGTGCGCGGCACCGCGCCGCGGACGATCACCGCGGCGATGGTCGCGGGCATGCGACCGGGCAGCGTGGTCGTCGACCTCGCCGCGTCGGGCGGCGGGAACTGCGAGCTCACCGTGCCGGGGGAGCGCGTCGTCACCGAGAACGGCGTCGTGATCCTCGGCTGGACGGACCTCGCGGGGCGCCTCCCGCAGCACACGTCGCAGCTGTTCGGCACCAACGTCGTGCACCTGATGCAGCTCCTCACGCCCGGCAAGGACGGCGCGCTCGTCCTCGACCTGGACGACCCGGTGCAGCGCGGCATGACCGTCACGCGGGCCGGTGAGGTGCTGTGGCCGCCGCCGCCCGTCGCCGTCTCGGCCGCGATGCCGCCGCCCGCGGACGCCGCGCCCAGCCTCGAGGAGATCGCCGCCGCCGAGGCCGCCGCGCACGCGGTCGCCGAGCGCCGCAAGCAGCGCCGCACGGTGACGTTCGCGCTGGCCGCGGTCCTCGTCGCGCTCGCGATCTCGTTCGCACCGACCGAGTTCCTCGGGCACTTCACGGTGTTCGTGCTCGCGGTGTTCGTCGGCTACTACGTCATCTCGAACGTGAGCCACTCGCTGCACACGCCGCTCATGGCCCAGACGAACGCGATCTCCGGGATCATCCTCGTCGGCGCCCTGCTGCAGATCGGGTCCGACGACTGGCTCGTCACCGCGCTCGCGTGCGTCGCCGCGGCGGTCGCGAGCATCAACATCTTCGGCGGCTTCCTCGTGGCGAACCGCATGATCCGCATGTTCCGGAAGGACGCCTGATGTCGCTCACGTCCGTCGCGCAGGCGGTCTACCTCGTCGCCGCGGTCCTGTTCATCCTGTCGCTCGCCGGGCTGTCCCGGCAGGAGACGGCACGTCGCGGGAACCTGTTCGGGATGGTCGGCATGGGCCTCGCGCTCGCGGCCACCGTCGCGCTGAGCCTCGACGGCAGCGAGCGTCAGGTCGTCGTCACCGCGATCCTCATCGCGCTCGTGCTGCTGGTCGGCGTCGTCGTCGGCACGTGGCAGGCCCGGCGCGTCGAGATGACGCAGATGCCCGAGCTCATCGCGATCCTGCACAGCTTCGTCGGCCTCGCCGCGGTGCTCGTCGGGTTCAACTCCTACCTCACCGAGCCCGCCGACCCCGTGCACCTCATCGAGGTGTTCCTGGGCGTGCTCATCGGTGCGGTGACCTTCACCGGCTCGATCGTCGCCTACCTCAAGCTGTCCGCACGGATCGCGTCGGCGCCGCTCATGCTGCCGCGCCGCAACACGCTGAACCTCGGCGCGCTCGTCGTCAGCGCGGGCCTCGGCGCATGGTTCGTGGCGTCGCCGTCGATCGTGCCGCTGCTGCTCATGACCGTCGTGTCGCTGGCGCTCGGCTGGCACCTGGTGGCGTCCATCGGCGGCGGCGACATGCCCGTCGTCGTGTCGATGCTCAACTCGTACTCCGGGTGGGCCGCGGCCGCCGCGGGCTTCATGCTGAGCAACGACCTGCTGATCGTCACCGGCGCCCTCGTCGGGTCGTCCGGTGCGATCCTCAGCTACATCATGTGCCGGGCGATGAACAGGTCGTTCATCAGCGTCATCCTCGGCGGCTTCGGCGCCGAGGGCGGCACGGTCGTCAGCGGGGCGCAGGACTACGGCGAGCACCGCGAGATGTCGGCGCAGGACGTCGCCGACGTGCTGCGCGACGCCAAGCGCGTCGTCATCACGCCCGGCTACGGCATGGCCGTCGCGAAGGCGCAGTACCCCGTCGCGGAGCTCGTGACGAAGCTGCGGGCGCGCGGCATCGAGGTCCGGTTCGGCGTGCACCCCGTCGCCGGCCGCCTGCCCGGGCACATGAACGTGCTGCTCGCCGAGGCCAAGGTGCCGTACGACATCGTGCTCGAGATGGACGAGATCAACGACGACTTCGGCGACACCGACGTCGTGCTCGTCATCGGCGCGAACGACACCGTGAACCCCGCGGCGCTCGACGACCCGGGCTCGCCCATCGCGGGCATGCCCGTGCTCGAGGTGTGGCACGCCAAGCAGGTCGTCGTCTTCAAGCGCTCGATGGCGACCGGCTACGCGGGCGTGCAGAACCCGCTGTTCTTCCGGGACAACACCGCGATGCTGTTCGGCGACGCCAAGGAGCAGACGGAGAAGATCGTCCACGCCGTGTGACCGTCCTGGCCGGTGACCCCCGACCGGCAGGAGACCGCTGCGGGCGGTGCGCACCGACGCGCACCGCCCGTACGCGTGCCGGGAGGTCGTCGTCGCGGCACGAAACCCGTGCGACCTGGGCGGACGCGCGGTCGAAACGCTTCACACCTGGACCGCCGGACGAGCCGCTCCGTAGCGTCGCGCGCGCCCCCGCCGCCGTCGCGAAGGAGCGACCCCGCATGGTCCACCCCGGCACCCGCACGCCGCTGCGCACCGCGACCGTCCTCGTCGCGGCCCTCGCGCTCGTCCTCACCGGCGTGCTCGCCGCGCTGCGCGCGCAGCCCGCCGCCGCCGCGACCGTCACCGTGCTCTCGGACGACTTCGAGTCGGGGCTCGCCGGCTGGGGCGGACGCGGCGCTGCGACCGTCGCGCTCGACAGCACGGACGCCCCGCGGGGCACGCAGAGCCTCAAGGTCACCGGCCGCACGGCCTCCTGGAACGGCACCGCGCGTGACGTCACGACCCTGTTCGAGCCCGGCACGACGTACACCGTGTCGGCGTGGGTGCGGCTGCCGAACGGGTCGTCGGGCGTCGCCGGCGTGCGCCTGTCCGCGCAGCGCGACAACCCGAGCGGCACGTCGTACGACACGATCGCGACGAACAGCAGCGTGAGCTCGGGCTCCTGGGCGCAGGTCACCGGGTCCTACACGCCGGGCCCGTTCGCGACCGCGTCGCTCTACGTCGAGACGACCGGCTCGCTCGCCGACCTGCTCGTCGACGACGTCCTCGTCACCAGCACCGCCCTCACGCCCGACCTGACGCTGCCGTCGCTGCGCGAGACGTGGGCCTCGTCGTTCCCGCTCGGCGCGGCGGTCGAGGCGCCCGAGACGCTCGGTGCCCGGTCCGACCTGCTGCTGCGCCACTTCGGCCAGGTCACCGTCGGCAACGCGATGAAGCCCGACGCGACGCACCCCACCGAGGGCACCTGGACGTTCGCCGGCGCCGACCAGATCGTCGACTACGCCGTCGACCACGACCTCCCCGTCTACGGGCACACGCTCCTGTGGCACCAGCAGACGCCGGCGTGGTTCTTCCAGCGCGCCGACGGCTCCGCGCTCACGACGAGCGCCGAGGACCAGGCGCTGCTCCGGTCGCGGCTCCAGACGCACATCCAGACGTTCGCGGACCACTTCCGGACCACGTACGGCGAGTACGGCACCGCGGGCAACCCGATCTTCGCGATCGACGTCGTGAACGAGGTGATCGACGAGAACCAGGCCGACGGCCTGCGCCGCAGCGAGTGGTACCGCGTGCTCGGCCCGTCGTACATCGCCGACGCGTTCCGCTACGCGCGCGCCGCGTTCGGGCCCGACGTGCTGCTGTTCATCAACGACTACAACACCGAGTTCTCGAACAAGCGCGCGCCGTACCTCGCGCTCGTCGAGGATCTGCTGGCGCAGGGCGTGCCCGTCGACGGCGTCGGCCACCAGCTGCACGTCGAGGTCGGGCGGTCGATCTCCGGCATGGAGGCGACGATCACCGCGTTCGAGGCCCTGCCCGTGACGCAGGCCGTCACCGAGCTCGACGTGTCGACCTACACGTCGTCGGGGGAGTCGTGGACGACCCCGCCGCAGTCCCGGCTGGTCGAGCAGGGGTACTACTACCGGGACGTCTTCGCGATGCTGAAGAAGCACGCGTCGTCGCTCACGTCGGTCACCCTGTGGGGTCTCGACGACAGCCGCACGTGGCTGCGCTCGGGTGCCGCGCCGCTGCTCTTCGACGGGACGCTCACGGCCAAGCCCGCGTACTGGGGCCTCGTCGACCCGTCGCGGATCGAGGGCACGCCGACCCCGACGCCGACGACCCCCACCCCGACGCCGACGACCCCCACCCCCACGCCGACGACGCCCACCCCCACCCCGACGACCCCCACCCCCACGCCCACGCCGACGTCGGGCGGGGCGTGCATCGTCGACTACCAGGTGACCAGCGCCTGGCCGGGCGGGTTCGTCGGGCAGGTGACGGTCGTCAACACCGGCCCCACGGCCGTCGACGGCTGGACCGTCCGGTGGACGTTCGGTGCGGGCGAGCGGCTCACGCAGGTCTGGAGCGCCGCCGCGACGCAGTCCGGCAGCACCGTCACCGCGACGAACCTGTCGTGGAACTCCCGGCTCGCCGCCTCCGGCGGGTCGACGACGTTCGGGTTCATCGGCACGTCGACGGCGACGCCGGCCGCGAATCCGACGGCGGCCGGCCTCAACGGCACGGCATGCGTGGTGCGCTGACCGCAGACGGAGCACCGGCGTTGCGCCGCGCGGGGGACAGGGGCGAGCCCCTACCCGCGCGGCGCAGCCGTGTCCAAGGCCGGACGTCCCAGCACGGTCCTCCGGCGACCCCACTAGGGTGAGGTCGTAAACCCACCCGCTCGTCGAAGGAGCACCCATGGCCAGCATCGAGGCCGTCGGCGCCCGCGAGATCCTGGACTCGCGCGGCAACCCCACCGTGGAGGTCGAGGTCGCCCTCGACGACGGCACCATCGCCCGCGCCGCTGTGCCCTCGGGTGCGTCGACCGGTGCGTTCGAGGCCGTCGAGCGCCGCGACGGTGACAAGTCCCGCTACCTGGGCAAGGGCGTCGAGGAGGCCGTGAACGCGGTCATCGACGACATCGCCCCCGAGCTCATCGGCTTCGAGGCCACCGAGCAGCGTCTCGTCGACGCCGCGCTCATCGACCTCGACGGCACCCCGAACAAGGGCAAGCTCGGCGCCAACGCGATCCTCGGCGTCTCGCTCGCCGTCGCGAAGGCCGCGGCCGACTCGGCCGACCTGCCGCTGTTCCGCTACATCGGCGGCCCGAACGCGCACGTCCTGCCCGTCCCGATGATGAACATCCTCAACGGTGGGTCGCACGCCGACTCCAACGTCGACATCCAGGAGTTCATGGTCGCCCCGATCGGCGCCACGACGTTCCGCGAGGCGCTGCGGACCGGCACCGAGGTCTACCACTCGCTCAAGTCCGTGCTGAAGTCGAAGGGCCTCGCGACGGGCCTCGGCGACGAGGGCGGCTTTGCGCCGAACCTCGAGTCGAACCGCGCCGCGCTCGACCTCATCCTCGTCGCGATCGAGCAGGCCGGCTTCACGGCCGGCACCGACGTCGCGCTCGCGCTCGACGTCGCGGCGACGGAGTTCTTCAAGGACGGCGCCTACCAGTTCGAGGGCCGTGCGCACACGCCCGACGAGATGGTGGCCTACTACGAGCAGCTCGTGGCCGACTACCCGCTGGTCTCCATCGAGGACCCGCTGTCCGAGGACGAGTGGGGCACGTGGTCGCAGCTCGTCGGCCTGGTGGGCGACAAGGTGCAGATCGTCGGCGACGACCTGTTCGTCACCAACCCGGAGCGCCTGGCCAAGGGCATCGAGCTCAAGGCCGCGAACTCGCTGCTGGTCAAGCTCAACCAGATCGGCACGCTCACCGAGACGCTCGACGCGGTGACGCTCGCGCAGCGCAACGGCTTCACGACGATGACCTCGCACCGCTCCGGCGAGACCGAGGACACCACCATCGCCGACCTGTCCGTCGCGACCAACGCGGGCCAGATCAAGACCGGTGCCCCCGCCCGTGGCGAGCGCATCAACAAGTACAACCAGCTGCTCCGCATCGAGGAGGAGCTGGACGACGCCGGCCGCTACGCCGGGCGTTCCGCCTTCCCGCGGTTCCGCCAGGGCTGAGCCCGCACGCACGACCCGAGGCCGGTCACCCCACGCGGGGGGCCGGCCTCGGCCGTCCCGGGCGCGACCCGCCCGAGGCACGTCCGGGCTGGTGGCGTCGCCGCAGGGCACAATCGACGCCATGCCCTCCCCGCGCCGTCCCGTGCCGCCGAGCGGCCCGGGTCGACGCCCGGCGTCGCCCCGGCCGGCTCCCGCGACGCCGGCGGCCGGCACCCCCGCGACGGGCAACCCGTCGGCCCGTGCCGCGACGCGCCCGTCCGCACCGCGGTCCGGTCCGGTGCCCCGCGTCGGGGGACCGCCGAGCGGGTCGCGTCCGTCGGCGCGTCCCTCGGCGTCCGCCCGCCCCGCCTCGCGCGGGTCGTCGGCGACACCGCCGCGCGGCACCCCGAGGACCGAGCGCGTGCAGGTGCGCCTGCCCCGGCTGTTCACCGTGCGCGTCCTCGTCTTCTCGCTCGTCCTGCTCCTCGCGTTCGTGCTGGTCTACCCGACGCTGCACTCCTACCTGCAGCAGCAGCAGGAGCTCGCCGAGCTGCGTGCGCAGGTCGCCGCCGCCGAGCGGCGCAACGCCGACCTCGAGGCCGAGAAGGGGCGGTGGGACGACCCGGCCTACGTCGCCGCGCAGGCCCGCGAGCGCCTGTCCTTCGTCCTGCCGGGGGAGAAGGCGTTCCGCGTCCTCGACCCCGAGTCCGTGCCGGACACGCCCGCCGTCGACCCGGGCCCGTCGTCCACGGTGCTCGACGAGAGCGCCACCCAGCCCTGGTACACGTCCGTGTGGCAGTCGGTCGAGATCGCCGGCACCGCGCCGAGCCAGGAGCGTGCCCCGACGACCGAGCAGCCCACGACGCCCGACGGCGGCACGCAGCCGACGCCGGCGCCGTAGGCCGCGCGACGCGGGCGCCTCGACGCCCCTGACGACGGGGTGCGCGAGCGGCCACGAGCCGCCGGCCCGGCGGTCGGTGCGGGCTCGCGTCGTCGGCCGGGGGAGAATGCGTACAGCGGGTGCCGCGCCGGCGCCCGACCACCGCCCCCGACCCGATCGGACCGTCGTGACCCCGACCGCCGCCACCGCCGTGACCGACCAGGACCTCGTCGTGCTGGCCGAGCAGCTCGGCCGCCCTCCGCGCGGTGTCGTGGGGATCGCCGCGCGCTGCGTGTGCGGGCGCCCGCTCGTCGTCCGGACGGCGCCCCGGCTCGACGACGGCACGCCGTTCCCGACGACGTACTACCTCACGTGCCCGCCCGCGGTCGCGGCGGTGAGCACGCTCGAGGCGTCGGGGCTCATGAAGGACCTCACGGCGCGGCTCACGGAGGACGAGGAGCTCGCGGCCGCGTACCGCCGCGCGCACGAGGCGTACCTCGCGGACCGCGAGGAGCTCGGGCACGTCGAGGAGATCGCCGGGATCTCGGCGGGCGGCATGCCGACGCGCGTGAAGTGCCTGCACGTGCTCGCGGGGCACGCGCTCGCGGCCGGTCCGGGCGTCAACCCGATCGGCGACGAGGTCCTGGCCCTGGTGCGCGACGAGTGGCGCCCCGACCGCTGCACCTGCTGACCGGGGCGCCCGCGTCACGTCCTCGGCCGCACGTGCGTCGGGTCCGGCGCGAGGTGGCTCGCGCCGGGTGCGAGGATGTGCCGGTGACGCGTGTGGCTGCCATCGACTGCGGGACCAACTCCATCCGGCTCCTGGTGGCCGACGTCGACCCGGGCGCCGGGACGCTCGTCGACCTGGACCGGCGCATGGAGGTCGTCCGGCTCGGCCAGGGCGTCGACCGCACCGGCCGGATCGCTCCCGAGGCCCTCGCGCGGACGCTCGACGCGGCGCGCCGGTACGCGGACGTGTGCGACGACCTGGGCGTCGAGGCGATCAGGTTCGTCGCGACGTCGGCGTCGCGCGACGCGGAGAACCGCGCGGACTTCGTCGACGGCGTGCGGTCGCTGCTGGGCGTCGAGCCGGAGGTCGTCGGGGGCGAGGAGGAGGCCGCGCTGTCGTTCCGCGGCGCGACCGGCGTGCTCGCGGCGACCCACCCCGGCCCGTTCCTCGTGGTGGACCTGGGTGGCGGCTCGACCGAGCTCGTGCTCGGCACCTCGGCGCCGGAGGCGGCGTACTCGATGGACGTCGGCTGCGTGCGCCTCACCGAGCGTCACCTGCTGTCCGACCCGCCGACGTCCGACGAGGTCGCGGGTGCGCACGCCGACGTCGCCGCCGCGCTGGACGTGGCCGCGGGGGTCGTGCCGCTCGGCAAGGCCGTGACGCTCGTGGGTCTCGCCGGGTCGGTGACGACGGTGACCGCGCACGCGCTGGGGCTCGACCGCTACCGGCCCGAGCGCATCGACGGGGCCGTGCTGTCGGTCGACACCGTGCTCGCGGCCTGCGACGACCTGCTCGGGCGGACCCGCGAGGGCCGCGCGGCGCTCGGCTTCATGCATCCCGGCCGCGTCGACGTGATCGGTGCGGGCGCGCTGGTGTGGCACGACGTCGTCACGCGCGTGCGCGACGAGGTGGCCGCAGCCGGAGGTGCGCTCACCGAGGTCGTGACGTCGGAGCACGACATCCTCGACGGCATCGCCTGGAGCGCCGTCCCCGCCTGACCGGCGTCCCGGTCCGACCAGCGCCCGCGCCGTGCCGGAGCTGTCGTCGGGCCCCCTCGCACGACACGCTGCGGAACGGCCCCGCTAGTGCGCACTGTGTAATAGTGTGCGTCGTGCGGGAGCCTGGAGGGAGGCTCCCGCACCAGCACTCGACGGCCCCGCAGGACGGGCGCCGCAACCAGGCGGACGGAGGCGGGCCGATGGACACGACCCAGCTGCTCAAGGGGGTGCTCGACCTCGCCGTGCTCGCGGTCGTGGCCGACGAGGACGGGTACGGGTACGACGTGGTGCGCCGGCTGCGCGCCGCGGGCATCGAGGAGGTCGGCGACGCGTCCGTGTACGGGACGCTGCGCCGGCTGTACTCGTCGGGTGCGCTGACCTCGTACGTCGTGCCGAGCGACGAGGGGCCGCACCGCAAGTACTACGGCATCAACGCCCAGGGCCGGGCGATGCTCGAGGCCCAGCGCAAGGACTGGCAGGAGTTCGCGGGCACCATGTCCCGGCTGCTCGACACGGACGTCCCGGGCGGAGCGCGGGGCCGGAAGGGAACGCGATGAGCACGCAGGCCGTCACCTCGGACGTCGCGCAGTACGCCACGACCGTGCGCGAGCACCTCGCGGACCTCACCGCCGAGCAGGTCGAGGACCTCACCGAGGACCTCGAGCTCGACCTCCAGGACGCCCTCGACGACGAGCGGCGCGTCGGCCACGGCCGCACGCTCGCCGAGCTGCTCGGCGCACCCGAGCGGTACGCGACCGACCTGCGCACCGCCGCGGGCCTCGACGCCCCCGCGGCGCCGCGTGCCCGGCGCCCCGTCCGGGACGCCCTCGCGTGGCCGGTCCGCCGGACGCGTGAGCTCGGCCGCCGCACCCTCGCGACGCTGCGGCAGCACGCCTGGTGGGCACCCGTGGAGTCCTTCGCCGTCTCGCTGCGGCCCGTGTGGTGGGTCGCGCGCGCCTGGGTGGTCTACGTCCTGCTCGTCGCGCTCGTCGGCGGCTACCAGTGGGTCCCGCGCACCGCGTGGGCGTGGCTGCTGCTCGCCACGGCCGTCGTCGCGAGCGTGCAGTGGGGCCGGGGCGCCTGGACGACGTCCCGCCGGGCGCGATGGCTGCCGGTCGTCGCGAACGCGGTCGCGGTCGTCGCCGTCCTCCCGGTCCTCTCGACGCTGCAGGACGACGTCCGGACCGCCCGGTGGTACCCGACGTCCGACGCCGGCACCGTCGTGGAGTACCGCGAGACGGCCGTCGACGGCGTCGTCGTCGACGGGATGCAGGTGAGCAACCTGTTCGTGTACGACGCCGAGGGCAACCCGCTGAGCGACGTGCAGATCTTCGACGACCGCGGCCGGCCCGTCCGGACGACGTTCGACGACGGCACCGGGTACTGGCGGCTCCCGGGCGTGGTCGAGCCGTGGCAGTTCGTCGGGGCCACCGCCGCCGACGGGCGCACGCAGTGGAACGTCTACCCGCTGCGCGGCGGCCCGATGTCGCAGTTCACCTACGACGAGGAGGACGGGCGCACCGTCCTCGTCGCGGGTTCCCGCGCGACGCTCCCGCCGCTGCCCTTCGCGAAGGCCCCGGCGGTCGACGTCCCCGCGACGGGCGCGACGCCGTCCGGCGGGAGCGTCGTGGCGGACGGCGAGGACGGCGTCGGAGCCGCGGGCGCCGAGGCGGGGACGGCAGGTGCCGGACCGGCCGGCCCCGTCGTCGGTGAGACGTCAGGACCCTGACCGCCGAGCGGGTCCGCGGCGACCTGGACGGCGCGTCGCCGCAGGTGGGAGCATGCGAGACGTGCCCGACAGCACCGTCCGACGGACGACGTGGGCGGCCTCCCGGCCCGTCTCGCGCCGCGACGTGCTGCGGCTCGGCGGGGGAGCGCTCGCGATCGGCGCGCTCGCCGCGTGCACGCCGGGCGGCGACGCCTCGCCGTCTCCCGGTGCGAGCGGCACCCCGTCGTGGACGCCGCCCGCCGAGCCGATGCGCCTGCCCGACGGGTTCGTGCTCGGAGCGGCGACCTCCGCGTTCCAGGTCGAGGGGTCGACGACCGCCGACGGCCGGGGCGCGTCGATCTGGGACACGTTCGCCGCGCAACCGGGCAACGTGCGCGGCGGTGCGACGGGCGACCCCGCCGCGGACCACTACCGCCGCTGGGAGCAGGACGTCGACCTCATGACGGGGCTGGGCCTCGACGGCTACCGGTTCTCGGTCGCGTGGCCCCGCATCCAGCCGACGGGCTCCGGACCGGTGAACCGGGCGGGCGTCGACTTCTACCGACGGCTCGTCGACCGGCTGCTGGAGCGCGGCGTCGAGCCCGCCGTGACGCTCTACCACTGGGACCTCCCGCAGCCGCTGCAGGACCGCGGCGGGTGGGCGGCGCGCGACACCGCCGCACGGTTCGCGGACTACGCGGCGGTCGTCTTCGACGCGCTGCGGGACGTCCCGGGACCGTGGCTCACGATCAACGAGCCGAAGACCACCGCCTACGTCGGGTACGGCAGCGGCTACCACGCGCCCGGCGTCAGCGACGTCGACCAGATGATCGCGGCCGTCCACCACCAGCTCCTCGGCCACGGCCTCGCGGTCGAGGCGTTCCGGGCGTCGGGCGCGTCGGGCCGGGTCGGGATCGCGCTCAACCTCCAGCCCGTGTACGCCGCCGGTCCCGGGGCGCAGGACGCGGCCGTGCGTGCCGACGCCGTCGAGAACCGGCTGTTCCTCGACCCCGTCCTGCGGGGCACGTACCCCGACGACGCGATCGGTGACGAGCCCGGTCAGATTCGCGCCGACCCCGGGGTGCTCGACGCGCTCGTCCAGGACGGCGACCTCGCGACCGTGAGCGCGCCCCTCGACGTGCTCGCGATCCAGTACTACGGCGTCACGGGCGTCGACGTCAGCGGTCAGAACGTCCAGCTGTACCCCACGTCGGACGCGCCCTGGCAGCAGCTCCACCCCGAGGGGATGTACGAGACGCTCGTCCGCGTCCGCGACGACTACCCGGGCGTCCCTCCGCTCGTGATCACGGAGAACGGCATCCCGGACCGCACGTCCGAGGGGACGACCGACGACGCCGAGCGCGTCGAGTTCCTCCGCGCGCACCTGCAGCAGGTGGCGAGAGCGGTCGACGCCGGCGTCGACGTGCGGGCGTACTACGCGTGGTCGTTGCTCGACAACTTCGAGTGGGCCGAGGGGCTGGACCAGCGCTGGGGGCTCGTGCACGTCGACTTCGAGACGCAGGAGCGCACCCCGAAGAACAGCGCACGCTGGTACGCCGACGTCGTCGCGCAGCGGGCCGTCCCACCCGCCTGACCGGGGCGGACGCACCGGGGACCACGGCTCGACGGCGAGGGCTGAGACCAGGCTCACAGCCCTTTCCCAGCCCGTGTGCGCAGCGTCACCGTCCACCGGACGGCGTGGTTCGACGGCGGCGGATACCGTGGAGATATGCCGACTTCTGCCCAGACCCCGGTCGACGCCGCACCCGCGGCCGGTGCGGTCGTCCCCCGTGGCAAGCCCCGCAAGGTCCCGCGCGTCGTGATCCTCGGCGGCGGCTCGGTCGGCCTCACGACCGCCCGCCGTCTGCGCAAGCGCCTCGGCAAGCGTGAGGCCGCGATCGTCGTCGTGGACCCCCGTCCGTACATGACGTACGCGCCGTTCCTGCCCGAGGCCGCGGCCGGCTCGATCGACGCGCGCAACGTCGTCGCCCCGCACCGCCGCGCCCTCAAGGGCGTCGACGTGCTGCAGGGCAAGGTCACGCAGATCCACCACGCCGAGCGGACCGTGGAGATCACGCCCGAGGAGGGCGACGCGTACTGGATCACCTACGACCACCTGGTCGTCGGCCTCGGCTCGGTCGCCCGCACGCTGCCCATCCCGGGCCTCGCGGAGCAGGGCATCGGCTTCAAGAACGTGGAGGAGGCCATCGCGGTCCGCAACCACGTGCTGAACCGCATCGACGTCGCCTCCAGCACCTGGGACCCCGAGCTCCGCAAGCGGATGCTCACGTTCGTCTTCGTCGGCGGCGGGTTCGCCGGCATCGAGGCGCTCGCCGAGGTCGAGGACATGGCGCGCTACTCGGTGCGCCACTACAACCAGATCGAGCAGGACGAGCTGCGGTTCGTGCTGGTCGAGGGCTCGCCGCGCATCCTCCCCGAGGTCAGCGAGGAGCTCGGCGGCTACACGCTCGAGCAGCTGCGCAAGCGCGACATCGAGATCTTCCTCTCGACGTTCCTCAACTCGTGCGTCGACGGGCACGTCGTGCTGTCGAACGGCCAGGAGTTCGACGCCGAGACGATCATCTGGACCGCGGGCGTCAAGGCCAACCCCGTCCTGCAGCAGTCCGACCTGCCCCTCGACAAGATGGGCCGCGTCACCACCGACGCGTTCCTGCAGGTCGTCGACGCCGACGGCACCGTCGTCCCCGACGCGTACGCCGCGGGCGACTGCGCCGCCGTGCCGGACCTCTACAACCCGGGCGCCTTCTGCCCGCCGAACGCCCAGCACGCCGTCCGCGAGGGCAAGCACCTCGGCGACAACCTGGCGCGCGTGCTCCGCTCGGCCGAGCTGACCGAGTACAAGCACAAGAACATCGGCGCCGTCGCGTCCCTCGGGATGTACAAGGGCGTCGCGCAGATGTTCGGCAAGATCAAGGTCCGCGGCGTGCTGGCCTGGTTCCTGCACCGCACGTACCACGTGTACGCGATGCCGACGATCAACCGGAAGCTGCGCATCATGGCCGGCTGGACCGGCTCGATCCTGCTGCGCCGCGAGGTCGTGGCGCTCGGCTCGGTGCACGACCCGCGCGCCGAGTTCCGCGCCGCGGCCGTCCCGCCGAAGCCGCGCGCGGTCGACACCGCCGCGCTGCCGCCGCAGAAGGCCGAGGCCGGCTCGCCCGCCGAGAAGCAGCAGTCGACGGGCAGCGGCCAGGCCGCGAAGAGCGCCAGCTGACGACCTGACCGCGTCCGACGAGGCCCGGTTCCCCGCGACGGGAGCCGGGCCTCGTCGCGTCTGCGCGGGCCCCTCCCTGACGCTCGCGCCGGGACGGGACGGGCGGTCGGCAGCGACGACCGCGGGATCAGGCCCCGGCCGGGACCACCGCCGGACGCGAGCGCGAGACCTCGGCGACCTCGTCGAGCCACGCCGCCAGCGCGGCGGCGGTCGCGCGCGGCTGGTCCAGGTGCACGTTGTGCCCGGCCGCGTCGAGCACCACGTACGACGCGCGCGGGTAGTGGTCGAGCCGCCGCCACGCGTCCGCGTACCCGACCACGTGGTCCTGACGCCCGCACAGCACGAGCGTCGGCGCGGTGAACGGCTCGGGCGACGCGTCCTCGGGCTCGACGTCGAACGGGTACCGGGCGCGCAGCGTGTCGAGCGCTCCCTGGTCCGCCGCGTCCTCGCCCGGCTGCACGAAGCGGCGGTACGCGTCCAGGCCCGCCCGCGACTCGACGACGGCCATCGCGCGGTAGCCGGCGGCGACCACCGGGTCGACGTCGCGGAGCGCAGCCGGGTCCTCGCGGAGCACGGTGCGCTGCGGCAGCACGCGCGCGTCGACCTCGCCGGCCCAGAGCCCCGCCACGGTCGCGAGGCCGAGCACCTGGTCGCGCAGGTCGTGCGCGAGCCGGCGGGCGAGCATGCCGCCGTAGGAGCTGCCGACGACGGCGAACGGCTCGTCGCCCAGCCGTGCGCGCACCGCGTCGCGCAGCGCCGCCGCCACGTCCTCGCTGCTCCGGATCGCGCCCAGCGGCGTGCGGTCCGTCCACGGCAGCGAGACGTAGAGCCGTCGCCACGGCCCGTGCCCGGCGAGCACCGGGTCGAGCGGCAGCATGATCCGGTGATCCACGCCGAACCCGTGGATCATCACGACGGGCATCCCGGCCCCGCGCTCCTCGATGTGCACGCGCCGGACCCTAGACGCGACCACCGACACGCCCGGTCGGACCGCTGGCAGGATGAGCGTGCGCGCCGACCGCCGTGCCGCTCGCGGCGGGTGGTGGACGATGCCCCCGTAGCCCAATCGGCAGAGGCAGCCGGCTTAAACCCGGCCCAGTCCGGGTTCGAGCCCCGGCGGGGGCACCGCGCGGCCGTCCCCGACCGGCCGGAGGGTCGTGCTCGGTCGGTCGACGACTTCCCATTTCCGCACCCCCGCCCCTACCGTCCGCGCATGGGCAGCGTGGCGGGGACGACGGTCGAGGTCTTCACGGACGACGACGTGCCCGAGTCGGTGACGTGGCAGGCCGTGACGCTCATGCGCAGCGAGTGGCCCGGGCTCTTCGACGGCGGCCTGCGCTGGATCACGCGCCCGTTCGAGGACGACGTCGCACCCCGGTACGTCGTGCTGCGGCACGGCGAGGTGCTGCTGTCCCACGCGGTCGTGCTGCGGGTGCCGGACGAGGTGCACCGGACCGGACTGCGCGTGGCGGGCGTCGCCAGCGTCGTCACGTCTCCGCCGTACCGCGGGGAGGGGTGTGGGTCCGCCGTGCTGCGCGCGGCCGGCGCGCTGGTCGACGGGGGCGGGTTCGACGTCGCCGGGCTGTTCTGCGCTCCGTCGCTCGAGTCGTTCTACGCCCGGTCCGGCTGGTCGACGTGCCCGGGCGGGACGGTCGAGGACGGCGCGGACGGACCGAGCCCGGACCTGCGGATGATGCGTTTCCTCAGCCCGGCGGGACGGGCGGCGGAGCGCCGCCTGCGCGAGGAGCCGCTGACGGTCGGGTGGTGCTGGTAGACGTCGCCCGCTTGCGGGGGTGCCGGCCGGCGCGTCGCGCCTGGTCAGACGCGCGTCCGACCCGGGACCAACGGCCGCGGCGGTCACCGCGGACGGCGAGGACCGTGGGGTCATGACAGCGATCGTGGTGTTCGAGTCGATGTTCGGCGGCACCCAGGCCGTCGCGGAGTCCGTCGGGGCAGGGATCGCGTCGTGCGGCCTGCCCACCGACGTCGTCGAGGTGGGCCGTGTGGTCGGCGACGGCGAGCGCGCGCCGTGGTGGCCGGACGACGTCCTGCTGCTCGTCGTCGGCGGCCCGACGCACCGGCGGGGGCTGAGCACGGAGACGACACGCGCGACCGCCCGGGCGCACGGCGAGGTCGTCTCCGGACTGACGGGGCTCGACCGCTGGCTCGCGGCCGCGGCGGCGCGCACGGTCGGGACGCTCCCGGTCGCGGCGTTCGACACCGCGTGGGGCACGGTCGACGGCGGGTCCGCGTCGGCGGTGATCGCCGAGCGCCTGCTCGCCCTGCGCGGTCGGCTGGTGGTGCCGCCGGAGACGTTCCGCGTCGTCGGCACGTCCGGCGGCCCGTCGGAGGGCGAGGTCGAGCGCGCGTGGGAGTGGGGGCGTCACCTCGTCTCGACCGTGCGCTGACGACGTCGGCACACACCCCTCAGCGGGCGGCAGCCGCGTAGGTGTGACCGGCCGCGCGGAGCCGGTCGACCAGGACGTCGCCGAGACCCGCCGCCGGGGTGAGCGAACCCGCGCGGTCGGGGAGCCGGTCCTCGTCGAGCGCGAGCGCGAGCGCGGCCTCGCCGAGCATGACGCCGGTCGCCGCGTAGCCCGGGTCACCGGGACCGGCGACCTCGGCGCGGTAGTGCCGGCCGTCCGCGGTGACGCCGACGAGGTCCATGCGGAACCAGCCGCTCTCGCGGGTCGCCTCGCTCGGGCCCGAGCCGGCCGGGAGCGCACGGCGGACCAGTGCACGCGTCGGGGGGAGCGCGAGGGCGGCCACACCGACGCCGAGCCCGGCGGTGATCCCGACGACGGCCACCGCGCCCCGCAGCCCACGGCCCACGCCCATCGCCTCGGCGTAGCGCAGCTCGCGGCCGTAGGCCCAGCCCTGCAGCGCGTTGCTGCGCCGCACGACGCGTGAGTTGAACGACGCCATGGGGAACGGGGCCGCCCACCGCCCGCCGGGCAGCACGCGCACGGGCTGCACGTCGGGGGGCTGCGGCGTCGACGGCTCGGCGGCGCGGTCCGGGCTCAGTGCGTACGGGTCGGCCAGCAGTCGGCGCACCGCGGCCGAGCGGGCGGCATGCTCGACGATCCCCAGCGCGGACTCGACCGTGCCGCCGCTGACCCCGCCGCGCGCCCGCGCGAGCAGCCGCACGTCTCGCAGCGGCCCGGCGCCGTCGGACGACGCGCTGCGGTGCAGCACGAGCACGCCGAGGTCCGACGGGACGGAGTCGTACCCGCAGGCGTGCACGAGCCGGGCGCCGGTGGAGCGCGCGACGGCGTCGTGGCGGTCGGCGGCCTCGCGGACGAACGGCGTCTCGCCCGTGAGGTCGGCGTAGTGCGTCCCCGCCCGTGCGCACGCCGCGACGAGGGGCAGGCCGTGCCGCGCGTAGGGGCCGACCGTGCTGACGACGACGCGCGCCGACGCGGCGAGGTCCGCGAGCGTCGCGTCGTCGTGGGAGTCCGCGAGGACGAGCGGCCACGTGTGCGCCCGCGACGGGAGCGCGTCCCGGACCTCCGCGAGCCGGTCGGCGGACCGCCCGGCGAGCGCGACGCGCGTCCCCGCCGGCGCGTGCAGCGCGAGGTGCCGGGCGACGAGCCTGCCGACGAACCCGGTCGCGCCGAGCAGGACGACGTCGTGCTCCCGGCCGGTCACGGCTCGACGGGGGCCGCGGTGAGCAGCGCGACGACCTGCGCCTGGCGGACGAGGAACGCGCGCTCGTCGAGACGCTTCCGGCGCATCCACGTGGTGACCTCGGCGTTGCACTTGCTCGCGTTGCACGCCCGGCACGCGGGGACGACGTTGAGGAGCGTGTAGCGACCGCCGCGCGAGATCGGCAGCACGCAGTCGCGCTGCAGGTCGACCGTCGCGACGCCGCAGTACGCGCAGCCGGCCCACGCGTCGCGCAGGGCGGCCCAGTCGGCCGCGCTGAGGTCGTGGTCGACCTGCGCGAGGCGTCGGCGCCGCCGTCGGTCCGCGCGGACGCGGCGGGTGCTGCGGGTGGTGGCCATCGGCCCGACCCTACGAGCCACCGGGGTCCCGGGCCCGGCGACATCCCGGACCGCGCCGCATCCCCGGCCGTGCCGCCTCCGCCACGGGCGACGTCCCGGCGTCGGGCCGTCCCGCGCCGGGTGCGGCGACGCCGCTCAGGCGAGCCCGGCGACGGCCTCCGACTCCTCGATGTCGGCGAGCCACGCGCGCTTGCCCGCGCGCCAGCCCTCGTCGTCGGTCCCGAGGCGCCAGTAGCCCGACACGGAGAGCTGCTCGCGGGTCACGCCGCGGTCGGTGCGCAGGTGGCGGCGCAGCTCACGGACGGCGCCCGCCTCGCCGTGCAGGAACGCGCTCACGGGCGTGGGGAGCGGCGGCAGCGCGAGCACGGCCTCGACGAGCGCGACGCCGGGGACGCCGAGCCCGCTGTGCACCCACTGCACGCGCACGCCGGCGGGTGCCGCGAGGGGCAGCTCGTCGTGCGGGTCGTGGACCTCGACGACGACGTGCCCGACGGCGCCGGAGGGCAGCCGCTCGAGCGCGACGGCGATCGCGGGCAGCGCGCTCGCGTCGCCGACGAGCAGGTGCGACGCGGCCGTCGGGTCGGGCGACCAGCCACCGCCGGGACCCACGACCAGCACCTCGTCGCCGGGCTCGGCGGACGCGGCCCACGGTCCCGCGACGCCCTCGTCGCCGTGCACCACGAAGTCGAGCGTGAGCTCGCGCGTCGCGGGGTCGAACGCCCGCACGGTGTACGAGCGCAGGCGCGGGGCGTCCGCGGGGTCGAGGGCGGCCCGCACGGCGTCGAGGTCGAGGCGCCCGTCGTCGCGCCGGGGCCGGTGCCCGTCGGCGGCGGGCGGGAGGAAGACGAGCTTGACGTAGGAGTCGGCGTGGGGCGACGGCTCGAACGCGTCGAGCCCGGACCCGCCGACGACGACCCGCACGAACGACGGCGAGAGGCGTTCGGTGCGCAGCACCTCGGCGACGATCGGGGCGGGCCGGGGACGGGCGGGAGCGTCGGTCACCGGGTCACCGTAGCCGCCGCTGCTGAGGGCTGCCGGGCCGCTCCGACCGGCGCCGTGGGTGCGGCCGCGCGCGGCCGGTCAGCGGTCCTCCGCCGCGCGGTCGAGGTCGGCGTCGAGGTCCGCGTTGAGCCGGGCGAGGGCGTCGGCGAGCACCCGGCGGTCCGCGGGGGACCAGCGGCGCAGGATCTCGTCGTAGACCTCGGCGCGGACGGCCCGCGTGTGCGCGAGCGCGCGCTCGCCGGCGGGGGTCGCGGTCACGACGGCCCGGCGGCCGTCGGTGCTGTCGCGGCCGCGCGTGACGTAGCCGTCGGCCTCCATGGCGACGACCTGCCGGGTCACGGTGGACGCGTCGAGCCGCAGCCGGTCCGCGAGGTCGTTGATCCCGGACGGCCCGGCGACGGTCAGGTGCCGCAGCGCGATGTACGCCGACCGGTCGAGCGTGCCCTCGAGCCGGCTGCTGCGGCGACGGTTGCGGTCGGCGAGGCGCAGCAGGAGCGCGACCTGCTCCTCGACGTCGGCGACGGCGTCGTCCATGACCGCTCCTTCCGGATGAGTGTCTGGTCCAGGCCATCCTGCCGACGACGTCGACCCGAGGACCTGCATGGCGCGGGTCGCCGGCGGGCCGGCCACCCGGAGGCCGGGCCTCAGACGCGCTCCGCCGCGAGCAGCCGCGTGCCCAGCACGTCGACGCTCGACGCGACGTCCGACAGCACGACGACACCGCGTCCCGCCGCGGGGTCGAGGCCCACGAACGACGCGAACCCGCCCGTCATGCCGTTGTGCCAGGTCATCGCGCCGCCGTCCGTCGAGCGGGTCAGCCAGAACAGGCCGACCCGCTCAATGGCGTCCAGGTCGGCGCGCGCGTCCAGCGCCCACCCGCCCGGGGCCGTGCCGTCGAGCAGCGCCGCCAGCAGCACCGCGAGGTCCGCGGTCGTCGACCGTACGCCTCCCGCGGGCGCGAAGCCGTCCATCGTCCACGGCTCCTGCGCGCGACCGCGCCTGCTCGACCCGGTCTCCATCGGGTCGTCGGCGGGCCGGACGGCGGGCGTCGTCGTCGCCGTCATGCCGAGCGGACCCGTGAGGCGGTCCGCCAGCAGCCCGGCGTAGGTCGTCCCCGCGCGCGCCGCGAGCGCCTGGCCCACGAGCGCCGCGCCGAGGTTCGAGTACTGCGGGGTCGTCGTGGTGGCGAGCGGCGTGCGGGCGGCCGCCGCCAGCAGGGCGGCGACGTCGAGGCCCGCGTACGGGTTGCGGCCCGTCACCGACGCCCAGGTGCCGCGCACCAGCAGGCGCGGGTCGACGGGCAGCCGGGGCAGCCGTCCCGCGTGCGCGGCCGCGTCGCCCAGCAGCACGCCCGCCACGGCGGTGTCGCCGAGGTCGAGGTGGTCGCCGAGCCGGTCGTCGAGCGTCACCTCGCCCCGGTCGACCGCGTCGGCGAGCAGGAGCCCGGTCAGCGCCTTGGTCACCGACCCGATCTCGAAGACCGTCCGCTCGTCCGCGCCGAAGCCGGCGAACGTGACGCGCCCGTCGTCCACGACGGCGACGGCGAGGCGGTGGGCCCGCACGCCGGGGAGGGCGGCGCGCACGGCGGTGCCCAGCGCGACGTCGCCCGTCATTCCCGCGGCCAGCGTGGGGCGGCGTGCGCGCGCGGCGAGCGCGGTCACCGCGACCATCAGCGCGAGCACCACTACGGCCAGCACGACCGCTGCGGGGACGGGGCCGTCCGCCGGGGTCGGCGCGAGCAGCTCGGTCACGGCTCGGTCCTCCGATCAGCAGGGGCGGGGCAGGGGGCCGGAACGCGACGGGCGCGGCACCGGCGCGTCGAGCGGCGGCTCGACGGGCGGTGTCGCGCCCGTGCGGCGGTCGGTCCCGTCGCCGCGCCCGGAGGAGGTGACGACGGGACCGACCGTCAGGACGTCAGACGTCGCGGCGCTTCATCAGGACCGCGGCGACGGCCAGCAGCACGACCACCCACGCCACGAGGACGCCGTAGCCCTGCCACGCGGTGAGGTTCGCGCCGTGCTCGGACATCGAGTTCATCATGTCGACCGTCATGTCGGTCTGCGTGATCTTCGACCCCGCCGTCGCCGGCAGGAACGGGCTCACGTACTGCAGCGGCTCCCACGGGATGGCCGCGACGACGTTCTCGATGACGAGCAGCAGCGCGAGGATCGTGGCGAGCGCCGCGGCCGAGTGGCGCAGCAGCGCACCGATCGCGAACGCGAACGCGGCGATCGTCGCGAGGTAGAGCGCGCACCCGCCGAGGACCCGCAGGACCTGCGGCTCCGACAGCTCGGGGGCGAGGTCGACGCGCGAGAGGAACAGCGACGCGACGACCCAGCCGAGGGCCACGGCGACCGTCGCGACCACGAGGATCGTGGCCGTCAGGACCGCGAGCTTCGACCACAGGACGGGCGTGCGGCGCGGGGCCGCGGCGACGCTCGACCGGATCATGCCGGTCGTGTACTCGCCCGAGATCGCGAGCACGCCGAGCACGACGACGGCGATCGACGCCATCTGCACGGCGGGCAGGAACGGCGTCAGGCCGAGGTCGATGGCCTCCGCGCCCGACGGGGCGTCGTCGATCTGGCTCGACATGACGCCCGCGACGGCGGCCACGAGGCCGACCATCACGACGACGGTCATCGCGAGCGTCCAGATGGTCGAGCGGACCGTCCAGAGCTTGATCCACTCGGCGCGCAGCAGGTGCCCGAACGTCACCCGGTAGGGGCTCGCCGACGGCGCCTTGGCCGGGGCGGTGGGGGACAGGGTCGCGGTGCTCATGCGGACTGCTCCTGGGCGGTCGGGGCCGTGCCGGGCACGGTGGCGGAGTGGTACTCGACGGCGTCCTGCGTGAGGCTCATGTACGCGTCCTCGAGCGACCCGGTGACGGGCGTGAGCTCGTGCAGGACGATGCGCGCGGCGGCCGCGGCCTCGCCGACGCCCTCCGACGTCGCACCGAGCACCTCGAGCACACCGGGCTCGACGGGGTTCACGGTGACCTCCGGGCCGGCCAGCAGCTGCGCGAGCTGCGTCGCCTGCGGCGAGCGGACCCGGACCGTCGAGCGCGTCGCGCGGGCGACGACGTCGGACACGGGCCCGTCGGCGATGATCCGGCCCTTGCCGATGACGACGAGGTGGTCGGCGGTGAGCGCCAT
Organism: Cellulomonas fimi; assembly: GCF_028583725.1. Classification (NCBI taxonomy): domain Bacteria; kingdom Bacillati; phylum Actinomycetota; class Actinomycetes; order Micrococcales; family Cellulomonadaceae; genus Cellulomonas; species Cellulomonas fimi. The sequence goes on along the minus strand of NZ_CP110680.1, from coordinate 3,506,295 downwards.
CTCGCTCATGAGGTGCGACGACAGGAAGACCGTCCGCCCCTCGGAGGCGAGATACTTGACGAGGTTGCGGACCCACAGCACGCCCTCGGGGTCGAGTCCGTTGACGGGCTCGTCGAGGATGAGCGTGCGCGGGTCGCCGAGCAGGGCGGCCGCGATGCCGAGGCGCTGGCCCATGCCGAGCGAGAAGCCGCCGACCCGTCGCTTGGCGACGCCGTCGAGACCGGTCATGCCGATGACCTCGGTCACGCGCTTCTCGGGGATGCCGTGCGTCGCGGCGAGCGCCCGCAGGTGGTTGCGCGCGGAGCGGCCCGTGTGGACGGCCTTCGCCTCGAGGAGCGCGCCCACCTCGGTGAGCGGCGACCGGTGCTGCGCGTACGGGCGGCCGTTGACGGTCACCGTGCCGTGCGTCGGGCGGTCGAGCCCGACGATCATGCGCATCGTCGTGGACTTGCCGGCGCCGTTCGGACCCAGGAAGCCCGTCACCTTGCCGGGCTGGACCGTGAACGAGATGTCGTTCACCGCGGTCTTGCTGCCGTATCTCTTGGTCAGGCCCTGTGCCTCGATCATCGTCTTTCCTCAAAGTCGGGGAGCGTGTGGCCGTGCTCGACCCTAGGCCCGCGCGAACGTGCGGGTCATCCGTCGGAAGACCTGAGATCCAGGTCAGGGTCACCCTGACGACGGATCAGGGTGGCGGGCGTGCTCCTCCCTTGGAACGATCTGGGGACGACCGACGTTCCGTACGATGAACGCCCGAACCCGGCGTGCCCCACCAGTGACCGAACGCCTGCCCAAGCCGTCCCGGAGGACGCCATGAGCAACCCCGTCTTCAGCAACAGTCCCGTCTTCGGGGACCCGAACGACCGGCGCAACCGCGGCCGGGCACAGGCCGGCGCCGGCGCCGGTGCCATGGCCACGCAGACGGTCGACGCGGCGACGCTCGACCAGATGTACGCGGCCCCGTCGGCCACCGCGCGGGACACCGGGCGCCTCACGTACGACGACGTCATCATCAAGACGGCGGGCCTGTTCGCGATGCTCGTCGTGAGCGCCGCGATCACGTGGACGCTCGTGCCGGGCCTGTGGGTCGTCGGCGCGGTCGTGGGCCTCGTGCTCGGCCTCGTCAACGCGTTCAAGCGCGAGCCCAGCCCGGTCCTCATCTCGCTGTACGCCGTCGCGCAGGGCGTGTTCCTCGGTGGCATCAGCCTCTACTTCGAGCAGCGCTGGCCGGGCCTCGTCGTCCAGGCCGTCCTCGCGACGTTCGCGGTGTTCGCCGCGTCGCTGTTCCTGTTCCGCTCGGGCCGCGTCCGCGTCACGCCCAAGTTCACGCGCTGGCTGATCCTCGCGCTCGTCGGGTACCTGGTCTTCTCGCTCGTCAACGTCGTGCTCATGCTCTTCAACGTGGGCGGTGGCGAGTTCGGCCCGCTGCGCAGCGGCTGGATCGGCGTGGCCGTCGGCCTGCTCGCCGTGGGTCTTGCCGCGGCGAGCCTCATCGTCGACTTCGACGCGATCAAGCGCGGCGTCGACGCGGGCGTGCCCCGCAAGCTCGCGTGGTCGGCCGCGTTCGGCCTGGTCGTCACGCTGGTGTGGCTCTACCTCGAGCTGCTCCGCCTGCTCGCGATCCTGCGCGGCGACTGACCGCGGGGCGTCGCCCGCGACGACCCCTCGCACGACCTCACCGGCCGGTAGCGCGTCTCCTGCGCTACCGGCCGGTAACGTCGTGTCGGTGAAGTACGCCGAGCACATCTCCGAGCTGGTCGGCGGCACGCCGCTCGTCCGGCTGTCGTCGGTCACCGCGGGCCTGAGCGCCACGATCCTGGCCAAGGTCGAGTACATGAACCCCGGCGGGTCCGTGAAGGACCGGATCGCGCTCAAGATGGTCGAGGCCGCCGAGGCGAGCGGTGCGCTCCGCCCGGGCGGCACGATCGTCGAGCCGACCTCCGGCAACACCGGCGTGGGGCTCGCGCTCGTCGCGCAGCGCAAGGGCTACCGCTGCGTGTTCGTGTGCCCCGACAAGGTGAGCCAGGACAAGCGTGACGTGCTGCGCGCGTACGGCGCCGACGTCGTCGTCACGCCGACCGCCGTGCCCCCGGACCACCCCGACTCCTACTACTCGGTGTCCGACCGGCTCACGCGCGAGATCGAGGGCGCCTGGAAGCCGAACCAGTACGCCAACCCGAACGGCCCCGCGAGCCACTACGAGTCGACGGGCCCGGAGATCTGGGCCGACACCGACGGGCGGATCACGCACCTCGTCGCGGGCGTCGGCACGGGCGGCACGATCACCGGCACGGGCCGGTATCTGCACGACGTGTCGGCGGACCGGCCCGAGGCGGACGGCGGCCGCGTGGTCGTCGTCGGCGCCGACCCGGCGGGCTCGGTCTACTCCGGCGGCGACGGGCGCCCGTACCTCGTCGAGGGGGTCGGCGAGGACTTCTGGCCCGCCGCGTACGACCCGTCGGTGCCCGACGCGATCGTCGCCGTCTCCGACGCGGACTCGTTCGCCATGACCCGCCGGCTCGCGCGCGAGGAGGGGCTGCTCGTCGGCGGCTCGTGCGGCATGGCCGTCGAGGCGACGCTGCGCTACGCCCGCGAGCTGCAGGAGCGCGACCCCGAGGCCGCCGCGCGGGCGGTGTTCGTCGTGATCCTCCCCGACAGCGGGCGCGGCTACCTGTCGAAGATCTTCAACGACTCGTGGATGCGGTCGTACGGGTTCCTCGCCGACGACCAGGGCGCGACCGTCGCCGACGTCCTGCGGACCAAGACCGGGTCGCTCCCGTCGCTCGTGCACACGCACCCCACCGAGACCGTGCGCGACGCGATCGAGATCCTGCACGAGTACGGCGTCTCGCAGATGCCGGTCGTCGGGGCCGAGCCGCCCGTCAAGGTCGGCGAGGTCGCCGGGTCCGTGAGCGAGCGCGACCTGCTCGACGCCGTCTTCTCCGGGGCTGCCGCGCTGTCCGACCGCGTCGACCGGCACATGTCCGCGGCGTTCCCGCTCATCGGGTCGGGGGAGTCCGTGCAGGACGCACGCGAGGCGCTGCAGAAGGCCGACGCGCTCATGGTGGTCGACGACGGCGAGCCCGTCGGCGTCCTCACCCGCCACGACCTCCTCGGCTTCCTGGCCCGCTGACCCGGACCGCCCGGGCCCGTCCCGCCGTCCTCCACGCGCCGCGCGCCGTCGACCCGGGTCTGGTGACCGGTTCGGCGGGTGTTCCGGTCACAGTCGCCGGGTCGTCGGGCGCGGCGGGGGTGGGAGGCGGTTTCCTGGGGGTGGTGGCGGCGGGGTAGCGTCCCGACGTGCGCCGTCCGCGGCGCGCTGCGCGTCCGCACGTCATCGCCGAAGGAGCACGATGGCCCTGTTCGACCTGCCCCTGCCCGAGCTCGAGCGGTACCGGCCCGAGCTCGACGAGCCCGCCGACCTCGACGACTTCTGGGCGACCACGCTCGCCGAGGCCCGCCGTCACGAGGTGCTGGTCGACGTGACGCGGACCGACGCGGGCCTGCGCCTGGTCGACGTCGACGACCTGACGTTCGCGGGCTTCGACGGCCAGCCGGTGCGCGCGTGGGTGACCCGCCCGGCGGGGAGCGCCGAGTCGGGCGAGCTGCTGCCGGCGGTCGTCGAGTACATCGGCTACGGCGGTGGCCGCGGGTTCGCGCACGAGCGGCTCGCGTGGGCGACGGCGGGCTTCGTGCACGTCGTCATGGACACGCGCGGGCAGGGCTCGACCTGGGGCAACGGCGGCCACACGCCCGACCCGGCGGGCTCGGGACCGGCGTCGCCGGGCGTCATGACGCGCGGCATCCACGACCCGGAGCAGCACTACTACCGCCGGCTCATGACGGACGCGGTGCGCGCGGTCGACGCGGTGCGCGCGCTGCCGGGCGTCGACCCGCGGCGCGTGACCGTCGCGGGGATCAGCCAGGGCGGCGGCGTCGCGCTCGCGGCGGCCGGTCTGTCCGACGGGCTCGCGGCGGCGATGCCCGACGTGCCGTTCCTGTGCCACTACCGCCGGGCGGTCGACATCACCGACGCGTTCCCGTACGGCGAGCTCGTCCAGTACCTCGCGGTGCACCGCGGCGCCGAGGAGCGCGTGTTCCGCACGATGGCCTACTTCGACGGTGTGCACCTGGCCCGGCGCGCGACCGCGCCCGCGCTGTTCTCGGTCGCGCTGCGCGACATGACGTGCCCGCCGTCGACGGTGTTCGCGGCCTACAACCACTACGCGGGCCTGACCGGCGGGCGGCCGCGCACCGACATCGAGGTCTACACGTTCAACCAGCACGAGGGCGGCCAGGCGCACCAGCTCGAACGTCAGCTGCGCTGGCTGCCGTCGGTGCTCGCGGCTGCGGAGGCCGAGGTGGCACCGGGCGCCGCGGTGCGCTGAGCGGAGCGATCGCGGACGGGACCGCCGACCGCGAGCCGAAGTTACGGAGTAGTAACTTACGGTGGCGTAGGTTACGCTGAAGCATGGACAGCGCGCGCCCCCTCACGTTCGACCTCCCGCCCGGGGTCCCGCGGCACGTCGACGTCCCCGCCGAGCCGCTCACCGCCGCCCTCGACCGCGCGGCGGCCACCTGGCCGGACCGCGTCGCGCTCGACTTCCTCGGAGCGACGACGACCTACCGCGCGCTCGCCGACGACGTCGCCCGTGCCGCGCAGGTGCTGCTCGACCTCGGCGTCCGCCCCGGGGACCGCGTCGCGCTCGCGATGCCGAACTGCCCCGCGCACGTCGTGGCGTTCCAGGCCGTCCTGCGCGTCGGCGCGGTCGTCGTCGAGCACAACCCGACCTACACCGCCGACGAGCTCGCGCACCAGCTCGCCGACTCCGGCGCGGTCGTCGCGCTCGTCTGGCAGAAGACGCTCCCCGCCGTGCTCGCCACGCGCGACCGGACCGACCTCCGCACCGTCGTGGCCGTCGACCTCGCGGCCGACCTGCCGTGGCGCTCCCGCCTGGCCCTGAGGCTCCCCGTCGCGAAGGCCCGCCGCACGCGCGCCGCGATGCAGGGTCCGGTCCCGCCCGACGTCCCGTCGTGGCACCGCCTCGTCGCCGACGCGCGGCCGCTCGACCCCGCCGTCCCGCAGCCCGAGCCCGACGACGTCGCGCTCCTGCAGTACACCGGCGGCACGACCGGCACGCCCAAGGCCGCGGTCCTCAGCCACCGCAACCTCGTCGCCAACGCCGTCCAGGGCCACGCGTGGACCGGCGTCGAACCGGGCACCGAGGTCGTGTACGGCGTGCTGCCGTTCTTCCACGCGTTCGGCCTGACGCTGTGCCTGTCGTACGCGGTGCGCGTCGGCGCGACGCTCGTCGTGTTCCCGTCGTTCGACCCGGCGATGGTCGTCGCGGCGCAGCGCCGCCGCCCCGGCACGTTCCTGCCCGCGGTCCCGCCCATGCTCGACCGGCTCGTCACGGCCGCGGACGAGGCCGGGGCTGACCTGTCCTCGTTCACGCACGCGATCTCGGGCGCGATGGCGCTGCCGGCCGAGACCGCGCGCCGCTGGGAGGCGGCGACCGGGGGGCTCGTCGTCGAGGGCTACGGCATGACGGAGACGTCGCCCGTCGCGCTCGGCAACCCGCTCACGGCCGAGCGCCGGCCCGGCACGCTCGGCCTGCCGTTCCCGAGCACCGAGGTGCGCGTCGTCGACCAGGAGGACCCGACGCGCGACGTCGACCCCGCGACCGGCGGCGAGCTCCTCATCCGCGGGCCGCAGGTGTTCCAGGGCTACTGGCAGCGCCCCGAGGAGACCGCCCACCAGCTCCTGCCCGGCGGGTGGCTGCGCACGGGCGACGTCGTGCAGGTCGTCGACGGCAGCGTCGTCCTGGTCGACCGCATGAAGGAGATGATCGTCACCGGCGGGTTCAAGGTGTACCCGTCGCAGGTCGAGGACCACCTGCGCGGCATGCCGGGGATCGCCGACGTGGCCGTCGTCGGGGTGCCGGGCGGCGACCTCGGCGAGTCCGTCGTCGCGGCCGTGGTGCTCGCCGACGGTGCGTCGGGCGTCGACCTGGCCGCCGTCCGGGAGTGGTGCGAGCAGCGGCTCGCCCGGTACGCGCTGCCGCGCCGTCTCGTCGTGCTCACCGAGCTCCCGCGGTCGCAGGTCGGCAAGGTCCTGCGTCGGGTCGTGCGCGAGCAGGTGCTCACGGGCGGCGCCGCCTGACGAGATCCGGACCGGCCCGGCGGGCCGTCGGGCCGCGTCAGGCGACCGGGGCGTCCGCCGTCGCGAGGAGGCCGCGGACCAGGCCGTCGACGAGGAAGCGGTAGCTCGCGTCGACGTCGTCGGGCATGCCGAAGCCGCCGTCGAGCTCGAGCACGACGAACCCGTGCAGCGCCGCGCGGACGGCCCGCACGGCGTCGACGTGCCGCTCGGCGCGGACCCCGAGCCCGGCGACGGTCTCGGACATGAGCGCGACCGTGCGGGCGGCCGCGACCTTGACGGCGGTCGCGTCGTCGTCCTGCGGCCAGCCCCCGACCTGCACGGCCCGGTAGCGGCCGGGGTGCGTGCGGGCGTAGCCGCGCAGGGCATCGGCCATGGCGCGCAGCCGCTGCTCGGGCTCGGTGCCCGCCGGGGCCGCCTCCTCCAGGACCTCGGTGAAGTCCTCGACGCACGCGCGCGCGACGTCCCGGCGCAGCCCGGGCAGGCCGTCGACGTGCTTGTAGAGGCTCGGCACGGCGACCCCGGCGCGCGCGGCGACGGCCGCGAGCGTGAGGTCGCCGAGCCCGCCGGGGGAGTCGTCGAGGACCGCGAGCGCGAGCCCGACGACGGCCGACCGGTCGAGGCCGGCCCTAGGCACGCCGGTCCGCCCCGGTGACGCGGTCGACGAGCGCGACGAGGTGCTCGGCGACGGCTGCGGGTGCCTCGCGCTGGGGGTAGTGCCCGACGCCGTCGAGCAGGACGGGGGTCACGTGGGGTGCGGTCTCGGCCACGCCGCGCAGCGTAGCGGCGGGGTCGGGGGACTCGGGGTCCGCGCTCCCGGTGATCGCGAGCACGGGGACGGTGACGTCGGCGAGGCGCGTGTCCTCGTGGCCCAAGAGCAGCCGCAGGGCGAGGGTGCGGAGCTGCTCGAGGTGACCGGGCCGGGCGAGGTCCCGCCGCAGGGCGCCGAGGTGGGACCGCACGTCGACCGGTGCCTTGACGAGGGTGCTGTAGAACCACGCCCAGGCACGAGGGCCCCACGGGCGGCGGAGCAGGACGTGGACCTGGGCGCGCACGGCACCCGACGCGGCACCGTCGTTGGCGGCGTAGGCGAGCAGCGCGACCCCCGCGACGAGGTCGGGGCGGTCGGCGGCGGCGCGCGCGACACCACCGGCGCCGACCGAGCTGCCGACCAGGACCGCGGGCTGCTGAGGCGTCGCGCCGAGGTGCTGGGCGAGCGCGAGCGCGTCGGCGGCGATCCCCTCGACGCCGTGGCCGTCGGGGCCGACGGGGTCGGTCTCGCCGTGGCCGCGCAGGTCGAGCGCCGCGGTGCGGTAGCCGTGCGCGTGGAGCTCCGGCAGGACCGGGGCCCAGGTCGAGCGGAGGTCGCCCATGCCCGGCACGAGCACCACGAGAGGCCCGTCGGCGGGGCCGTCGACGGTGTAGGCGAGCCGTCCGAACGGGCGCTGGAGGTGCTGGGTCGTCGTCATGGGAGCAAAGCTAATGCCATTAGCCATCGCGCCGCAAGGGTGTTCGCGCACGGCGTGACCCCGCGAGGTGCGGCACGATGGACCGGCACTGTCACCCACCGAAGGAGTTCCGTCATGTCCGCAGCGCTGCCCGAGGTCTCGGGGTCGTTCGGCGACAAGCCCACGCTGACGTTCCCCGACGCGCAGCCGTCCGGCGAGCTCGAGGTGGTCGTGCTGTCGCGCGGCGACGGCGAGCTGGTCGAGGCCGGCGACGACATCGAGGTGCACTACCTGGGCCAGTCGTGGCAGGGAGGCGTCTTCGACAACTCCTACGACCGCCGCTCGACGATCTCGTTCGGCATCGGCGTCGGCCAGGTCATCGCGGGCTGGGACGAGGGTCTCGTCGGCCAGCAGGTCGGCTCGCGCGTGCTGCTCTCGATCCCGTCGCACCTGGGCTACGGCGACCGCGGCGTGCCGCAGGCCGGCATCAAGGGCGGCGACACGCTCGTCTTCGTCGTCGACATCGTCGGCACCAGCCGCTGACGCGTCCCCGCACGCGGCAGCCCTGACGCGCGCCGCCGAGCACGCACCGGCCCCCGTCGCCCGCGAGCGACGGGGGCCGTGTCGTGCCGTCAGCCGCGCAGCACGTGCCGCTCGACGAAGTCGTTGCGGAACTTCCCGTCCGGGTCGGTCCGTGCGACGAGCGCCGTGAAGTCGTCCCACCGCGGGTACAGGCGCGCGAGGTCCCGGCCCGGGTCGGCGAAGAGCTTGCCCCAGTGCGGGCGCGCGTCGAACGGCCGCAGCGCGGCCTCCAGCGTCGGCAGGACGGCCTCGACCTGCGGCTGGAGCGGCTTCCACGTGAAGTGCAGGCCGACGCGGTCGTCGCCGTAGGCCGTCGACAGCCACAGGTCGTCGGCGGCGATCGTGCGGACCTCGCTGACCTGCAGCAGCGGCGCCACGACGTCCGCCAGGCCGCGGACCGCCTGCAGCGCGTCGACCGCGTGCGTGCGCGGCACGAGGTACTCGGACTGCAGCTCGTCGCCGTTGCTCGGCGTGAACTCGAGGCGGAAGTGCGGCAGGCGCTCGTGCCACGGGCCGGGCACGCCGAGCTGCTGCGTGCAGTTCACGGGGTCGATGCCCGGCAGCGGGTGGCGCGGGCCGTCCGCGGGCGTCGCGCCGAACAGCTCCGCGCGGCGCTCGTAGCCGTCCGCGCCGACGCGCGTCTTGCGCCACACCTGCTGGACCGCGTCGCCCGTCCAGTCCGTGAAGAGACTCACCGAGTCGGCGCTCGACGTGATCGCGTCCAGGTCGGCCAGCACCGCGTCCCATGGCAGGTCGACGTGCACCTCCTGCGCGACGAGGAACGTCGGCTCGACGTCGAGGGTCACGCGTGCCGCCACCCCGAGGGCACCGAGCGCGACGACGGAACCCGCGAAGTCGTCGTCGCCGCGCGCGACGTGCCGCAGCGAGCCGTCGGGCCCGACGAGGTCGAGCGCCGCGACCGCCGTCGACAGGTTGCGCGACCGGTCGCCCGACCCGTGCGTCGCGGTCGCGACGGCCCCGGCCACCGAGATGTGCGGGAGCGACGCGAGGTTGTGCACCGCCCAGCCCGCGTCGTGCAGGTACCGCGCGAGCGTCCCGTACCGGGTCCCGCCCGTCACCGTGACCGTGCGCGCGTCCTCGTCGAGCGTGATCGCCGGTTCCAGGCCCTCGAGCGAGACGAGCGCCGCCGGGCCGTCGGCGAGGTCGTTGAAGCAGTGCCGCGTGCCCAGGGCGCGCACGCGGTCCTCACCGGCCACCACCTCCTGGAGCTCCTCGACCGTGGTCGGCGCGAGCACCCGCGGCGCGCGGTAGGTGTAGTTGCCGGCCCAGTTCGTCAGGCTCACGGGGCGGGGTCCTCTCGTCGTGCGGCTGGGGGGATCACCCCAACCTACGGTCACCAGGACGAGGGCGCCGTCACGAAGACGTCGAACAGGGACGGCTCGTGCGCGTGCACGAGCACCATGAACACGACGAGGTCGAACAGCAGGTGCACGGACACCACGTACGTCAGCGACGCCGTCTTCCGGAAGATCCAGCCCTGCACCAGCGCGAACGGGATCGTCAGGAGCGGCCCCCACTCGCGGTAGCCGAGCTCCCACAGGAACGACACGAAGACCGCCGCCTGCAGCACGTTCGCCACCGGGAACGGGAAGTGCACGCGCAGCAGCGCGAGGACCGTGCAGACGAAGAACAGCTCGTCCCAGATGCCGACCGCGTTCACGCCGACGAACAGCCGCGCGACCTCCTGCCCCGTGTCGACGACCGGCCAGTTGAGGTACGCACCCGACCCGAGGAAGTACCAGGGCAGGATCAGGTACGCGAGCACCACGACGACCAGCAGGTAGACGACCTGCGTGCGGGTCCAGCGCCGGCCCGTGCGGACGGGGAAGCGGATCACGTCCTGCTTCAGGAGGTACCGGTGCACGACGTACGGCACCAGCACGGCCGCCGACAGCACGACCGCGAACCGTGCGATGCCCGCGTCGGACAGGTCGGCCTTCAGCGAGATCGTCGTGATGATCGCCATGCCCAGCCCGACGACGGCGAGGTCGCGGCCCAGCGCGCGGTCGACCGCGACCGCCACGAGGACGCCCGCGACGAGCGGCACGTACCCCAGGGGCCGCACGTGCACCGCGAACAGCAGCACGGCCGACCCGCACACCAGCGCGGCGGCGAGCACGCGCAGCACGTCGCGCGGGGCCCACGTCAGGCGCGGGACGTCCGGGGTCGTCGGGGCGGCAGGGGCGTCGATCGGGGCGGCGTCCACCCGTGCAGTCTGCGGGGCGGGACGTCGTCCCCGCGACCCGTCGCGGGGTGGAACGCTGTGCGGATGCCCGACGACCAGCCCTCCGGCGCACCCGCCGACCAGCCCACCGACAGCCCCGCCGACCGGCCCGCCACCGCGGGACGTGCCGACGCCCCCAGCCCCGAGCAGCCCGCCGAGGTCGCGGTCGTGCCCGAGGCGCTCGCCTCGACGCTGCCCCGCGTCGTCCTCACCTACTGCACCCAGTGCCGCTGGCTCCTGCGCGCCGCCTGGTACACCCAGGAGCTGCTCACGACGTTCCACCGCGAGATCGGCGAGGTCGCGCTGCGCCCGGGCAACGGTGGCGTCTTCACGGTCGAGGCCGACGGGCAGGTCGTGTGGGACCGCAAGGTCGAGGGCGGCTTCCCGGAGATCACGGTGCTCAAGCGCCGGATCCGCGACGTCGTCGCGCCCGACAAGCCGCTCGGGCACTCCGACGGCCTCTGAGGGACTCGCCGCACCGGCCCGCTGACCACCCTGTCAGCCCGTCCGACCTGCGCAGACGTCCTGGACCGCGGTCCGGTCCCACGTGGACAGGCGTGGACCGGCGTCATCCGCGCGGGCTACCTTCGCGGCGGACGCAGGCCTTCACCGGAGGCGGCAGGTCAGGCGGTCACGGGGGCCCGCGACCAGCCGCAGGGTGGGCGGACGGTATGGGAGAGGGGCGCTCCTCACCGTCCGCCCACCCGAGACGTCCCCCGGACGTCCCGCGCCGAGCGCGGCGGGACGTCCGGGGCGGGCGGTCAGGCGCCCGTCGGGCGGGGGCAGGAGACGCCGGTGCCGCCCAGGCCGCAGTAGCCGTTCGGGTTCTTGTCGAGGTACTGCTGGTGGTAGCCCTCGGCGTAGAAGAACGGCCCGGCCTCGTCGGCCGTGCGGATCTCCGTCGTGATGTCGCCGAACCCGGCGCGCGTCAGGCGCGGCTGGTACTCGTCACGCGTGCGGACGGCCGCCTCGGCCTGCTCGGGCGTGGTCGTGTAGACCGCCGAGCGGTACTGGGTGCCGACGTCGTTGCCCTGGCGGTAGCCCTGGGTCGGGTCGTGCGACTCCCAGAACGTGCGCAGCACGTCCTCGTCGGACAGCACGGTCGGGTCGTACGCGACGAGCACCATCTCGGTGTGCCCGGTCATGCCCGTGCACGTCTCCTCGTACGTCGGGTAGGGCGTGTAGCCGCCCTGGTAGCCGACGGCCGTCGTGACGACGCCGGGCAGCTGCCAGAAGGCGCGCTCCGCGCCCCAGAAACAGCCCATCGCGACGTACAGGACGCGCGTGCCCTCGGGCCACGGGCCCGCGAGCGGGGTGCCGAGCACGGTGTGCGTCGTCGGGACGGTGTACGCGTAGCCGTCGCGGCCCGCGAGGGCCCGCTCCGGGGCCACCATCGTCGAGCGGAGGGCTGAGCCGAAAAGCCAGTTCATGGTCGCTGGTCCTCTCCGGGAGACCGGCGGTTCGCCTGGTCCATCCCGGCCTGCACAACCGTGCGCACACGTCCGGTGTTCCCGGGCGGCGACGCGCCGTGACCCGCGCCCCCGCGCGCGCTCCCGCCGACCCGGGCGCGCGTCCCAGGGGCAGTCCCGGGGCCCCACGGCCTAGCCTGGGGCGGTGACCACCCCACACAGCACCGACGGCGACGACCGACCCACCGCCGGCTTCGCGACCCGCGCCATCCACGCAGGTCAGGACCCCGACCCCACGACGGGCGCGGTCGTCCCGCCGATCTACCAGGTCTCGACGTACAAGCAGGACGGTGTCGGCGGCCTGCGCGGCGGCTACGAGTACTCGCGCTCGGCCAACCCGACGCGCACGGCGCTCGAGGCGGCGCTCGCGGACCTCGAGCTCGGCGCCGCCGGGTTCGCGTTCGCGTCCGGCCTCGCCGCGGAGGACACGCTGCTGCGCGCCGCGCTGCGCCCCGGCGACCACGTCGTGGTGCCCGACGACGCCTACGGCGGCACCTACCGGCTGTTCGCGCGGGTGTTCGGGCCGTGGGGGATCGAGCACACGCCCGTCGACCTCACCGACGCCGGCGCGGTGTCCGCCGCGATCCAGCCCGGGCGCACCAAGCTCGTCTGGGTCGAGACGCCGACCAACCCCCTGCTCAACGTCGCCGACATCGCGGCGATCTCCGCGCTCGCGCGCGGCGTCGGCGCGCTGCTCGCCGTCGACAACACGTTCGCGACCCCGTACCTGCAGCAGCCGCTCGCGCTCGGCGCCGACGTGGTCGTGCACTCGACGACCAAGTACGTCGGCGGGCACTCCGACGTGGTCGGCGGCGCGCTCGTCGTCGCGGACGGCGCACAGCTGCCCGTCGGGCTCGAGGGACCGACCGGGACGACGCACCTCGCGGACGCCGTCCGGTTCCACCAGAACGCCTCCGGTGCGGTCGCCGGGCCCTTCGACGCCTGGCTCACGCTGCGCGGCCTGCGCACGCTCGCCGTCCGGATGGACCGGCACGTCGCCAACGCGCAGCGGGTCGCCGAGTTCCTGCAGGCGCACGACGCCGTCACGTCCGTCATCTACCCCGGCCTGGAGTCGCACCCCGGGCACGAGCTCGCCGCGCGCCAGATGCGCGGGTTCGGCGGCATGGTGTCGTTCCGCACGGGCAGCGAGGCGTCGGCGCTGGCGGTGTGCGGCGCGACCGAGGTGTTCACGCTCGCGGAGTCGCTGGGCGGCGTCGAGTCGCTCGTCGAGCACCCCGGCCGCATGACGCACGGCTCGGTCGCCGGTACGGCGCTGGAGGTCCCCGACGACCTCGTCCGCCTGTCCGTGGGCATCGAGGACGCCGACGACCTGATCGCCGACCTCGACCGCGCGCTCGCCGCAGGGCGTGGCGCGTGACCCTCGACAAGTCCTCCGCGCAGGACGCCACCGCCTCGGTCGTCGACGCGGCGCCGGCCGCGCTCGCGGCGACGTCCGCGACGCTCCCCGACCCCGAGCGGCGTGCCCGCGCCGGTGCCGAGTCGGTGCCGCCGTCGGTGCGCGCCGCCGCGTCGTGGTCGTGGCGGCTCCTGCTCATCGGCGCGGCGCTGGCCGTGCTGCTGTGGCTCGTCGCACAGCTCAAGGTCGTCGTCGTCCCCGTCGCGGTCGCGCTGCTGCTCACCGTGCTGCTGACGCCGTTCGTCGGGTGGCTGCACCACCGGCTGCGGCTGCCGCGCGGGGCGGCGGCAGGCCTCGCCGTCGTCGCGCTCGTCGCCGTCGTCGGCACGCTGCTCGGCCTCGCCGGGCGGTCGGTCGTGCGCGGCATCGGCGACCTGTGGTCGCAGGCGTCCGAGGGTGTCGACACGATCCTCGACTGGCTCGCGACGGGGCCGCTGCAGCTGTCCACCGAGGACATGCAGACCTGGGTGGACCGCATCCAGGAGTCGGCGTCGGGTGCCGGGTCGAGCGTGCTGTCGGGCGTGGTGACCGGTGCGACGACCGTCGGGCACGTCCTCGCGGGCGCGATCATCGCGCTGTTCTGCACGTTCTTCTTCCTGCTCGACGGCCGCGCCATCTGGGCCTGGGTCGTCGGGCTGCTGCCGCGCGGCTCGCGCGAGCACGTCCACCAGGCCGCCCGGCGCGGCGTCGTCACGCTCGGCGCCTACACGCGCACGCAGATCCTCGTGGCCGCGGTCGACGCGATCGGCATCGGCGTCGGCGCCGCGATCCTCGGCGTCCCGCTCGCGCTGCCGCTCGCGATCCTCGTGTTCCTCGGGTCGTTCGTGCCGATCGTCGGCGCCGTCGTCACCGGGTCGATCGCGGTGCTCGTCGCGCTCGTGTCCCAGGGCCCGGGCGCGGCGATCATCATGCTCGCGATCGTGCTCGGCGTGCAGCAGCTCGAGGGGCACGTCCTGCAGCCGTTCCTCATGGGCCACGCCGTGTCGTTGCACCCCGTCGCGGTGCTGCTCTCGGTGGCCGCCGGGTCGTTCGTCGCCGGGATCGTCGGCGCGCTGTTCGCCGTGCCCGTCGCGGCGGTCCTCAACACCGTCGTCCTCTACCTGCACGGGCACGACAAGTTCCCGCAGCTCGGCACGCACGACCACGTGCCGGTCCGCGGCCGCGGCCACCCGATGCTCGACCGGGCCGTCGCGCAGGTCGCCGAGCGCGAGTCGGAGCGCGTCGCCACCGGGCGCACCGACGAGGAGCTCGGCGCCGGCCCGGCCACGGGCGAGGACGAGGCCGCGACCGTGCAGGGCGCCGGCGAGCGGCCCGGTCGCGGGACGACGCCCGACGGCGGGACGCGGTGAGCCTCGACGTCGCCGCGGCCGCGCGCCTGCTCGACGGCGTCGCCGAGCGCACGCCCGTGCAGCGCAGCCGCGCCGTCAGCCAGATCGCGGGCGCCGAGGTGTGGCTCAAGTGCGAGAACCTCCAGCGCGCCGGCTCGTTCAAGATCCGCGGCGCCTACACGCGCATGGCCCGGCTCAGCGACGACGAGCGCGCCCGCGGGGTGGTCGCGGCGTCCGCCGGCAACCACGCGCAGGGCGTCGCGCTCGCGGCCCGCATCCTCGGCATCGAGGCCGTCGTCTACATGCCGGTCGACGCGGCGTTGCCGAAGATCGCGGCCACCCGCGACTACGGCGCGCACGTCGAGCTCGTCGGGACGTCGGTCGACGAGGCGCTCGTGCACGCGCGTGAGCACGCCGAGCGCACCGGCGCCGTCCTCGTGCACCCGTTCGACCACCCCGACGTGGTCGCGGGGCAGGGGACGATCGCGCTCGAGATCGTCGAGCAGGTGCCCGATGTCGCGACCGTCGTCGTGCCCGTCGGTGGGGGCGGCCTCGCGGCAGGCGTCGTCGAGGCGCTCGCCCAGGTCCGTCCCGACGTGCGTGTCGTCGGCGTGCAGGCCGCGCGCGCCGCGGCCTACCCGGCGTCGCTCGCGGCGCACCGGCCGCTGCCCGCTCCCGAGCTGCGGACCATGGCCGACGGCATCGCGGTCGGGGTGCCGGGCAGCGTGCCGTTCGAGGTGCTCGACCGGCACCGCCTCGAGGTCCGCACGGTCTCGGAGGAGGACATCTCCCGCGCCGTGCTGCTGGTCGCCGAGCGCGCCAAGCTGCTCGTCGAGCCGTCCGGCGCGGTCGCCGTGGCCGCGCTCATGGCGGACCCGGGGGCGTTCGACGGCCCGGTCGTCGCGATCCTGTCCGGTGGCAACATCGACCCGCAGGTGCTCCTGCACGTCGTCCGGCACGGCCTCGCGTCGGCGGGGCGCTTCCTCGCCCTGCGGGTACGCATCGACGACCGTCCGGGCGCGCTCGCGTCGCTGCTGCAGGACATCGCGGGCGCCGGCGGGAACGTCATGCACCTCACGCACGCGCGCACGGGCTCCGACCTGGCGTTCGACCAGGTGACGGTCTCGGCGCAGGTCGAGACGAAGGGGCCCGAGCACTGTGCGCAGGTCATGGCGCACCTGCGGGCGACGGGCTACCAGGTCCAGGGCGACTGAGCCGCCGCGGCCGCACGGCCCGCGAACGACGACGCGGCGCTCCCCGGGTGGGGGAGCGCCGCGTCGAGGACCGTGAGGTCAGGCGTCGAACGGCTTGGCGCCGAGGATCGTGACCGGGATGTCGTTCCCGTTCGGGGCGGTGTACGACGTCTTGTCGCCGACCTTCGTCCCGTTGATCGCCGCGCCGAGCGGCGAGGTCGGCGAGAACACGTCGATGTCCGCGGTGCCCGCGATCTCGCGCGAGCCCAGCAGGAAGACCATCTCGTCGCCCGCGACCTCGGCGGTCACGACCATGCCCGGCTCGACGACGCCGTCGTCGGGGGGCGTGCCGATCTGGACGTTGCGGAGCTTGGCCTCGAGCTCGCGGATGCGGGCCTCCTGCTTCGCCTGCTCCTCGCGCGCGGCGTGGTAGCCGCCGTTCTCCTTGAGGTCGCCCTCGTCGCGGGCCGCGGCGATCCGCTCCGCGATCTCGCTACGCCCCTCGCCCTTGAGGCGGTCGAGCTCGGCCGTGAGCCGGTCGTAGGCCTCCTGCGTCAGCCACGTGCCCGCAGTCGTGTCGGTCACGATCGCTCCTTCCATGCATGCGTGCCGGTCGGGGACCGGCGGTTCGCCCCGGGTGCCGCGCCGTGGTCGGCACGCGCGTGGTGAGGCACGGTGATGAGGTGCACGCCGTTCCCACTCGGTCGCGTCGACCAGCGGTCACGCCGGACCGGGGCGGCGTGTGAAACGACCAGGATAGCGCACAGGGGTCGCCGGACCCCGCCGCGGAGGTCAGTCGACGGGCGTGCAGCCCGCGACGACGCCCGAGACGGCGAGCTCGGCCGTCTGCACGGTGGCCGTGACGCGCTGCGTCGCGGTGTCCGCCGGACCGACCTCGACCGACCGGACGCCGACCTGCGCGTACGACTCCGACAGCGCCTGCACCTGGCACGTCACGGTCGCGTCCGGGTCCTTGGTGACCTCGAACGTCACCTGGGTCGACGTCGGCCCGTCGACGCGGAACCCGACGTCCTTCCACTGCACCGGCTCGCGCATCACGCCGATCCCGACCCACGCGAGCACCACGACCGCGACCAGCACGAGCGCCCCCAGGCCGACGCGCCGGAGCGTGGTCGACCGCGACGTAGGCTCGGGTCCGTAGCGCCCGGCGGGCGGGCGCACGGCGGGGGACTGGCTCACAGGACTCCTCGGCGACGGGACGGGCGGGCAGCGCGCGTCGTGTGCGCGATCATTGTCCCTCGTCCCCCCGCACGTCCCGAAACGGAGGCCCTCGGTGACCGGAGAGCGGCTGCGCCTGATGGCGGTGCACGCCCACCCCGACGACGAGTCGAGCAAGGGCGCGGCCACGACCGCGATGTACGCCGACAAGGGCGTCGACGTGCTCGTCGTGACGTGCACGGGCGGTGAGCGCGGCGACGTGCTCAACCCGTCGTACGGCGAGGTCGCGGGTGGCATCGAGGGCATGCGGGTGGTGCGGACCGCCGAGATGGCCGCGGCCGCCCGCGCGCTCGGCGTCCGGCAGCACTGGCTGGGCTTCGTCGACTCGGGGCTGCCGGAGGGCGACCCGCTGCCGCCCCTGCCGGACGGGTGCTTCGCGCTCCAGCCGCTCGAGGTCGCGTCGGCGCCGCTCGTCGAGCTCGTGCGCGAGTTCCGGCCGCACGTGATGACGACGTACGACCCGTCGGGCGGGTACCCGCACCCCGACCACATCATGTGCCACCGCGTCGCGTACGAGGCGTACCACGCGGCCGGCGACCCCGAGCGCTACCGCGACCGGGGCGCGCCCTGGACGCCGCTCAAGCTGTACTACAACCACGGGTTCTCGCTGCGGCGGATGCGCGCGATGCACGACGCCCTGGTCGCCGCCGGACGCGAGTCGCCGTTCGGCGACTGGATCGACTCGCGGCAGGCCCGCGAGATCCCGGAGCGGACCGCGACCACGTTCGTGCCGGTCGCGGACTACTTCCCGCAGCGCGACGCCGCCCTGCGCGCGCACGCGACGCAGATCGACCCCGACGGGTTCTTCTTCGCGATCCCGCGCGAGATCGAGCTCGCGCAGTGGCCGACCGAGGAGTTCGAGCTCGCGCACTCGCACGTGCCGACGACGACCCCCGAGGACGACCTGTTCGCGGGCATCGAGCGGGTGGTGGGCGCGTGAGCGGCGTCGTGTCCCTGCTCGCGACGGCGCCGAGCCCGTCGCCGAGCGACGTCGAGCTCACCGCGCCCGGCGGCGGCTCGCCCGGGTTCATCGGGTTCGTCGTGACGTTCCTGCTGGCCGTGGCGGCGATCGGGCTGTTCCTGTCGCTGACCAAGCAGCTGCGGGTCGTCGACCGGCGCGCGAAGCAGCTGGGGCTGGACGACGACGGCGACGTCGACGGTGGCGGGCGTGGCGGTGCGGCCGACGGCGACGCGGGCCCGACCGGGACGCCCGACGCGTCCGGCCGCCCGGACGGGCCGGGTGCCGCCGGCGGGGGCCGGTGAGCTCGCGCCCGGAGCCGCCGGTCCGTCCGGCGGTGCGGGTCACGGTCGCGCAGGTCGCCGTCAGCGACGACCACGCTGCGAACCGCGAGATGGTCCGCGACGCGTTCGCCGTCGCGGAGCGCGCCCGCGCGGACCTGCTCGTGCTGCCCGAGTACGCGTCCGGGTTCGACCCGCGCGGCGTCGGGCCCGAGCACGCCGAGCCGCTCGACGGTCCGTTCGTGCGGCTGCTGTGCGAGCGGGCGGCCGCGACGGGCGTGGCGGTCGTCGCGGGCGCGACGCTGCCGGGGACGGGCGACCGCGCGGTCAACGCGGTCGTGGCGGTCGACGGCGGCGGCGAGGTCGCGGGCGTCTACCGCAAGGTGCACCTGTACGACGCGTTCGGGCACCGGGAGTCCGACCGGCTCGAGGCGGGCCCGGCGGACGCGCCGCCGGTCGTCATCGACGTCGCGGGGCTGCGGTTCGGCGTGCTCACGTGCTACGACCTGCGCTTCCCGGAGTCGTCGCGCCGGGTCGTCGACGCGGGCGCGCAGGTGCTCGTGTACCCGGCCGCGTGGGCCGCGGGGGAGCTCAAGGCGTGGCACTGGCGGTCGCTCGCGGTCGCGCGCGCGATCGAGAACACCGCGGCCGTGGTCGCCGTCGGGCAGGCGGGCAAGGGTGTCACCGGACGGTCGCTCGTGGTCGGGCCGGACGGCGTCGTCGGGCTGGAGCTCGACGAGACGCCGGGCGTGCGCACGGTGGACGTCGACGGCGCGCTGCTCGCGCGGGTGCGCGAGACGAACCCGTCGCTCGCGAACCGGCGCTACGCGGTCGTCCCGCGCGACTGACGGACTGCGGCGGGCTCAGGCCGAGCCGTAGGACGCGATCGAGACGGCGATGTAGTGGCAGGTGTACCCGACGACGGTGAGCGTGTGGAACACCTCGTGGAACCCGAACCACCGCGGGCTCGGGTTGGGGCGCTTGAGCCCGTAGACGACGGCACCGACGGTGTACGCGAGCCCCCCGGCGGCGACGAGCCAGACGATCACGGGCCCGCCGGACCGCCAGAACTGCGGCAGGAACGCGACGGCGACCCAGCCCAGCGCGACGTAGACGGGCACGTAGACCCAGCGGGGTGCGCCGAGCCACAGGACGCGCGCGAGGAGGCCGAGGATCGCGCCCGACCAGACGATGATCAGCAGGACCTTCGCGGTCGACGCGGGCAGCAGCAGGACCGCGAGCGGCGTGTAGGTGCCGGCGATGATGAGGAAGATGTTCGTGTGGTCGAGGCGGCGCAGGACGCCCTGCACGCGCGGGGACCAGCGTCCGCGGTGGTAGACGGCGCTCGTGCCGAAGAGCATCACCGCGGTGAGCCCGAAGACGGCGGTGGACCACTTGGCCGCGGGGGTGGGGGACAGCACGACGAGGACGATCGACGCCGCCAGGACGAGCGGTGCGACGCCGGCGTGGATCCACCCGCGCAGCTTGGGCTTGATCGCGTCGGCCACCTGGCCGACGGTGCTGGGGAGCCCGGACTGGTGCGCGGAGGTGGAGCTCATCGGCGGGTCTCGCTTCTGTCGTCCTACATAACCTACGAGCCCGTAGGTTACGACACCGTAGGTAGCGCTGTCGACGCGGCCGGTCAGCCGCCGATCCAGCCCCTGCGGACACAACGGACGGGTACCGTGAGCGGGTTCCCGCCGTCGCCCGCCAAGGAGAGGTCCGCGTGCGCCTGCCCCACCCGGTGTACTCGCTGTACGAGAAGCGACTCGCCGCCTCGCTGCCACGCGACCGGGCGCCGCGGCACGTCGGCGTCATCCTCGACGGCAACCGTCGCTGGGCGCGCAGCATGGGCGAGTCCACCCGGCACGGTCACCAGGCGGGCGCGGACAAGATCGCCGACCTGCTGGGGTGGAGCGAGGACGTCGGCGTCGAGGTCGTCACCCTCTGGATGCTCTCGACCGACAACCTCAACCGGCCCGCCGAGGAGCTCGACCCGCTGCTCGACATCATCGAGCACGCCGTGCGCGACCTCGCCGCCGCCGGCCGCTGGCGCGTGCAGGCCGTCGGGTCGCTCGACCTGCTCCCCGCGAGCACCGCGGCCGCCCTGCACGAGGCCGAGGTCGCCACCGCGGGCGTCGACGGGCTCCACGTCAACGTCGCCGTCGGCTACGGCGGACGTCACGAGATCGCCGACGCCGTCCGCTCCTTCCTGCGCGAGCACGCCGCCGCGGGGACCAGCGTCGACGAGCTCGCCGAGCAGTTCGACGTCGAGCACATCGCCGAGCGGCTCTACACCAAGGGCCAGCCCGACCCGGACCTCGTCATCCGGACGTCGGGCGAGCAGCGCCTCGGCGGCTTCCTGCTCTGGCAGTCCGTGCACTCCGAGTTCTACTTCTGCGAGGCGTACTGGCCGGACTTCCGCCGCGTCGACTTCCTGCGCGCGGTCCGGTCCTACGCGGCCCGGGAGCGCCGGCTCGGCCGCTGAGCCGGACCTGGCGCAGGCTGATGCCTCGGACAACTGACCAGGTGCGGGACGTCGGCGCCTCGACGACGATGGAGACGGGTCCGAGGCAGGGCGCTGCGGGCCCGTTGGCGCGCAGCGCGGGGGGTGCCGTCGATGTCGGTCCAGGTCCTGTCCGTCTCCACACGTCAGCCGGACGTCGCGTACACGGTCCTCAAGGACTTGTACTGCCCGCACCAGCGTCTGACGCTCGCCACGGCCTCGCCCACCTTCCTGTGCGACCTGCGGGCGACCGACGCCGGTGACCTCGGTGCGGACACCGTGCGCCTCTCGACCGGCGTGCAGTGCACGGTCGCACCCGTCGACTACCTGCTCGTCACGACCGGGGTCGTCGGCGCCGGGCGCTACGACGTGGGCGGCGACGAGGTGCGCATCGGGGCCGGCTCGGTGTTCCGGTTCCCCGACGACGTCCCGCTGACCGCCACCTGGGACGGCATCGAGCTCCACGTGATGCGGATGCCGCGGACGGTGGTGGAGCGTGTCGCGTCGGAGCGGCTGCCGCTCGGCGCGCACGGCCTGCGCTTCACCGGGCTCGAACCCGTGTCCCCGGCCGCGGGCCGCGCGTGGGTCCGGCTCGCGCACTTCGTCTCCGCGCAGCTCGCCGACGACGCACCGACCGCGCACCCGATCGCGGCCGCCGCGCTCGCCGACCTGGTCGCCGCCGGCGCCCTGGCCACCTTCCCGAACACGACCCTCGACGGCGTGCTCGTGCGCGGACCCGGCTATGCCGCGCCGTCCACGGTGCGCCGTGCGGTCGCGTTCATCGACGGGCATGCCTCGCTGCCGATCACCGTGACGGACATCGCGGGTGCCGCCGGCGTGAGCGCACGCGCGCTCCAGGGCGCGTTCCGGCGGCACCTCGGCGTCACGCCCATGGCGTACGTCCGGCGCGCCCGCCTCGAGGGTGCGCACCGCGACCTCCAGGCCGCCGACCCGACGGCGGGCGACACGGTCGCCCAGGTCGCTCTGCGGTGGGGGTTCGTCAAGCCGGACCGGTTCGCGGCGGCCTACCGGCAGGCGTTCGGCGTCCCGCCGAGCCGCACGCTGCGCGGGTGACCGGCACGCGGGACGCGTCGGGGTGACCCGCGCGGTGCGGTTCGCGGGGGCGCGGCTTCGTTACCCGGGTGCTCGCATGCGTCCCCGGGGGGCGACGCGCGGTTCGCGGGCCCTCGCGGCGCCGCCGATCGGGTGGTCCGAGGCCGTCGACGGGGGACGGCGCCGTGGCGCCCCGGTGAACGATGCGTGACGTCGGCGCGTGTCGTGCGTCACGTGTGGGCGCCCGGGGTTAGTTTCCGCGTAGAGGACGGCGACCGCCGTCCCCGGGAGGCCAGCCCATGGAGCATGCGCTCCGGGAGGAGGGTCGGTCCCGGCCCTCACGCACCGGGCCGGCCGCCCCCGTCCCGCCGCTGATCGTCGGCCCCTCCGCCCGCGCGAGCGGGCTGCCGACGTGACGCGTCCGTCTCGGCGCACCTAGCGCCGGAGGGAGCCTGCCGTGGTCAGCAACGCACAGCACACCCCGGGCACGTCGCACGACACCGAGGCACCGGACCCCTCCGGGCGCATCACGTACGTGCTCGACACCTCGGTGCTCCTGTCCGACCCGCGGGCGATCCTGCGCTTCGCCGAGCACGACGTCGTCCTCCCCGTGGTGGTCATCACCGAGCTCGAGGCCAAGCGGCACCACGCCGAGCTCGGCTACTTCGCCCGCAGCGCGCTGCGCATGCTCGACGACCTGCGCATCAAGCACGGGCGTCTCGACCACCCGCTGCCCATGACCGACCAGGGCGGCACGCTCTGCGTCGAGCTCAACCACACCGACCCGAGCGTCCTGCCCGCCGGGTTCCGGCTCGGCGACAACGACACCCGGATCCTGTCCGTCGCCGCCAACCTGGCCGCCGAGGGCCGCGACGTCACCGTCGTCTCCAAGGACCTGCCCATGCGGGTCAAGGCGTCGGCCGTGGGGCTGCGCGCCGAGGAGTACCGCGCCGAGCTCGCCGTCGACTCCGGCTGGACCGGGATGGACACGCTCGACCTCACCGAGCAGCAGATGGGCGACCTGTGGGAGCACGAGTCCCTCGCGCTCGCGGACGTCGCCGACTACGACGCGTCCGGCGTCGCCACCGCCGCGCGCGACCTGCCGTGCCACACCGGCCTCGTCCTGCACAGCCCGCGCGGGTCCGCGCTCGGCCGGGTCACGGCCGACAAGCACGTGCAGCTCGTCCGCGGCGACCAGGACGTGTTCGGCGTGCACGGCCGCAGCGCCGAGCAGCGCATCGCGATCGACCTGCTGCTCGACGAGGAGGTCGGCATCGTCTCGCTCGGCGGGCGCGCGGGCACCGGCAAGTCCGCGCTCGCGCTGTGCGCGGGCCTCGAGGCCGTGCTCGAGCGCCGCCAGCACCGCAAGGTCATGGTGTTCCGCCCGCTGTACGCCGTCGGCGGCCAGGAGCTCGGCTACCTGCCCGGGAGCGAGGCCGAGAAGATGAGCCCGTGGGCGCAGGCGGTGTTCGACACGCTCGGCGCGCTCGTGTCGAAGGAGGTCGTCGAGGAGGTCCTCGACCGCGACATCCTCGAGGTCCTGCCGCTCACGCACATCCGCGGGCGCTCGCTGCACGACGCGTTCGTCATCGTCGACGAGGCCCAGTCCCTCGAGCGCAACGTGCTGCTCACCGTGCTGTCGCGCATCGGCCAGTCGTCGCGCGTCGTCCTCACGCACGACGTCGCGCAGCGCGACAACCTGCGCGTCGGCCGGCACGACGGCATCGCCGCCGTCATCGAGGCGCTCAAGGGGCACCCGCTGTTCGCGCACGTCACGCTGACCCGGTCCGAGCGGTCGCCCGTCGCGGCGCTCGTCACCGAGCTGCTGGAGGGCATCGAGGTCTGACCGCCCGCGACGACCGGCTGCGGCGTGCGACCGCGGCCGGTCGTCGCGCGCCCGAGGGCGTCCGCCCGCAGACGGCGCGACGCCGAGAAAGTCGCCCGCCGAATCGCCCGTGCGGGACCTGAGTCGTCACTACGCTGCGCTCGTATCGCGGGACCGGCACGGACGCCGGGGCTCGCACACCCCCTCCAGGAGGCCCTCCATGACCGCTCCCGTCGCGACCGGCACCAGCCCGAAGCTGCTGCTCCCCACGGTCCTGCTCTGCTTCTTCCTCGGCACCCTCGGTGTGCACCGGTTCTTCGTCGGGAAGATCGGCACCGGCGTCCTCATGCTCGTGACGCTGGGTGGCCTCGGCATCTGGACGCTCATCGACCTGATCGTCCTCATCATCGGGAAGTTCACCGACAAGGAGGGCCGCGTCCTCACGCAGTGGACGTGACCCGCTGACCACGCACGACGGCCCCCGACCGTGCTGGTCGGGGGCCGTCGTTCGCTCGGGCGGGCGAGGCGGGGCGGGCTCAGCCCTCGACCAGGCGGCCGTCCGCGATCCGCAGCACCCGGTCGGCCAGCGACATCATGAGCGGGTCGTGCGTCGAGACGATCGCCGTCATGCCCTCCGCCTCGACGACGGCGCGCAGGAGCGCCATGACGGCGGTCCCGGTCTCCGTGTCGAGCTGCCCCGTCGGCTCGTCCGCGACGAGCAGGCGGGGCGAGTTCGCGAGCGCCCGGGCGATCGCGACACGCTGCTGCTGGCCGCCCGACATCTCGCCCGGCCGCTGCTGCGCGTGCGCGCCGAGCCCGACGAGGTCGAGCAGCAGCTCGACGCGCGCCTCCCGGTCCGCGGTCGGCAGCCTGCGCAGCCGCAGGGGGACGCCGACGTTCTCCGCGGCCGACAGCACGGGCACGAGCCCGAACGTCTGGAAGACGAACGACACGACGTCGCGGCGGAGCTCGACGAGCCCGCCCTCGTCGAGCGACGACACCTCCCGGCCGTCGACCACGACGCGACCCGCGTCGGGCTTGTCGAGGCCGCCGATGATGTTGAGCAGCGTCGTCTTGCCCGACCCGGAGCGGCCGACGAGCGCGACGAGCTCCCCCGGCGCGATCGTGAACGACACGTCCTGGAGGGCGTGCACCGCCGCGCTGCCCGTGCCGTAGGTGCGCCCGACGTGCTCGACGCGCACGAGGGGAGCGCCCGTCGGTGCGGTCCCGCCCCGGAGGGCCTCGGTCGTGGTGGTCACTGCTGCTCCTCGGGGACGGGGACGGCCCGGTGACGCCCGGTGCGTGTCGGTGGCTCCGGCCGGTCCGCGGGCAGCCGGTCGGGCCACACGCTGACGTGCGACGACTCGAGCGCGAGCCGCACCTTCCCGACCAGGTCCAGCGCCTCGCGGTACTCGCGGGGGAGCTGCACGCGGCCGGCGCGGTCGAGCACCGCGAACTCCTCGGCGACGACGTGCTCGGTGCCGTCGTCGGCCGTGTGCGTCCGGCGGACGACCTCTGAGCTGGTCCGACCGTCACGGATCGCGACGGTCCGCTGCACGTGCTCGCTCACGCTCGCGTCGTGCGTGACGACGACGACCGTCGTGCCCAGCTCGCGGTTGACCGTCCGTAGCCCTTCCAGGACGTCGTGCGACGTCGCCGTGTCGAGCTCGCCGGTGGGCTCGTCCGCGAACAGGACCTGCGGGCTGTTCGCGAGCGCCACGGCGATCGCGACGCGCTGCTGCTCGCCGCCCGACATCTGCGACGGACGCCGACCGGCGCAGTACCCCACACCGAGCACGTCGAGCAGCTCGGTGGCCCGCGCGCGTCGCACCCTCCGGCGGGCACCCGCGAGCGCCAGCGGGAACTCCACGTTCTCGGCGGCCGTGAGGTACGGGACGATGTTGCGCGCCGTCTGCTGCCAGACGAAGCCCACCATCGACCGCCGGTAGGCGACGCGCTGCTTCGCCGACATCGACATGAGGTCCCACGGGCCGACCCGCACGCGCCCCGCGGTCGGGACGTCGAGTCCCGACAGCACCGACAGCAGCGTCGACTTGCCCGAGCCGGACGCGCCGACGATCGCGACGAGCTCGCCCTGCTCGACCAGCAGGTCGAGACCCTGCAGCGCCTGCACCTCGACGCCCTCGGACTGGTAGATCCGGACGAGGGAGTCGCACACGATGAGCGCGTCCTCCCCGAACGCGCCGGTTCGCTGCCGGGCGCGCGCCTCCAGCGAGCCCAGCGTCGGCGCGAGTGCCGTCGGCGTGGCGTTCACGAGGACCTCCGAGGGGGACGGGGCGGGAGCGGGGCGGACAGGCGGGCAGGACCACGCGGCGGGGCGGTCATCGTTCACCGACCCGGAGGACCTCGCCGAGCCGGTCCCGCCGGCGGACCGCCGACTCGACGAGCACGGCGGCGACCAGGCTGACGGCGATCACGGCGGCGGCGCCCGCGACGGGCACCCACGTCAGCCGGAGCTCGGCGGTGCCGGGGGCGCCGGTGAGCAGGTCCAGGCCGAGCGCGTCGGTCAGCGCCCACGGGACGACGACGCCGATGGCGGTGCCCGCGATCACGGAGACGACGGCCAGCGGCGCGAGCTCGCCGAGCGTGAGAGCCCGCGCGGTGCGGGCGTCGAGCCCCTGCGTCCGCAGCGCCGAGAGCGTGCGACCGCGCTCGCGGGACGTCGCGACGACCGTGAGCGCGAGCGCGACCGCGGCGTACATCGCGAGGACGGCGGCCGACCCGAGCAGCAGGACCGTGAGCCCGGACCCGACCGGCGACGAGCGGGCGGACTCCAGCCACTCCTCGCGCACGGTCACCTTCACACCCGGCCTGTCCTCCAGCCCGGCGGCGCGGACCGCGGCCGCCGCTCCCGGTCCCTCCAGCCACACGGCCTGGAGCGGGACGGCGGACCCGACGACCTCCTGGTAGCGCGCGCGGTCGACCACGAGCGCAGGCTCCGCGCCCCCTGCCGGCAGCTCGGCGATCGTCTCGTCGTCGAGCGTCATGACGCGCGGCACGTCGTCGACGGTCCCGCGGACGTCGATCGGCACGAAGCCGTCGGTGGCCATGAACTCGGGCTCGAGGATCTGGGCGGTGCGGGCGAGCTCGGGGGTGAGCAGCGCCGGCAGGCCCCCGGTCGACGGGTCGGCGAGCGCGGCCCAGCCGTCCGCCGGCTCGCCGCGCGCCTCGAGCACGCGCGCCATGTCGACCGCGTCGACCATGAGGACGCGCGCCTTGACGCCGCTCGACCGCCCGAAGGACCGCCCGATCCGCTCGGACGCCGACGCGACGGCCGTGACACCGGGCGCGTCGCGCAGCAGGTCGACCTGCTCGGTCGTGACGGGGCCGTCGAGCCGGACGGTCGCGCCGACCACGACGTCCGCGGCGGTCACCTGCCCCGCCCGGACGGTGACGGCGGTCGTCCCGCTGAACACGACGAGCGCGACGGCCGTCGTGAGCGTGAGGATCGGCACGAGCGTGCCCGTCGCGCGTGCGGCGCGGGCGGACGCGACGACGCCGACCAGACCGCGGCGGCGGGTCGCGGCGCGCGAGAGCCCACGTAGCACGGGCGGCAGGACGCGCGCGGCCAGCACGGTCGCGGCCGCCGCGAGGAGGGCGGGCGCGGCCGCGAGCAGGAGGTCGACGTCGCCGGAGCCCGACGGGACCAGCCCGCGGCCCCGCACCGACACGACCGCGGCGGCGGCGACTGCGGCGAGCGCGAGCTCCGCGGTGACCCGTCGGGCACCGCGCCGGCGGGCGATCCGCTCGCGGTCGCTGCGGTTGGCGGGCTGCCGCGCACCGGTCCACGCGCGCCGGACGACGAGCGCCGACGCCACGGCCGGTGCCACCGTCGCGACGACCGCGACCGTGCCGGCGACCAGCCAGCTCCCCTCCGTGCCGGGGACGAGCAGGACCGCGGCGAGCGCCCCGACGGCGGTGGCGACCACGCCGACGGGGACGCTCTCGGTGAGCGCCCGCACGACGACCGACGCGACCGACGCGCCACGCGCGCGCTCGGCGAGCAGCAGTCCTTCGCGCCGCCCGACGAGCAGCCGTGCCGCGAGCACGAGCGCGAGCGCCCCGACCGTCGCGAGGCCGACCAGGAGCACCGACGCCTGCGCGCGCGCGGCGGTGAGGCGGTCGACGGCGTCCTCGAGGACGGTCGGCAGGTTCGTCTCGATGCCCGGCTGGCCGTCCGGCGTCGCGTAGGTGCCGGGCGTCGCGAGCAGCACCGAGAGGTCGCGGGCCACGGTCGCCGCGTCCCGCTCCGAGAACGACTCCGGCTCGGCGGGCAGCCGCACGAGGCGCGAGACCGCGGTGACCTGCAGTGCTGCCATCGCGTCGGGCAGCGACTCGTCGGACAGGAGGTAGGCGACGCGGTGCTCGGCCTGGCTGCCCGTCGCGGCCGGGTACGGCGCGAGCAGGTCGTCGTACGGCTGCCACTGCGCCGCTGCCGGGTCGAGCGGCTCGAAGAACCCGGTCACGTGTGCGACGACGCGACCGGCGGCGGGCAGCGTCAGGGGGAACCGCGTCCCGACGTCGATGCCGAGCTCCTCGGCCGTGCGGGCGGCGAGGCCGACCTGGATCTCCCGCTCGGGTGCCGGCCGGTCGATGATCGCGGGGCCCGAGCTCCCGGTGTCCTCGGGCGTCGGGGCCCAGACGGCCGCGCCCGGGGCGGTGCCCTGCACCCAGCGGACGATCGGTGCGCCGACCTCGCGGCTGCCGACGTGCACGAGCCGCATGACCTGGCCGGTGCCGGCGACGCGTGCCGTCCGCGTGATCGTCTCGACGCCGGTCACGGGGGGTGACGTCACGGCGCGGATCGTCCGCGGCGTCGCGTCCCACACCTCCGACGCGAGGTTGGCGACGAGCGTCGCCTCGTCCGGGTCGGGCTCGCGGGGGCCGATCTCGTCGCGGTTCGCCAGCCGGATCGCCACGTCGGCGTCCGTCCCGGCCTCGGCGACGACGCCGCGCACGGTCGCGTCGGCGGTTCGTGCCTGCAGGCGCGGGAGCGCGACGGACAGCAGGACGGTCACCGCGAGCAGCACCGCGGCGAGCGCGAGCAGCCCGGCGTCGTCGCGGCTGCGCCGGCGGCTGACGAGCGGCGCGAGCGCGGTGGCCGAGCGCAGCGCACCGCCACGTCGCTCCTCGGTCGGCGTCGCGGCGGGCGTGCCGGGACGGGTCGTGGTGGTCGTCATCGTTCGTCCCCCAGCCGGAGCAGCGTGCCGGACGCGCGGCGCACCAGGGCGTTCGTCGTGGTGGCGACCGCGAGCGCGACCAGCGCGACGAGGACCGTGACGAGCACGGCCTGCGCGGGCCACTCCCACTGCACGAGCGGGCGGGGCACGGGGCGGCGCCCCTGTCCCGAGACCGTGAGCAGCGGCCCGACGACGCTCGCGAGCAGCCCGCCGATGGCGAGCCCCGCGGCGACGCCCAGCACGCCGATGATCCCGTGCTCGACGAGCACGGCGCGCACGATGCCGCCGCGCGGGGCGCCGAGGGCCTGGAGCCGCGCGAGCTCCAGGCGGCGGGTCCGGACGGACACGGTGGCGCTCATCGCGAAGCCCGCGAACGCGAGGGCCAGCGCGGCGATCGTGACGACCCACAGCGCGGCCTGGACGCCGACGCGCAGCGGGCCGTCGGTCGCGACGGAGCGCGCCTCGACGCGGGTCGTCGGCTCGCCGAGCTCGTCGCGCACCATCTGCGCGGCGACGTCGGCGGCGTCGTCGTCGGGCACCGCGAACCACCACTCGTCGAGCATCGGGTCGGCCCAGCCCCACACGAGCGTGGCCCGCGAGAGTGCGTCGCGGTCGACGAGGAGCGCCGACTCGCGGGGGTGCCCGGGCAGGTACGGGACGATCCGCTGGACCTCGACGGCCACCGCCCGGCCGTCCCCGAGGTCGAGCGCGACCTCGTCGCCCTCCTCGGCGTCCGTGGCGGTCGCGAGCGTGTCGGTGATGACGGCCGGGAGGGCCTCGGGGGCCTCGAACGTCGTGCCCGCGAACGTGACGCCGTTCGCGCGCAGCAGCTCGGGGATCATGCTGACACCCAGGCGCAGGCTGCCGTCCACGACCGCGACGCCCGGCGGCTCCGGGGCGCCGAGCACCGCGGGACGGGTGTGCCACGCGGTGCCGTCGAGCGGGACGGGCGTGACGGTGCCGGTGGCGCTGCCGTCGGCGCCGGGCGCGACGACGCGGACGTCGGTGAGCGCGACCGACATCACGGAGGTCTCGCCCCGCACCCGGGCGCCACGGTCCTCCGGCGCGTCCTCGTCGTCGGCGGACTCGAGCTCGACGACGGCACCCACGAGCGACAGCCCGTCGACGGCCGTGGGCAGCTCGAGCGGCACGTCGTCGGCGCTCTCGCCGAGGCGGAACGTGCCCGGGACGGCGAGCGGCGTACGGACCCCGAGGGCGTCCTGCACGACGAGCGTGACCGACGCCAGCACGTCGGCCGCCGGCTTCGCGTCCGTCGTGAGGTCGACGACGAGCGCGCGGACCTGTCCGGGCAGCACGACCGCGTCTGACCCGTCGGCGGTCTCCGGCGCGAGCGTCTCGGCGACGGCCCAACCGGCGGCGAGGCGGCCGCGCAGCAGCGCGTCGGCGTGCGTGGTGTCGACGGCGAGGAGCTGCGCCCACGGGCGGCGCGCGTCGCTGAGCGTGTCGATCGAGCCGCCGACCGCGACCTGCCGGTCGGTGACCGCGCTGACGGCGGTCGGCCCCTCGACGGCCGCGACCTGCGCGGTCTGCTCGACGGGTGCGCCGGGCAGCCGGTCGAGGCGCAGGTCGGTGCCCGTCGCGAGGTCGGCCTGCTCGTGCTGCGACGTCCGCCACGTGCCGAGGAAGGCCTGCGCGAAGGAGGCGACCGCGACGGCGAGCGTGAGGAGCAGCACAGCCCCCGACGCGCGCGCAGGCCGGCGGCCGACCTCCCACGCGCCGAGCGGCACGACGAGGGACCGGCTGCGCGACGCGACGCGCTCGCCGAGCCCGGCGACGAGCGGCAGGAGCCGCAGGGCGAGCACGGCGCCCGCGAGCAGCAGCAGCGCGGGGGCGGTGACGAGCACCGGGTCGATCCGGGCGGGTCCGGTGCCGGCGAGCACGGGGGAGCGGTAGCCCTGGAGCTGCCAGATGCCGAGGCCGGCGAGCACGAGGATCGCGAGGTCGGCGCCGGACCGGGCGAGCGCGCCGCGACGGTCCTGCCGGACGAGCTGCTGCTCGGCCTCGACGACGCTGCCGCGCCGCCGCAGGAGCGGCAGCAGCAGGACGCCCGCGAGCAGCAGGGCCGCGACGGCGCAGGTCACCCAGAGCGAGGCGGGTGTGCCGGGGTCCTGGTGCAGGCCGGCGGCACGCAGCACGCCGAGCCGCGTGATCGCGTCGTAGGTGAGCCTGGCCAGCCAGGGCGCGAGGAGCGCGGTGACGGCGGCGACACCCGCGGCCTCGATCGCGGCGAGCCGCAGGATCTGGCCGGTGGTCGCGCCGCGCGACGCCATGAGCGTCTGCTCGGCGGCCCGACGCTCGGCGAGCAGACGCGCCGCGAGCAGCAGGACCGTCACCGCGAGGACGACGAGGAGCAGCCCGACGACGACGAGCGTGATCCGCGTGACCGCGAGGCCCGCGACCGCCTCGTCGACGGTCATCGGCAGGAACGTGGCGAGGCGCGCGCCGGTCGACACGGGTGAGGCGGCGGCGCTGAGCGTCGCCTGCCCGTCGGTGAGCGCGGTGCGCAGCGCGTCGACGTCGGCCGTGGACGCGTCGCCGAGCCGTGGTGCCGCGACGACGCGTGCGGTCGCGACCTGCACGGGGCCGTCCGTGAGCGCCTCGGGGACGGTCACGAGGGGTCCGTAGAGCGGCGCGGTGTTGAACCCGAACGTGCCGGGGATCGGCCAGGCCGGGTGGAACTGCGCACCGTCGAGGAGGTCCCGGGTCCACACGGAGCCGGGTCCGTCGAGCTCGTGCACGCCGACCACGACCATCGGCAGGGCCTGGCGCGTCTCGGAGCTGCGGCCGGGGAGCACGGTGCCGACCGTCCAGCCGAGCGCGTCCACGGCGGTGCGCGGGACGGCGACCGGGACGCGACCGTCGGCGTCGACCGCGACGTCCGGCCAGGAGCCCGCGAGCAGCGTCGCGTGCTCCGGGATGGTCGGCTCGGACGCGAGGTACGCCATCGGCAGGCTGATCCGATTGCCGGTGCCGACGTGGTACAGCGCGGACGTGAGCCACACGGACCGGTCGGACTCGACGCCGCCGAGCAGGTCGTCGAGGTAGTCCTCGGCGACGGGCAGCGCCTCGTCGGGCGTCTCGCGTCCGAGGCTCAGCACCACGTCGATGTCGGTGTCCGTCGCGGACGACCGGCCGAGCGCCTCGCCGAGCGCGCGGGTCTCGCTGGTGTGCAGCAGCAGCGCGAACGTACCGAGCAGGGTCGCGCCCACGAGCGCGACGGCGAGCACGGCGGCCAGCAGCGTGCTCTGCGCGGCGGCGCGGTGCCGCAGCACGCGCAGCGTCCAGCCCAATCGAGCCTCCGGGGGACCTCGTCGTCAGCACGCGCCGACGGGGC
The DNA here is from genome assembly GCF_028583725.1 of Cellulomonas fimi. NCBI lineage: Bacteria > Bacillati > Actinomycetota > Actinomycetes > Micrococcales > Cellulomonadaceae > Cellulomonas > Cellulomonas fimi. Next base: position 3,474,038 of record NZ_CP110680.1, on the reverse strand, counting down.
GACGGGCGCGGGATGCGTCGATGCTAAGCAGCCGCTCGAAGGGTGTGGGAGCGATTCCGCAAGTCCGAGACCGACCTGTGACCTTGCGCAACTGTCCCGGTGTCGAGGGGCCGGCGCGGTCGAGGGATCGCGGTGGAGGCTACTCGTCGGTATATTCCGGCTGGAATAGTTCGACCGGACGAAGGAGCCGCGCGTGCCCGAGCTGTCCGCCGTCGCCGTCCTCGTCCTCGGCCTCCTGCGCGAGCACCCGCGGCACCCCTACGACGTCTTCCAGACGCTCGTCGAGCGTCGCGACACCCGGCTCGTCCGTGTCAACCCCGGCGCCGTCTACCACGCGGTCGAGCGGCTGGCCCGCGACGGTCTCGTCGAGGCGCTCGGCACCGAGCGCAGCGGCAACCGCCCCGAACGCACCACCTACCGCCTCACCGACGCCGGCCGCACCGCGTACGAGCGGCGGCTCGCGAGCTTCCTGGGCGACGACCACCCGGTCCACCCCGTCTTCTCCGTCGGCCTCGCCGAGGCCGTCGACCTGCCGCGCGACGTCGTCCGTGAGGCGCTCGTCCGGCGCCGCGAGCGCGAGGCCGAGCGCCTCGCCGAGCTCGAGTCCGCCTACTCCCGCGTGCGCGCGCAGGGCCTGCCGCGCCGCCACCTGCTCGACGTCGAGCACGACGTCGCGCACCTGCGCCACGAGGTCGAGTGGCTCGACCGCACCGTCGCCGAGCTCGACGACGACGCCCTCGGCTGGGACGACCCGTTCCCCGCCGCCTTCCTCGAGGCCCGGCACCGCCGCCCCGCGGCGACCGCACCCAGCCGCTGACCCCGCAGGTCGGGGCACGCCACGCCACCGACCCGCGCCGCACCCACCGCGCACCGACCGTCCCCGGAGGACCCATGACCACCGAGCAGCCCCGCGCGCTCGTCGACCTGCACGGGCGCAGCCCGTGGAGCGTGCTCCCGCCGCTGTGCCTCGGCTTCTTCATGATCATGATCGACACCACGATCGTGAACATCGCCGTCCCCACCCTCGTCACCGAGCTCGACGCGAGCTTCACCGAGGTCGGCTGGGTCAACAGCGCGTACCTGCTGACGTTCGCGGTCCTGCTGCTCGTCACCGGCCGCCTGGGTGACCGGTTCGGCCCCAAGCCGGTGTTCGTCGTCGGCCTCGTCGTCTTCACGCTCGCGTCGCTGTGGTGCGGCCTGTCCGGCTCGATCGGCATGCTCATCGCGGCGCGGGCCGTGCAGGGCGTCGGCGGCGCGCTCATGACCCCGCAGACGATGTCGATGATCACGCGCGTGTTCCCGCCCGCGCGCCGCGGTGCCGCGATGGGCGTCTGGGGCGCCGTCGCGGGTGTCGCGACGATCACGGGCCCGGTGCTCGGCGGCCTGCTCGTCGAGACCGTCGGCTGGGAGTGGATCTTCTACGTCAACGTGCCCGTCGGCGTCGTCGCACTGTGGCTGGCCCTGCGCCGGCTGCCCGCGCTGCCGACGCACGCGCGCACCTTCGACGGGCTCGGCGTCGTGCTGTCCGTGCTCGGCATGTTCCTCGTCGTGTTCGGCCTGCAGGAGGGCGACACCTACGACTGGGGCACCGTCGTCGGGCCGGTCACGATCTGGGAGATCGTCGGGTTGGGCGTCCTGGTCCTCGTCGGGTTCGTGCTGTGGCAGCGCCACCTGGGCGACGACGCGCTGATGCCGCTGCGGCTGTTCCACGTCCGCAACTTCTCGCTCTCCAACGTCGCCGGGTTCGCCGTGACCTTCGCGATGACCGGCATCTTCTTCCCGTTCACGATCTTCGCCCAGCTGGTCCTCGGCCTCTCGCCGCTGCACGCGGCGCTCATCGGCCTGGGCGGCTCGCTGCTCTCGGGCGTCGTCGCGCCCGTCGCCGGCCGGATGTCCGACCGGGTCCCCGCCAAGTGGATCGTCGCGACCGGCTTCGCGATCCTCGTGGTCGTCGTCGCGTGGCTCGCGGCCGTCATCCGCCCCGAGGTGCCCGTCTGGCAGCTCGTCCTGCCGATGACGGTGTTCGGCATCGGCACCGGCATGCTCTTCTCGCCGCTGGCCGCGACGGCCACGGCGGGGCTCGACCAGCGCAACGCAGGCGCCGGGGCGGGCGCGTTCAACACGAACCGCCAGATCGGCGGCGTCATCGGGTCGGCGGCCGTCGTCGCGATGCTGTCGTCGCGCCTCGGCATCGCGATCCCCGCGGCCGCGCAGGACGAGGCGGCGAACCTGCCCGAGCAGGCGCGCCAGGCGTTCCTCGACGGCTTCTCACGCGTCGACCCCGACCAGTTCTCGACGGGCGCGGGCGCCGCCGCCGCACCGCAGCTGCCCGACTCGGTCCCCGCGGACGTCGCGCGGCAGATCACCGACGCGGCCACGCAGGCCGTGCACGCCGGCTTCTCGACCGCCGTCGCGCAGACCCTCCTGCTCACGGTCGCGGTCCTCGCCCTCGGCCTGGTCGCGTGCCTCGCGATGCACGCGGTCCGGCCCGCGCAGCACGGCGCGCAGCCCGCAGCCGAACCGGTGCGCGCGGAGGCCTGACGCGCGAGCCGGCGGGCGGTGGTGGCTCGGCGGCCCGTGCCCACCACCGCCGACCGGCGACCGTCCGCCGGGCGCCCGGCGTCAGCCCTGGTCGACGACCGGCCGGTAGGTCAGGAGCGTGCTGCCGCCGGCGAACTCGCGGACCGCGATCCGTTCGAGCGCCGTGCCGCCGGCGCCGTCGAGGAACCGCCGGCCGCTGCCGAGGACGACCGGCTGCACCACGACGCGGAGCTCGTCGAGGATCCCCGTCGGCAGCAGCGACGCGACGAGCGTCGACGAACCGAAGACGGCCACGTCCTTGCCGGGCCCCGACTTGAGCGCGCGCAGGCGCCCGACCACGTCGTCCGCGACGAACTCGGTCGGTCCCCACGGGTGGGCGGTGAGCGTCCGCGACGGCACGATCTTGGGCAGGTCGTTCATGAAGCCCGCGACGACGGGGTCGTCCCGGTAGGCCTCCGGCGTGGGCCAGTACGACGCCATGAGCTCGAACGTGCGGCGGCCCATGACGATCGTGTCGATCGCGTCCCCCTGCGCGGCGGAGTACCGCTCGAGCTCGTCGTCGGTCGTGAACCAGTCGACGCCGCCGTCGGCGTCGGCGTGGTACCCGTCGAGCGACACGAGCAGGTAGGCGTACACGGTGCGCACGGGGCCTCCCGAGGTCGGGGCCGGGCGGCGGCGTGGTGACGCACGACCGCCCGGCCGGGTCGTCACCAGGATCGACCCGACCGGGCGGCCGGACTCGTCGGGGTGCGCCCGGCCGGTGCAGAAGACGGCCGGGCGCGGGGTCACGCCTGCGGCGGGCGCGTCATGCTCAGGACGTCGAGGGCCGCGTCGAGCTGCTCCTCGGTGACCTCGCCGCGCTCGACGTACCCGAGGTCGACGACGGCCTGCCGGACGGTGATGCCCTGCTTCACGGCGTGCTTGGCGATCTTCGCGGCGGCCTCGTAGCCGATGACGCGGTTGAGCGGGGTGACGATCGAGGGCGAGGACTCGGCGAACGCGCGGGCGCGCTCCTCGTTGGCCTCCAGGCCGGCGATCGTCTTGTCGGCGAGCACGCGGCTGGCGTTCGCCAGCAGGCGGATCGACTCGAGCACCGCGGACGCGATGACGGGGATCTGCACGTTGAGCTCGAACGAGCCGGACGCGCCGGCCCACGCGACGGTCGCGTCGTTGCCGACGACCCGCGCGGCGACCATGAGCACGGCCTCGGGGACCACGGGGTTGACCTTGCCGGGCATGATCGACGACCCGGGCTGCAGGTCGGGGATGAACAGCTCGCCGAGGCCCGTGTTGGGGCCTGAGCCCATCCAGCGCAGGTCGTTGCAGATCTTCGTGAGGCTCACGGCGATCGTGCGCAGCGCACCGGAGAGCTCGACGAGCCCGTCGCGCGACGACTGCGCCTCGAAGTGGTCGCGCGCCTCGGTGAGCGGCAGCCCGGTGTCCTCGCGGAGCAGCTCGATGACCCGCTGCGGGAAGCCCGCGGGGGTGTTGATGCCCGTGCCGACGGCCGTGCCGCCGAGCGGGACCTCCGCGGCGCGCGGGAGCGCCGCCTGCAGGCGCTCGACGCCGTACCGGACGGCCGCGGCGTACCCGCCGAACTCCTGACCCAGCGTCACCGGGGTCGCGTCCATGAGGTGCGTGCGGCCCGACTTCACGACGGTCGCCCACGCGTCGGCCTTGTCCTGCAGCGCGGCGGCGAGGTGCTCGAGCGCGGGGACGAGGTCGCGGACGACGCCCGCGGTCGCGGCGACGTGCACGGACGTCGGGAAGACGTCGTTCGACGACTGCGACGCGTTGACGTGGTCGTTCGGGTGCACGTCCGCACCGAGCCCGCGCGTCGCGAGCGTCGCGAGGACCTCGTTCGTGTTCATGTTCGACGAGGTGCCCGAGCCGGTCTGGTAGACGTCGACCGGGAAGTGCGCGTCGTGCGCGCCCGACGCGACCTCGTCGGCGGCGGCGACGATCGCGTCGGCCACGTCCTGCGGCAGCACGCCGAGCTCGGCGTTCGCGCGGGCCGCGGCCTTCTTGATGCGGGCGAGCGCCTCGATGTGCCCGCGCTCGAGGGCGCTCCCGGAGATCGGGAAGTTCTCCACGGCCCGCTGCGTCTGCGCGCGGTAGAGCGCGGCCGCGGGGACCCGGACCTCGCCCATCGTGTCGTGCTCGATCCGGAACTCGGGCGACGACGTCGTGCCCGTGACAGGTGCGGAAGTCATGCGGTCCATCCTGCCGCACGGCGCCGGGCGGTCGGACGCGTGACGATGGCCACATGACGTCCCCGACGGCCGCCTGCGCGGCGGAGAAGTTCCTCGAGCACGGACGCCTGGTCCGCACCCCGCGACGTCTCGACGACCGCACGCTGGTCCTGGAGCACCTGGCCGCCCGGCTGCTCGCCCCGGGGGAGGCGGCGCCCGAGCCGGCGCTCACCGCGCGCCTGGCCGAGGTGTCCGACGACCCCGTCCGCCTGCGCCGCGACCTCGTCGAGGCCGGGCTCGTGGGCCGCCGCCAGGACGGCGGCCTCTACTGGCGCGAGCGGCTCACGGTGCACGACGACGAGCCGGGCGCGCGCCCGAGCCCCGAGGACTCCTGGCTCTGACCGGCGACCGACGGGTGCCGCGGAGCTTCAGCCGATGTCGCCGACGGACTCCGTGAGGTGCACCTGGCCGTCGGCGAGCGTGTACTCCAGGCCGACGATCGCGCAGCGCCCCTCGGCGATCGCCTCGGCGAGCGACACCGAGTAGCCCTGCAGCATCTGCACGGTGTGGCGGACGTGCTCGTGACCGAGCGTCGCGGCGTCGACCTGCCCGATCCCGCCGTCGCCGGCGAGGTTGACGATCGACGGGATGACCCGGTCGACGACGGCCCGGACGAACCCGCGGGGGAGCGACCCGTCCTGCAGCGCGGCGGTCGCGGCGGCGACGGCACCGCACGAGTCGTGCCCGAGCACGACGACCAGCGACGCACCGAGCACCTCGACGCCGTACTCGATCGACCCGATGACGGTCGTGTCGAGCACGTGCCCGGCGGTCCGGACGACGAACACGTCGCCGAGGCCCTGGTCGAAGATGATCTCGGCGGCGACGCGCGAGTCCGAGCAGCCGAAGATCACGGCGAACGGGTGCTGGGCTGCGGAGAGCTCGGTGCGGCGGTCGATGCCCTGGGACGGGTGCTCCATCTCGCCACGGACGAACCGGGCGTTCCCCTCGCGCAGTGCGGACCAGGCTTCGGCGGGCGTCACGTTCGGCACGCCGGACATCGTGGCAGCAACCGGCGGACCCGGCACGGGCTGACCGCCAGGCGGTCGCACGCCGCGCCCCACGCCCCGCGTTCCCGTGGCAGACCTGCGACGACAGGAGTAGGCAAGGTCATGGCGCGAGGGAGCGCCGACGGGGGAGGTGGCTCGTGCGACGCCGGACGAGAGCGCTCGTGATGGTGGCGGCGGTCGGTCTGCTCGCGCCGCTCGCGGCGTGCGCGGCCGAGTCCGGACCGCCTGTGCTCACGTGGTACATCAACCCGGACGACGGCGGTCAGGCGGAGATCGCCAGCCGCTGCACCGACGAGGCCGGCGGCGAGTACCGGATCGAGGTCTCGGTGCTCCCGCGCGACGCCGCGTCGCAGCGCGAGCAGCTCGCCCGACGGCTCGCCGCGAAGGACACGTCGATCGACCTCATGAGCCTGGACCCGCCGTTCATCCCGGAGCTCGCCGAGCCGGGGTTCCTCGCACCGATCCCCGACGACGTCGCGGAGCGCGTCTCGCAGGACGTCGTGCAGGGTGCGCTCGACGGTGCGACGTGGGGCGACGAGCTCGTCACGGTCCCGTTCTGGGCGAACACGCAGCTGCTCTGGTACCGCAAGTCGGTGGCCGAGGCCGCGGGGCTCGACCCGGCGACCACGCCCGTGACGTGGCAGCAGATCATGGAGGCGTCGCAGTCGCAGGACAAGTACCTGAGCGTGCAGGGCGCGAAGGCCGAGTCGCTCACGGTGTGGATCAACGCGCTGGTCGAGTCCGCGGGCGGGCAGATCCTCGAGAACCCCGAGGCCCCGGCGGACGAGCTGACGCTCGGGCTCGACTCCGACGCGGGACGGGCCGCCGCGGAGATCATCGGCACGATCGGCAAGGACAACCTCGCCGGGCCGGCGCTGCCGACCGAGGACGAGAACGCGTCGATGACGATCTTCCAGGGGGACCGCGGCTCGTTCATGGTCAACTGGCCGTTCGTCTGGCCCGCGACCAAGGCGGGCGTCGAGGACGGTGCGATCGAGCAGTCGGTGCTCGACGACATCGGGTGGGCGCTCTACCCGCAGGTCGACGAGGCGCAGGAGTCGCGGCCGCCGTACGGCGGGATCAACCTGGGCGTCGGCGCGTTCAGCCGGTACGTCGACCAGGCGTTCGCCGCGGCCGAGTGCATCGTGCAGCCCGAGAACCAGGTCTTCTACTTCGTCGAGAACGGCAACCCGCCGTCCAACACGACGGCCTTCGACGACCCGCAGGTGATCGAGGCGTTCCCGATGGCGCCCGTCATCCGCCAGTCGCTCGAGCAGGCCGCGCCGCGACCGCAGACGCCCTACTACAACGAGGTGTCGTCCGGTCTGCAGGAGACGTGGCACCCGCCGTCGTCGGTGAACCCCGACACGACGCCGCAGAAGTCCACCGACTTCATCACCGCGGTCCTCCGCGGCGACCAGCTGCTGTGAGAGGGGAGGGGTCATGACGAGCCAGGCGACCGCCCCCGCGGCGGCGGAGATCCGCGGCACGGCCGGGCGACCCGCGAAGGCGCTGCGGTCCGACCGCGCACGGGCCGAGGCGCGGCTCGGCTGGTACCTCGCGGGACCGGCGTTCGTCGTCATGCTGGCGGTGACGCTGTACCCGATCCTGCAGGCGACGTACGACTCCCTGTTCCGGTACCGGTTGACCGCACCCGACGACCGCACGTTCGTCGGCCTCGCGAACTACGGCGTCGTGCTGTCGGACACGGTGTGGTGGCAGGCGTTCGGCGTGACGGTGCTCATCACCGTCATCACGGTCGCGGTCGAGCTCGTCCTCGGGTTCGCGCTCGCGCTCGTCATGCACCGCGCGATCAAGCGCCTGCGCGGGCTGCTGCGCACGGCGATCCTCGTGCCGTACGGCATCATCACGGTCGTCTCCGCGTTCGCGTGGTTCTACGCGTTCGACATCAACTCCGGCTACGTGAACACGTGGTTCGACTGGGTGCCGGGGATCGACGAGAACCTCAACTGGTTCGCCGAGTTCGGCACCGCGATCTTCGTCATCATCGCCTCGGAGATCTGGAAGACCACGCCGTTCATCTCGCTGCTGCTCCTGGCCGGTCTGGCGCAGGTGCCCGGCGAGCTCGACGAGGCCGCCGAGGTCGACGGTGCGACGTGGTGGCAGCGCCTGCGACGCGTCACGCTGCCGAACATGAAGGCCGCGATCATGGTCGCCGTCCTGTTCCGGGCCCTCGACGCGTTCCGCATCTTCGACAACGTCTTCATCATGACGAACGGCTCCGCGGGCACGACCGTGCTGTCGCTGCTGGCCTACCGCACATCCATCGGGAGACTCGAGATCGGGCTCGGGTCCGCGATCTCGGTGCTGCTGTTCCTCGCCGTGATCGGCATCTGCTGGATCGCGATCAAGCTCTTCAAGGTCGATCTGGCCGGCGCGAGGGGGGAGGGCTGATGAGCGCCCTGACCACGCGCATGAAGGTCGCGTGGGCCGTCATCACGGTCCTGGTGCTGACCTACGCGCTGTTCCCCGTGCTGTCGATCATGGCGACGTCCTTCAAGCTGCCGAGCGAGCTCAACACCGGCACGTTCCTCCCGTCGCAGTGGACGTGGACGAACTACAACGAGATCCTCGGGCCCGACGGGTCCGCGCGGGACCTGTTCCTGCCGGCGCTGCGCAACTCGATCGGCATCTCGCTCATCGCCACGGCCATCGCCGTCGTCCTCGCCACGCTCGCCGCCTACGCGATCGCGCGACTCGACTTCCCCGGCAAGCGGCTCATCCTCACGACCGCGCTGGGCGTCTCGATCTTCCCCGTCATCTCGATCGTCACGCCGCTGTTCAACCTGTGGCGCAACATCGGCCTGTACGACACGTGGGCGGGCCTCATCATCCCGTACCTGTCCCTCACGCTCCCGATCTCCATCTGGACGCTCGCCGCGTTCTTCCGGCAGATCCCGTGGGAGCTCGAGCAGGCCGCGCAGGTCGACGGCGCGACCAGCTGGCAGGCGTTCCGCAAGGCGATCGTGCCGCTCGCCGCACCCGGCGTGTTCACGACCGCGCTCATCGCGTTCTTCATCGCGTGGAACGACTTCGTCTACGGCATCTCGCTCACCTCGACGAGCCGCGCGCGTCCCGTGCCCGCGGCCCTCGCGTTCTTCACCGGCGCCTCCCAGTTCGAGGAGCCGACCGGTGCCATCTCCGCCGCGGCGGTGATCGTCACGATCCCCGTCGTCATCCTCGTGCTGCTGTTCCAGCGCCAGATCGTCGCGGGCCTGACCCAGGGCGCGGTCAAGGGCTGACCCGAAGGAGACCTCCATGGCTGCGATCACCCTCACCGACATCCAGAAGCGCTACCCCGACGGCTTCCACGCCGTGAAGGGCGTGAGCCTCGACATCGCGGACGGCGAGTTCGTCATCCTCGTCGGCCCGTCCGGCTGCGGGAAGTCGACGCTGCTGCGGATGATCGTCGGGCTCGAGGACATCACCGACGGCGAGCTGAAGATCGGTGGCGAGCGCGTCAACGAGCAGGCCCCGCGCGACCGCCAGCTCGCGATGGTGTTCCAGAACTACGCGCTGTACCCGCACCTCACGGTGGCCGAGAACATCGCGTTCCCGCTGCGGCTCACCAAGGGCCAGTTCACCGAGGCGCAGATCCGCGAGAAGGTCCGGTTCGCCGCCGAGACGCTCGAGCTGCAGGACCACCTCGAGCGCAAGCCCGCGAACCTGTCCGGCGGGCAGCGTCAGCGCGTCGCGATGGGTCGCGCGATCGTCCGCGACGCGCGCGCGTTCCTGTTCGACGAGCCGCTGTCCAACCTCGACGCCAAGCTCCGCGGGCAGATGCGCACCGAGATCGCCCGCATGCAGCGCCGCATGGGCACGACCACCGTCTACGTGACGCACGACCAGACCGAGGCCATGACGCTCGGCGACCGCGTCGCCGTCCTGCGCAAGGGCGAGCTCCAGCAGGTCGCGTCGCCGCGCGCGCTCTACGAGCACCCCGTCAACCTGTTCGTCGCCGGGTTCATCGGCTCGCCGCCCATGAACTTCGTGCCCGGCGAGCTCTCCGGCGACACCCTGAGCCTGCCGTTCGCCGACGTGCCGCTCACCGACGACCTGCGCGCCCGGATCGGCGACCGCCAGCTCGTCATCGTCGGCATCCGGCCCGAGCACTTCGAGGACGGCACCGTCGCGCAGCGGCAGGGCCGCACCGGCGGGGTCACGTTCGAGGCCGACGTCGACGTCACCGAGTGGCTCGGCTCCGACCTGTTCGCCTACATCCCCTTCGAGACGCACGAGTCGGTGCGCGGGAAGCTCGAGGAGCTCGACCGGGACCTCGACGGCGAAGGCCTGCGCACCCAGCTCGTGGTGGCGCTCGCGTCCGACTCCCGCGTCCGCGACGGCGACCGGGCCGCGCTGTGGTTCGACGCGTCGAAGATCCTCGTGTTCGACCCCGAGACGGGCGAGAACCTCACGTTCGACGAGCGCGAGGCGAAGGCGATCGACGAGCAGAACGAGCAGGACCGCAAGGCCTCGCTCGAACGTGCGCACGCGCGCGAGCAGCGCGACCGGGAGCGGACGAGGACCGCCTGACCGTCGCGACCCGAGGTCGCCGGGACGGCGTCAGGCGTCGAGCTCGGCCGACGTCGGCGGGTTCGCGCCCGGGCGCGACACGGTGATCGCGGCGATGCGCGCACACCGTTCGAGCACGCGCTCGACCGTCGCGGCGTCCACGTCGTGCAGCGCCTGCCGGCGCCCGGCACCGAGCAGGCCCGCGGACCACAGCCCGTCGATCAGCCCGCCCATGAACGAGTCGCCCGCCCCGACCGTGTCCGCGACCTGCACCTTCGGCGCCGCCACGGTGATCCGCGCGCCCGCCGACGTGCTCGCGAACGCGCCCTCGCCGCCGTGCGTCACGACCACCAGGGCGGGACCCGAGCGGCTCCACTGCTCGGCGATCTCCGCGGGCGCGACGCCCGGGTGCAGCCACGCGAGGTCCTCGTCGCTCACCTTCACGACGTCCGCGAGCGCGACGAGCGCGTCGACGTACGGCTGCGCGTGCGCGGGGGAGCCCATGAGCGCGGGGCGCAGGTTCGGGTCGTAGGTGACCGTCGACGTCGCCTGGCGCCGCGACACCTCCTGCGCGACGCGCGCACCGCCGGGCTGGAGGACGGCCGCGATCGAGCCGGTGTGCACGACGACGGGGTCGCCCGCGGGCTCGTCCCACGACGTCGGCAGGTCCCACTCGAGGTCGAACTCGTACGTCGCCACGCCGTCGGCGTCGAGGTGCGCCGTCGCGACCGGGGTGCGCGTCGCGGACCGGTCGCCGTCCAGCACCCGTACGTGCGACGCCTCCAGGTGACGCCGGACGGCGTCCCCCTCCGCGTCGTGGCCCAGCCACGTGAGCAGGTCGACCTCGCGTCCCAGCCGCCCGAGGCCCAGCGCGACGTTCGCCGGGCTGCCGCCCGGGTGCTCGGCGCGCGAGCCGTCGGGGCGGCGCACCGCGTCGATGAGTGCCTCGCCGATCACCAGGGCCCGCTCGCTCACCGGTCGTCCTCCTCGTCGGTCGCCGTCGTGGTCGGCCCGGTCGTCGCCGCCGGGGCCTCGTCCGCCGCGCGCACCGCGGCCAGGCGCTCGCGCGCGCCGTCGAGCCACTGCTGGCACCGGGCGGCGAGGGCCTCGCCGCGCTCCCAGAGCCGCAGCGACTCCTCGAGCGACGCGCCCCCGGCCTCGAGCCGGGCGACCACCGCGACGAGCTCGTCGCGGGCCTGCTCGTACGTCATCGCCGCCACGTCGGCGTCCTGCTCGGGAGGGGTGTCGGAGGTGCTGCGGGAAGGCGTCGTCGGCACGACGCACAGTCAACCACCCGGTGCCCACCCGCCCGCGCGCGCCGCCACCCGGCGGACGTCCGGTGCGTCAGCCGCCCACGACCTCGGCCGCGATCTCGCCTTGCGCGACGCGGATGCGCAGCGCGTCGCCGGCGTCCACGTCGACGGGGTCCCGCACGACGCGGCCGTCGGCCCGCTGCACGACGGCGTACCCGCGCTCGAGCGTCGCCGCCGGGGAGAGCGCACGGACCTGCGCGGCCAGGCCCGCGACCTCGGCGCGCCCGTGCACGAGCTCGGTGTGCAGCGCCCGCCGGGCCGCGTCCCGCAGCACGTGCACGCGGGTCTCGTGCCCGTCGACGAGCGCCGTCGGGTTCGCCAGCACGGGTCGGCTGCGCCAGTGGTCGAGCCCCGCCTGCTCGCGGGTCAGCCGGTGCACGAGCGCGCCCCGCGACCGGTGCCGCAGCTGCAGCACGCGGGCCCGCTCCTCGGACACGTCGGGCACGACGCGCTTGGCGGCGTCCGTCGGCGTCGACGCGCGGAAGTCCGCGACGAGGTCCAGCAGCGGCGCGTCCATGTGGTGCCCGATCGCCGAGACCAGCGGCGTCCGGCACGCGGCGGCCGCCCGCACGAGCGTCTCGTTGCTGAACGGCAGCAGGTCCTCGAACGACCCGCCACCGCGCGCGACCACGACGACCTCGACCCGCGGGTCGGCGTCGAGCTCCGCGATCGCGGCCGACACCTCGGGCACCGCGCGCGGACCCTGCACCGTCACGCGCCGGATCTCGAACCGCACGCCGGGCCAGCGGGCGCGGGCGTTCGAGACGACGTCGTGCTCCGCGTCGCCCTGCTGCGCGCACACGAGCCCGACGACCGCGGGCAGGAACGGCAGCGGCCGCTTGCGACCCGGGTCGAACAGCCCTTCCGCGGCCAGCACCCCCTTGAGGTGCTCGATGCGCGCGAGCAGCTCGCCCAGGCCGACGAGGCGCACGTCGTCGGCCTGGAACGTCAGGTCGCCCTTCTTGGCGTGGAACCGCGGGCTCGCGTGGACGACGACGTGCGCACCGTCCGTCGCCGCGTCGCCCAGCCGCCGGATCGCCCCCGCGGGAGCCGTGACCGACAGCGACATGTCGAGGTCCGTGTCGCGCAGCGTGAGGAAGTACATCGTGTTCCACCGCTTGAGGTTGAGCACCTGCCCCTCGACCCACACGGGCGGCATGCGCGCGATGTAGTCCGCGATCTTCGGCGCCAGGTGCCGGACCGGCCACGGTCGCTCGGGCGTCGTCTCGGCTGCGCGCAGGGGCAGCGGCAGCCGCGCGGCGGGCTCCTGCGGTTCGGTGCTCACCCGCACAGCCTGCCCCAGAGCGCGGACACCCTGGTTCCGGTCGATGCGTGCGAGGGCCGTGGACGTCGCGTGGAGGTGCGCGAACGCACACCCGCGCGAGGGCGTCCGTGCGCGGCGCGAACGTAGACTCGCTGCGTGACCTCTGCGACCGACCAGGCCCCCGGCGTGCCCGCGACCAAGCGCGTGCTGCTCGCCGCCCCGCGCGGGTACTGCGCCGGCGTCGACCGGGCCGTCGTCGCCGTCGAGAAGGCCCTCGAGCACTACGGCGCCCCGGTGTACGTCCGCAAGGAGATCGTGCACAACAAGTACGTCGTCGAGACGCTCGCGGCGCGCGGCGCGATCTTCGTCGACGAGACCGACGAGGTGCCCGAGGGTGCGCGCGTCGTGTTCTCCGCGCACGGCGTCTCCCCGGCCGTGCACGCCGCCGCCGCGGCCCGCTCGCTGCAGACGATCGACGCGACGTGCCCGCTCGTGACGAAGGTGCACAAGGAAGCCGTCCGGTTCGCCGCCGAGGACTACGACATCCTGCTCATCGGCCACGAGGGCCACGAGGAGGTCGAGGGCACGCAGGGCGAGGCGCCCGAGCACATCCAGGTCGTCAACTCGCCGGAGGCCGTCGACGACGTCGTCGTGCGCGACCCCGAGCGCCTCGTGTGGATCTCCCAGACGACGCTCTCGGTCGACGAGACGATGGAGACGGTCCGCCGCCTGCGCGAGAAGTTCCCGCACCTGCAGGACCCGCCGAGCGACGACATCTGCTACGCGACGCAGAACCGCCAGGTCGCCGTCAAGAAGCTCGCGCCGCACTGCGACGTGGTCATCACCGTCGGCTCGGCGAACTCGTCGAACTCGGTCCGTCTCGTCGAGGTCGCCCTCGACGCCGGCGCGCGCACGTCCTACCGCGTCGACAAGGCGTCCGAGATCGACCCCGCGTGGCTCGACGGTGCGACGACGGTCGGCGTCACGTCCGGTGCGTCGGTGCCGGAGATCCTGGTCCGCGACGTCCTGGAGCTGCTCGCGCAGCACGGGTTCGGCACGGTCGAGGAGGTCCGCACCGCGACCGAGGACCTCATGTTCTCGCTGCCGCGTGAGCTGCGGGCCGACCTCAAGGCGTCGGGTGCGACCCCCGAGCGGCCGCGTCGCGAGGGCCGCCGCTCCCTGGACGTCCAGCCGGCCTGACCGCAGCCCGCCCGGCCGCGGGTGGCGAGGGGTCCGCCGCGAGGCCCGGGCGGGCGTGTGCGAGGGTGGAACGATGCCCTCCGCCAGCTCCCCGCCGCGCACGTCCACGTCGTACGGACGGGGCCTCGCGGGCATCCAACGCCGCGTCTTCTGGCCCGCTCTCGGGATCGTCCTCGGCGTCGCGGCGCTCGCGATCGCGTTCCCGGGCACCGCGGAGGACGTCGTCGGCGCCCTGCAGGAGAACGTCATCGGCGTCTTCGGCTGGTACTACGTCCTGCTCGTCGCGGGGTTCGTCGCGTTCGCGCTGTGGCTCGGCCTCGGACGTTGGGGCGACCTCACGCTCGGCACCGACGACGACGTGCCCGAGTTCGGCCTGCGGACGTGGTTCGCGATGCTCTTCGCCGCGGGCATGGGCATCGGCCTCGTCTTCTACGGCGTCGCCGAGCCGCTGAGCCACTTCGCGAACCCGAAGCCGGGCGTGACCGGGACCCAGGCGCAGCTCGCGCAGTCCGCGCTCGCGCAGACGTACCTGCACTGGGGCGTGCACGCGTGGGCGATCTACGTGGTCGTCGGCCTGGCCGTCGCGTGGGCCGTGCACCGGCGCGGACGACCCGTCTCGATCCGGTGGGCGCTCGAGCCGCTCCTCGGCGACCGGGTCCGCGGTACGCTGGGCGACGCGATCGACGTCGCGGCCGTCGTCGGCACGATGTTCGGCGTCGCGACGTCGCTCGGGCTCGGCGTCCTCCAGATCTCCGCCGGGTTGCGGCACGTCGGTGTCGCGTCGTCCGGGCGGACCACTCAGGTCGTGCTCATCGTGGTCATCACCGCGATCGCGACCTGGTCGGTGCTCAGCGGCCTGGACCGCGGCCTCAAGTGGCTGTCGAACATCAACGTCGCGCTCGCGGGCGTGCTCCTCGTCGCCGTCCTGCTGCTCGGTCCGACGTTGTTCCTGCTCCGCGACTTCGTGCAGTCGATCGGCGTCTACCTGTCGTCCGTCGTCTCGCTGACGTTCAACGTGAGCGCGTACGCGGGGCCCGAGGGCGAGGCGTGGCAGGCCATGTGGACGACGTTCTACTGGGGCTGGTGGATGTCGTGGGCGCCGTTCGTCGGCGTGTTCATCGCCCGCATCTCCCGCGGCCGGACGGTGCGCGAGTTCGTGGCCGGGGTGCTGCTCGTGCCGACCCTGGTGACGTTCCTCTGGTTCTCGGTGCTCGGCGGGACGGCCATCCACCGCGAGATCTTCGGCACGGGCGGGCTCGTGGGCGCGGACGGCACGGTCGTCGCCGAGAACGCGCTGTTCGACGTGCTCGCCGGCCTGCCGTGGGGGTCCGTGCTGTCGGTGCTCGCGATCGTGCTGATCGGCCTGTTCTTCATCACGTCGGCGGACTCGGGGTCGCTCGTCGTCGCGATGCTGTCGTCCGGCGGCAACCCCGAGCCGAGCCGGCCCGTGCGCGTGATCTGGGCGACGCTCGGCGGTCTGCTCGCGATCGCGCTGCTGCTCGCCGGGGGACTCGTCGCGCTGCAGACGGCCGCGATCCTCATCGCGCTGCCGTTCTCGCTCGTGATGATCGGGATGGTGGTGTCGCTGGCGCGCGCGCTCGGCCGTGAGCACCACGCACTGCTCCGGGCGCAGCGCCTCGAGGCCCGGGCGCGGCTGACGCAGCACGTCACCGAGCACGTCACCGGCGAGGTCACCTCGCTGCTCGCGCGCCGGTCCCGCGCCGAGACCTCGCCCCGCCCCTCGCGGCTCCTGCGCCCACGCCCGCACGGGAAGGACGTGGGCCCCGACGAGCGCGACGACTGAGCGGCTGCGCGACGGCATCGGGTGCACGACCCGAACGGCTGCGCGATCGTCAGGCGGACGTCACCCCGTCGCCCGTGGCGCGGCGCTCCTCGGAGCGCGGGAGCTCGGCGTCGAGCGCCCGCGCGTCGCGCCGCTCGGCGCCGTCTCCGAGCACGCGGTCGTCGAGTGCCACGATCTGCTCCTCGGCGGACGCGACGAGCTCGGGTGCGCTCACGACGGAGAGCTGCGGGTTGACCGGGGTGGGGGTGGGCAGGTCGCCGTCGACGACGTGCAGGTCCGCGAACCGGCGCGCGCTCACGAGCACGCGCGTCTCGAGCGAGCCGACGGCCTGGTTGTAGGCGCCCGCCGCCGAGTCGATCGCGCGGCCGAGCCGCGTCAGGTGGGCGCCCATCGTCGCGAGCCGGCCGTGCAGCTCCTTGCCGAGCGACAGGACGGCCTGCGCGTTGCTGGCCAGCGCGTCCTGCCGCCACGCGTAGGCGACGGTCCGCAGCAGCGTCAGCAGCGTGACGGGCGTCGCGAGGACGACGTTTCGCTCGAACGCGTACTCGACGAGCGTCGGGTCCTGGTCGGCCGCGGCGTGCAGGAACGACTCGGCGGGCACGAACATCACGACGAACTCGGGCGCGGGTGCGAACTGGTCCCAGTACCGCTTCGACGCGAGGTCGTCGACGTGCTTGCGGACGTGCCGGGCGTGCGCCGCGAGCCGCTCGGCCCGCACCGACGGGTCGTCGGTCTGCGTCGCCTCGAGGAAGCCGAGGAACGCGACCTTCGCGTCGACGACGACATGCTTGCCGCCCGCGAGCCGCACGACCATGTCGGGGCGCAGCAGCCCGTCGTCCGTGCGCACCTGCTCCTGCTCGACGAAGTCGACGTGCGCGAGCATCCCGGCGGCCTCGACGACCCGGCGCAGCTGCACCTCGCCCCAGCGGCCGCGGACCTGCGACGAGCGCAGCGCGGTGACGAGCTGGGCGGTCTCGCCGCGGAGCTGCTCGGACGCGACGCGCATCGCGCGGACCTGCTCGCCGAGCGCCGCGTGGCCCTCGACGCGCGCCTTCTCGGCCTCGGCGAGCTCGGCGCGGACCTGGTCGAGCGTGCGGGTCAGCGGCTCGACGAGCGCACGCACGGCCTGCTCCCGCTGGGCGAGCTCGCCGACCTGCGTCTGGTGGTCCGCGGCGAACCGCTGGTGCGCGAGCGCGAGGAACTGGTCGGAGCTCGTCGCGAGCGCGTCGGCGGCGAGCGCGCGGAACTGGTCGGCGACGCGCTCCGAGTCGGCCTGCGCGGCGGCGATCCGGTCGGCGGTGGCGGCGCGCTCGGCGTCCAGGACCGCGCGGACCCGGGCGGCCTCGACCTCGGCGGCGTGCAGACGCGCCGCGGCGCGACGGCCCGCGGCGGACGCCGCGAGCACCCACGCGACGGTCGCCCCGGCGGCGAGGCCGATCAGCAGGCCGAGGAGCAGCGCGGTCGTGTCCATGCGGGCACCCTCTCAGCCGCCACCGACACCGGCCGCCGCGCGTGCCGGCGTGGCGCGGACCGGCTCCGCACGGGCCGATCGGCTGCCTATGCTGGGCCGATGCCGCCCGAGGACGTCGCCCCGACCCCGTCCGCCGCGTCGGTCCCGGCCACCGGCCCTGTGCCGGCGCCCGCGCCCGACGCCGCCCGACCCGCACCGCCGACCTTCCCCGCGCTCGCCCTGCGCGGGCTGTGGCGGCGGTTCGGCGAGAAGGTCGCCGTCGCCGGCGTCGACCTCGACGTCCCCGCGGGCTCGTTCTACGGCCTGGTCGGTCCGAACGGCGCGGGGAAGACGACCACGCTGTCCATGGCGACCGGTCTGCTGCACCCCGACGCGGGCACCGTCCTGGTGCACGGGCAGGACCTGTGGGCCTCGCCGCTGCAGGTCAAGGCCATGCTCGGCGTCCTCCCCGACGGCGTGAAGCTCTTCGACCGGCTCACGGGCGAGCAGCTCATCACCTACGCGGGCCTGCTGCACGGGCTCGACCGCGACACGACCGCCGAGCGCACGCGCGACCTGCTCGCGGCGATGGACCTGACGAAGGACGCGGGCACGCTCGTCGTCGACTACTCGGCGGGCATGACGAAGAAGGTCGCGCTCGCGTGCGCGCTCGTGCACGTGCCGCGTCTCCTCGTGCTCGACGAGCCGTTCGAGGCCGTCGACCCGGTGTCCGCGGCGAACATCCGCGACATCCTCGCCTCCTACGTGCGCTCGGGCGGCACCGTCATCGTGTCGTCGCACGTCATGGACCTCGTCCAGCGCATGTGCGACCACGTCGCGATCATCGCGAACGGCCACGTCCTGGCGGCGGGCACCGTCGACGACGTGCGCGGCGACGCGAGCCTGGAGGACCGGTTCGTCGACCTCGTCGGCGGGCGCGTCAGCGGGGAGGGGCTCGCGTGGTTGCGCACCTCGTCCGACTGAAGCTGACGCTGCTGCGCAACGGGCTCAAGCGCAGCCCGTGGCAGGTCGTCGGGCTCGTGATCGGCCTGCTCTACGGTCTGTTCGTCACGGTGATCGCCGTCGCGGGCGTCGTGGCCGTGTCGGTCGCGTCGCCCGACCTGCTGCCGACGGTCGTGGTGATCGCGGGCTCCGCGGTCATGCTCGGCTGGTGGGTCGTCCCGCTCGTCGCGTTCGGCGTGGACTCGACGGTCGACCCGGCGCGGTTCACGACGTTCGCGATCCCGCACCGCCAGCTCGTCACGGGTCTCGCGATCGGCGGCCTGATCGGCGTGCCCGGCGCCATGACGACGCTCGCGTCGCTCGGGACCGTCGCCGCGTGGTGGCGCGATCCCGCCGCGCTCGTCGCCGCGGTCCCGGCGGCGGCGCTGTTCCTCGTCACGGCGGTCGTCGGCAGCCGCGCGACGACGACCCTCGTCGCCCCGCTGGTCGCGCGTCGGCGGGTGCGCGAGGTCCTGGCGATCGTCGCGCTCCTACCGATCTTCCTCATCGGCCCGATCCTGTCGAGCCTGGACGGCGCGTTCGAGGGCGCGAGGTTCGACGGGCTCGTCAACGTGCTCGCGTGGTCGCCGCTCGGTGCGACGTGGGGCGTGCCGGCCGCGGTCGTCGACGGGCAGTGGCTGGTGGCGCTCGCCCGGCTCGCGGTCGCCGTCGTGACGCTGCTCGTGCTGGCCGTCGCGTGGGACCGCAGCCTCGCGCACAGCCTGGTCAACCCGATCCAGGAGCGTGCCGGCGGCAAGGGGCGCGACCTCGGGTGGTTCACCCGGCTGCCCGCGACGCCCGTCGGGGCGGTCATGGCCCGCTGTCTCACCTACTGGGTGCGCGACCCCCGCTACGCCGCGTCGCTCATCTTCATCCCCATCGTGCCGATCTTCCTGTGGTTCGCGTCGCCCGGCGGCGAGCTGCTCCTGATACTCGGTCCGGTCGCCGCGTACTTCATGGGTTGGGGGATCTCCGCCGACGTCGCCTACGACGGCTCCGCGTTCTGGACGCACGTCGCCGCGCCGCTGCGCGGGTCCGTCGACCGCCTCGGGCGGGTGCTGTCCGCCGCGGTGCTGGGCGTGCCGCTGGTGCTCGTCTGCGTCGTCGTGCCCGCGCTCCTCGTGGGCCGCGCCGACGCCCTGCCCGCGCTGCTCGGGGTCTCCTTCGGCGTCCTGCTCACCGCGTGGGGGGCGTCGAGCATCGCGTCGGCGCTCGTCGTCTACCCGGTGCAGAAGGCAGGGGAGAACCCGTTCCAGACCAAGTCCAACGGCGGCACGACGGCCGTGGTGTCGCAGTTCGCCGGCTCGCTCGCCGTCGCCGCCGCGTCCCTGCCCGAGGGCGTGCTCGCGCTGATCGCCGTGCGGCAGGGGATCGCGTGGCTCGGCGTCGTGACGCTCGTCGTCGGGCTGGTGCTCGGTGCGGTCGCGCTGGTCGTGGGCATCCGCGTCGGCGGGCGGATCCTGGAGCGCCGCCAGACGGAGCTCCTCAAGCAGCTCGTCGCCTTCGCCTGACGCCGGCGCCGAGGCGTCCGCCGTCGCCGGGCCGCCCGTCGTCGCCGGTGCGCCCGAAGCCGTCATGTCCGTCCCGCGTCCGCCGATAGGCGGGGCGTGACGGTCGAGACGCGAGCAGGGTGGTACCCGGACGGTTCCGGTGCGATGCGATGGTGGGACGGGTCGACGTGGACCGACCAGGTGCAGGCGCCCGCCCCGCAGCGAGGCGGCCTCGGTGGCGTCGTCGACCGGATCGAGGCGGAGGCGGCGGCCGGCGGTCGTGCGCGACTGGCTCCGAGGGGCATGAACTACGTCGTCCTGCAGGTCATCCTCAAGGAGAAGCTGTGGGGGACGGGCTCGGGCAACCTGACGGAGCTCGAGAAGGCCATCAACGCCCAGGCCTCGCTCGGGTACCGGCTGCACACGATCACGACCGCGGCGTCCGGCAGCAAGGGCCTCGGCGGCGGGGACCGCATCCAGGCCACCATGGTCTTCGAGCGCATCGAGTAGAGCGCGCCCCCCGTAGACTTGCCGCCCGTGGCACTCACCATCGGCATCGTCGGCCTGCCCAACGTCGGCAAGTCCACCCTCTTCAACGCGCTGACCCGGGCGCAGGTCCTCGCGGCGAACTACCCGTTCGCGACGATCGAGCCGAACGTCGGCGTCGTGCCGCTGCCCGACCCGCGGCTGCAGGTGCTCGCCGACCTGTTCGGCTCCGAGCGCATCCTGCCCGCCACGGTGTCGTTCGTGGACATCGCCGGCATCGTCAAGGGCGCGAGCGAGGGCGAGGGCCTCGGCAACAAGTTCCTCGCCAACATCCGCGAGGCCGACGCGATCTGCCAGGTGACGCGCGCGTTCGCCGACCCGGACGTCGTGCACGTCTCCGGTGCGGTGAACCCGAAGGACGACATCGAGATCATCAGCACCGAGCTGATCCTCGCCGACCTCCAGACCCTCGAGAAGGCCATCCCGCGCCTGGAGAAGGAGGTCAAGGGCAAGAAGGCCGACCCCGCGCTCCTGGCGGCGGCCGTCGCCGCGAACGAGGTCCTCGAGAAGGGCCAGACGCTCTTCGCCGCCGGCCTGGCCGACGTCGAGCACGTCGCGCAGCTCCAGCTCATGACGGCCAAGCCCTTCATCTACGTGTTCAACACCGACGACGCGGGCCTCGCCGACACCGCCATGCAGGACGAGCTGCGCGCGCTCGTCGCGCCTGCCGACGCGATCTTCCTCGACGCGAAGTTCGAGTCCGAGCTCGTCGAGCTCGAGCCCGACGAGGCCGCCGAGATGCTCGCCGAGAACGGCCAGGACGAGGCGGGCCTCGACCAGCTCGCGCGCGTCGGCTTCCACACCCTCGGCCTGCAGACCTACCTCACGGCCGGTCCGAAGGAGGCCCGCGCCTGGACGATCCGGCAGGGCTGGACCGCGCCGCAGGCCGCCGGGGTCATCCACACGGACTTCCAGAAGGGCTTCATCAAGGCCGAGGTCATCTCGTTCGACGACCTGGTCGCCGCCGGCTCCGTCGCCGCCGCCCGCGCCGCCGGCAAGGCGCGCGTCGAGGGCAAGGACTACGTCATGGCCGACGGAGACGTCGTGGAGTTCCGCTTCAACGTCTGACCGCCAGAGGAAGGGCTGGATCGACTCCGACGGGCGGGCGCTCTCGGACGACGACGCAGGTCAGGAGCCGCTTCATGACTGACCGTGAGCAGCGTCGAGCGCATGTCGGCGGTCCGTCCCAGGTGAGCACGGGTGGCGACGGGGCGTATCCGTGCCCGTGCGAGTCGACGAGGTCGTCGACGCGGGATGGCATGCACTGACCGACGTCGACCGGGTCGAGAAGCCGTCCGGGCTGCTCAGCCGCGCGAGGGCGTGGCCGTCCGACCTGACCGCGCTCTACTGGTGGCGTGCCCGTTGACCGGCGAGCGCTGAGCGGCGGCGTCGTGGTGGGGCCCCGCTTCACGTGCGTCGCGGTCGGTCACGGACGTCCCAGGGCCGCCGTCTGCGCGTCGAGCCACGGGAGGGCGAGACAGAAGATGTCGCTCATCACCTCGTCGAGAACCGGTTCCACCGGGGCACCGGTGGTCAGTTCCCACCAGTGATCCGTGCCGGCGGGCCGCAAGAAGCCGATCCTCGTCTGCGCCGCGGGCGGGCCGATGTGCGAGGTCGCACTCGGCTCCTTGCCCATCCACGGGTCGCGAGCGACGATGCTCGCCCACGCGTCGCGCCGGATCACCAAGAGGTTGATGGTGAACGCGAGGGCGTCGGCTTCGTTCCAGCTCGACTTCTGGAACGTGAGCTGTGCCCAGTGGGTCGCGGACGGCATCGCGAACCTGCCGGACGACCCGCGCGCACCCACGGCCCGGAGCGCTGGTCCGATCTCGTCACGAAGGATGCGCTGGTAGACGTCCTTGGCCGGATCGTCCGTCCGGTCGAGCGCGGAACGCCCCCGCCTCCACGCGTCGTAGTCGGCTCGACTCATGCGCACACGGTAGCGAGCGTGGACACCGCTCCTGCAGGGTCGGCAGGGCGGACCGACACCCGTCCGGCCGATGTGTGCTGAGGGGACCCGCTGCTACGTTCCGCCGGATGTCTGCCCCGTACGGCCATGCGCCCGCTCCCCACGTCCCGTCGCCGGGACCCCCCTGGTTCTCCGCGCACGAGCACCCTCGCGATCGTCGCGTTCATCGCAGCCTTCATGATCCCCGTCGCGGGGATCGTGTTCGGCGTCATGGCGCGTCGACAGCTCAGCGCCCCGGGGAGCACGGAGGGCGGTGCCGGGCTCGCCCGGTGGGCGGTCATCCTCGGGATCGCCGGCACCGTGTTCCAGACCCTGTTCTTCGTCGTGTGGCTCTGGTTCTTCATCAGTGCGATGAGCGGGCGTCCGCCCGGCGTATGACCGGCGCGCCGCTACGCCACGGGGAACGTCTCGCGGACCAGCTCCTGCGACGTCTCCCAGACGCGGCGGGCCTCGTCCTCGCTGCGCAGGGACGGGTAGAGCGTCTGCTCGCCGGGTGCGCCACCGACGTTGCCCGGACCCTGCGGGCCGTAGAGCCGGCCGGGCTGCGCACCGGGCGACGTCGCGGCGTACAGGGCGGGGAGTGCGGCCGTCTCGGGGGTGCCGACGAGGATGCCGCGCGCGGACAGCCACCGGATCACGCGGACGGCACGCGTGTCGTCGCCGCGTCCGAGCTCCGAGCGGGCGGACAGCAGGCTGGTGGGCGCGACGCCGGGGTGCGACAGGTTGCTCGTGATGCCCCAGCCGGCTGCGGTGCTGCGGCGCTGCAGCTCGAGCGCGAACAGCCCGAACGCGATCTTCGACTGCCGGTACGCGGCCATGCCGTCGTACGACCGCTCCCAGTTGAGGTCGTCCCAGTGGATCCCCCCGCGCCGTGCGGCGATGCTGACCTGCGACGTCACCCGCGCACGTCCCTCGCGCAGCAGCGGGAGCAGGTGCGAGACGAGCGCGACGTGCCCGAGATGGTTGACGCCGAGCTGGAGCTCGAACCCGTCACGCGTGGTCTGCCGGTCGGGCGGCGTCATGACGCCGGCGTTGTTGACGAGCAGGTGGACCGGGTCGCCCTCGCTGCGCATCGCGTCGCCGAACGCGGCGACGGACTCGAGGCTGTCGAGGTCCATCGGGTGCAGCGACACCGAGGCGCCCGGTGCCGTCGAGCGGATCGTGGCCACGGCCGCCTCGCCCTTGCGGAGGTTGCGGACCGGCAGCACGAGGTGCGCGCCGGCCGCGGCGAGGCGGGTCGCGATGCGCAGGCCGATGCCGTCGCTGCCGCCGGTGAGGACGGCGCGGGTGCCGGTGAGGTCGGGGACGGTGACGTCGTGAGGTGCGCGTGACATGAGCGGGGCTCCTTGGTCGGTCGGAGGACACGACCCTCACCCGCACCGCGACCGCTATCCAGGACTCGGCAGTCAGTGGATCCGCAGATCACCGCCGGGTAGAACGGTCGGGACGACCCGAGGAGGACGCGTGGCGATCGACCGGCCCGGCATGGCGCAGTTCCTGCGGCACCGCCGCGAGGCCCTGCAGCCCGAGGACGTGGGGATGCCGCGCGGGCGACGCCGCCGGACGGACGGGCTGCGCCGCGAGGAGGTCGCGACGCTGTGCCACATGTCGACGGACTACTACGCGCGGCTCGAACGGGGGACCGGTCCGCAGCCGTCGGAGCAGATGGTGGCCTCGATCGCGCAGGGTCTGCACCTGACGACGGCCGAGCGCGACCACCTGCTGCTGCTCGCGGGCCACCGCCCGCCGCCCAGTGGGACACCGAGCGACCACGTCGGGCCCGGCATGCTGCGCATCCTCGACCGCCTCGACGACACCCCCGCCGAGATCGTCACCGAGCTCGGCGAGACGCTGCGCCAGACGCCGCTCGGTGTCGCGCTCACCGGTGACCTCACGCGCTACACGGGTCCGGCCCGGAGCATCGGCTACCGCTGGTTCACGGAGCCGGCGAGCCGCCTGCTCTACGCACCCGAGGACCACGACCACCTGTCGCGGCTGTGGGTGTCCGGTCTGCGCGAGGTCGCGGCGAGGCGTGGCCGGTCGTCGCGTGCCGCCGCGCTCGCGGACGACCTGCTGGCGCGCAGCGACGAGTTCCGCACCCTCTGGGACCGGCAGGAGGTTGGCGTCCGGCCGCCCGAGGTCAAGCACGTCGTGCACCCCGAGCTCGGGACGCTCGAGCTCACGTGCCAGACGCTCGTCGACCCCGGCCAGTCGCACTCGCTGCTCGTCTACACGGCCGTCCCGGGCTCGGAGACGTACGAGAAGCTCCGGCTCCTCTCCGTCATCGGCGCGAGGGTGCTGCGCTGACCGGACGAGCCGCGGGCGTCGCTCCACACGCGACGGCCCTTGCGTCACGTCCACGCGCTTCGCAGGCGCTCGGCGGCCGCCAGCATGTGCGCCAGCAACCCGCGGTCGTCGTCGGTGACCGCGTCCGAGCGCTCGCCGTCGAGGTGCTCCACGGCTGAGCGCGCGAACGTCGCCGATCCGTCGTGCCGCTCGTGCGCCTGGTCGGCGAGCAGCCGGATCGAAGGGAGCGCATCGCGGCCCAGCGCGAGCGTGGCGACGGTCACGAGCGGGTGAGCGGTCAGGGATCCGGCTGAGGTCGCCATCGCGCGCAGCACCGCCGCCTCGGTCGCGCTCGGCGGCACGGCGAGGGAGAACCACGCGCCCACCACGACCGCCCGCCACTGCGCGCTATCCAGCAGTCGGACGACGTCGTGCGCGTCCACCTGTCGTCCGGTCGACACGACCCGTCGTCTCGTCGGCTCGTCGAGCCGGAGGGCGTTCGTGCCGAGCAGCGCGAGGTAGTGCGGCCGCACGAGATCGGCGTCGGCTCCGTCGGCTGTCACCATGCGTCCGCCGTGGGCCGCGCCGAGGGACTGCGCACGGTCTTCTTGCAGGTCGAGCGGGAACTCACGTGCTGAGCAGGTCGGTCGGGTCCGCCAGCGGGACGAGTCCGTCGGCGGCGCCCCGGAGGTCGGGATCGCGCGCGACCAGGGCGTCGGCCTGGAGCTGCGCGACGGCGACGTACTCGCCCGTGCGCACGCCGCCCCAGCCGTGCTGCAGCGCGAGGTCCCACGCGCGCCGCCGGGAGACGCGGTCGCCGAGGAGCCGGATCTTCGTCTCCGTCATGCGGGTGTGGGCGTCGAGGGCGTCGGTGCGGTCGCGCTCGCCCGCGCGGACGGCCGTGAGCAGGAGGTCGAGGCCGTCGACGAGGACCGACTTGGGTGCGACGAGCTGGACCTCCGGTGCGAGAGGGCGGTCCTGGTCGACGAGCCACAGCAGGGTCGGGGCGTCGATCGCGTAGCGCGGCATGAGGAGATGGTGGCGCGGGAGCCGTCGGTCGACCAGGGGGAAGCGTGCGGTCGGCTGCACGCTGCGACCGATCAGCCGGCGGCCTTCGCCACGAGCGCGCGGATCTGCTTCTCGACGGCCGGCGTGACTGCGGTGACGGCGAAGGCGGTCGCCCACATGGCGCCGTCGTCGAGCGTGGCGTCCTCGTTGAAGCCGAGCGTCGCGTAGCGGGTCTTGAACTTCGACGAGGCCTGGAAGAACAGCACGACCTTGCCGTTGCGCGCGTACGCGGGCTGCCCGTACCAGGTCTTGGGTGCCAGGTCGGGGGCGACCTCCGTGACGATCGCGTGGATCGTCTCCGCGATCTCGCGGTCGGCGTCGGGCATCTCGGCGATCTTCTCGAGCACGTCCGCGAGCCCGGCGTCGGTGCCCTTGCGCTTCGCGGTCCGGACCTCCTTGGCGCGCTCCTTCATCGCGGCGCGCTCCTCGGCGGTGAAGTTCTGGTCCTGCTCGTCGGTCGTGGCGGCGTTCACGTCGTCCTCCGGTTCGTGTGGTGCGTCGTTCGGTGAGGTCGATGCTAGGAAGCACGTCCCGGCGACGGCTTCTCGGATCCTGACCGGTGCGGGCCGGTCAGCCGACGGGCGTGAGGACGAAGACGCGCAGGTCGCGGCCGGAGCGGACCGCGTACTCGTCGTAGCCGGGCCAGACGGCGCGGAGGGCGTCGAGGAGCCGTGCGCGCTCGTCGTCGGACGCCAGGTGCGCGACGACGTCGAACGCCCGCGGACCGACCGCGACACGTGCGCGCGGGTCGGCGAGGAGGTTGAGCGACCACGCGGGGTGGTGCTGCTGCCCCCAGTTGGAGCCGATGACGACGTAACGGTCGTCGTCCTGCGCGTACAGCAGCACGGCGTCGCGGGGCTCGCCGCTGCGCCGACCCGTCGTCGTGAGGATCAGCTGGGGGAGCGTGGGCCGGCCGAGCACGCTCCAGCGGCCGTCCGTCGCGGACTGGAGGCGGCGGTCGAGCCCGGAGACGGCGCGTCCGAGCCGGGCGAAGGCGCGCGTGCGACCGAGGCGACGCAGGAGGGAGCTCACGGGTGAATCTTGGATCATGTCCGGCAGAGGTCAGACCTGGGGACCTGAGACGACGGCCCGTAGCACACTTCCGCGGGCAGCGGGAACGAATTGCCCGTTCAGGGGCCTGCGATCACCGGATCGGACATGTTTCCTCGATGTTTCCCCAGGCCACCCGTCTCGTATCGTGGACGGTACCAGCCAGTATCAATCAGGTAACGATCGGGCCGCGAGTCACAACGTGCCCGATATGTCCGACGCTGCTTGACTAGCGTGTGCCCAACTCACGGCGGACGTGTACCTGCCCGCCGTCCGGCGCACGGTCACCCCGGGCGCACGGCGGCGCCGCACGTCCTCCCCTTCCCAGGAGGAACATTGAAGATCAGGCGAATCAGCGCCGTGGCGGCCCCGGTCGCCGTCGGCGCCCTGGTGCTCGGAGCGTGCTCCGGACCTGAGACGGGCTCGGAGATCGAGGAGGACACCTCGGTCAGCGTCGGCTGGAACCAGCCGTTCTACTCGCAGAACAACCTCACGTCGGTCGGCAACGCGACCACCAACGCGAACGTTCTGTACCTCACGAACGCGCAGTTCAACTACTACGACGGCGACCTCAACCTCGTGAAGAACGAGGACGTCGGCACGTACGAGAAGGTCTCCGACGACCCGCTGACGATCAAGTACACGCTCAACGAGGGCGTGAAGTGGTCCGACGGCACCCCCGTCGACGCCGCCGACCTCATCCTCTACTGGGGCCCCCAGGACGACGACTTCGACAACGTCCAGCCCGAGTACGACGAGGAGGGCAACGTCACGAACCAGGACGCCATCGACGCCGGCGTCTACTTCGACGGCTCCTCCGTCGCGATGTCCCTCATCAACGACGCGCCGGAGATCGGTGACGACGGCCGCTCGGTCACGTTCGTCTACTCCGAGCCGCGCTCCGACTGGGAGATCTCGGTCCAGCCCTCGCCCGTCGCCGCGCACGCGGTCGCCAAGCTCGCGCTCGGCATCGACGACCCCGAGGAGGGCAAGCAGGCCATCATCGACGCGTTCACGGAGAACAAGACCGAGGACCTGTCGAAGATCGCCAAGGTCTGGAACTCCTCGTTCGACTTCACCTCGCTGCCCGACGACGAGTCGCTGTACCTCTCGTCCGGCGCGTACGTCATGTCGGAGTACGTCGAGAACCAGTACATGACGCTCCAGGCGCGCGACGACTACGAGTGGGGCCCGAAGCCCAAGGTCTCGTCGATCACGATCCGCTACACCGAGGACCCGCTGGCGTCCGTCACGGCCCTGCAGAACGGTGAGGTCGACCTCATCCAGCCGCAGTCGTCGGTCGACGTCATCAAGACCCTCGAGGGCCTGGACAACATCGAGTACAAGACGGCGCCCGAGGGCACGTTCGAGCACGTCGACACCATCATGAACAACGGTGGTCCGTTCGACCCGGCGACCTACGGCGGCGACGCCGAGAAGGCCCGCAAGGTCCGCGAGGCGTTCCTCAAGACGATCCCGCGCCAGGAGATCATCGAGAAGCTGATCAAGCCGCTGCAGGAGGACGCCGAGACGCGTGACTCCTTCACGGTGGTCCCGGGCTCGCCGACCTACGACGACGTCGTCGCCAACAACGGCTCCGACGCCTTCGCCGAGGTCGACATCGCCGGCGCCCAGGCGCTGCTCGCCGAGGCCGGCGTGGCGACCCCGGTCAGCGTCCGCTTCCTCTACGGCAAGTCGAACGTCCGCCGCGCGAACGAGTACCAGCTGATCGCTGCCTCCGCCGCCCAGGCCGGCTTCACCGTCGTGGACGAGGGCGACGACGCGTGGGGCTCGCGCCTGTCCGACACGGCGTCGTACGACGCGTCGCTGTTCGGCTGGCAGTCGACCAACACGTTCGCCCTGAACTCCGAGGGCAACTACGTCACCGGCGGTCTGAACAACTTCGGTGGCTACTCCAACGCGGACGTCGACGCCTGGTACGGCGAGATGGCGACCGCGGACGCCGACGAGGAGAAGGAGCTGACGACCAACATCGAGAAGCAGCTCTTCGCCGACGCGTTCGGTGTCCCGATCTTCCAGTTCCCGGGCGTGGTGGCGAACCGCTCCGTCCTGAAGGGCGTCTCGACGATCCCGCTGTCGCCGACGATCTTCTGGAACTACTGGGAGTGGGAGATCAGCGCCGAGGACTCGCTCGACGCGCCGTCGGCGACGCCGGCCGCGACCGAGGAGACCGAGGGCTGACCCTCAGCTCGCTGTAGCACGCACGACAGGGGGTGCCGCGGCCACCAGGCCGCGGCACCCTCGTCGTTCGCCCGGGCACCGACCGTATGGTCGCTGACCAGGGCAGACACGGACGTGGGACCTGCGGCACCACCGACACCGCCGAGCCCTCGTAGAATCGTCCTTCGCCACCATCCCCACGCGAACGAGGTTGGGACCCCATGGTCACCTCTGAGAAGAGCCTGGCGCCGGCTCCGGCAGCGGCTACCGCCGCACCGGCCGCGCAGGCCCCCCGGCGCCGAAGCCTCAGCGCCTCCGCGCCGACGTTGACCTTCATCGGTCGCCGTCTGCTGTCCTCGGCGATCGTCCTTCTCGGGGCGACGTTCATCGTCTACATGCTCCTCGCGTACGCGCTGGATCCCCTCGAGGACCTGTACGCCAGCAGCGCTCCGAACAAGGAGCAGCTGATCGAGGCCCGCATCCGGCTCCTCGACCTCGACACGCCGCCGGTCATCCGCTACTTCAAGTGGCTCGCCGGCGTGCTCGGCTACCTGATCGGGCGCGGGACGCTCGGCGAGAGCTGGGTCACCGGCCAGCAGGTCACGGACCTGCTCGCGAGCGCGATCCCCTCGACGGTCCAGCTCGTCGGCGGCGCCACCGTGCTCGCCGTCGTGCTCGGCATCACCGTCGGCATCGCCTCGGCGCTGCGGCAGTACACCGGGTTCGACTACTCGGTGACGTTCATGTCGTTCGTCCTGTACTCGCTGCCGTCCTTCTGGGTCGCGGTGCTCCTCAAGCTGTGGGGCGCCATCGGCTTCAACGACTTCCTCGCGGACCCGACGCTGAGCACCGCGACGATCGTCGTCCTCGCCGTCCTGGCAGGGTTGATCTGGCAGGTGCTGATCGGCGGGAACCTGCGACGGCGACTGATCACGTTCGCCACGTCCGCGCTCGCGACGGGCGTCGTGATCTTCGCGGTGCTGGAGAGCGGCTGGCTGCTGGACCCGAGCCTCGGCATGGTCGGCATCGCCGTCCTCGGCGCCGGTGCGGCCGTCGGCCTCACCGCCCTGACCACCGGGCTGCACAACCGCCGCGCGCTCCTGTCGTCGCTCACCGTCGTCACCATCGGCGTGGCGCTGTGGTTCCCGCTGCAGTACCTGTTCGTCGCGTCGGGCTTCAACGGCCTGTGGGTCCTCGGCCTCGGGGTCCTCTCGGTGGTGGTCGGCCTCGTCGTCGGGCGCCTGTACGGCGGCCCCGACTACGGGCAGTCGATGCGCAACGCCGCGATCGTCGCGTTCGTCGTGGCGGGCCTGATCTTCGTCGACCGCGTCATGCAGGTCTGGAAGCCCTACAGCGACTCGAGCTACATCAACGGCCGCCCGATCGCGACCATCGGCTCGCAGACGCCCGGCCTCAACGGCGACTACTGGGTCGAGACGCTCGACCGGTTCACGCACCTGATCCTGCCGACCATCGCGCTCATCCTGATCTCGTTCGCGTCGTACACCCGGTACTCGCGCGCGAGCCTGCTCGAGGTCATGAACCAGGACTACATCCGCACCGCGCGGGCCAAGGGCCTGCCGGAGCGGGTCGTCACGGTGCGGCACGCGTTCCGCAACGCGCTGATCCCGCTCGCGACGATCATCCCGCTCGACATCGCGGCCCTGTTCGGCGGCGCGATCATCACCGAGCGGATCTTCTCGTGGAGCGGCATGGGCTCGCTCTTCATCCACTCGCTGGGGGCGAGAGACGCCGACCCGATCATGGGGTACTTCCTCGTCGTCGGGACGTTGCTCGTCCTCGCCAACATCGTCGTGGACTTCGTCTACGCCGCCCTCGACCCCAGGATCCGGGTGAACGCATGACCACGCCCACGCCCATCACGCCCCAGCAGCTGGACGGCCCCGAGCACCACGACGTCGTCGAGAACGCGATCGAGCTCAAGGAGGTCGAGGGCCTCTCCCAGGGGCGCATCGTCCTCCGGCGGTTCCTGCGGCACCGCGGCGCCATGGCGTCGGCGTTCGTCCTGCTGTGCATCGTCGTCCTGGCGACGACGTCGATCGGCTGGGGCCCGATCCCCGGCTGGTGGAAGTGGACGCCGACCGACCTCGCGCCGATCGTCAACTCGGGCGGCGCGCCGACGCTGTCGTTCTCGGGCGGCATCACGATCGGCGAGCACCCGTTCGGTCAGGACAACATCGGCAAGGACGTGTTCGCGCTCGTCATGCGCGGCACCCAGCAGTCCCTGACGGTCATGGTGATCATCGGCCTGCTCGCGTCGGCCATCGGCATCGCGATCGGCGCGACGGCGGGCTTCTTCCGCGGTCGCCTCGACAACGTGCTCATGCGGTTCACCGACATGGTCATCACGATCCCGGTGATCATGGTCGGCGCGATCCTCGGTGCGTGGGTCGGCGGCGCGAACCCGGTGACGCTCGCGCTCGCCCTCGCGGCGGTCAGCTGGACGTCCATGGCCCGTCTGGTCCGCGGCGAGTTCCTGTCGCTGCGCGAGCGGGAGTTCGTCGACGCGGCCCGCGTCGCCGGCGCGAGCAACGGCCGGATCATGTTCAAGCACATCCTGCCGAACGCGGTCGGCGTCATCATCGTCAACGCGACGCTGCTCATGGCCGCCGCGATCCTGCTCGAGACGGCGCTCAGCTACCTCGGCTTCGGCATCGCGTTCCCCGACGTGTCGCTGGGCAACCTCATCAACGAGTACCAGACGGCGTTCGCGACGCGGCCGTGGCTGTTCTGGTGGCCGGGTCTGTTCATCGTGTCGATCGCGCTCTGCATCAACTTCATCGGTGACGGCCTGCGCGACGCGTTCGACCCGCGCCAGCGCCGCATCCCGACGCGTCGGGCGCTCGCCCGGGCCGCGCGTCGGGCCGAGCGCAAGTCGGGCGTCCCGGCGACCGCCGGAGCCTGATCCCGTGACCCGCCGTTCAGAGCGCGAGCGCCAGCACGCTGGCCGCCAGCAGGATCGCCAGCGCGGCGATCGTGCCGGTGTGCCAGCGCACGCGCGGGCGCTCGCGCTCGAACCGCGGGTCGTCCAGGAGCCCGGCGTCACGGGCGTCCTCCCAGCGCTGCCGCACGATCGCGGCCGCGTCGCCGGAGTCGGTGCCGGCCAGGTCGCCGGGGCGGACGCTCCCGCCCGGACCGTAGGTGCTGCTCGGCAGGTTCTTGTCGGCGCCGGCCTGCGTACGACCGGTGCGGACGGCGCTCGGCGCGGGCGCCGCCCAGGCGGAGTAGGAGCCGTACACGGTGCGCAGCGTCAGCGCGTACTGGGTGCCGACCTCCTGGATCGCCGGCCACGGGATCTCCACGGTCCGCAGCACGTTGCGGATCTCGACCCCCGCGGGCGTCACGACGACGGCGGGACGCCAGTAGGCGGCCCAGGCACCGACGGCGACCAGCGCCAGCAGCGGCAGGTAGGGGAGCGTCGTCGACGCGTCGTCGACCAGGCCCGTCACGGCGCCGACCACGCACAGCACCACGACACCACCGGCAACCCATCGGCCGAACCCCGGCCGGAACTCCACGACGTCCGCCACCATGCGGTCATCGTCCCAGACGGCTCCGGACCGGCTGCGCGCCACCGCGCGACCGACCCGGCCCCCGCACGGAAGGAACTGCTCGACCAGTGAGCACCGAGACCCTCGCGAACGCCCCGGCCCCGACGCCGGACGGCAAGGCGCCCATCCTCGAGGTCCGTGACCTGACCGTCGAGTTCTTCGTCGACGGCGAGTGGTACCCCGCCGCGACGGAGGTCACCTACGACGTCCGCCCCGGCGAGGTCCTCGCCATCGTCGGCGAGTCCGGGTCGGGCAAGACGCAGTCGTCGATGTCCCTCATCGGACTGCTCCCGCCGAACGGCCGTGCCGCCGGCTCCGCGAAGCTCGCGGGCCGTGAGCTCCTCGGGCTGACGCACAAGCAGCTCAGCTCGGTCCGCGGCAAGGACGTCGCGGTCATCTTCCAGGAGCCGATGACGGCGCTGAACCCGGTGTACACGGTCGGGTTCCAGATCATCGAGACCCTGCGCGTGCACTTCGACATGGGCCCGAAGGCGGCGCGGCAGCGCGCGATCGAGCTGCTCAAGCTCGTCGACATCCCCGACCCGGAGCGCGCGGTCGACAAGTACCCGCACCAGCTCTCGGGCGGCCAGCGCCAGCGCGGCATGATCGCCCAGGCGCTCGCGTGCGACCCGAAGCTGCTCATCGCCGACGAGCCGACGACCGCGCTCGACGTGACGGTCCAGGCCGAGATCCTCAAGCTCATGCGCGACCTGCGCAGCCGCATCGACTCCGGCATCGTGCTCATCACGCACGACATGGGTGTCGTCGCGGACCTCTCGGACCGCGTGCTCGTCATGAAGAACGGCCGCATCGTCGAGTCGGGCTCGTCGGACGCGATCTTCAACCGCCCGACGCACCCGTACACGATCCAGCTGCTCGAGTCGGTGCCGCACCTCGGCTCGGCGACGTTCCAGGCGCCGGGCGCCGAGCACGACGTGACGTCGTCGACGACGGCGACGCCCGTGCAGGCGCCGACGCCCGTCGCGACGGCCACGGAGCTCGCGCTCGAGGCGAAGGACCTCATCATCGAGTACCCGTCGCGCGGCCGGATCCCCGCGTTCCGGGCGATCAACGGCGTCGACCTGTCGATCGCGCGCGGCGAGGTCCTCGGCCTCGTCGGCGAGTCCGGCTCGGGCAAGACGACCGTCGGGCGCGCCGCCGTCGGCCTGCTGCCGGTCGCGGGCGGCTCGCTCAAGGTCAACGGCGTCGAGCTCGCGGGCGTGAAGCCGAAGAAGCTGCGCGAGGTCCGCCAGGACGTCTCGATCGTCTTCCAGGACCCGGGCTCGTCGCTCAACCCGCGCCTGCCGATCGGCGAGTCCATCGGCGAGCCGCTCAAGCTGCACGGCATCGCCAAGGGAGCCGAGCTGAGCAAGCGCGTCGAGGACCTGCTCGACCGCGTGCACCTGCAGCGCTCGATGCGCAACCGCTACCCGCACGAGCTGTCCGGCGGCCAGCGGCAGCGTGTCGGCATCGCCCGCGCGCTCGCGCTGAGCCCCAAGCTGCTCATCGCCGACGAGCCGACGTCCGCGCTCGACGTGTCCGTGCAGGCCCGCGTGCTCGACCTGTTCCAGGAGCTGCAGCGCGAGTACGGCTTCGCGTGCCTGTTCATCAGCCACGACCTGGCCGTCGTCGAGATCCTGTCCAGCCGCATCGCGGTCATGAACAAGGGCCTGCTCGTCGAGGTCGGCGACCGCGACTCGATCCTGCGCACCCCGCAGCAGGACTACACCAAGCGCCTGCTCGCAGCCGTGCCCGTGCCGAACCCGGCCGAGCAGAAGGTGCGCCGCGAGGAGCGCGACCGGCTCATCGAGGAGGCGGAGGCGGCGCTGCGCCAGGCCGACGCCGAGGCGGACGCCCGTGCGCGCGGCGTGCAGGTCGACGACGCGGAGCAGCGCAAGGTGCAGTCGCAGGGTCGCGGCCAGGCGTCCGACCCGCGCGGCGGCGCCGAGGGTGGGTTCTGACCCGGACGACCTGACCGAAGGCCGTGCCGGCAGCGTCTGCGGGCACGGCCTTCGGCGTTCTCACGGACCGGGCGCGAGCACGGCGCCGCGTGGCGGACGTCCGTCCCACCCGAGTTGTCCGGCAGAGTTCAGTTCCGGGTGGTGACGACCGATATCCGCAGGTGGTGGCGGTGTGAGACCGTCCAGGCGAGACGTCCGACGGGGGAGTCCCGTGCGGCAGACGATCCGGGAGGTCCGTGGCGTGCGCAGGTCGACGGTGGGGGGTGCCGCGCTCGTCGCGGTCCTCGGTCTCGTGCTCGGCGGCTGCACCCAGCCGGAGCCCGACCCCGAGCGGGCGGGGACCGTGGTCGTGGCCGTCGGCAGCGCCTTCGGCTCCCTGAACGCCGGGACGACGCTCGGGCGCACGCCCGGCAGCACGCTCGTCCGGTCGCTCGCGCAGTCGGGGTTCGTGTCGGTCGACGAGGACGGCTCGGCGGTCTTCGACGAGTCCTTCGGCACGGTCGAGAAGGTCGCCGACAGCCCGCTCACCGTCCGCTACACGATCGCCCCGACGGCGCTCTGGTCGGACGGCGTGCCGGTGACCCCCGACGACCTCGTGCTGGAGTGGGCCGCCCGCAGCGGCCTGTACGACGACGTCACGCCGGAGCTGGACGCGTCGGGCGCGGTCGCGAACACCGAGGCGCTCGACGCGGGCGTCGCGTTCGCGGGGACGTCGCCCGCGCTGGTGCACGTCCCGGCCGTGCCGACGGTCGAGGGGTCGAGCGTCACGCTCGTCTACGACGCCCCGGTCGCGGACTGGCAGACGGCGCTCGACGTGAATGTCCCGGCGCACGTCCTGGGCGCGTCGGTCCTCGGGATCGACGACCCGACGGAGGCCGCCGCCGCGGTGACCACCGCGATCACGGGCGAGGACAAGGGTGCGCTGCGGTCGCTGTCGCTCGCGTGGCGCACGGGCCTCACGGCCGAGCTGCTGGCGGAGGACGCGACCGCGGCCGTCACGACCGGTCCCTACGTCGTGGAGCGCGTCGTCGGCGAGGAGCGCGTCGACCTGGTGCGCAACGAGTCGTACGAGGGGGCGCGCCCGGCGGCCTTCGACCGCGTCGTCCTGCGGACCGCGCTGCACCCGCTCGACCAGGTCACCGCGCTGCGCGACGACGAGGTCGACGTCATCGCCCCCGCCGACACGGCCGACGTGCTCGACGCCCTGGAGGACGTCGAGGGCGTGACGACCCGGTCCGGCGGCGACGCGACGCTCCAGCTGCAGCTCCAGGTCGCGGGCGGCGGCGCGTTCGACCCGGCGACCTACGACGGCGACGCCGCGAAGGCGGCCGCGGTCCGGGCCGCGTTCCTCGCGACGGTGCCGCGCGACGCGGTCGTGTCGTCGGTCGCGGAGCCGCTGTGGGCGGACGCCGCCCCGGCCGACGCGCTCCTGCCGGTCGCGGGCGCGACCGTCGGGGAGGTCGACGTGCCGGACGCCGACGTCGCCGACGCCGAGCGCGCGCTCGCCGACGCGGGCGTGACGACCCCCGTGGTCGTGCGGGTCCTCACCGACACGGCCGACCCGGTGCGCCTCGGGGTGCTGGACCTCGTGACGGAGCAGGCGGCCGAGGCGGGGTTCGCGGTGCGCCGGTACCAGCAGGTCGACGGCATGGTCGCCGACCTGCGGGGGGCGCCGTCGGCGTGGGACGTCGCGCTGCTGCCGGTGCCGCAGTCGGAGCTCGGCGCGGCCGCGACGGCGGCCCGCTGGCGCACCCAGGGCTCGACGAACGTGACCGGCTGGACCGGCCCCGACACCGACGCGGCCCTCGACGCGCTCACGGCGACGCTCGACCCCGCGGCCCGCGCGGACGCGTTCGACGCGGTGGCCGCCACGCTCGCCGGCGGGTCGGCGGTGCTGTCGCTCGTGCGGCAGCCCGTCGTCGTCGCGACGCGGGACGCGGACTCCGCGGACGAGGGCCGGCTCCCGCAGCTCGAGCCCGTCCCACCGCTCGCGCTGAGCCGCGCGGACCTCACGTCCTGGTGGGACTGGGCGCGCACGGACGGCTGACCGCCCCCGCAGGGGCGGGGGTGACGGGCGCCACGGCGTGGACGGGGGTCGGGCGGGTAGAATCGTCCGGCGCCACGTCCCGGCGCGCTCCCCACCTGCGAAAGCCGAGTACACCCATGCCTGAGTCCACGACCGTCACCGGCGTGCGCGCCGACCTGCGCAACGTCGCGATCGTGGCCCACGTCGACCACGGGAAGACCACCCTCGTCGACGCGATGCTGTGGCAGTCCGGCGCGTTCGGCGAGCATGCCCACGTCGACGAGCGCGCGATGGACTCCGGCGACCTGGAGCGCGAGAAGGGCATCACGATCCTCGCGAAGAACACCGCGGTCCGGTACGCCGGTCCCGCGGCGGCCGCGGTGGGTCAGCCCGACGGCATCACGATCAACGTCATCGACACCCCCGGCCACGCCGACTTCGGCGGCGAGGTCGAGCGCGGCCTGTCGATGGTCGACGGCGTCGTCCTGCTCGTCGACGCGTCCGAGGGCCCGCTGCCGCAGACCCGCTTCGTGCTGCGCAAGGCGCTCGCCGCGAAGCTGCCCGTGATCCTCGTGGTCAACAAGGTCGACCGCCCCGACGCCCGCATCGACGAGGTCGTGCACGAGGCGACCGACCTGCTGCTCGGCCTCGCGTCCGACCTGCACGAGGAGGTCCCGGACCTCGACCTCGACGCGATCCTCGACGTCCCCGTCGTCTACGCCGCCGCCAAGGCCGGGCGCGCGTCGCTCAACCAGCCCGCCGACGGCGGCCTGCCGGACTCGGAGAACCTCGAGCCGCTGTTCGCGACGATCCTCGAGAAGATCCCCGCCCCGACGTTCGACGAGGGCGCCCCGCTGCAGGCGCACGTCACGAACCTCGACGCGTCACCGTTCCTCGGCCGCCTCGCGCTGCTCCGCATCTTCAACGGCACCCTGCGCAAGGGCCAGACCGTCGCGTGGGCGCGGTCCGACGGCTCGCTGCAGAACGTCCGCATCACCGAGCTGCTGGAGACGAAGGCCCTCGAGCGCGTCCCCACGGACTCGGCCGGTCCCGGCGACATCGTCGCCGTCGCCGGCATCGAGGACATCACGATCGGCGAGACGCTGACCGACCCGGACGACCCGCGCCCGCTACCGCTCATCACGGTCGACGACCCGGCCATCTCGATGACCATCGGCATCAACACCAGCCCGCTCGCGGGCAAGGGCGGCAAGGGCCACAAGGTCACCGCGCGTCAGGTCAAGGACCGCCTCGACAAGGAGCTCATCGGTAACGTGTCGCTCCGCGTCGTCCCGACGGACCGCCCCGACGCGTGGGAGGTCCAGGGCCGTGGTGAGCTCGCGCTCGCGATC
The DNA here is from genome assembly GCF_028583725.1 of Cellulomonas fimi. NCBI lineage: Bacteria > Bacillati > Actinomycetota > Actinomycetes > Micrococcales > Cellulomonadaceae > Cellulomonas > Cellulomonas fimi. The sequence continues at coordinate 3,436,168 of NZ_CP110680.1, read as the reverse complement.
CTCGTCGAGCAGATGCGCCGCGAGGGCTTCGAGCTGACCGTCGGCAAGCCGCAGGTCGTCACGAAGAAGGTCGACGGCCAGGTGCACGAGCCCGTCGAGCGCATGACGATCGACGTCCCCGAGGAGTACCTCGGCGCCGTCACGCAGCTGCTCGCGCAGCGCAAGGGCCGCATGGAGACCATGTCGAACCATGGCACCGGCTGGGTCCGCATGGAGTTCCTCGTCCCGGCGCGCGGCCTCATCGGCTTCCGCACGCGGTTCCTCACCGACACGCGCGGCACCGGCATCGCGTCGTCCATCGCCGAGGGCTACGAGCCGTGGGCCGGCCCGATCGAGACGCGCCAGTCGGGCTCGCTCGTCGCCGACCGCGCGGGCGTCGTCACGCCGTTCGCCATGATCAACCTGCAGGAGCGCGGCTCGTTCTTCGTCGACCCCACGCAGGAGGTCTACGAGGGCATGATCGTCGGCGAGAACTCCCGCAACGAGGACATGGACGTCAACATCACCAAGGAGAAGAAGCTCACCAACATGCGCTCCTCCACGGCGGACAACTTCGAGAACCTCGTGCCGCCGCGCAAGCTCACGCTCGAGGAGTCGCTCGAGTTCGCGCGCGAGGACGAGTGCGTCGAGGTGACGCCGGAGATCGTCCGCATCCGCAAGGTGGTGCTCGACCAGACCGAGCGCGCGCGCATCACCGCGCGCAACAAGAAGTCCTGACGACGGTGGCGCCGGTCGGCGGGCTCGTCGCGGTGCACGCGCACCCCGACGACGAGACCCTGTCGACCGGCGCGCTGCTCGCCACCTGGGCGCGTGCCGGCCGGCCCGCCACCGTCGTCACCTGCACGCGCGGCGAGCGCGGCGAGGTCATCGGCGACGCGCTCGCGCACCTCGAGGGCGACGGGCCGGCGCTCGCCGCCCACCGCGAGACCGAGCTCGCCGCCGCGCTGTCGGCACTGGGCGTCGCCGAGCACGTCTTCCTCGACGCGACCGGTCCGGCGGGGGAGCGGTTCGAGGACTCCGGAATGGCGTGGCTCGGGACCGGTCGCGCCGGGACGGCCGCCGACCTGCCGGACCGCGCGTTCGTGGGCGTGGCCGTCGCCGAGGCCGCCGCGAGGCTGGCCGACGTCCTGCGCCTGCGGCAGCCCGACGTCGTCGTCACCTACGAGCCCGACGGCGGCTACGGGCACCCCGACCACGTGCACGCGCACCGGGTGACCATGCGCGCCGTCGAGCTCGTCGCGGCCCAGGACCTGCGCCCGACCGTGCTGTGGGCGGCGCAGCGCAGCGCCCACCTGCGGGCCGCGTACCGTGCCCTGGCCGGCGGTTCGGTGACGCTCGCGCTGGGCGACGAACGGGGCGACCTCACGCTGCCCGACGCCGACGGTCCGCTCCCGTCCGTGGCCGTCGACACGCTCGACGTCACGGTCGACGTCCTCCCCGTCCGCGACGCCGTCCTCGGCGCGATGCGCGCCCACGCCACTCAGGTCCGCGCGGTCCGCGCGCTCGACGGGACCCCCGGCCTCGTCGGCTGCTACGCCCTGAGCAACGACGTGCTCGCGCCCGTGCTGCCCGTCGAGGGGTACCGGCTGGCCGGCGGTCGCGTCGACGTGCTCGCCGGGGTGCCCGGCGTCCGGCCGGTAGCCTGACCGCCGTGCAGCCACTGAGCACCGGCGTCCTCACGAAGGCCGCGTCCACCTTCGTCCTCGGCCTCGTGGTCGGGGCGGTCGGGACCACCATGCACCGCAGCGTGCAGCCGTGGGGCCTCGTCCTGTGCCTGCTGCTCGTGGTGTGCGCCGGGTTCCTCGCGCGGTCCTGGGGCGGCGGCGTCGCCCTCGCCGGGCTCGCGGGTGGGATGTTCCTCAGCGTCACGACCCTGTCCCGCTCCGGACCCGGCGGCGACGTCCTGGTCCCCGCCCAGCAGGGCATCGGGTGGGCCTGGGTCGTCGGCGCCGTCGGGGTGCTGCTGCTCGTCGCCGTCGCACCCCGCGCGATGTTCCGGGACGAGCCGCGCGGCGAGCGCCCGCCCCGCGTCGCGCCGGACGCCACCGACGACCGGCTCCGTGCCGCGACGCGCGCCGACGACTCGAAGGGGTCGGGCCCGGACGACGTGGCGGGAGACGTCGAGGGCTCGCCGGACGCCGGCACCGGTCCGGTCGCGCCCCGATGACGCAGCCCGAGCCCGTCGCGCCGGACGACTTCCGCGGCGCCGTCGGACGGCTGCCCGCCGGGGTCGCCGTCGTGACGCTGCGCTGGCGCGGGACCGACCACGCCGCGACCGTCGGCTCGGTCGTCTCGGTGTCGCTCGACCCGCCGCTCGTGCTGTTCTGCGTGCACGTCGACGCCCGGCTGCGCGACGCCCTCGACGAGGTCGACACGTGGGCGGTGTCGGTCCTCGCCGACGACCAGGCAGCCACCGCGGACTGGCTCGCGTCCGCGGGCCGACCGGCCTTCGACCAGCTCGCCCGCGTGCCGCACCGGGCGGCGCCCGTCTCCGGCGCCGCGTGGCTCGACGGGGCCGCGGCGTGGTTCGACTGCCGCACCACCGACGTGCACCGTGCGGGCGACCACGACGTCGTCGTCGGCAGCGTGCTCGCCGTCGAGCAGGGCGACCCCACCACCGGCGGCCTCGTCCACCTGCGCGGACGCGTCCGACCCGTCCGCTGAGCCGCCAGGCGTGGCGGACGTGCGCAGAGCCTGTGCACGCCGGGTGAGAACCGGGGACGCGCGGCTCGTCTGCCTGGTCGCCTCAGGCTCGCACCGTAGAATCGCGCGGGCGCGCGACATCGCGCCGCCCACGCGCCGACCCGGGCGCACCAGCAGGGGAGCAGGATGACCGAGCGGACCGACCGCGACAACTCCGTGCGGCCGGAGGCCTCCGCCGCCGACGTGCCCACGACCGACGACGCCACGCGTCGCACCGTCGAGGAGCAGGCAGAGGCCACCACGTCACCCGCGGCCGCCGAGGCCCCGACCGAGGCCGACGCCGCCGCCGCCGACGCGGTCGACGCGGGTGGTAACGACGCCGACGGTGACGCCGCCGACGCCGACGGTGACGCCGCTGCCGGTACCGCGGACGCCCTGTCGGCCGCCGAGCGCGTCGAACCCGCCCGTGCGGCGGACCGTGAGGACGTCGACGAGCGCCGAGGCGACGCGGACGCGCCGACCGCCGAGGCCGAGCCCGTCGAGGACGCCGAAGCCGGCGCCGTCGGGGTCGCCGCCGGCGCCGACGAGCCGACTGCCCCCGCCGACGCCGCGCCGTCCGACGACGTCGTCGCTGACGTCGAGACGTCCGAAGCTCCCGACGCGACCGAGGCGTCCGCCGCCGGGACGACCGCCGACGCCGCGGAGCCCGCCGCCGACGCGACGGTCCAGACGCCCGTTGCCGACGCGCCGGTCCAGACGCCCGTCGCCGACGGGGGGACTGCCGCGGCTGACGAGCCGGCCGAGACCGCCGACCCGGCCGACGTCGAGCAGGCCGTCGCCCCCGCGCCGTCCGACACCGTCGAGCCGACCGCTGAGGCCGCCGCTGCCGATCCCGTCGAGGCGTCCGTCGCCGCCGTGCCCTCCGCCGACGGGGCGGACGCCGAGCCGGCGAAGGTCGTCGACGGTGACGTTCCCGCCGCTGACGCCGAGGGATCCGCGGACGCCGATGTCGAGCCTGCCGTGGTCACCGCCGCCGCATCCGCCGACGTCTCCGACGCCGAGCCCACCGACGCTCCTGCCGCTGGGCCCGAGCCGGCCGCGGTCCCGGTCGACGCCGCGCCGGTCGCCGACAGTGCGTCGGCCGATCGTGCCGTGGGCGACGCGGGACCGGAGGCATCGGGCGACGACCTCGTCGCCACCGCCGACGCGCGCGACGAGTCGGCGACCGTGTGGCCCGTGTGGGGCACCGCGTCGGGCGCACAGGCCGCGACCGCTGCCGACGGAGCCGACGCGTCGACCCGTGCGGTCCCGCGCGTCGTCAGCGACGACTCCGGCACCGTCGACGACCTGACCGACGAGCCGGTCGCGTCGGGCAGCGGCACGTCCGCGACGCCGGACGACGAGGCCGCCGGTACCCCCGCCCCCGACGCCGCTCCGGCTGCCCGGGCCGGTTCGCCGACCTCGGGTGACCCGGCCGAGACGTCCACCCCGACGTCCGCCGGCAGCGCGTCAGGGACCCCCACCCCGGCGTCCGCCGGGGCCACCCCCGCGGCGTCCGCCCAGGAGTCCGCCGACGCCGCGTCGAGCACGCCCGCGCCGAGCGCCGCCGCCGCGGCCGTCGCGGGGACGCCCGGGACCGCCCCGACGAGCGACGGTGACCCCGCCGCCCGGGCGGCGAGCCCGGCCCCGCCGACCACTCCGGCCACGCCGCCCGCGCAGGCGGGTGGTCCGGCCACGGCGCCGTCCGCCCCCGAGGCACGGCCTGCGTCGCAGACTGCCGCACCGGCGCCCGCACCGACGTCGCCCGCACCGACGTCGCCCGCACCGACGTCGCCCGCACCGATGTCGTCGGCGCCGAGCACCGTCGCCCCGGCGAGCGCGTCTGCGGCGGCAGCTCCCACCGCAGCCTCGCCGAACGCAGCCTCGCCGAACGCTGCCTCGTCGAACGCTGCCTCGTCGAGCGCTGCGTCGACGGCCGCTGCCTCGGCGGCCGCTGCGGCTGCCGGCGCGGCGTCGACGGCTGCCGAGGCGCCGACGGCTCGCACCGCGCCGACGGCTCCCGCTGGATCTCCGGCCGCGAGCGCGCCGACGGCTCCCGCTGGATCTCCGGCCGCGAGCGCGCCGACGGCTCCCGCCGGACCTCCGGCCGCCGCCGCACCGTCGGCTCCGGCGGGCACCGCTCCGTCCGCCCCCACCGCTCCGTCCGCCCCCGCGTCCCCGGCAGCCGCTGCTCCGGCGGCTCCCGTCGCGCCTCCGGCTCGCACAGCCGCGAACGCGGCGCCGCCGGCCGGTCAGTCGGCGGCCGGTGCTCCGCCGGCGGGTGTCGCCCGGCCCGCGAGTGCCGCTCCGGCGTCGCCGTCGACCCCCGCGACCGCGGTCCCCCCGACGGTCGCCGTCCCTCCGACGACCCCGGCGCCCCACCCTCCGGCAGGCCCGGCGGCGTCGGCTGCGGGCGCGACGGCGGCGACGGCGTCGGGCGGTGCGTTCGCGCCGGTCGGCTCGCGTGGGCCGGACCCGCTGGCACCGCGCATCGCCTCCGGCCCGGTCCCGTCCCGCGAGGACGACCGGGAGGCGTCGCCGCTCGACGTGTTCGAGCCGGACGACGGCCGCCGCCGCTGGCTCCGTCCGGTGCTGGTGATCGTGGGTGTGCTGGTCGTGCTGGGCGGCCTGTACGTCGGTGCGTCGTTCGCGCTCGCCGACCGGGTGCCGCGCGGTGCGACGGTCGCGGGCGTGGACGTCGGCGGGATGTCGTCGCAGGAGGCGGTCGACCGGCTGGAGGAGTCGCTCGCGGACACGGCCGGGGAGCCGGTGCCGGTCGAGGCGCAGGACGTGCAGGCGACGGTCGACCCGGCGACGGCCGGGCTGGTGTTCGACGCGCAGGCGACGGCGGACCGGCTCACGGGTGTGGACCTGGCGAACCCGCTGCGCCTGTGGGACCAGATCGTCGGGGTCGGCGCGGCGCAGCCGGTGACGCAGGTCGACGACGCGGCGCTCTCGGCCGCGCTGGAGAACCTGGGTTCGTCGCTCGTGCTCGCGCCGGTCGACGGGACGATCGTCTTCGCGGACGGCACGGCGAACGCGACGCAGGCGGCGGACGGCTGGGAGCTGGACGTCGACGGTGCGGCGCAGGTCCTGCACGAGGGCTGGCTCGACGCGGCCCGGCCGCTGACGCTGCCGACGACGACGGTCGAGCCGGCGATCACGCAGGAGGAGACCGACGCGGCGCTGCAGGTCGCGCAGCGGGTGGCGTCGGGTCCCGTGTCGGTGACGGTCGGCGAGCGGTCGACGACCCTCGCGCCGGCGGTCGTGACGGCGAACGCGTCGTTCGTGCCGGTGGACGGCGACCTGGTGCTGCAGATGAACGGCGAGGCGCTGAGCGCCGCGGTCCTGGAGGGCCTGCCGGACCTGCTCACGGCGTCGGAGGACGCGCACTTCGACCTGTCGTCGGGCAGTCCGGTGATCGTGCCGGGCACGCCGGGCACGACGCTCGACCCCGCGTCGCTCGCGACGGCGGTGGCCGACGCGGCGGTGACGAGCGACCGGTCGGCGACGGTCGAGCTGGTGCAGGCGGACCCGGCGGAGTCGACGGCCGAGCTCGAGGCGCTGGGCGTCAAGGAGATCGTGTCGGAGTTCTCCACGCCGCTGACGTCGGAGCCGCGCCGGACGGCGAACATCGCGAACGGCGCGTCGAAGATCAACGGCACCCTGATCCGCCCGGACGAGACGTTCAGCCTCACGGAGGCGCTCGGGCCGGTGGACGCGGCGCACGGCTTCGTGCAGGCCGGGGCGATCGTGAGCGGCGAGCACGTCGACGCGTGGGGCGGCGGCCTGTCGCAGATCTCGACGACGACGTACAACGCGGCGCACTTCGCGGGCTTCGAGGACGTGGAGCACAAGCCGCACAGCGAGTGGTTCGCGCGCTACCCGGAGGGCCGTGAGGCGACGATCTTCACGGGCACGCTGGACATGCGCTGGAAGAACAACACGCCGTACGGCGCGCTGGTGCAGTCGTGGGTCGAGGGCGGGCGCGTGTACGTCCGGATCTGGGGCACCAAGTACTGGACGGTCGAGTCGACGACGAGCCCGCGGTCGGGTGTCGTCTCGCCGACGACGGTGTACTCGCAGTCCCCGACGTGCGAGCCGCAGTCGGCGGGCAACCCGGGCTTCTCGGTGACGGTGACGCGCAAGCTGTACCTGAACGGCGAGCTCAAGGACACGGACACGAACTCGTGGCGGTACAAGCCGCAGAACAAGGTCGTGTGCGGCGCCCCGCCGTCGGCGACGCCACCGGCGACGCCCTGACGTGACCGCCACGAACCCGCCGAGCCCTGGGCCCGGCGGGTTCGTGCGTGCCAGGCGCCCGAGGGTGGACGCGTCACGCGCCGGGTGACGCGGCCGGGCGGCCGTGGGTCGGCGGGCGCGGACCGCTCAGCGTGGGCGGCGCGGCGGCGGGGGCGGGACGCGCTTCGCGAGGACGACGTCCGCACCCGGCACGTCGACGTCGCCGCCGCGGGTCCGGACGGTCAGCCCGTCGTCGTCGCAGCGCAGCACGTCGCCGAGGACGTCGGTGAGCCGCGGCTCGCCGGGAGCGGGGTCGTCGTCGCGCCGGCGCCGCACGACGACGCGCTCGCCGGGGTGCAGCGTCCGCCAGTCGACGCTCACGCGACGCCCCGGCCGGTCGAGGACGGTGCCCGTCGTGGACAGCACCTCACGCGTGCTCGCATGTGGGGGATACTAGGCAGACCCCCTGCGCGTTGGAGGACGCACCGTGACGTATGTGATCGCTGAGCCTTGTGTGGACGTCAAGGACAAGGCGTGCATCGAGGAATGTCCCGTGGACTGCATCTACGAGGGCAAGCGGTCGCTGTACATCCACCCGGACGAGTGTGTGGACTGCGGGGCGTGCGAGCCGGTGTGCCCGGTCGAGGCCATCTACTACGAGGACGACGTCCCGGAGCAGTGGAGCGAGTACTACAAGGCGAACGTCGAGTTCTTCGACGACCTGGGCTCGCCGGGCGGTGCCGCGAAGATGGGTGAGATCGACAAGGACCACCCGATCATCGCGACGCTGCCGCTGCGCGTGCACGGCGACTGACGCCTCCCGGTGGGCCTGCTCACCGGCGCGCTGCCGGACTTCCCCTGGGACACGCTCACCCCGTTCGCGGAGCGGGCGCGCGCGCACCCGGGCGGCATCGTCGACCTGTCCGTGGGGACCCCCGTGGACCCGACGCCCGCGGTGGTGCGTGACGCGCTGACCGCGGCGGCGGACTCGCCGGGCTACCCGCTGACGCACGGCACGCCCGACCTGCGTGAGGCGGTCGTCCGCTGGTTCGCCCGGCGTCGTGGCGTGCCCGGCCTGGACCCGGCGGCGGTGCTGCCGACGGTCGGCTCGAAGGAGCTCGTCGCGCTGCTGCCGTCGCTGCTGGGCCTGGCCGAGGGCGACGTGGTGCTGCACCCGGCGACGGCGTACCCGACGTACGACGTGGGCGCGCGGCTCGCGGGTGCGACGCCGGTCCCGACGGACGACCCGGCGGCGGTGCTGGCGGACGCCGCGACCCGCGCGGGCGTGCGGCTCGTGTGGCTGAACTCGCCCGGCAACCCTGACGGCTCGGTGCTGGGTGTCGAGGACCTGCGGCGCGTCGTGGACGCGGCGCGTGCCGCGGCCGAGCGGGACGGCCGGCCGGTCGTGGTGGCGTCGGACGAGTGCTACGCGGAGCTTGCGTGGGAGGAGCCGTGGGCGTCGTCGGGCGTCCCGAGCGTGCTCGACCCGCGCGTCACGGGCGGCGACCTCACGGGCCTGCTCGCGGTGTACTCGTTGTCCAAGCAGTCGAACCTCGCGGGCTACCGGGCGGCGTTCGTCGCGGGCGACCCGGCCCTGGTCGGGCGACTGCTGGAGACCCGCAAGCACGCCGGCATGATCGTGCCGGGCCCGGTGCAGGCTGCGACGGCCGCGGCGCTCGGGGACGACGCGCACGTCGCGGAGCAGCGCGAGCGGTACCGGCGTCGGCGCCGGCTGCTGCGCGGCGCGTTCGAGGAGGCCGGCTACGTGGTCGACCGCTCGTACGCCGGGCTGTACCTGTGGGTGCGTCCCGACGGCGGCGGCCAGGACTGCTGGTCGACCGTGGGTGACCTCGCCGAGCAGGGGATCCTGGTGGCGCCGGGCGCGTTCTACGGCGCGGCGGCGGCCGGTCACGTCCGGGTGGCGCTGACCGCGTCGGACGAGAAGGTCGCGGAGGCGGCCGCCCGGCTCACGGGCGCGTGACGGCCGTCGTGAGCGCGGTTGTGAGGACCGTCACACCGGGACCCTGGTCCCGTCACGGATTGGTCACGGCAGGCTAGCCGCAGGTACCGTCAAGCCTGGCCAACGAGGGCCGGAGCAGCTGGCCGAGCAGGCCGCACGAACCGACCGCCGGACGCCCAGCGCATCCCCTGGGCCAGGGCGTCGCAGGAAGGAACCACCATGTCGGACGTCGTCACCGCGCCGGTCCAGCTGATCGTCGACGGCCAGTCCCGTGACCTGCCGGTCGTGACCGCGTCCGAGGGGAACGACGGCATCGTCGTCTCGTCGCTGCTGCGCGACACCGGGATGGTCACGGTCGACCCGGGCTTCATGAACACCGCGTCGTGCGAGTCGAAGATCACGTACATCGACGGCGACGCCGGGATCCTGCGCTACCGCGGGTACCCGATCGAGCAGCTCGCGGAGCAGTCGTCGTTCCTCGAGGTCGCGTATCTGCTGATCCACGGCGACCTGCCGACGCAGCCGGAGCTCGAGGCGTTCGAGGAGCGCGTCAACCGGCACACGCTGGTGCACGAGGACTTCCGCACGTTCATGGGGACGTTCCCGCGCAACGCGCACCCGATGGCGGTCATGTCGTCGGCGCTCAACGCGCTGTCGACGTTCTACCCGGAGTCGCTCGACCCGCACGACCCGGAGGCCGTCGAGCTCGCGACGGTGCTCATCCTCGCGAAGACGCGCACGATCACGTCCTACGTGCACCGCACGTCGAAGGGCGAGCCGCTGCTCTACCCGGACTACTCGCGCGGCTACGTCGAGGACTTCCTGCGCATGACGTTCGCGGTCCCGTACCAGCAGTACGACCCGGACCCGGTCGTCGTCCAGGCGCTCGACAAGCTGCTCATCCTGCACGCGGACCACGAGCAGAACTGCTCGACGTCGACCGTGCGCATCGTCGGCTCGTCGAACGCGAACCTGTACGCGTCGGTCGCGGCGGGCATCAACGCCCTGTCGGGTCCGCTGCACGGCGGCGCGAACGAGGCCGTGCTCAAGATGCTCGACGAGATCAAGGCGAACGGCGGCGACGCGACCGCGTTCATGAAGCGCGTGAAGGACAAGGAGCCGGGCGTCCGCCTCATGGGCTTCGGGCACCGCGTCTACAAGAACTACGACCCGCGCGCGGCGATCGTGAAGGAGAGCGCCGACGCGGTGCTCTCGGCGCTCGGCAAGAACGACGAGCTGCTCGACCTGGCGCGTGGCCTGGAGGAGATCGCGCTCAACGACGACTACTTCGTGTCGCGCAAGCTCTACCCGAACGTCGACTTCTACACGGGCCTCATCTACAAGGCGATGGGCTTCTCCGACTCGATGTTCACGCCGCTGTTCGCGCTGGGTCGCATGCCCGGCTGGATCGCGCAGTGGCGCGAGATGATCAACGACCCGCAGACGAAGATCGGCCGCCCGCGCCAGGTCTACACGGGCGCCACCGAGCGCGACTACACGCCTGTCGGGGACCGCTGACGCGACACCCCACCCGACGGGAACGGCCCGGCACGCACGACGTGCCGAGCCGTTCTCGTCGTCACGGAGCGAGCGTGAGCCGGACCTGCCCGGCGGTGGGGGAGTCGGCGGCCGTCGCGGCCGTCCACGACGCCTCGGCGCGGTCCCACGCCTGCCCGCCGGCCTCGACGTGCGTGAGGCCGAGCGGTGCGGCGACGGCGACGGCCCACTGCGCGACGGCCCAGGTGAAGCGGTCGGCGTTCGCCGGGTCCGACGCGGCGAGCGGCCCGACGTCGACGACGACGGTCGTGCCGCCGCCCTCGCGCGGCTCCGCGGTCACGGGAAGCTCCCCGAGGTCGCGGTGCAGGCGCGCGGTCACCGCCTCGACGGCGCCGGTGCCGGGCTCAGGGTCGCGCAGCGTGCACGAGAGCGCGGCGGGCGACCAGCCGGTGAGCGCGGACGCGTACGCGCGGGCACGGACCTCGTGCTGCGCGTACGCGTCGGGGTAGCCCGACCGTTGCACGGCCTGGGCCGCCTCGGTGACGGGCAGCTCCTCGTAGCCGGCGACCTGGACGAGGTGGTCGTAGAAGATCCCGGTCGCGTAGACGGGGTCCTGCACCTGCTCGGGCGTGCCCCAGCCCTGCGAGGGCCGCTGCTGGAACAGGCCGAGCGAGTCGCGGTCGCCGTAGTCCACGTTGACGAGCTTCGACTCCTGCAGCGCGGTGGCCAGGCCGATCGTCACGGCGCGCGCGGGCAGGCCGCGGCGGACCGCGGTCGCGGCGATGAGCGCGGCGTTGTCCGCCTGCTCGGGCGACAGGAACCACGTGGTGCCGTCGACGGTCGCGGCGCAGCGCTGCACGACGGGCGGCGCCTCGTCCTGCAGGCGCAGCACCGTGACCACCGCGGCGACGCCGCCGCCGAGGGCGACGACGAGCGCGACGGCCAGGCAGCCGGCACGCCGTCCGCGGTGCCGCCGGGGGCGTCGGCGGGCCACGGCGTCAGTTCGCGTGCAGGGCGGCGTTGAGCTCGACGCCCGCGCCCGCGCGTGCGACGGCCTCGACGCCGCCGGTGAGCGAGTTCCGACGGAAGAGCACGCCGTGCGCGCCCGCGAGCTCGCGGGCCTTGACGACGCGCGGCTCGGCGCCCGGGTCGGGGGTGCCGTCGGCGCCCCAGCCCAGCAGCGTGACCTTGGTGCCCGCGGTCACGTACAGCCCGGCCTCGACGACGCAGTCGTCGCCGAGCGGGATGCCGAGACCGGAGTTGGCACCGAGCAGGCTGCGCCGGCCCAGCGACACGACGACCCGGCCGCCCCCGGACAGCGTGCCCATGATCGACGCGCCGCCGCCCACGTCGGAGCCGTCGCCCACGACGACGCCCGCGGAGATGCGGCCCTCGACCATCGACGTGCCGAGCGTCCCGGCGTTGTAGTTGACGAACCCCTCGTGCATGACGGTCGTGCCGCTCGCGAGGTGCGCGCCGAGGCGCACGCGGTCGGCGTCGGCGATGCGCACCCCGGACGGGACGACGTAGTCGACCATGCGCGGGAACTTGTCGACGCCGAGCACCGTGACGGGCACGCCGGTCGCGGCGCGCAGCCGTGCCCGCGTCGTCTCGAAGCCGTCGACGGCGCACGGGCCGCGGTCCGTCCACACGACGTTCGGCAGGACGCCGAAGATGCCGTCGAGGTTCTGCCCGTGCGGCGCGACGAGCCGGTGCGACAGCAGGTGCAGGCGCAGGTAGGCGTCGGCGGTGTCGACGGGCGGGGCGTCGAGGTCGACGACGGTCCGGACGACCTGGACGCGGACGCCCCGGGCGTCGTCGACGCGCTCGCCCGCCGCGAGCTCCGCGGGGGCCGTGGCGTCGGCGGGCGGCGCGCCGAGCGCGGGCGCGGGGTACCAGGTGTCGAGCGTCGTGCCGTCGCCGGCGACCGTGGCCAGGCCGAAGCCCCAGGCCGTGCGTGCTGTCATGCGGACAACCCTAGACAACGTGCACGCGCTTACCGTCCGGTAGCCCGCGCGACGGGCCGGGACGGACCGGAGCGCGCCGCACCCGGCGGCTAGGGTCGCCGTGTGACCGCCACGACGCCTCCCGCCCTCGACCTGCGCGCCGACCTGCTGACCTTGACGCGTGCGGTGTGCGACGTCCCGTCCGTGAGCGGCGACGAGACGGCGCTCGCCGACGCGGTCGAGCAGTCGCTGCGCGCGTACCCGCACCTCGAGGTCCTGCGCGACGGGGACGCGATCGTCGCGCGCACGCACCTCGGGCGGTCGACGCGCGTCGTCGTCGCGGGCCACATCGACACCGTGCCGATCGTCGACAACGTGCCCACGCGCGTCGAGGGCGAGGGTGCCGACCGGGTCGTGTGGGGCCGCGGGACGGTCGACATGAAGGCGGGCGTCGCGGTGCAGCTCGCGCTCGCGGCCGAGCTCGACGCGCCGACGCACGACGTCACGTGGGTGTTCTACGACCACGAGGAGGTCGACGCGGACCTCAACGGCCTCGGCCGGCTCGTCCGGACCCACCCGGAGTGGCTCGCGTGCGACTTCGCGGTGCTGTGCGAGCCGACCGCGGGCGGCCTGGAGGGCGGCTGCAACGGCACGCTGCGCGCGGAGGTCCGGCTGACCGGCGTCGCGGCCCACTCGGCGCGCGCGTGGACGGGGCGCAACGCGATCCATGCGGCCGGCGAGGTGCTGCGGCGCCTCGAGGGGTACGAACCGGCGTCGGTCGAGGTCGACGGCCTCGTCTACCGCGAAGGTCTCAACGCGGTGCTGATCTCCGGCGGCACCGCGACGAACGTCATCCCCGACGCGTGCGTCGTCACGGTGAACTACCGGTTCGCGCCGTCGCGCAGCGTCGAGGAGGCGTCGCAGCACGTGCGCGACCTCTTCGAGGGCTACGACGTGGTCGTCACGGACGCCGCGCCCGGTGCGCGTCCCGGCCTCGACCACCCGGCGGCGGCCGCGTTCGCCGACGTCGTGCTCGCCGTGACCGGGGGCGCGCCCGCCGCGAAGCTCGGCTGGACGGACGTCGCGCGGTTCTCGGCGCTGGGCGTGCCGGCGGTGAACTTCGGGCCCGGCGACCCGCTGCTCGCGCACAAGGCCGACGAGCGGTGCCCGGTCGACCAGATCGAGGTCTCGCACGCCGCGCTGCGCGCCTGGCTCACCGCCTGACGATCCGGGCCGCGACCCCCGGGAGCCGCGCCTAGAGTCACCCCATGAGCGACGACGGTCAGCCCGCACCCGGCCAGGGATACCGCAAGGGGCCCGTGCTCCTGCGCGGCCGCCAGATCCCCTCCAGCACGTCCGACCAGCGGCTCCTCAGCCGCGGCGACGGCGCGTCCTGGCTGCACGACGACCCGTGGCGCGTCATGCGGATCCAGAGCGAGTTCGTCGAGGGCTTCGGGGCGCTGGCCGAGGTCGGGCCCGCGGTGAGCGTGTTCGGGTCCGCCCGGACGCCCGCCGACAGCGCCGAGTACGCGCTCGGCGTGGAGGTCGGGCGGCTGCTCTCCGCCGCGGGATACGCGGTCATCACCGGCGGTGGGCCGGGGATCATGGAGGCCGCGAACCGGGGCGCGTCCGAGGCCGGCGGCCTGTCGGTCGGCCTGGGCATCGAGCTGCCGTTCGAGCAGGGCATGAACCCGTACGTCGACCTCGGCGTGAACTTCCGCTACTTCTTCGCCCGCAAGACGATGTTCGTCAAGTACTCCGAGGGCTTCGTCGTGCTTCCCGGGGGCTTCGGCACGTTCGACGAGCTGTTCGAGGCGCTGACCCTCGTCCAGACCCACAAGGTGACGAGCTTCCCGATCGTCCTGGTCGGCAGCGCGTACTGGCGGGGCCTGCTGGACTGGGTGAGCGGCCCGGTGCTCGACCGCGGCATGATCTCCGCCGTGGACCTCGAGCTGATCAAGGTCGTCGACGACGCCGAGGAGGCCGTCGACATCGTCCGGGAGCGGGGCGCGGAGCTGCGCGCCCAGGAGGAGGCCGCCGCGCAGGCGACCGCGGCGGCCGAGTCGTCACCCGAGGCCGCGGGGTGACGGGCGGGACGGGACCGGTCGCGAGCGCCCCGACGGGCGACCTCGCGGGCCCCGGGGCCGCGGTCGGCGGGGTGCCGCCGGCCGGTGCGCCCCTGCGGCTGCGCGGGCGTGTCGTCGGCGCGGACCGACCCGTCGTCATGGCCGTCGTCAACCGCACCCCGGACTCGTTCTACGCGGCCGCGCGCCACGACGACGCGTCGGCCGACGCCGCGGTCGCGCGCGCGCAGGAGGAGGGCGCCGACATCGTCGACCTCGGCGGCGTCCGGGCCGGCCGCGGGCCGCACGTGGACGCGGCCGAGGAGATCGCGCGGGTCGTGCCGCTCGTCGCGCGCGTGCGCGCCCGGCACCCCGACCTGCTGGTGAGCATCGACACCTGGCGCGCGGACGTCGCGCGCGCCGCCGCCGACGAGGGGGTCGACCTGGTGAACGACACGTGGGCGGGCCACGACCCGCACCTCGTCGAGGTCGCCGCCGAGCGCGGCCTCGGCGTCGTCTGCTCCCACACCGGCGGCGCCCGGCCGCGGACCGACCCGTTCCGCGTCTCGTACCCCGGCGACGGGCTCGACGGCGTGCTCGACGACGTCGTGACGACGGTGACGGCCGGGGCGCGCCGGGCCGTGGCGCTCGGCGTCGACCCGGCGTCGGTGCTCGTCGACCCCACGCACGACTTCGGCAAGAACACCTGGCACTCGGTCCACCTGCTGCGGCGGACCGCGGCGCTCGTCGCGCTCGGCTTCCCGGTGCTCATGGCGCTGTCCCGCAAGGACTTCGTCGGCGAGAGCCTGGACCTGCCCGTCGACGACCGGCTGGAGGGCACGCTCGCGGCGACGTCCGTCGCGGCGTGGCTCGGGGCGCGCGTCTTCCGGGCGCACGACGTCGCGGCGACCCGGCGCACGCTCGACATGGTCGCGGTCGTCCGCGGTGACCTGGCCCCGGCACGCGCCGTGCGGGGGCTCGCGTGACCGGGGAGCGCACGGCCGAGGAGTCGACGGACGACCAGGCACGGACCGAGCCACAGACGGACGACCCGACGCGGACCGGCCGGCCGGCGGACGACCGGGTGACCGACGCGACGGGTGACGACCGGGTGACGGACGCGACGGGTGACGACCGGGCCCCGGGCGCGGCGTCCCGCACCGTCCTCGACCCGCGCACGTGGCCGTGGTGGGTCCAGGCGCTCGCGGTCTACCTGGCGGGCCGGGCGTTCAGCGCGATCGCCCTCATGGTGACCGCCCAGGGGCAGGTCGAGAACTACTGGACGCCCGCGCGCCCGTCGTACCTGCAGTTCACCGGCCTCATGTGGGACGCGAGCTGGTACCGGCAGGCTGCCGAGCAGGGCTACCCGGACACGCTGCCGGTCGGCGAGGACGGGCTGGTCCAGCAGAACGTCTGGGCGTTCTTCCCGCTGTTCCCGATGCTCGTGCGCGGGCTCATGGTGCTGACCACGGGACCCTGGTACGTCGTCGCCCCGCTCACCGCGCTCGTGCTCGGCGCGGGCGCGGCGGTCGTGATCCACCGCCTCGTCGAGCGGGGGGCCCCGCGCGCGGTCGCCGCGCGACCCGGGCTGCCGCTCGCGACGGTCGCGCTCGTCACCGCGTTCCCGACGGCCGTCGTCCTGCAGGTCGCGTACACGGAGTCGCTCGCGCTGCTGCTGATCGCGTCCGCGCTCCTGCTGCTCGTCGAGCGGCGGTACCTCGCGATGTCCGTCGTGGTGCTCGCGCTCGGCTTCACGCGCGCCGTCGCGCTGCCGATGGCCGCCGTCATCGTCGTGCACGCCGCCGTGCGGTGGTGGCGCAGCCGCCGCGGGGAGGACCACCTCGGTGCGCGCGACCTCGGCGGTCTCGGGGCGCTCGCCGTGGCGGCGGGCGTCTCCGGCGTCGCGTGGCCGCTCATCTGCGGCTGGGTCACCGGCGTCCCCGACGGTTACCTGCAGACGCAGGAGGCGTGGCGCGGGCTGCGCGAGGTCCAGCCGTTCGGCGCCTGGGGGTACGTGTCCCGGTTCTGGTTCGGTGAGTGGGCGCCGTGGGTGCTCGTCGCGGGCTTCGCCCTGGTGATCGCCGTCCTCGTCGTGCCCGCGGCGTGGCGGCTCGGCAACGAGCTGCACGCCTGGCCCGCGGCGTACCTGCTGTACATCGCGGCCGTCATCGAGCCGGGGAGCAGCCTCGCGCGGTTCCTCGTCCTCGCGTTCCCGCTCGCCGCCGTGACGGCCGGGGTGGTGACGCGGCCGGCCGCCGCGAGGCGCCTGTGGTTCACGGGCGTGCTGATCCTCATGCTCGCGCTCCAGCTCGTCTGGGTGTGGAACATGTGGCGGCTGACCCCGCCGCAGGGCTGGCCGCCGTGACCGGTGCACCCGGACCGGCGTCCGACGCCGAGCCGATCGGGCGGCCCGGGTCGTATCGGTCGAGGTAGGGACCCTCGGGTGAACTAAGATGGTCGGCGGACCACCGGCCAGCGGGCCTCTCGTCGCGCGCTCCGCGCACGAGCGCCCGGCCGGGACGCACGAGGCGAAGGAGAGGCCCCCCGTATGGCCGCGATGAAGCCGAGGACCGGTGACGGACCGCTCGAGGTGACCAAGGAGGGACGTGGCATCGTGATGCGCGTCCCGCTCGAGGGCGGTGGACGGCTGGTGGTCGAGCTCAACGCGACCGAGGCCGCCGAGCTGGGCGAGGCCCTCACGTCCGTCGTCTCCTGACGACGGGCTGCACGACATGGCGAGGCCGACGACCGGTTTCACCGCATCCATCGGCCGGACGCCGCCCGAGGTGACGTCGGTCGGCGGTGCGCTCGCGACGAGCGCGCTGCTGACCGACGGCACCGTCGACGCCGTCGCCGTCCCGGTCGCCCCGCCGGGACCCGGGGACGACGGTGTCGAGCCCCGCGAGGGCACCGCCGACGCCGCCGCCCGGTACGGGGTCGACCTCGCGGAGATCGCCGAACGGGTGCGCCTCACGGGCGCCGCCGGCGAGGCGTACGTCCTGCAGCTGCCGCGGCCCGTCGGGTCGGCGGTCACGCTGCCGTGGGACGGCCTGCCCCCGCGCCTGGTCGTCGTCGGCGTCGGCGACGGGTCGCCGCGCGACCTGCGTCGCGCCGGGGCCGCGCTGGCCCGCGCCACCCGCGGCCTGCGCCGCGTCGTCACGACGGTCGGCGCGTACGCCGGGCAGTCGTCGTCCGACGAGGCCGCCGCCGCACGTGCCCTCACGGAGGGCTACCTGCTCGCCGCGTACCGCACGCCGACGCTCGCGACCGGCACGCCCGATCCCGAGCCCGCACCGCTCGTCCTGCTCGGGCGGGACGGCACGCGCGTGGCCGCGGCCGTCGACGCCGGGCGGACCGCCGCACGCGCGACGTGGCTCGTCCGCGACCTGGCGGCGACCCCGTCGAGCACCAAGAACCCCGCGTGGCTCGCCGACCAGGCGCGCCGGCTCGGTCGTGACGCCGGGCTCGAGGTCACCGTGCGCACCCCGCGCGAGCTGGCCGCCGACGGTTTCGGCGGGATCCTCGCGGTCGGCGGGGGCTCGGCGTCGCCGCCGCGCCTCGTCACCGTCGCCTACCGACCCGCCACGGCGGGTCCCGACGCGCAGCACGTGGTCGTCGTCGGCAAGGGCATCACGTTCGACACGGGCGGCCTCTCGATCAAGCCCCGCGAGGCGATGGTCCCGATGAAGACCGACATGACGGGCGCCGCCGTCGCGCTGGCCACCGTGCTCGGTGCGGCCGAGGCCGGCGTCGCGCACCGCGTCACCGCGGTCCTGCCCCTCGCGGAGAACCACGTCGGCGCCGCGTCCTACCGCCCGGGCGACGTCCTCACGCTGTTCGGCGGCACGACCGTCGAGATCGCGAACACCGACGCCGAGGGGCGGCTCGTCCTCGCCGACGCGCTGGCCTGGGCGGACGCGACGCTCGACCCCGACGTGCTCGTCGACGTCGCGACCCTCACGGGTGCCGCGACGCTGGGTCTCGGCAAGCAGCACGCCGCGCTGTACGGCACGGACGACGCCCTCGTCGCCGCCCTGACCGCGGCGAGCGAGTCGTCGGGCGAGCTCGCCTGGCCCATGCCGCTCGTCGCGGAGTACGAGGAGGCGGTCGCGTCCGACGTCGCCGACCTGCGCCACGTGCCGTCGGACCGCCGGATCGGCGGCGGGTCGATCACCGCCGCGCTGTTCCTGCGGCACTTCGTCGGGGACCGGCGCTGGGCGCACCTCGACATCGCGGGGCCCGCGCGCGCGACCGCGGACAAGCACGAGGTCACCGAGGGGGCGACCGGGTACGGCGCGCGCCTGCTGCTGGAGTTCCTGACCGAGCTGCGCTGACGCATCCCGCCGAGGGCGTCGACGTGTCGCCTCGCGCGCCGTCGCGTGCGGGAGCCGACTCCCGCACGCGGCCCGGGTCGCTCGCGCCGTCAGCGGCGGACGGCCACCAGCAGCCCGTCGCCCGTGGGCAGCAGCGCGGGGAGCAGCCGGTCGTCGGCGCGCACCACGCGTCCGACCTCACGGATCGTCGTCGTCGTCTCGTCGCGCCGGGCCGGGTCGGCCACGCGGTCGTGCCACAGCGCGTTGTCGACGGCCAGCACCCCGCCCGGGCGGAGCAGACGGACGGCCTGCTCGACGTAGCCCGGGTAGGACTCCTTGTCGGCGTCGACGAAGACCAGGTCGTAGCCGCCGTCGGTGAGGCGTGGCAGCACGTCGAGCGCGCGACCCGAGATCGTGCGCGTGCGGGTCGCCCGCACGCCCTCCTCGGCGAAGGCCTCCTTGGCGGCGCGCTGGTGCTCGACCTCGAGGTCGATCGTCGTGAGCACGCCGTCGGCGGGCATCCCGCGCAGCAGGTACAGCGACCCGACGCCGGCACCCGTGCCGACCTCCACGACGGCGCGGGCCTGGGCGGCCGCCGCGAGCACCGACAGCGCGGCCCCCGACCCCGGCAGCACGGGCGTGCAGCCCAGCTGCGCCGCACGCTCGCGGGCGCGCAGGAGCACGTCGTCCTCGGGGAGGAACTCCTCGCAGTAGACCCAGCTCTGGGCCTTGTCGGTGGAGATGGCAGCCTCCCGGGGCGGTGCAGTGGGGCGTGGGATGCGGCCAGCCTATCGGTGCCCGCGCGGCGCCCGAGGGAGGCGGGCGGAGCGCCCGCGGAACTTTCCCGGGGCTCGACGCGTTCCACCAGGACGCACGTCACGATTCGAAGACCGTCGCGCGACCTGGGAGACTGGTGACCCGTCCGACGACCCGAAGGAGCCCGACCCGATGACCACGCCACCGGCCGCCTGGCAGCCGCCGACGTGGGAGCAGATCGTCCGGGACCACTCGGCGCGCGTCTACCGCCTCGCGTACCGCCTCACGGGCAACCGGCACGACGCCGAGGACCTCACGCAGGAGACCTTCGTGCGCGTGTTCCGCTCGCTGAACACGTACACGCCGGGCACGTTCGAGGGATGGCTGCACCGCATCACGACCAACCTGTTCCTCGACCAGGCGCGTCGCAAGCAGCGGGTCCGCATGGACGCGATGGGCGACGACTCCGACCGGTACGCGTCGGTCGACCACCTCGCGAGCCCCGAGCGCGCGTACGAGCACGGCAACCTCGACCACGACGTGCAGCGCGCGCTCGACGAGCTGCCGCCCGAGTACCGCGCCGCGGTCGTCCTGTGCGACATCGAGGGCCTGTCGTACGAGGAGATCGCCGTCACGCTGGGCATCAAGCTCGGCACCGTCCGCTCGCGCATCCACCGCGCCCGCGCGCGGCTGCGCGACTCGCTCGGCCACCGCGCCCCCGAGGTGCAGGGTGCGCACGCGGTGTCCGCGGGCACCGACGCGACGCTGCACACCGTCGGCACGGGCGGGGGGAGCGTGGCGTGAGCCACCTCGGGTCCCGGATCAGCGCGCTCGTCGACGGCCAGCTCTCGGTCGCCGCGACGGAGCGCGCGCTCGCGCACGTCGCCCTGTGCGCGCAGTGCGCCACCGAGCTCGCCGCGGCGCGCGCAGCCCGTCGCGCCCTCGCGTCGGCAGCCGACGACGTCGCCCCGGCCCCGGACCTGACCGCCCGCCTGCTGTCCCTCGCCCCCGACCCCGACGGGTCGGAGCTCCGCCGCCCGCAGCCGCCGCGCGACCCGTTCGCCGCGCCGCCGGACCGGTTCGCGCTCGCGTCCGCCGGCCTGGTCCCGCGCTCGTGGACCGGGCGCCCGTCGTCCGGGCTGCGCCCCGACCTCACGTCGCGGCGTCATCCGACGCGTCTCGCCGTCGGCTCCGTGGCGGGGCTCGGCGCCGTCGCCGCGATGCTCTTCGTGCTCGGCGAGCGCCCCGAGATCGTGCCGGTCAGCCACCCGGGTGCGGACCTCGCCCTGCTCGCGCAGCCGGTCACCGGGCCGGGACAGGTCGACGGGCGCCCCGTGCTCGACGACGCGGTCCGGGCCGGCCAGGTCGACCCGGCGACGACCTCGTGGCTGCGCGCGCACGCGTGGTCGTTCCCGACGGACCTGCCCGAGGGCTGGTCGATCACCGCGCTGCGCTGGGCCCAGGGCGGCGCAGTGCTCGAGGTCGACGTCACGGGCCCCGCCGGCTCGCTCGTCGTCACGGAGCAGCAGGGCCGCCTGGACACCGACGCGATCGCGGGCGCACGCGTGCACGACCTCGGCGGGCGCGCCGTGTACGTGCTCGCCTCCGAGCCGTCGCACCTCGCCTGGCAGGCGGACGCGACCGTCGTGCAGGTCGTCGGGGCCGACGGGCACGACGTGCTGGCCCCGCTCGTGGCAGCCTTTCCCGGAGGCGCCTACGACGACGGGGTGCCTGCGCGCATCACGCGCGGCTGGCAGACGGTGACGGGAGCCCTGCAGACCCCATGACGACCCCCGACGAGGCGAGCCGACCGACCGGGGCGGCCGCCGCCCCGGGTGCGACGCCGCAACCCGCCGACGCCACGACGGAGCAGCAGGCGCCGGCCTCCCGGCCCGCCCCCGACACGTTCGAGAACCCGTTCGCGTCCCCGTCGGGCCGTCGTGTCCTGCCGCCCGACCCCGGGCCGGTCGCCGCGCCGCCGCTTCCGTCGTCGGCCGGTACGCCGGCCCCGCTGTCGTCCGTCGCGGACCCCCGGTCCGCCCACGCCGACGCGCGCCTCGCGCCGGCCGCGCACCGCGCCGACCCCCGGCACGCCCCGGTGGCGTACGGCGGCGACCCCCGTCACGCGCCGTCCGCGTACGGCGTCGACCCCCGGCCGGGCGTCGGGCACCCGTCCGGCGCGCACGGCCACGGGCCCTTCCCGCCCGGCCCGTACACGTCCGGTGCCCCCGACGCGAGCGAGCGGCCGGACGGACCTGACGGGCCCGCGCTCGTGGTCGCGGCACCGCGCCGTCGTCGCCGGACGCTGTCGGTCGCGTGGGTCGTGCCGCTCGTCGTCCTGGCGCTCGTCGCGGGCGTCCTCGGCGGCGTGCTGGGGGCGCGGCTGGGCGAGGACGACCACCTCGCCGACGCGGGCCTGCCGACGACCGTGCCGGGCGCGGCCGACGTGGCGCGCGCTCCCGAGTCGGTCGCCGGCATCGCGGCCTCGGTGCTGCCGAGCGTCGTGTCGATCGAGGTGGACGGCCCGCAGGGCACGGCGACGGGCTCCGGCTTCGTGCTGCGCGCGGACGGCTACCTCGTCACCAACAACCACGTGGTCGCGGAGGCGGCCGACGCCGCGACGTCGCTGACCGTGACGTTCGCCGACGGCAGCGAGGAGGACGCGACGGTCGTCGGCCGGACGTCCGAGTACGACCTCGCGGTCCTCAAGGTCGGCGTGACCGGGCTGACACCGCTGCTGCTGGGCGACTCCGACGCGGTCGTCGTCGGCGACCCGGTCGTCGCGGTCGGTGCGCCGCTGGGGCTCGCGGGGACGGTCACGACGGGCATCGTCAGCGCGCTCAACCGGCCGGTGTCGGCGGGCGACGAGGACGACACGGCGTTCATCAACGCGATCCAGACCGACGCGGCGATCAACCCCGGCAACTCCGGCGGCCCGCTCGTGAACGCGCGCGGCGAGGTGATCGGCGTCAACTCGGCGATCGCGCAGCCGCCGGGCACGTCTGCCACGACGGGCGGCAGCATCGGTCTCGGTTTCGCGATCCCGTCCGAGCAGGTGCGGCGC
The DNA here is from genome assembly GCF_028583725.1 of Cellulomonas fimi. Lineage (NCBI taxonomy): Bacteria > Bacillati > Actinomycetota > Actinomycetes > Micrococcales > Cellulomonadaceae > Cellulomonas > Cellulomonas fimi. The sequence goes on along the minus strand of NZ_CP110680.1, from coordinate 3,413,645 downwards.
ACCGCCGAGCAGCTGATCGAGACGGGCCGGGCGACGTACCCGATCATCGGCGTGCTCCTGGACCAGCGGTACGTCGGCGAGGGCGTGCAGGTCTCGACGGAGGACCGGGACGGGACCCCCGCGGTGTCCCCGGACGGCCCCGCGGACCGGTCGGGCATCCGGCGCGGCGACGTGATCCTCGCGATCGACGGCCGTCCGGTGACGGACCCCGACGAGCTGATCGTCGCGATCCGCGCGCGGACACCGGGCGAGACCGTCGTCCTGCGCGTCCGGACGGGGTCGGACGAGCGTGACGTCCGGGTGCGCCTCGACGAGGCCGACGCCCGCTGAGACGCCCGCGGTCGCGCCCTCGACGGGGGCCTTCCGCACGGCTGCGCGGGGTACCCTGACCCGGTGTTCGGAATCAACGGCGGGGAGCTGCTCGTGCTCTTCCTCGTCGCGGCCTTCGTGATCGGCCCCGAGCGCCTGCCGAGGTACGCGGAGCAGCTGGGCCACTGGGTCCGGCGGGCGCGCCAGTTCGCCGCCGACGCCAAGGCGCGCGTCGACGAGGAGCTCGGCGAGGAGGCGCGCGACGTCGACTGGGCGGCGCTCGACCCGCGCAAGTACGACCCGCGCCGGATCGTGCGCGAGGCGCTGCTCGACGACCTGTCGCCGTCGTCCGGACCCGCACCCGCACGCCCGTCGGCGACCGCGCGCACGGCGGCGGCCGCGACGGCCGGAGCCGCGACCGCGGCCACCGCGAAGGCCGGCGTGGGCGTCGCGGGCGACCCGGGCGAGCGATGGCGCAGCGCACCGTTCGACGACGAAGCCACCTGACGTAGCGCGTCGCCGCACGGTCGGCCGCGCGGCCGGCGAGGCCCTCGCCTCACCGGTCCCGCCGCCCGCGCAGACGCACCTCCCGCACAGCCCCGCCGTGCCGCCCCCGGGCGGACCCGGCGCCTCGACAGAATGGACTGATGGTCCGCATGGCCACGCACCGCTCGCGCATCTTCTCGGGGATGCAGCCGACGTCCGACTCGCTCCAGCTCGGCAACTACCTGGGCGCCCTCACGCAGTGGGTCGCGCTGCAGGACGACCACGACGCGATCTACTGCGTCGTCGACCTGCACGCGCTGACCGTCAACCCGGACCCCGCGGTGCTGCGGGACCGGACGCGCCGCACGGCCGCGCAGTTCCTCGCCGCGGGCGTCGACCCGGCGCGGTCGATCCTCTTCGTGCAGTCGCACGTGCCCGAGCACGCGGAGCTCGCCTGGTTGCTGTCGTGCCAGACGGGGTTCGGCGAGGCGGGCCGGATGACGCAGTTCAAGGACAAGTCGAGCAAGCAGGGGTCCGAGGGCACGACCGTCGGGCTGTTCACCTACCCCGTGCTCATGGCGGCCGACATCCTGCTGTACGACACGAACCTCGTGCCCGTCGGCGAGGACCAGCGTCAGCACCTCGAGCTGTCCCGCGACCTCGCGCAGCGGCTCAACCACCGGTTCGGCAAGGACACGGTCGTCGTGCCGGAGCCGCACATCGTCAAGGCGACGGCGAAGATCTACGACCTGCAGGACCCGACGTCGAAGATGAGCAAGTCGGCGGAGAGCCCGAACGGCCTGATCGAGCTGCTCGACGACCCGCGCGTGATCGCCAAGCGCATCAAGTCGGCCGTGACCGACACCGAGCGTGAGATCCGCTTCGACCCGGTCGCCAAGCCGGGCATCTCCAACCTGCTGACGATCTACTCGGCGCTGACCGGCCGCCCGGTGGACGCGATCGTCGCCGAGTACGACGGCAGGGGCTACGGGGACCTGAAGAAGGACCTCGCCGAGGTCGTGCTGGCGTTCCTCTCGCCGTTCCAGGAGCGCGTGCACGGCTACCTCGCGGACCCGGCGTCGCTCGACGCGGTGCTCGCCGACGGTGCCGACCGGGCGCAGGAGATCGCGGCGCCGACCCTCGAGCGTCTCTACGACCGGTTCGGCCTGCTCCGGCGCCGGGGCTCGCGACGCGTCGTGCGGGACGAGGTCGACGCCGGGGTGGGGATCGGGGCATGAGGCTGCCGGAACGCACCGGCGACCAGCTCCGCATCGGGGTCGCCGTCACGGTCCCCGAGCCGTGGGGGAGCGAGCTGCGTGCCGCGCGGTCCCGCTACGGCGACCCGCTCGCCGAGTTCATCCCGCCGCACATCACGCTGCTCGGCCCGACGGTCGTCGAGCCGGAGCAGGTGGTCGAGGTCGAGGAGCACCTCACGAAGGCCGCCGCACGGCACACGCCGTTCGTGGTGCGGCTGCGCGGCACCGCGACCTTCCGGCCGGTGTCGCCGGTGGTGTTCGTCGAGCTCGTCGACGGTGCCGAGGGCTGCGCCGCGCTCGAGCGCAGCGTCCGCACGGGCGTGCTGGACCAGGACCTGCGGTTCGACTACCACCCGCACGTCACGGTCGCGCACGAGGTGCCCGACGACCGGCTCGACGCGGCGGCCGCGGGGCTCGCGGACTTCGAGGCGGCGTTCGTCGTCACCGAGTTCCACAGCTACCTGCACGGCGACGACGGCGTGTGGCGACCCGTCCGCGACTTCTCGCTCGACCTCGGTGCGGCACCCGTGGGGCTGCTGACCTCGGACGACCCGGCCGACGCGGATGCCGGGGCGGTGCGCCCGACCTAGGGTCGAGGCATGACGGGCGAGCCGACGGACGTGACCCGCCCGGCGGCCGGCTCGGGGGCCGCCCAGGCGCGCGCGCAGCGGACCGAGGACGAGTCGCTGCCCCGCAAGCGCCCGTCGCTCGTCGAACGTGCCAAGGTGCTGCTCGCGTGGTGGCAGCAGACGCGTCCCGCGCGTGCGAACGCGCGCTTCGGCGCCGCCGGCGGCGGGCTGCTGACCGGGGGGATCGCGTACGCCGCGCTGTTCTCGGTGTTCGCCGGGCTGACCATCGGCTACACGATCTTCATGGCGGTGCTGGGCGACAACGACGCACTCCGGCAGCAGGTGCTGACGGCGATCGACGACTCGCTCCCCGGGCTGATCGACACGGGGGACAACGCCGGGCTCATCGACCCGGACACGCTGGTGCTCAACCCGGCGCTCACGGTCGCGGGTGTCGTCGCGCTCGTCGTCCTGGTGCTGAGCGCGATCTCGGCGACCGCCGCGCTGCGCACCGGCGTACGCGCGATGTTCGGACGCGTGACGGGCGACAACGCGGTCTTCTCGAAGCTGCGCGAGCTCGGCGGGTTCGTCGGGATCGCGCTCGCGGTGCTCGTGTCGGCGGTCCTCACGACGGCGGCGACGGCGGCGTCCGACTGGCTCACGACGCTCGTCGGCTGGCCCGACACGTCGGGCACCGTGGCGGCGGCGCTCGTGTCGTTCGTCGTCGACGCCGCGATGTTCATGCTGATCGTGTGGTTCCTCGCCGGGCAGCGGCCCGACTTCCGGGACCTGCTCCAGGGCGCCGTCATCGCCGCCGTGGGTATCGGCGCCGTCCGGCTGCTCGGGACGTCCGTCGTCGCGGGCAGCGCGACGCGCAACCCGGTGCTGGCGTCGTTCGCGGTCATCGTCACGCTGCTGATCTGGATCAACCTGCTCGCCCGCATCGTGCTGCTGGCCGCCGCGTGGACCGCGGACCCGCCGCCGGAGAAGCCCGAGGACGTCGACAGCCCCGTCGACGCTGACTGACGGTCGGGTCGACGGGGGGCGCCACGTCGGCGGGCGGCCGATGCGCCGGCAGCGGGACCGGACGGGAACGCGTGTGACGGCGCGGGGCTCAGAGCAGCGCGCGGATCGCGGGCGTGTGCGCGAGCAGCGTGGTGGTCCGGGCCCGCGTCGACGTCGGCTCGCCGACCTCGCCCAGGCGCAGCATCCCGGGGTCGCCGCGCCGCTGGCCCTCCTCGATCCGGTCGGAGGCGTCCGTCATGCGCACGGGGACGTGGTCGAGGATCGCGGCCGGGTCGACGTCGCCGTAGGCGTCCGCCATGACACGCAGTCCGTGCGCGGACGCGGAGTGGTCACGGTCGGGGAACAGCAGCGGCCCGTTCCACGCGAAGATCGCGAGGTCGTCGATCGGGCGCCCGGGACCGGCGACGTCCCAGTCGAAGACGCCCGCGAGCTCGTCGCCGTCGAAGGTCATGTTGTACATCGCCGAGTCGTGGTGGCACACGATCTCGCCCGGCTCCAGCGCGCGCTCGACGAACCGCCAGCGACGGCTGTCGCGCGGGAAGTCGGCCACGACGTCGTGGAAGTGCCGCAGCCACCGCATCGCCGACCGCACCTGGCCGTCGGTGAGCGGCTCCACGCCGATCGGCACGACCCGGCCCGGGAGGTAGGTGAGGACCTCGCGGCCCTGGTGGTCGGTGCCGAGCACGCGCGGGACGTGCGGCAGGTCCGTCGTCGCGAGGAAGTCGAGCAGCTTGTGCACGGCGGGGGTCCACGGGCCGGTCGGGCGGCGGACGGTGTCGCCGACGCGCACCGCACCGCCGACGTTGCCGCCCTCGAGCGGGACCTCGACCTCGTCGGGCCCGGGGCCGGGCGCTGCGGTGGCGTCGGGGGTGAGCACGACCGACACCGTACGGGACGGGCCGGTCAGCGCGCCGCGCGTTCCGGGACCTCGACGCCGCGCCGCTCGAGCTCCTCGCGGACCGTGCGGGGGATGTCGCGGCACCCGCACTCCTGCACGTGGGCGAGGTGCCAGGCGACGCGCGCGTCCATCGGCGCGCCCTGGCCCAGGACGTGCGCGTCGTGCCACTCGGCGTTCATCCGACCAGCCAAGCACCGCGTCCACGGGCCGTCGAGGGACCGCGGTCCCGGGACGACGCGAGGCCGCCCCGACGGACGGGACGGCCTCGCGGTGGAGCGGGTGGCGTCAGAAGGCGCGCGTGATCATCGCGCGCTTGACCTCCTGGATCGCCTTCGTGATCTCGATGCCGCGCGGGCACGCCTCGGTGCAGTTGAAGGTCGTGCGGCAGCGCCACACGCCCTCCTTGTCGTTGAGGATCTCGAGGCGCTGCGCGCCGCCCTCGTCGCGGCTGTCGAAGATGAAGCGGTGCGCGTTGACGATCGCGGCGGGGCCGAAGTACTGCCCGTCGGTCCAGAACACCGGGCAGGACGACGTGCACGCGGCGCACAGGATGCACTTGGTGGTGTCGTCGAACCGCTCGCGCTGCTCGGCGGACTGCCGGCGCTCCTTGGTCGGCTCGGTGCCGGTCGTGACGAGGAACGGCATGATCTCGCGGTACGACGCGAAGAACGGCTCCATGTCGACGACGAGGTCCTTGACGACCGGCAGGCCCTTGATGGGCTCGACGGTGATCGGCTTGGACGGGTCGAGGTCCTTGAGCAGCGTCTTGCACGCGAGGCGGTTCTTGCCGTTGATGCGCATGGCGTCGGAGCCGCACACGCCGTGCGCGCACGAGCGGCGGAACGTGAGCGAGCCGTCCTGCTCCCACTTGACCTTGTGCAGGGCGTCGAGCACGCGGTCGGTGCCGTGGGCCTGCACGCGGAACTCGTCCCAGTGGGGGACCGGCGTGGCGCCGTCGTCGGACGGCAGGTAGCGCATGACCTTGAGCGTGACCTCGAACGAGGGCACGGCCCCGACCTCGGGGGTGGCGTCGAGCGTGGCAGTCATCAGTACTTGCGCTCCATCGGCTGGTAGCGGGTGACGGTGACGGGCTTGGAGCCGAGCACCACCTGGTAGTCGTCGAACACGGTCGTGTGCGCGAACGACCCCTTGTGGTCGCCGTCGGAGTCGCTGCCCCACAGGCGGTGACCCTTGGTCGGCAGCGGCCGGCGGTACGCCATGGTGTGCTGCATGTAGCCCTTGTCGTCGCGGTCCGGGTAGTCCTCCCGGAAGTGCCCGCCGCGCGACTCCTTGCGGTTGAGCGCGCCGACGACCACGGTCTCGGCGATGTCGAGCAGGAAGCCCAGCTCGACGGCCTCGAGGAGGTCGGTGTTGAACGTGCGGCTCTTGTCCTGGACGCTCACCGACGCGAACCGCTTGCGCAGCTCCCGCAGGTCGGACAGCGCCTGCTCGAGCGACTCCTCGGTGCGGAACACCTGGGCGTTGGCGTCCATCGTCTCCTGGAGCGCGCGGCGGATGTCGGCCACCCGCTCGCCGTCGCCGCGCGTCCGGATGGTCTCGAGCTCGGCCTCGACGGTCGCGGCCGGGTTCTCGGGCAGCTCGACCCACTGCGCGCCCGCGGCGTAGTGCGCGGCGCTGATGCCGGCGCGCTTGCCGAAGACGTTGATGTCGAGCAGCGAGTTGGTGCCCAGGCGGTTCGAGCCGTGCACGGACACGCACGCGACCTCGCCCGCGGCGTAGAGGCCGCGGATCACGTCGGTCGCGTTGCGCAGGACCTCGCCCTCGATGTTCGTCGGGACGCCACCCATCGCGTAGTGCGCGGTGGGGTAGACGGGCACGGGCTCGGTGTACGGCTCGACGCCGAGGTAGGTGCGCGCGAACTCGGTGATGTCCGGCAGCTTGGCGTCGATGTGCGCGGGCTCGAGGTGCGTGAGGTCGAGCAGCACGTAGTCCTTGTTCGGACCGGCGCCGCGGCCCTCGCGGACCTCGTTCGCCATGGAGCGGGCGACGATGTCGCGCGGCGCGAGGTCCTTGATGGTGGGCGCGTAGCGCTCCATGAAGCGCTCGCCCTGCGCGTTGCGCAGGATGCCGCCCTCACCACGCGCGGCCTCCGAGAGCAGGATGCCGAGGCCGGCGAGGCCCGTCGGGTGGAACTGGAAGAACTCCATGTCCTCGAGCGGGATGCCGCGGCGGTAGGCGAGCGCCATGCCGTCGCCCGTGAGCGTGTGCGCGTTCGAGGTCGTCTTGAAGATCTTGCCGGCGCCGCCGGTCGCGAGGACGACGGACTTGGCCCGGAAGACGTGGATCTCGCCGGTCGCGAGCTCGTAGGCGACGACGCCCGAGACGTTGACCTCCTCGCCGTCGGGCACGTGCCCCGCGGCGAGGTCGTGGTCCACGAGCAGGTCGAGCACGTAGAACTCGTTGAAGAACTCGACGTCGTTCTTCACGCACTGCTGGTAGAGCGTCTGAAGGATCATGTGGCCGGTGCGGTCCGCGGCGTAGCAGGACCGGCGCACGGCCGCCTCGCCGTGGTTGCGCGTGTGGCCGCCGAACCGGCGCTGGTCGATCTTGCCCTCGGGCGTCCGGTTGAACGGCAGGCCCATCTTCTCCAGGTCGAGGACCGCGTCGATGGCCTCCTTGGCCATGACCTCGGCGGCGTCCTGGTCGACGAGGTAGTCACCGCCCTTGACGGTGTCGAACGTGTGCCACTCCCAGTTGTCCTCCTCGACGTTCGCGAGCGCGGCGCACATGCCGCCCTGCGCGGCGCCCGTGTGGGAGCGCGTCGGGTAGAGCTTGGAGATGACGGCGGTGCGCACGCGGGTCGACGACTCGAGGGCCGCGCGCATGCCGGCGCCGCCCGCGCCGACGATGACGACGTCGTACTGGTGGGTCTGCATCGGTGGCGATGCCTTCCTGCTGGCGAGTCTGGCGGGTGGGGTGGTCCGACGTCGGCGTCAGGCCGTGCAGAACGAGGGGAGCAGGTCCGCCGGGCTGCCCGTCGGGCAGGGGTCGAACGTGAAGATGACCAGCGTCCCGAGCACGACCACGAGGACGAACGCGAAGTAGAGCAGGCCCTTGAGGACCAGGCGCGTCGTGTCCTTCTCGGCGTAGTCGTTGACGATCGTCCGCATGCCGTTGGTGCCGTGGATCATCGCGAGCCACAGCATGAGCAGGTCCCAGACCTGCCAGAACGGCGACGCCCACTTGCCGGCGACGAACCCGAAGTCGATCGCCGTGACGCCCTCGCCGGCGACGAGGTTGACGAACAGGTGCCCGAAGATCAGCACGACGAGCAGGACGCCCGACGCGCGCATGAACACCCAGCCGTAGAGCTCGGTGTTACCGCGCGTGGTGCGACGGCCGGGGCCCGCCTTGGGGGGACGCGGGGCCTTGGGGTCGGCGACGAGGCTCATCACTCACCTCCGAAGACGTGCATGAGGTGACGGGGCAGGAAGCCGGCCATCGTCACGACGAACAGGCCGAGCACGACCCACAGCATCACGCGCTGGTACTTCGTGCCCTTGGACCAGAAGTCGACCAGGATGATCCGGATGCCGTTGAAGGCGTGGAACACGATCGCGGCGACGAGCCCCGCCTCACCGAGGCCCATGATCGGGTTCTTGTAGGTCGCGATGACCTCGTTGTACGCCTCGGGCGACACCCGCACGAGCGACGTGTCGAGCACGTGCACGAGCAGGAAGAAGAAGATCGCGACGCCGGTCACGCGGTGCGCGACCCACGACCACATGCCTTCGCGCCCTCGGTAGAGCGTTCCAGCCGGCGCTTTGGCAGGCGCTGCGGGCACTGGGGGGCCTCCTGGCGAGTCAGGGGTGGGCCACGGCGGGGACGTCCCTGACCCTGCCGTGCCTGTCGGTCTCACTGTATAGACACGTGCTCGTCACTCTCCGCCGGGCCGGGCCCTTGGTCCCGTGCGGAGGGCCGTTTGTGAGCAACTCCACACCGGGTCGGTGCCGTGGCCCGCGCCGCTAGCCTGAGCGGCATGTCGACCGCGTCCACGTCCTCGCTCCTCCCTGCGCAGGGCCCGGTCCCGGGCTTCCACGCGGTCGTCCCCGCCGGGGGTGCGGGCACGCGGCTCTGGCCGCTGTCGCGGGCCGGTCACCCCAAGTTCCTGCACGACCTCACGGGCTCGGGCCGGACGCTGCTGCAGGCGACGGTCGACCGGCTCGTCCCGCTGGTGGGCGACGACGGCGTGCTGGTCGTCACGGGCCACCGGCACGCCGACGCCGTGGCCGCGCAGGTCCCGGCCCTGCTCGACGGTCCCGACGGCGCCCCCCGCCGGCTGCTGGCCGAGCCGTCGCCGCGCGACTCGATGGCGGCGATCGGGCTCGCGGCGGCCGTGCTGCTGGAGCGGCACGGCGAGGACGTCGTGCTCGGCTCGTTCGCGGCCGACCACGTGATCAGCGGCACGGAGGCGTTCGAGCGCGCGGTGCGCGAGGCCGTCGTCGCGGCGCGCGCGGGCTACGTCGTGACGGTCGGCATCCGCGCGACGGGACCGTCGACCGCGTTCGGCTACGTGCGGTCGGGCGAGCCGCTCGGCCTCGCGGACGCGCCCAGCGCGCGGCACGTCCGCGGTTTCACCGAGAAGCCCGACGAGGAGACGGCGACCGCCTACCTCGCCACGGGCGAGTACCGCTGGAACGCCGGCATGTTCGTCGTGCGTGCGCGCGTGCTGCTCGACCACCTCGCGGCCCAGATCCCGACGCTCGCCGCCGGTCTGTCCGAGATCGCGGCGGCGTGGGACGGCCCCGACCGGGACGCGGTCCTCGAGCGGGTGTGGCCGACGCTGACCAGGATCGCGATCGACCACGCCATCGCCGAGCCGGTCGCGGCGGCGGGCGGCGTCGCCGTCGTCCCGGGGGACTTCACGTGGGACGACGTGGGCGACTTCGAGTCCCTCGGCGGGCTCCTCACGAGCCCCACGCTCGGCGACGACACGACCGTGCTGCGCGTGGACGCACCGGACGCGCTCGTGGTCGCGTCGGGCGGCCGGACCGTGACGGTCGTCGGGCTCGCGGACGCGGTCGTCGTCGACACCCCCGACGCGGTGCTCGTCACGACGCGCGCCCACGCGCAGTCGGTGAAGTCGGCCGTCGACGGGTGGCGCGAGCGCGGCCGCGACGACCTGCTCTGACGAGCGGGGGCGCGCGTCCGGTGACGCTGACGTGTGCGGGTCGACCTCGCGTCGGCCGTCGGGCGCCTGCCAGCCCCCCGCGCTGACCTGCGCGGGGACCCGCCGCTGCCGGGCACGGGGGTGGTCCGTGGACGCCGGGGCCGGTGCGCGGCGTGCGGGCTAAGGTCGAGAGCGTGCCCGACACGTCCACCTCCGCCCCCACGCTCGTCCCGGCGCTCGACGTGCCCGGTCGCTCGGCCGACCCGCAGGTGGTGCGGCTCGCGGCCCTGCTCGACACCCTGCGGGACGAGCTCGTCGAGATCCGCCGCGACCTGCACGCGCACCCGGAGCTCGGGCGCACCGAGGAGCGCACGACGCGCGTGGTCGTGGAGCGCCTGCGCCTCGCGGGGCTGTCGCCGCACCTCCTGCCCGGCTCGGGGCTCGTGTGCGACATCGGCCCGTCACCCGCGGCGTCGGGGCGGCGCCGGGTCGCGCTGCGCGCCGATCTCGACGGGCTGCCGGTCGCGGACGCGTGCGGCCTGCCGTGGGCGTCGAGGAACCGCGGCGTCGCGCACGCGTGCGGCCACGACGTGCACACGACGGCCGTGCTGGGCGCGGGCCTGGCGCTCGCGGAGCTCGCCGCCTCGGGCGACCTCGCGACCGGCGTGCGGCTGGTGTTCCAGCCCGCTGAGGAGGTCCAGCCGGGCGGCGCGATCGACGTGATCAACGCGGGCGGCCTCGACGGCGTCGCGCAGATCTTCGGCATCCACTGCGACCCGAAGGTCGACGTCGGCCAGGTGGGCACGCGCATCGGCCCGATCACGTCGGCGAGCGACGAGGTCACCGTGGTCCTCACCGGCGCGGGCGGGCACACGTCGCGCCCGCACCTCACGGGCGACCTCGTGTTCGCGCTCGGTCAGGTCATCACGCAGGTCCCGGCGATCCTGGGGCGCCGGCTCGACCCGCGCTCGGGGGTCAACCTCACCTGGGGCGAGGTGCACGCGGGCACCGCCCACAACGCGATCCCCGCGTCGGGGACGGTGCGCGGCACGCTGCGCTGCCTCGACGTGCGCGCGTGGGAGAAGGCGTCGGACGTGTTCCACCACGCGGTCGAGCAGGTCGTCGCGCCGCTCGGGCTCGAGGCGGAGGTGCGCCACCACCGCGGTGTCCCGCCGGTCGAGAACGAGGAGCGCTCGACGGGGGTGCTGGAGGCGGCCGCGCGTGACGTCCTCGGCCCCGACGCGGTGCTCCTGACCGAGCAGTCGCTCGGCGGTGAGGACTTCGCCTGGTACCTGACGAAGGTGCCGGGCGCGATGGCGCGGCTCGGCACGCGCACCCCGGGCGGGCGGACGTACGACATCCACCAGGGCGACCTGCGCGTCGACGAGCGCGCGGTCGAGGCCGGTGCGCTGCTGCTGGCCAGGGCCGCGCTGCTCGCGGGACGGGCCTGACGCCGCAGGTCGCCGGACAGGCGTCCGATGTCCGGGTCGCCCGTCTCTCCTGGCGAGATGCCCCGTCCGTCACCTGGGCGGACATTCCAACTAGGTAACGGATCCTCGACGGATACCGCCTGGTAACAAGCGCGACACGCCACGCTCACTACTGTCCGAAGCATCGACGCCGGCAGACACCGTCCCGGCGACGGCCACCTGCCGTCCGGCAGTCGGCTGACGAGACCAGGAGAATCGCGTGAAGAAGATCATCCGTGTGGCGGCGCTCGGCGGCGCCGTCGCCCTCGCCCTCGCGGCCTGTGGCAGCGCACCCGAGGACACGAACGAGACCTCCGGCGGCGACGAGACGTCGGCGACCGTCGACTTCACCGCCTGCATGGTGTCCGACGAGGGCGGCTTCGACGACGCCTCGTTCAACGAGTCCGGCTTCAAGGGCCTCGAGCAGGCCAAGGACGAGCTCGGCATCGAGACCAAGACGGCCGAGTCGACCGACCCGGGCCAGTACACGACCAACGTCGACTCGATGGTCCAGCAGGGCTGCAACCTCATCATCGGCGTCGGCTTCGCGCTCGAGGACGCCATCCAGGCCGGTGCCGAGGCGAACCCCGACATCGAGTTCGCCCTCGTCGACTCCGCGTTCTCCGACGCGGACTTCAACCCGGTGACGCTCGACAACGCCAAGCCCCTGCTGTTCAACACGCAGGAGGCCGCGTACCTCGCCGGCTACCTCGCCGCGGGCGTCTCGCAGACCCACAAGGTCGCGACCTTCGGCGGCCAGCCGTTCCCGTCGGTCACCATCTTCATGGACGGCTTCGCCGACGGCGCCGCCGCCTACGCGGAGGAGACCGGCACCGCGACGACCGTCGTCGGCTGGGACAAGGCCGCGCAGAACGGCTCGATGATCGGCAACTTCTCCGACACCGAGGCCGGGCGCACCACGACCGAGCAGTTCATCAACGACGGCGCGGACGTCATCCTGCCCGTCGCCGGCCCCGTCGGCTCCGGCGCGCTCAACGCGGCCAGCCAGGCCGAGGGCACCGCGGTCATCTGGGTCGACTCGGACGGCTACCTGCAGCCGGCCAACGAGCAGTACAAGGGCCTCATCCTCACGTCCGTCATGAAGCAGATCCAGACGGCCGTGTTCGAGACGATCAAGTCGTCCGTCGACGGTGAGTTCTCGTCCGACCCGTACGTCGGCACGCTCGAGAACGGCGGCGTCGACATCGCGCCGTTCCACGACTGGGAGTCGAAGGTCCCGGCCGAGCTCGCGTCCAAGATCGACGAGCTGCGCCAGCAGATCATCGACGGCGACCTCGTCGTCGACTCGCCGTCGGCCAACGCGGTCTCCTGACCGCGGCCTGACGAGCGCACCGATGGCCCGGGGCGACGCGCCCCGGGCCATCGGTGCGTCGACGGCACGCTGGTTCTACTGTCGGCTCACGAGGACGTGGGGAAAGGCGGGCACGAGGTGAGGCTCGAGCTGCAGGGCATCACGAAGCGCTTCGGGACGCTCGTGGCGAACGACAACATCAACCTGACGTTCGCACCGGGGGAGATCCACGCGCTGCTCGGCGAGAACGGCGCCGGCAAGTCGACGATGATGAACGTCCTCTACGGGCTGTACCAGCCCGACGCGGGACAGATCGTCGTCGACGGCGCGCCGCGGACGTTCTCCGGACCGGGCGACGCGATGGCCGCGGGCATCGGCATGGTGCACCAGCACTTCATGCTCATCCCCGTGTTCACGGTCGCCGAGAACGTCGTCCTCGGGCACGAGCCCGTCGTCGGCGGCACCCTCATCGACCTCGCCGAGGCGCGGCGACGGGTCAAGGAGATCTCCGACCGGTTCGGGTTCGACGTCGACCCCGATGCACTCGTCGAGGACCTCCCGGTCGGCGTGCAGCAGCGCGTCGAGATCATCAAGGCCCTCTCGCGTGACGCGCAGGTGCTGATCCTCGACGAGCCCACCGCGGTGCTCACGCCGCAGGAGACCGACGAGCTCATCGGGATCATGCGGCAGCTCAAGGAGGCCGGCACCTCCATCGTCTTCATCACGCACAAGCTGCGCGAGGTCCGCGCCGTCGCCGACACCATCAGCGTCATCCGGCGCGGCAAGGTGGTCGGCACCGCGAGCCCCACGTCGACCGAGGTCGAGCTCGCCTCCCTCATGGTCGGCCGCTCCGTCACGCTGGCCGTCGACAAGGCCACCGCGGAGCCCGGCGAGCCCACCTTCCAGGTCCGCGACCTCACGGTCCTCGACGTGCACGGCAACGCCGTCGTCGACGGCGTCTCGTTCGACGTCCACCGCGGCGAGATCCTCGCGATCGCGGGCGTCCAGGGCAACGGCCAGACCGAGCTCACCGAGACGATCCTGGGTCTCGCGGCCCCGACCGCCGGGCAGCTGCTGCTCGACGGCGTCGACCTCGCCGGCCGCCAGGTGCACGAGGTCATCGAGGCGGGCGTCGGGTTCGTGCCCGAGGACCGCAGCACCGACGGCCTCATCTCGTCGTTCTCCATCGCGGAGAACCTCATCCTCGACATGCACCGGTCCGAGCCGTTCGCGCGCGCCGGGTCGCTGAGCCCCGCGCGCGTCGCGGAGAACGCCGCGCACCGCGTCGAGGAGTTCGACATCCGCGTGCGGTCGGTGCAGGACCCGGTGAGCACGCTGTCCGGCGGCAACCAGCAGAAGGTCGTCCTCGCGCGCGAGATGTCGCGGCCGCTGCGGCTGTTCGTCGCGTCGCAGCCCACGCGCGGCCTCGACGTCGGGTCGATCGAGTTCGTGCACAAGCGGATCGTCGCCGAGCGGGACAACGGCACTCCCGTCGTCATCGTCTCGACCGAGCTCGACGAGGTCCTCGCGCTCGCCGACCGGATCGCGGTGATGTACCGCGGCAAGATCATCGGCATCGTCGAGGGCGGGCACACCGCCGACCGCGACGTGCTGGGCCTCATGATGGCGGGCGTGCCGCTCGAGCAGGCGCGCGAGCAGGCCGCCGGCCACCACACCGCGCTGTCCGAGGCCGACGCGGTCGCGGAGGCGGAGGACGCGGGCGACGCCCCGCCGCCGCCCGCGGCAGCGCCCGCGACGCCGAAGGTCGCGCCCACGGGTGCCGCACCGGTCGCGCCGACGAGCGCCACGCCCGCCGCCGGACCGTCGGCCGCCACGCCCGACCCGGACGCCCCCGCGGCGCCCACGACGCACGAGGAGGGGCAGGCGTGAGCGCCACCGTCCAGGACGCGCCCGCACCGGCGCCCGCGCCCGAGCAGAAGCCCGAGCAGCAGCGTCCGAGCTACCTCCAGCAGGTGCTCGACTCGACCACGACGACCGTGGTCGTCGCGATCCTCATCGCGCTCGGCGTCGCCGCCGTGCTCGTCGTCGCGGCCGACGCGGCGTCGCAGGAGGCGCTCGGCTACGTGTTCGCCCGGCCGCAGGACTTCTTCGCGGCCGCGTGGGACGCGATCTACAGCACCTACTCCGCGCTGTTCCGCGGCGCGATCTTCGACTACCAGGCGACGGGCGCCCGCCAGATCCGGCCCATCACGGAGACGATGGTCTCGTCGGTGCCGCTGATCCTCGCGGGTCTCGGTCTGGGCATCGGCTTCCGGTCGGGCCTGTTCAACATCGGTGCCCAGGGGCAGGTGCTCGTCGGGGCGGCCGCCGCCGCGTACCTCGGGTTCTCGCTCGACCTGCCGGTCGTCGTGCACGTCGTCGTGGCGTGCCTCGGGGCGATCGTCGCGGGTGGCATCTGGGCCGGGATCGCGGGCTTCCTCAAGGCCCGGACCGGGGCCAGCGAGGTCATCGTCACGATCATGCTCAACTCGATCGCGCTGTACCTCGTCTCCTACCTGCTGACGACGTCCATCCTGCGCCAGCCCGGCTCGACGCGGCCCATCACGGCCCCCGTCGGCGAGAACGCGGTGATGCCGCTGCTGCTCGGCCCGCAGTTCCGGCTGCACGCCGGGTTCCTGCTCGCGCTGCTCGCGGCCGTCGGCGTGTGGTGGCTCATGGAGCGGTCGACGATCGGCTTCCGGTTCCGCGCCGTCGGCGCCAACCAGGACGCGGCCCGCACCGCCGGCATCAAGGTGCAGCGGGTCTTCGTGCTCGTCATGCTCGTCGCCGGTGGCCTCGCGGGCCTCGGCGGCGCGATGCAGATCCTCGGCACCGACAAGACGTTCCAGGCCGGGTCCGCCGGGTCGATCGGCTTCGACGCGATCACCGTCGCGCTGCTCGGCCGGTCGCGCCCGCTCGGCACGGTGCTCGCCGCGCTGCTGTTCGGCGCGCTGCGCGCCGGCTCGCCGCTCATGCAGACCGCGGCCGGCACCCCGATCGACCTGGTGCTCGTCATCCAGGCCGTCATCGTCCTCCTCATCGCGGCGCCGCCGCTGGTCCGCGAGCTGTCGGTCATCCACTGGGCCGCCACGCTCTTCGGCTACGACAGGAAGAAGGCCGCGGCGTGAGCATCATGACCGCCCCCGACAAGCCGGAGTCGCTGGCGCCGGAGCCCGCGCACACCGTGCAGGCCAAGGTCCGCTGGCGCGGGCCCGTCGTCGCGATCGTGCTGTCGGTCCTCAGCCTGGTGCTGTTCGGCCTCCTCACGAGCGCGGACGCGGACACGACGTTCCGCATCGCGACCGGCGGAGACGCGATCAAGCTCGACGACATCGTCGTGCCGTCGCGCCTCACGGCCTCGCTGCTCTCCGTCGGCGCGCTCGTCCTCTCGGTGCTGGCGCTGCTGCGGGCCCGCGCCCGCCGCGCGGTGCCGGCGTGGATGTGGGTCGGCATCGGCGTGCTGATCTTCTTCGCGCTGCTCGTGTGGGTCATGGCGGGCAACGACAACGCGCTCCCGCTCACGCTCCTGCTGACCAACGCGCTCGGGCTGTCCGTGCCGCTCGTGTTCGGCGCGCTCGCCGGCCTGCTGTGCGAGCGCTCGGGCGTCATCAACATCGCGATCGAGGGGCAGCTGCTCGCGGGCGCGTTCCTCGCGGTCGTCGTCGCGTCCGTCACGGGCAACGCGTACGCGGGGCTCATCGCCGCGCCGATCGCGGGTGCGCTCGTCGGTGCGTGCCTCGCGCTGTTCGCCGTCCGGTACTGGGTCGACCAGATCATCGTCGGCGTCGTGCTCAACGTGCTCGTCATCGGCCTGACGAACTACCTGTTCTCGACGGTCCTCACCGCCAACCCGCAGACGCTCAACTCGCCGCCGCGCATGCCGACGATCCCGATCCCGCTGCTGTCGGACATCCCGATCATCGGCCCGGTCCTCTTCAACCACCCGCTGACCGTCTACCTCATGTACATCGCGGTCGCGCTGCTCCAGGTGCTGGTCTTCCGCTCGCGCTGGGGTCTGCGGATGCGGGCCGTCGGCGAGCACCCGAAGGCCGCCGACACGGTCGGCATCAAGGTCAACCTCACGCGCGTGCGCTCGACGATCCTCGGGTCCGCGGTCGCGGGCCTCGGCGGCGCGGCGCTCGTGTCGGCGGGCCTCGCGTTCACCAAGGAGCTCACGTCCGGCAAGGGGTACATCGCCCTCGCCGCGATGATCCTGGGCCGCTGGAGCCCGACCGGCGCGCTGGCCGCGTCCCTGTTCTTCGGCCTCGCGGACGCCCTGCGCCGCGTGCTCAACAACCTCGGGTCGCCGATCCCGAGCGACATCCTCGCGATGCTGCCCTACCTGGCGACGATCTTCGCGGTCGCCGGGCTCGTGGGCCGCGTGCGGCCGCCGGCCGCGGAGGGCGTCCCGTACAAGAAGTGAGGCGGGCTCCTGCCCGCCGGATGGAGAACCACATGAGCACCCCCGCGCCCGAGATCGACTGGGACGCGCTGCGCGCCGCCGCGACGGAGGCGATGCACCGGGCCTACGTGCCCTACTCGAAGTTCCCGGTCGGTGTCGCGGCGCTCGTCGACGACGGCCGCGTCGTCGTCGGGTGCAACGTCGAGAACGCGTCGTACGGCCTGACGCTGTGCGCCGAGTGCGCGCTCGTGTCCGGCCTGCACGTCTCCGGCGGTGGACGGCTCGTCGCGTTCACGTGCGTCGACGGGCACGGCAACGTGCTCATGCCGTGCGGGCGCTGCCGGCAGCTGCTGTGGGAGCACGGCGGCGCCCGTCTGCTCGTCGAGACGGTGTCCGGCATCAAGCCGATGACCGAGGTGCTGCCGGACGCGTTCGGTCCGGACGACCTGGAGGCGCGGGCGTGACCCGCGACGGAGACACGGGAGAGGTCGACTCATGAGCACCGAGGCGTTCGACGCCGTCGACGTCATCGTCGCCAAGCGCGACGGGCGCCGGCTGACCGACGCGCAGATCGACTGGGTCGTCGACGCGTACACGCGCGGCGTCGTCGCGGACGAGCAGATGTCGTCGCTCGCGATGGCGATCCTGCTCAACGGCATGGACCGTGCGGAGATCGCGCGCTGGACCGCGGCGATGATCGCGAGCGGCGAGCGGCTCGACTTCTCGTCGCTGTCGCGGCCCACGTCGGACAAGCACTCGACGGGCGGCGTGGGCGACAAGATCACGCTGCCGCTCGCCCCGCTGGTCGCGGTGTTCGACGTCGCGGTGCCGCAGCTGTCGGGGCGCGGCCTCGGCCACACGGGCGGCACGCTCGACAAGCTCGAGTCGATCCCGGGCTGGCGCGCGGCGCTGTCGAACGAGGAGACGATGCGGCAGCTCGAGGACGTCGGCGCGGTCATCTGCCAGGCGGGTTCGGGCCTCGCGCCCGCCGACCGCAAGCTGTACGCGCTGCGCGACGTCACGGGTACGGTCGAGGCGATCCCGCTCATCGCGTCGTCGATCATGAGCAAGAAGATCGCCGAGGGCACCGGCTCGCTGGTCCTCGACGTCAAGGTCGGGTCGGGCGCGTTCATGAAGGACGAGGCCCGCGCGCGCGAGCTCGCGCAGACCATGGTCGAGCTCGGCACGGACGCGGGCGTCACGACGGTCGCGCTGCTCACCGACATGTCGACCCCGCTCGGCCTCACCGCGGGCAACGCGCTCGAGGTCCGCGAGTCGCTCGAGGTCCTCGCGGGCGGCGGTCCGGCCGACGTCGTCGAGCTCACGGTCGCGCTCGCGCGCGAGATGCTCGACGCCGCGGGACGCCCCGACGCCGACCCCGCCGCAGCCCTCGCCGACGGGCGGGCGATGGACGTCTGGCGCCGCATGATCCAGGCGCAGGGCGGCGACGCCGACGCGCCGCTCCCCGTCGCGCGCGAGACCGAGCAGGTCGTCGCGGAGACCGACGGCGTCGTCACGACCGTCGACGCGTACGCCGTCGGGATCGCCGCATGGCGGCTCGGTGCGGGCCGGGCGCGCAAGGAGGACCCGGTCCAGGCGGGCGCGGGCGTCGAGCTGCACGTGCGCCCCGGCGACGAGGTGCGCGCCGGGCAGCCGCTGCTCACGCTGCACACCGACACCCCCGAACGGTTCGGCCGCGCGCGCGAGGCGCTCGACGGCGGGCTCGTCGTCGCCCCGGCCGGCACGCGCGTCGACGCGCGCCCGCTCGTCCTGGACCGCGTCACCGCCTGACCGGGGTGGCCTCCGCCGACCGCGTGGCGGCGGGGGCACCACCAGAGCACGATGGAGACGACCGCCGAGCGTGAGGGAGGACCGATGAGCACCGTCCCCGGCGACGACACCTGGCGTGACGCGGGCCTGGAACCCGTGGCTCCGGAGACGCCGACCCGGCTGACCGACGACCCCGTCGACGAGACGCCCGACCCCGAGGAGTACCGCCCGGGGTTCCCGCGCGCCGACCGCGACGGCCGCGCCGACGAGGCCGACGTCGTCGAGCAGGACACCGAGGTGCCCGCCGACGACGAGCCGGACGCCCCCGAGTGAGCGGCTGTCGCAGGCGCCGACCGCGCGACCTGGCACGTCACGGCGTCCCCGGTACGGTGACGTCATGACGTCCCCCGACGCGTCCCCCGCCGACGACGACGCGGCGGCGTCGCTCGTCGCGCTCGTCCCCGGCCTCCCGAAGGTCCTGCTGCACGACCACCTCGACGGCGGGCTGCGGCCCGCGACGATCGTCGAGCTCGCGGCCGAGGCCGGGCACACGCTGCCCACGACCGACCCCGAGGAGCTCGGCCGCTGGTTCGTCGAGTCGGCCGACTCGGGCAGCCTCGAGCGCTACCTCGAGACGTTCGAGCACACCGTCGCCGTCATGCAGACCGTCGACGGGCTGCGGCGCGTCGCGCGCGAGGCCGCGCTCGACCTGGCGGCCGACGGCGTCGTGTACGCGGAGTCGCGGTACGCGCCCGAGCAGCACCAGCGAGCGGGGCTGAGCCTCGAGCAGGTCGTCGACGCCGTCCAGCAGGGCTTCGCCGAAGGGGTCGCGGAGGCCGCCGCGCAGGGCCGGTCGATCCGCGTCGGCACCCTCCTGTCGGCCATGCGGCAGGCGGACCGGGCCGACGAGATCGCGGCGCTCGCGATCGCGCGGCGCGACGACGGCGTCGTCGGGTTCGACATCGCCGGCCCCGAGGAAGGCTTCCCGCCGTCGCGGCACGCGTCGGCGTTCCGCGCGCTCGCCGACGCGCACGTGCCCGCGACCGTGCACGCGGGCGAGGGGTCCGGCCTGGAGTCGGTGGCGCAGGCGCTGCACGTCGCGCAGGCGTGCCGTCTCGGGCACGGTGCGCGCCTCGTGGAGGACATCGCGACGGACGACCTCGGCGACCGGCTGGGACCGCTCGCGCAGTGGGTGCGTGACCGCCGCGTGCCGCTCGAGCTCTGCCCGTCGTCGAACCTCCAGACCGGCATCGCCGCGAGCGTGGCCGAGCACCCGGTGACCCGTCTCAAGCGCCTCGGGTTCAAGGTCACCGTCAACACCGACAACCGTCTGCAGTCCGGCACCACGCTGTCCCGCGAGCTCACGCTGCTCGTGCAGGAGGCGGGCTGGACGCTCGACGACCTCCAGGACGTGGCCGTCACCGCGGCCGCCTACGCGTTCGTCCACCACGACGACCGCGACGCACTCATCGACACCGTGATCCGGCCGGCCTACGCGGCCGCCCGGGGAGGAAGGCACCGCGCATGACCACGACGCACGACGCCGCCGGGCTGGCCCGGCTCGTCGACCACACGCTCCTCAAGCCCGAGGCGACCGTCGCCGACGTGCAGGCACTGGTCGAGGAGGCCGCCCGGCTCGGGGTCTACTCGATCTGCATCTCGCCGTCGTTCCTGCCGGTCGACACGTCCGCGGCTCCGGGGCTGCACGTCGCGACGGTGTGCGGGTTCCCCTCGGGCAAGCACCACAGCGACGTCAAGGCCGCCGAGGCCGCCCGCTCCGTGCGGGACGGCGCCGACGAGGTCGACATGGTCATCGACGTCGGCGCGGCGCGCGAGGGACGGTACGACGCCGTCGAGGCCGACATCGCGGCGGTCCGTGCCGCGACGCCCGGCGACGTGGTGCTCAAGGTGATCATCGAGTCCGCAGCGCTGTCCGACGACCAGATCGTCGCCGTCTGCCAGGCGGCCGAGCGGGCCGGCGCCGACTTCGTGAAGACGTCGACGGGCTTCCACCCGGCGGGTGGCGCGACCGTGCACGCCGTCGAGCTCATGGCGCAGACCGTCGGCGGGCGCCTCGGCGTCAAGGCGTCGGGCGGCATCCGGACGGCCGCCGACGCGGTCGCGATGGTCGACGCGGGCGCGACGCGCCTCGGTCTGTCGGGGACCGCCGCGGTGCTCGCAGGGCTCGAGGCGGACGCCGGCTACTGACGCCGTCCCGGTCCACCCGGCCGGCCTCCGACCTGCCCGGACGGTCCCGGTCGGCGTTCGCGCCGTGCGCCCCCGGGGTGTCCGGAGCGGCCGATTCACCCGGATGCGGGATACCCGTCGATTGACTCCGGCCGCGCCGCCCCGGGACAGTGGGGCGGGCCGCGCGACCGGCGCGGTCATGTCGCGCTGCCCGCGCGGCGAGGCGACGGACGGGAGGACGCGCCGGGATGGCACGGATCCGACGCGCCGCGGTCGTCGCCGCCCTCGTCGTGCCGGTCCTCGCCGCCGGAGGAGTCGTCGCCGTCGCGCTCTCGCACACCGACGACACGCCGCCCGTCGTCGTCCCGGACGGCTGGGCGCAGGCGTGGGAGGACGGTCACGTCCGGCAGGGCGAGTCGGTCGTGCTGGCGTGGGGCGACCTGCCCGGCGCGGACCCGACGCACGCCACGCTCGACCTGCGCTTCGACCCCGCGCGGACCGTCGCCGCGCTCGACGCGCTCTACGACACGACCGTCGACGAGCTCGCGGTCGCCGCGCCCGACGGGGCGATCGCGGAGTCGAAGGTCGTCGTCGTCGTCGACGGCACCTGGACCGAGGGCCCCGGCTCGGGCCGCGAGCAGCCCGTCGCCGCGGCGCACGGCGGGCTCTCGGCGCAGACCCGGACGGTGAGCGGCGCCGTGGAGAGCGGCGTCGGCCTCGTCCGGGCGACCGTGCCCACGCTCGCGGGCGGCGGCGGGTCGGACGCGCCCGCCCCCTCGTGGGACCTGGCCCGGGGGTTCGCCGAGATGGTCCTCGGCTTCGCGCGCAGCGAGTCGCCCGACGGCGGCGTCGCGGGCGACTCCGCGGGGACGTTCGCCGCGGCGAGCGCGGCCTACCTCGCGACCGTGAGCGCGGCGGGCGGCATCGGCGACCTCGCCGACCTGGTCCGCAGCCCGTCGCTGCCGTGGTCGAGCGCGCGGCTCGGTGACGGCGGCTGGCTGCTCCTGCAGTACCTCGCGGAGCGCGACGACGACCGGGTCGTCTCCCGCATCTGGCGTGGCGGCGACGGGACGCGCACGGCGCTGGAGGCGTACCGCGGGGTCGCCGGGCTCACGCAGTCGGCGCTCAACCGCCGCGTCGCCGAGTACGCGATGCGGACGGTCGCGTGGGACCTCGGGCCGTCCCGCGAGCTCGCGGACACGGTCGCGACGCTCGACCCGGTCCTGCTCGCGGGCCGCACCACGCCCGTCGAGGCGGTCGCCGACGACCCCGGCCACTACCGCGTGCCCGACGCGTTCGCGCCCTCCGACTACGGCTACAACGTCGTCCGCCTGCAGCCCGAGCCCGGCGCCCGCACGGTCCACGTGCGCCTGCGGGGCAACAGCGCCGCGCCCGACGCCGGCTGGTCGGTCGGGTTCGTCGCGCTCGGCGGCGAGTCGCCGCGCTACAGCCCCGTCACCGAGGGGGACGACGCCGAGCTCCAGTTCTCGCTGCGGGACGGCGAGAGCGACGTGTACCTCGTCGTGACGGGCACGCCCAGGCAACCGCACGTCGTCGACTCCGCGAGCGGGTTCGGCGACGTCCCCAGGTACCCGTACGAGCTCCGGCTCGCCGGTGCGACGGTCGTCGACGAGTCCACGCAGCCCGCGGCGCCCGGCGGCCACCGGCACCCGAACGGGGGCGGCTGGGTCGACGACGCCGCACGCGTCGACGCGACCGCGTGGATCGGTCCGCACGCCGTGGTCCGCGGCGACGCGCGGGTCACCGGGGCCGCGCGCATCGAGGGCCGTGCGTGGGTCGAGAGCGGCGCCGTCGTCGGCGGGTCCGCGGTCGTCAAGGACATGGCCGTCGTGCGCTCGTCCGCGCGGCTCAGCGGGTCGGTCGTCGTCGGCGGGGACGCCGTCGTCGGGTTCACCTGTGACGCGGGCGGCTACGTCGCGTACGAGCCCGCGCGCGCGTGCGACGGCGAGCAGCCGCGTCCTGACGTCAACGTGGCGCCGACGCCCCTCCCGGCGGACGCGCTCGCGTTCTCCGACCCGCAGCTCGCCCCCGCGCAGCCGCCCGTCACGGCGACGCCCGAGCCCGGCGCCTCACCGTCGTCGCAGCCGACGCCGCAGTCGACCCGACCGCCGACCGCGCCGCCGACCGGCGGGGACAGCACCGGGACCCCGCCGACACCCCCCGTGAACCCCGGGGGCACGAACGGCGGCGTCGCCCCGCCCGAGCCCGTCACGGCCGGCGGGTGCGCCGCGACCTACCGCGTGACGACGACGTGGGAGAGCGAGGGACGCGCCTGGTACCAGGCCGAGCTCGTCGTGACCGCCGGGTCGGCGGGTGTGAGCGGCTGGGCCGTGTCGTGGACCCTGCCCCCGGGCAAGAACGTGACGGCCGTCTGGAACGCGCAGCTCGGCACGTCCGGGTCGAGCGTGACCGCCGAGAACATGTCGTACAACGGCACCCTGCGCGCGGGGGAGACCGCGACGTTCGGGCTGCAGGGGACCGCGCCGACGCCCGAAATGGCGCGAGCGGTGCACGACGTGGGGTGCGCGCAGACGCGCTGACCGGCGCGGGGCCGACCGGCGCTTGACGACGCGCTGACCGGCGGGGGCCGACCGGCGGCGCCTGATGACGCGCCGTCGCGTGCGCTACAGCCCGAGCACCGACCGGACGTCGGCCGCGACCGCGTCCAGGCGTGCGCGGGCGGCGCGGCGCGCGTGGCCCACGGCCTCGTGGTCCGCGTCCGCCGGCACGGGCTCGACGACCTCGAGGTAGCACTTCACCTTGGGCTCGGTGCCGCTGGGGCGCACGACGACGCGCGTCCCGTCGGACGTGAAGAGCCGCAGGCCCTCGGTCGGGGGCAGGCCGTCGCGGTCGTCGTCGGTGCCCGCGGCGAGGTCGACCACCGACGTGACGTGCACGCCGGCGATGCGCTGCGGCGGGGCCTCGCGCAGCCGCTGCACGGTCGCGGCGATGTCCGCGAGGTCCGCGAACCGCGCCGACACCTGGTCCGTGAGGTGCAGGCCGTGCGCGCGTGCGAGGTCGTCGAGCGCGTCCACGAGCGTGCGGCCCTGCGCCTTGAGCGACGCCGCGAGCCCCGCGACGGTGAGCGCGGCCGAGATGCCGTCCTTGTCGCGCACGTGCGCGGGGTCGACGCAGTAGCCGAGCGCCTCCTCGTAGCCGAACACGAGACCGTCGACGCGCGAGATCCACTTGAACCCCGTGAGCGTCTGCGCGTGCCGCAGCCCGGCGCTCGTGGCGATCTCGCCGAGCAGGCGCGACGAGACGATCGAGCTCGCGAGCACGGCGTGGTCGGTGCCCGCGACGGCCGCACGACGTGCGGCGAGGTCGCCGAGGAGCGCACCCGTCTCGTCGCCGTGCAGCATGCGCCAGCCCTCGGCGCCCGCGGTGTCGGGGCCGCGGTAGGAGCGGGTGCGCAGGTCCTGCACCGCGACGGCGCACCGGTCGGCGTCGGGGTCGAGCGCGAGCACGAGGTCCGCGTTCTCGTCACCCGCCATCCCCAGGGCCAGGTCGATCGCGCCGGGCTCCTCGGGGTTCGGGAACGCGACGGACGGGAAGTCCGGGTCGGGGAACTCCTGCTCGGGCACGAGCAGCACGTCCGTGAACCCGGCGGCGGCGAGCACGCGCTGCGCGACCTTCCCGCCGACGCCGTGCAGCGGGGTGAGCACGATCCGCAGCTTCTTCGCGGCGGCGCGGGCCTCGGGCGACCGGTCGGCGAGGCCCACGACGGCACCGACGTAGGCGTCGAGGACCTCCGGGCCGAGGACCGTCCAGCCGTGGTCCGCGCGCGGCACCGACGCGACCGACGGCACGCGCGCGATCTCGGCCGCGATCGCGGTGTCCGTCGGGGGGACGATCTGCGCGCCCTGGCCGCCGTCGGTGACGACGCGACCACCCAGGTAGACCTTGTAGCCGTTGTCCTGCGGCGGGTTGTGCGAGGCCGTGACCATGATCCCGGCGTCGGCGTCGAGGTGGCGCACCGCGAACGCGAGCACGGGCGTCGGGAGCTCCTCGGGGAGCAGCAGCACCTCGATGCCGACCGCGGTGAGCACGCCCGCGGTGTCGAGCGCGAACTGCCGCGAGTTGTGGCGCGCGTCGTAGCCGACGACCACGCGCGGCGGCGGGGTCACGCCGTCGAGCTCGCCCAGCAGGAAGTCCGCGATGCCCGACGCGGCGCGGATGACGACCGCACGGTTCATCCGGTGCGGACCGCCCGCGAGGCGTCCGCGCAGCCCGGCCGTGCCGAACTGCAGCAGGCCCTGGAAGCGGTCGGCGAGCTCGTTGCGCGCCGCGCGTCGGGCGTCGAGCGCCTGCCGCTGGGTCGGGTCGGGCTCCTGCCCGGGGGCGAGCCCGACGGGCCCGGTGCGGGCCGCCGTCAGCAGGTCGCGCAGCTCCTGCGCCGTCCGCGGGTCAGGGTCGTCGTCGATCCACGCCTGCACCTGCGCCTCGAGGTCCGCCCACACCACGTCGCCGGTCATGGGGCCAACGTACTGAAAGCGCCGCGGAAGGTCCCGCCGAAGGTCCCGGTGGCGTGGCGCGCCCGTGTGCCGACGCGCCTGACGTGCGCGGACGCCCGCGGCCGGTCGTGCGACCGCCGCGGGCGTCCGCGTTCGTGCGTGGTCCGGGGGCCGGCGTCAGGCGCGCCGGACGACCTCCGCGAGCAGCGCGCTGATCCGCGGCCCCGCGGCCGCGCCGGCCTCGAGGACCTCGGCGTGCGACAGGGGCTGGTCGCTGATGCCCGCACCGAAGTTCGTCACGAGGGACACGCCCAGGATCTCCAGCCCCGCCTGCCGGGCGGCGATCGCCTCGAGCGTCGTCGACATGCCGACGAGGTCGCCGCCGATCCGGCCCGCCATCGCGACCTCGGCGGGCGTCTCGTAGTGCGGGCCGCGGAACTGCACGTACACGCCCTCGTCGAGCGACGGGTCGACCGTGCGGGCCACGTCGCGCAGCCGCGCCGAGTACAGGTCCGTGAGGTCCACGAACGTCGCGCCCTCGAGCGGGGACGTCGCCGTGAGGTTGATGTGGTCCTTGATGAGGACCGGCGTGCCCGGCGCCCACGCGGTGTTGAGCCCGCCGCACCCGTTGGTCAGCACCAGCACCGACGCGCCCGCTGCCGCCGCGGTGCGCACGCCGTGCACGACGCGCCGCACGCCCCGGCCCTCGTACAGGTGCGTGCGCGACCCGAGCACGAGCGCGTGCTTCGGGGCGTCGTCGGGGGAGCCCGCGATGCGGATCGAGCGGATCGTGCCGACGTGGCCGACGACCGCCGCCGCGCTGAACCCCGGGACCTCGGTGCTCGGCAGCTCCGCGACCGTCTCGCCCAGCAGGTCCGCCGCGCCGCCCCAGCCCGAGCCGAGGACCAGCGCCACGTCGTGCTTCGCGACACCCGTCGCGCTCGCGAGGTGCGCGGCGGCCGCGCGGGCCACCTCGAACGGGTCGGTCGCGGGGTCGTCGAGGTCGGGCACGTCGGTGAGGTCGCTCATGCTCGAAGGCTAGCCCGCACGGAACGGTCCGACGCAGGACGCCCCGGCCGCGCCCTGCACGCCACGCGCTCCCGGGACGGCGGCGTGCGGACGGCCGCGGACGGACCGGGCAGGCAGAATGGGCACCCGTGAGCACAGCGACGCAGGACACCGACCGTTCCCGAGCGCCCCGCGTCGTCGTCGTCGGCGGCGGACCCGGCGGCTACGAGGCCGCGCTCGTCGCACGCCGCCTGGGCGCCGACGTCACCGTCGTCGAGCGCGCGGGCCTCGGCGGTGCCGCGGTGCTGACCGACGTCGTGCCGTCGAAGACGCTCATCGCCACCGCGGAGTGGATGACGATCGCCGACCGCGCGCCCGAGCTCGGGATCCGCCTCGACGGGATCGCCGCGCCCGGCACGATCGCCGAGGCGGGCGTCGGCTCGCTCGCGCGGCACAGCATCGACCTCGCCGCGGTCAACGCCCGCGTGAAGGCGCTCGCCGCCGCGCAGTCCGCCGACATCCGCGCCAGGCTCGACCGTGAGGGCGTCCGGACGGTCCTCGGGCACGGCCGCCTCGACGGCCCGTCGCGCGTCGTCGCGGCCACGGCCGACGGCGACGAGCAGGTGCTCGACGCCGACGTCGTGCTCGTCTCCACGGGGGCCACGCCGCGCGTCCTGCCCGAGGCCGTCCCCGACGGCGAGCGCATCCTCACGTGGACGCAGCTCTACGACCTGCAGGAGCTGCCCGAGAAGCTCGTCGTCGTCGGGTCGGGCGTGACCGGTGCCGAGTTCGCGGGCGCGTACACGTCGCTCGGCGCGGACGTCACGCTCGTGTCGTCGCGCGACCGCGTCCTGCCCGGCGAGGACGCCGACGCCGCCCAGCTCCTCGAGGACGTCTTCCGGGCGCGCGGCATGACCGTGCTGTCGCGCTCGCGCGCCGCCGGTGCGCGCCGGGTCGGCGACCGGGTCGAGGTGTCGCTCGCCGACGGGCGTGTCATCGAGGCGTCGCACGTGCTGTTCGCCGTCGGGTCGATCCCCACCACCGCGGGCCTCGGCCTCGAGGAGGCCGGCGTGCGGCTGACGCCGTCCGGGCACGTCGAGGTCGACAAGGTGTCGCGGACGAACGTGCGCGGCGTGTACGCCGCGGGCGACGTGACGGGCGTCTTCCCGCTCGCGTCCGTCGCGGCGACGCAGGGCCGCATCGCGATGTCGCACGCGCTCGGCGACGCCGTGAAGCCGCTGTCGGTGCGCGGGGTGTCCGCCAACATCTTCACCGCACCCGAGATCGCGACGGTCGGGTCGACCGAGGCGCGGCTCACCGAGCTCGGCGTGCACTACACCGTCAGCACCCTGCCGCTCGCCCGGAACCCGCGCGCGAAGATGCTGGGCGTGCGCGACGGGTTCGTGAAGATCTTCGCCGCCGAGGGGACGGGCACGATCCTCGGCGCGGTCGTCGTCGGCCCGCGCGCGAGCGAGTCGATCTTCCCCCTCACGCTCGCGGTGACGCACCGCCTCACGGCCGACCAGGTCGCCGACGCCTCGACGGTCTACCCGTCGATGTCGGGGACGATCGGCGAGGTCGCACGCATGCTCCACCACCGCTCTGCCGACTGAGCGCGGCGGGCTGCTCCGTCAGGGCGTGAACGTCGCGGTCACCGGGAGGTGGTCGGAGAGCGTCGACGTGCCCACGGTCGCGGCGGTGAATGTCACGCCCTGACCGAGCACCCAGTCGATGCGGTGCGCGGGGTCGGTGCTCGGTTCGGTGAACGCGTCGGGGTCGCCGGCCTCGTCGACGGCGCTGACCCACCCGGCGTCGGTGAGCAGGTCGAGCTCGGGCGATCCGGGTACGGCGTTGAGGTCGCCCGCGAGGATCGCGGCGCCCGTGACGGGCTCGGCGGCGAGCAGCGCGTCGAGCTGGTCGAGCCGGGTCGGGGTGTTCGACGCGCGGTGCTGCAGGTGGACGGACGTGACGCGCACCGGGGTGCCGGTCGTCGTCGTGAGGGTCGCGGAGAGCGCCGACCGCTGCTGCGGCCCGGCGCCGTAGGGCAGCGGGTGGACGGTCACGTCGGTGAGGCCGGAACGCGCCAGGACGGCGTTCCCGAACTGCCGGTCGGCCGCGGGCGCGAACCGGATCGTCATGTCGAGCCGGTGCGCGAGCCACGTCGCCATGTCGGCACCCCCGCCGAAGATCCAGCCGCGCTCGACCTCCTGGAGCGTGACGACGTCGGGGTCGGCGGCCTCGATCGTGCGGGCGACGCCCTCGAGGTCGACGGCGGTCAGCGGGGACACCCCGTAGTGCAGGTTCCAGTCGACGACGGTGAGCGGGCCGTCGGCGGCCTCCGCGGGGACGGTCGCGCCTGTCGTGCTCCAGCCGCGGTGTCCTGCGAGGACGCCGACCAGGGCCAGCACGACGCCCGGGATGAGGAGCAGGCGCGCGGCGTTGACGCGGGCGGGGACCTTCTCGTCGTCGAGCGGCGGGTCGTCGACCTGGGCGGCGACCTCGGGCGTGCGGCGGCGCAGGCCCGCGAGCCCGACGACCGCGGCGGCGAGGACCACGACCCACACGTTGTCGACCGGCAGCGGCACGTCGTAGTCGAGCATGTAGAGCAGGAGCGGCAGCACGACGCCCAGGCCCGCGGCGCCCGTGCTGATCGCCGTGCGTGGGATGCCGGGCGGCGCCGGGCGGCGGGTGCTGAGGACGGTCGCGATCACGAGCCCGGCGACGACCTGCGTGACGGCGACCGCGACGAGCGCGACCGGCCCCGACGTCCACAGGCTCACGCCGGTGCCGACCGCGAGCAGGACGGCGGCGCCGACCCGCACGGCGGCGGGCCACACGTCGGGCCGCAGCAGCGGCCACGCACCGAGCGCGGACGCGCCGAGGAGGACGAGGCCCGCGAGGTCGAGCGGCACGTCCGCCTGGGACGCCGCGAACGCCGGGTTGGCGAGCAGCATCACGGTGACCGCGAGGAACGGGCCGAGCGCCCACAGCCGACGGGGGCGACCGGTCGGCTCAGGGGAGACGTCCGGGTCGACGAGCCCGCGCGTCACGAGGAACGGGGCGACCGCGACGGCCGCGGCGACCACCCAGCCGACGACGCCCGACCGCCACACGGCGTCCCACGTGCCGAGGAGCAGCTGGAGGCCCACCGACAGCCCGGAGCCGACGAGGAGACCGGTCGCAGCCTGACGGGCGCCGCCGCTGCGCCCAGCGACGTGCGCGACGCCGAGCGTGAGCACCGCGACGGCCACGGCCACCCACACGAGGCCGGACACGTCGAGCGCGAGCCCGTCGAGCGCCTGCACGACGAGCCGCAGGACGGCCAGGACGCCCGCGCCGGTCAGGACCGTGCGCGCGTCGGGGGTGCCCGAGGTGCGGCGACGGACGAGGAGCAGCGCGGCGGCGACCACTCCCGCACCGGCGTAGGTCGCGACGGCCGCGCCACCCGCCGCGGCCGTGCCGACCGCGAACCACCGGTCGAGCATCGGACCGCTCGCACGGACGGCCTCGAGCGCGGCGAGCGTGAGCGCCGCGACGAGCCACACGCGCGTCGGGGTGCCGGCGTCCGGCGGGGTGGGGGTGCGGCTGCCGCCGGGAGGGGTCGTCACGCGCCGCACGGTACCGCCCCGCGACGTCCGGGGCTGCCGACCGGGCGTGTGACGGCGTGCACCGCGGCCCGCCGTGCCCGGCGCCGGCGACGTCGCCCGGTCGCGCGGCCCGCCGGGTCGCGGGCGGTCGTCAGGCGAAGAGCGCGGAGCCGACGAACGGGCTGTCGTCCGTCGTCACGGGGGTGCCGTCGGGCCCGAGCACGAGCGACCCGTCGGGGACGCCGGGCGGGACGGCGAAGAGGCCGGACCCGGTGTGCTGCAGGTACTCCATGAGCCCGTCCTGCGCGGACAGCCGGTTCTGCATGGGCACGTAGTGCGTGCGCGGGTCCCGGACGAACGCGAGGAAGAAGAGCCCGGCGTCGAGGCGGCCGAGCGCGTCGTTGCCGTCGGTGAAGTTGTAGCCGCGGCGCAGCATGCGCACGCCGTCGTTCTGGTCGGGGTGCGCGAGTCGGACGTGGCTGTGCGTCGCGATGAGCGGTGCGTCGCCCCGGCCCGTCGCCGCGAAGTCGGGCTCGGTGAACTCGGTGCCGCCCGACAGCGGCGCGCCCTCGCCCTTGGTGCGGCCGACCAGCGTCTCCTGCTCGCGCAGCGACGTGCGGTCCCACGTCTCGATGACCATGCGGATGCGGCGCGCGACGAGGTACGTGCCGCCCGTCAGCCACGCGGAGTCGACGCCGTCGCCCGCGTCCTCCTGCGCGGCCGACCCGGGCACCCAGACGTGCGCGTCGAGCGCGTCGTGCTCCTCCGCCTTGACGTTCGCGGTGCCGTCCTTGAAGCCGAACAGGTTGCGCGGCGTGCGCTGCGCGGTGCTCGTCGACGACGTGCGGCCGTACCCGAGCTGCGTCCACCGGATCGCGGCGGCGCCGAACGCCGCGCGCGACAGGTTGCGGATCGCGTGGACCGCGACCTGCGGGTCGTCGGCGCAGGCCTGCACCACGAGGTCGCCGTCGCTGCGAGCCGGGTCGAGCGCGTCGGCGGGGAAGTGCGGCAGCTCGACGAGGCCGCCGGGGAGCCGGCCGGCCAGGCCGAACCGGTCGGTGCCGGGTGTGCCGTCGGGCGCGGGGGTCCCGACGAACAGCGACCGGCCGAAGCCGAACGTGAGCGTCAGCCCGGCGGGCGGCAGGTCCGCGGCCTCGCCGGTGTCGTCCGGCGGTGCGTCGTACGGGCCGGACGCGGGGCCGAAGGGTCCGGCCGACAGGCCCTGCGTGAGCCGGGCCGCGATCGTCGTCCAGCGGCGCAGCAGCGCGACGAGCTCGTCGCGCGAGTCCGTCGTGACGTCGAAGGCCGCGAGGTACAGCCGGTCCTGCGCGGGCGTCGTGATCCCCGCCTGACGCGCGCCCGTGAACGGGAAGGTCCCGGGCGCGGCGCTCGCGGTCGGCGCGGTGGCAGCGGCCGTCGTCGCGCGCGCGGCGCCGAAGCCCGCCGCCGCCGCGACCGCGGCGACGCCCCCGCCGAGGCCGAGCAGGGCGCGCCGGGACAGCCCGGCGGCCGGCGCCGGGGCGTCGTCCGGGGTGGCGGGGGAGTCGACGTCGGTCATGGCGGCGTCAGGCGCCCGTGACGGTCGTGGTGAGGCGCGACAGCGGCTCGGACAGCGCGTCGACCGCGGCGGCGAGGGCCTTGACCTGGTCCTCGGTGAGGTCGTCGTACGACGTGAAGCCGGTCTCGACGCTGCCCTGGGCGGTCAGCAGGGCCTGGAGCTCGGCGAACCGCTCGTCGAGCGCGCCGGCCAGGTCGGCGTCCCGTTCCTGCACGACGTCGGACAGCACCTCGTACGCGACGCGCGCGCCGTCGACGTTCGCCTGGAAGTCCCACAGGTCGGTGTGCGACCAGATCTCCTCCTCGCCGGTGACCTTGCCGGTCGCGACCTCGTCGAGCAGCTCCTTCGCGCCGTTGGCGATCTGGAACGCCTCGAACGTGAACGCCGGGTCGGTGACCTGCTCCTGGAGCCGCGCGGTGTTCGCGACGAGGTCGTCGGCCGCCGCCCGGCGCTGCTCGGGCGTGAGCGGCGTGTAGGCGACGCCGCCGTTGGCCTCGGGCGCGGGCTGCCACAGGTCCTTCTCGACGAGGTGCCAGCCGGTCCACGTCGCGCCGTCCTCGAGGTCGGCCTCGCGCAGGTCGAGCAGCGGGTCGAGGTCGCCGAACGACTCGGCGACGGGCTCGACGCGCTCCCAGTGCACGCGCGTCGCGGCGTACAGGTCGCGCGCGGTCGCGTCGTCGCCCGCCGCGTACGCGTCCGCGAACTCCTGCGTGCCGGCGACGAGCGCGCCGACCTGGTCCTTGACGTAGGCGACGTACGACGCCTCCGCCGCGGCGAGCTGCTCGGCGGTGTCCCCGGTCGGACCGGCGTCGGCGCCGGAGTCGGTGACGGTGAACTCGGCGCGGATCCCGTCGCCGACCATCCCCGGCTTGCACGCGGTCCAGTACGTGCCCGGGCGGGCCTGCACGACGAGGTCGCGGCTGAGACCCGGGCCGATGTTCTCGACCTCGGACACGACGCGCAGGCCGTCCTCGCCGAGCAGGTAGAACTCCGTGACGTCCTGGCCGTCGTTCGTGACGGTGAACGTCAGCGTCCCGGACGGCGCCTCGGTCGTCGACACGTCGCACGCGTCGGCGGTCGACGAGACGGTGATCGCGCCGGCGGCGGGGGCGTCGTCGGCCGGGGCGTCGTTCGGGACGCACGCGGCGGCGAGCGGCAGCACGAGCGCCGCGGCGAGGGTGAGCGCGGCGGTGGGCCGGTGGGACATCGGGCTCCTCGAGCAGGTGGGGTCCGCGGGGGCGGACCGGGAGAGGGCGGTGCGCGGGGGCGTCAGCCCGCCGCGGGCGACGCGACGGCTGCGGGCGTGGGCGAGGCGGGAGCGGACGGGGCCGGTCGGGACGGGCCGCCCCACGTCGTGCGGACGAAGAACCACATCGTCGGGACGACGAACGCGACCCACGCGACGGCCTCGACCTTGGTGGTCGCGGGGGAGAAGTTGAGGACGCCCTTGAGGAGCGTGCCGTACCAGCTCGTCGGCGGGATCGTCGCGGAGACGTCGAACGCGAGGTCGTGCAGGCCGGGCAGGATGCCGGCCTCCTGCAGGTCGTGGACCCCGTACGACAGGACGCCGGCGGCGACGAGGACGAGGAACGCGCCCGTCCACGCGAAGAAGCGGCGCAGGTCGACGCGGACGGCGCCGCGGTACAGCAGCCAGCCGATCAGCGCGGCGCTCGCGAGACCGAGCGCCGCCCCGAGCAGGGGCGTGACGTCGCCGTCGGCGCCGCTCGTGGCCTGGGCGCCGGCCCAGAGGAACAGCGCGGTCTCGAGCCCTTCGCGGCCGACGGCGAGCAGGGCCATGACGACGACCGCGCGCTTCCCGGCGGCGACGGCGTCGTCGAGCTTGTGCTGCAGGTCGGCCTTGAGGTGCCGCGCGGTGCGCGCCATCCAGAAGATCATCCAGGTGATGAGCCCGACGGCGACGATCGACAGCGTGCCGCCGATCGCCTCCTGCGCCTCGAACGACAGCCCCGACGGGCCGAACGTGAGCAGCGCGCCGAACCCGAGCGACACGGCGGCGGCCACCCCGACCCCGGTCCACAGCGCGGGCAGCAGGTGCCGCCGGTCGGTGCGGACGAGGTACGCGACGAGGATGCTGACGACGAGGGCGGCCTCGAGGCCCTCGCGCAGGCCGATCAGAAAGTTCGCGACCATGACGCTTCCCGGGAGGGGGACAGTGAGGCGAGGCTTACCTCACCGGGGCGCGACGATACTCCCGTCCGAATCGCCCGCGCGACGTCTGTCCGCGACGCGTGCTGTGACGCCGCTCACGCGGTCGGGGCGTGGCCCGTCCCCGGGGTGGCCGCCGCATCGGGTGCCTCCAGCCGTCGTCGCAGGTCCGGCCACGCGTCGCCGAACGCGGCGAGCAGCGGGAGCCCGGCGACCTCGTCCATGGGCACCCAGCGGACCTCGACGCTCTCGGCGTCCGTGGCCGCCGGCTCGACTGGACCTGCCGCGTCGGCGAGCACGGTCGTGTAGGACCAGTCCGGGTGGCGGAGGACCGACGTGCCCGTCACACGCACGTGCGCCGGGTCGATGCCCGCCTCCTCGGCGGCCTCACGCAGCGCGCCGGTTACGGCGTCCTCGTCGGGTGCGAGCGCACCGCCCGGCAGACCCCAGGTGCCGCCCTGGTCGCTCCACGGGGCGCGGTGCTGCAGCACGACGGCGTCGGGCGCACCGGACGGGTCGCGCCGCACGAGCAGCAGGCCCGCGGCGCCGAGCCTGCCCCAGTGGCTGCGGCCGCACGCGCACGCGACCCAGCCGTCCCCGGCCGTGCGGTGGTGCCGGGCGTCCGCGGGGATCCCGGCCGGTGGACTCCCGTCCGGCGCGGACGCGGGGGACGGCAGGCCCGGGGCGTCGCCGGTCGCCTCCTCGGACGCGCGCGAGTCCGACGCCCCCACCGGTCCCGCGTCCGCCACGCGTCAGCCGACGATCTCGCAGATGGCCGTCCCCGCGCTCACGCTCGAGCCGACGCCGGCGGACAGTCCGGTCACCGTGCCCGCGCGGTGCGCGACGAGCGGCTGCTCCATCTTCATCGCCTCCAGGACGACGACGAGGTCGCCCTCGGCGACCGTCGCGCCCTCGGCGACCGCGACCTTGACGATGGTGCCCTGCATGGGCGACGCGAGCGTCGTGCCGTTGCCGCCGGCCTTCGCGGCGGCGCGTCGCACGGGCCGACGAGGACCCGACGGGCCTGCGGCCCCGTTCCGCCCGCCGGGTCGGGCGGCACCCGGCCCACGACCGAGCGCCAGCGCGGCGGGCAGGACGACCTCGAGCCGCTTGCCCCCGACCTCGACGACGACGCGCTCCAGCGCGGGCGCCTCCTCGTCCTCCTCGGCGGGGGCGGCCGGTGCGGCGCCGAGCGTCGTCAGGCGGTCGGCGAACTCGGTCTCGATCCAGCGCGTGTGCACCGTGAACGGCTCGGCCGGGTCCGCGGGGGCGAACTCCGGGGCGTCGAGCACGGCGCGGTGGAAGGGGACGACCGTCGGGATGCCGACGACGTCGAGCTCGGCCAGCGCGCGGCGTGCGCGCTCGATCGCCTGCGGGCGGTCGGCACCGGTGACGACGAGCTTCGCGATCATCGAGTCGTACAGGCCCGAGACGCTGTCGCCCTCGACCACGCCCGAGTCGACGCGCACGCCCGGGCCGGCGGGGAAGCGGAGCGTCGAGATGCGGCCGGGGGCGGGCAGGAAGCCACGCGCGGGGTCCTCGCCGTTGATGCGGAACTCGATCGAGTGGCCGCGCGTCTCGACGTGGTCGTAGCCGAGCGGCTCGCCCTGCGCGATCCGCAGCTGCTCGCGCACGAGGTCGATGCCGCTGATCTCCTCGGTGACCGGGTGCTCGACCTGCAGGCGTGTGTTGACCTCGAGGAACGACACCGTGCCGTCGGCGCCGACCAGGAACTCGCACGTGCCGGCGCCGACGTAGCCGGCCTCGCGCAGGATCGCCTGGCTGGACTCGACGAGCTGCGCGCGCTGCGCGTCGGTGAGGAACGGCGCGGGGGCCTCCTCGACGAGCTTCTGGTGGCGGCGCTGCAGCGAGCAGTCGCGCGTCGACACCACGACGACGGTGCCGTGCTGGTCGGCGAGGCACTGCGTCTCGACGTGCCGCGGCTTGTCCAGGTACCGCTCGACGAAGCACTCGCCCCGCCCGAACGCGGCGACGGCCTCGCGGACCGCCGACTCGTACAGCTCGTCGATCTCGTCCGCGGACCGCACGACCTTGAGGCCGCGGCCCCCGCCGCCGAACGCCGCCTTGATCGCGACGGGCAGGCCGTGCTCGGCGACGAACGCGTGGATCTCGTCGACGCCCGACACCGGGTCGGGCGTGCCGGCGACGAGCGGCGCACCGGCGCGCTGCGCGATGTGGCGCGCGCTGACCTTGTCGCCGAGCGCGTCGATCGCGGCCGGCGGGGGACCGATCCACGTGAGACCGGCGTCGATGACGGCCTGTGCGAACTCGGCGTTCTCGGAGAGGAACCCGTAGCCGGGGTGCACGGCGTCGGCGCCGGACCGGCGCGCGACGTCGAGCAGCTTGTCGACGACGAGGTACGTCTCGGCGGCACGGGCGCCGTTCAGCGCGAACGCCTCGTCGGCGACGCGGACGTGCAGGGCCTCACGGTCGGGGTCGGAGTAGACGGCGACGGAGCCGATCCGGGCGTCACGGCAGGCGCGGGCGATGCGGACGGCGATCTCACCGCGGTTGGCGATGAGGACCTTGGAGATCACGGGCACGGTCCACCGTAACGTGCGGGACCGGGCGGCCCACGGCTCCGTCGGGGTCGGTCGTCCAAGATTGGGGAACCGCCCAACCGGGTGGGGAGCGCTTTTGTAGGGATTCGACGAGGACGGGCGCCCGTCGTCCTCCGTGCCCGGTGTGCGTTGTCCGGTGGGCACAACCCGAGCGCCCCGCGCGGGAGGTCGGTCAGGCCGTCCGCCACAGGCTCGGGACGGTCACGCCGATCTCCCCGAGCAGCCCGCGCAGCAGCGGCAGCGACACCCCGACGACGCCGTGGTGGTCGCCCTCGATGCGGTCGACGAACGGCCCGCCCAGGCCGTCGACCGTGAACGCCCCGGCGACGGCCAGGGGCTCGCCCGTCGCGACGTACGCGGCGACCTCGTCGTCGGACAGGTCCGCGAAGTGCACGACCGTCGACGACGTCGCGCCGAGCGTGCCGCGCGTGCCCTCGCCGCCCTCGTCGGGCGTCGCGCGCTCGTCGACCAGCCAGTGCCCGGTGTGCAGCACACCGGTCCGGCCGCGCATCGCGCGCCACCGGCGGACGGCGTCGTCGGCGTCGTCCGGCTTGCCCAGCACCTCGCCGTCGATCTCGAGCATCGAGTCGCAGCCGAGCAGCACCAGGTCGTCGGCGTCCGCGAGCTCGGCGGGCGTCCCCGCGGCGACCGCGCGGGCGACGTCCTCGACCTTCGCCTGCGCCAGCACGAGCACGGCGTCGGCCGGGTCGAGCGTCCCGAACCGCTCCGCGGCGGCGGCCAGCACCGCGGGCTCGTCGACGGTCGACACCACGACCAGCGGGTCGATCCCCGCGGACTGCAGCGTGGCGCGGCGGGCGGGCGAGGCGGAGGCGAGCAGCAGGCGGGTCACGTCGCGCGAGCCTAGTTCGTCGGGCCGCGCCGGGCCCGCGGGCGCCGAGCCGTCGTGGGCCGCGGACGACCCCGTGCAGGTCGGGACCGAGGTCGGGCCGATCGCACAGGTCCGACGGGCACAATGGGGCCGAGCTGGTGCGGCGGAGCGCTTGCACCGACACCCGAGGAGGCCCGGTGAACGACGCGACCAGCGCGGCCGCACCCGACGCGGCGGTGGACGAGCACGACGAGGACTGGGCCGACGAGCTCGTCGACGACGACCCGGACCTGCTGGAGCCCGCCCCGGCGGCGTGGCGGCGGCGCACCGCGATCGAGATGGCCGTGTCCGGTGCGATCGGCCTCTACACGTCGTTCGTGCTGTCGATCGAGGCCGTCGTCCTCGCGGGCGACGCGGACGCCAAGCTGGGCTGCAGCATCAACAGCGTCATCAACTGCGCGACGGTCGCGAAGAGCTGGCAGGCGTCGCTGTTCGGCTTCCCGAACGCGTTCCTCGGCATCGCGGCCGAGGCCGTCGTGCTCACGATGGCCGTCGCGATGATCGGCGGGGTGCTCTTCCCGCGCTGGTTCATGCTCGCCGCGGAGGTCGTCTACACCGCGGGCCTGGTGTTCGCGTGGTGGCTGTTCTACGAGGCGTACACCGACATCAAGGCGCTGTGCCCGTGGTGCCTGCTCATCACCGTGACGACCACGCTGGTGTGGGCGGGCCTGACGCGCATCAACATCAGGGACGGCCACCTGCGGCTGCCGGGGAGGTTCGGCCCCGGCGCCCGCCGGTTCGTCGCGGCCGGCAACGACTGGTTCGTGACGATCGCCGTGCTCGTCGTGCTCGCCGCGCTCGTCTTCTTCGGCTACGGCTGGTCGCTGTTCTGACGGGCCGCTCCCGCACCTGACGCGCCGAGGGGCGGCACCGGGAGGTGCCGCCCCTCGCGTCGTGCGCGGACCGCTCAGGACGTCGCGAACACCCGCTTGAGCACGTCGAGCGGGAGGGCGCCCTGCTCGAGGGCCGTCGCGTGGAACGTGCGCAGGTCGAACGCGTCGCCGCGCGTGCGCGCCGCGCCGGCCGCCTCGTCGCGGGTCTGCTCCCACAGGCGCTGGCCGATCTTGTAGGACGGCGCCTGGCCCGGCCAGCCGAGGTAGCGGGTCCACTCGAACCGCACGAACGACTCGGGCATGTTGACGTTGGCGCGCAGGAAGTCCCAGCCCTTGTCGGCGTCCCACGTGCCGCCGCCCCACTGCGCGGGCGCGGGCAGGCCGAGGTGCACGCCGATGTCGAACACGACGCGTGCGGCGCGCAGGCGCTGGCTGTCGAGCATGCCCAGCCGGTCGCCCGGGTCGTCGAGGAAGCCCAGGTCGGCCATGAGGCGCTCG
This sequence comes from Cellulomonas fimi, assembly GCF_028583725.1. NCBI lineage: Bacteria > Bacillati > Actinomycetota > Actinomycetes > Micrococcales > Cellulomonadaceae > Cellulomonas > Cellulomonas fimi. The sequence continues at coordinate 3,375,234 of NZ_CP110680.1, read as the reverse complement.
GCGTACAGCGCCCAGCCCTCGCCGAAGCCCGACGTCCAGCACGCGAGGCGGCGCCACCGGTTGAGCGTGTCGCGCGCGTGCACGGCCTGGCCGATCTGCAGGTGGTGGCCGGGGACGCCCTCGTGGTAGACGGTCGTCTTCTCGCGCCACGTGCTGAACGTCGTCACGTCGGCGGGCACCGACCACCACATGCGGCCGGGGCGTGTGAAGTCGTCGCTCGGGCCCGTGTAGTAGATGCCGCCGGTCTGCGTGGGGGCGATCCGGCACTCCAGGGTCCGGAGCGCCTCCGGGATCGCGAAGTGCACGCCGTCGAGCGCGTCGATCGCGGCGTCCGACGTCTCCTGCATCCACGCGCGCAGCGCCTCGGTGCCGTGCAGCTGCCGTGCGGGGTCGGCGTCGAGCGCGGCGACGGCCTGCTCGACGGTCGCGCCCGGCCCGGCGATCTGCGCGGCGACCTCCTCCTGCTCCGCGACGACCCGCGCGAGCTCCTCGAGACCCCACGCGTAGGTCTCGTCGAGGTCGACGGTCGCGCCGAGGAACGCGCGGGAGAACAGCGCGTACCGGTCGCGGCCGACCGCGTCCTGCTGCGGGGCCTGCGGGGCGAGCTCGTCGCGCAGGAACGTCGCGAGCGTGCCGTACGCCTCCCGGGCCGCGACCGCGCCGCGCTCGAGCTCGCCGCGGACCAGCGCGCACGCGGCCGACTCGTCGAGGGCCGCGTCGACGTCCGCGCCCGTCACGAACGCCGTGAAGAACGACGACGCCGGGTCGGCGAGCTCGGCCGCCTGCCGGGCGGCCTCCTCGACCTGGCGGACCGCCGCGACGTCACCGCGCGACGCGGCGAGGCGCAGCGACTCGACGTACCCGTCGACCGCACCCGGGAGGGCGTTGAGGCGGGCGGCGACGTTCTCCCAGTCCTCGATCGAGCCGGTCGCCATGATGTCGAAGACGTCCCGCAGCTCCTGCACGGGCGACGCGATGTTGTTGAGGTCGCGCAGCGGCTCGCCCGCGTCGTGCAGCTCGAGCTCGAGGCCGAGCCGCTCGCGCATCGCGGCGAGCGTCAGCTCGTCGACCGCGTCGACGGGTGCGAGGCCGTCGAGGGCCGTGAGCGTCGAGCGCGTCTGGTCCGCGCGGGCGTCGTGGCCCGCGGGCGAGAAGTCGGTCATCTCGTGCTCGTGACCGGGCAGGCCGATCGCCGTCGCGGCGATCGGGTGCAGGGCGGCGGAGGCCGCGACGTGGGCCTCGGCGACCGCGTCGATCGGGGTGGGCTGGCGGGCACCGCTGGGGGTGGGCGTCGTCGTCACCCGGACGACCCTACTCGTCGGTACGGGGGCCGGGCCGTCAGCCGCGCAGGCTCCAGCGCCACGCGTCGGGGCCCGGCCGGGGCGTCGTCGCACCGCGCAGCACGCGTCGCCGGTCGGACCACGCGGACGTCGCCGCGGCGTGGTCGTCCGCGCCGTGCGCGTCCTGCGACGAGGCCGCGACGAGGCCCGCGACCAGCGCCGCGAGCTCGACCTCGTCGGGCGCGCCGCGCACGACGTGCACGTGCGCGCCCGGCTGTGCGTCGTTCACCCGTCGCCCTCCTCGTCCTCGTCGAACCCGACCGGCGCGCCGCGCGACGCGCCCCACTCCGTGACCTCGAAGCCCGCGTCGACGAGGCGCTGCGCGACGTCCGCGCCGCCCGCGTCGACCAGGTCCAGCACCGAGTCGAGCGACAGGTCGGACGTCGCGAGCGGCTGGCCGACCACGAACCCGAGGTGGAAGGTGTCGACGTCGGTGCGCTCGGGCGCCGCGTCCGCGTCGCCCTCGTCGTCGTCGGACCACGACATGCCCGTGAGGTCCGCGTGCAGGCCGAGGCGGCTGTGCAGCAGGTCGTACAGCTGTGCGTTGAGCCCGCCGATCTCCGACTCCAGCGACAGCACGCGCGGGTCCTCGTCCGCCTCGTGCGCACCGAACTCCGCGCGCACCCCGACCGCCGTCTCGACGTACGCGTGCAGCGCCGTCGTCAGCCGGTCGACGGCCGCGTGCAGCTCCAGGGCGTCGACGCCCGTCAGCGGCTCCAGGCCGTGGGTGTGCTCGTCGTGGTCGTGCTCGCTCACGCGTCCTCCGTGGTCACAGCGGGATGTTGCCGTGCTTCTTGGGCGGCAGGCTCGCGCGCTTGGTGCGCAGCAGCCGCAGCGCCCGGGTGATCTCCGACCGGGTCTGCGAGGGGGCGATGACGGCGTCCACGTAGCCGCGGTCCGCCGCGTCCCACGGGTTGACGATCGCCTCCTCGTACTCCGCCGTGAGGCGTCGCCGCTCGGCCTCGACGTCCCCACCGGCCTCCGCGACGGACTTGAGCGCGCCGCGCTGCAGGATGTTCACCGCACCGCCCGCGCCCATGACCGCGATCTGGGCGGTCGGCCAGGCCAGGTTGACGTCGGCACCGAGCTGCTTGGACCCCATGACGATGTACGCGCCACCGTACGCCTTGCGGGTGATGACCGTGACCAGCGGGACCGTCGCCTCCGCGTACGCGTAGATGAGCTTCGCGCCGCGCCGGATGATGCCGTTCCACTCCTGGTCCGTGCCCGGCAGGAAGCCCGGCACGTCGACGAACGTCAGCACCGGGATGTTGAACGCGTCGCACGTCCGCACGAACCGCGCGGCCTTCTCCGCGGCGTTGATGTCGAGCGTGCCCGCCATCGCCATCGGCTGGTTCGCGACGATCCCCACGGGCTGACCCTCGACGTGCCCGAACCCGACGAGCACGTTCTGCGCGTACAGCGGCTGGATCTCGAGCAGGACGCCGTCGTCGAGCACGTGCTCCACGACGGTGCGCATGTCGTACGGCTGCGTGTCCGAGTCGGGGACGATCGCGTCGAGCTCCTCGTCCTCCTCGGTCACCTCGAGCGGCGCCTCGTGCGCGAACGTCGGCGGGTCCGTGAGGTTGTTCTGCGGGAGGTACGACAGCAGCGAGCGCACGTAGTCGATCGCGTCGTCCTCGTCGGACGCCATGTAGTGCGCGACGCCCGAGCGCGTGCTGTGCGTCGTCGCGCCGCCGAGCTCCTCGAAGCCGACGTCCTCGCCCGTGACCGCGCGGATCACGTCCGGCCCGGTGATGAACATGTTCGACGTGCCGTCGGCCATGACGATGAAGTCCGTGAGCGCGGGGGAGTACACCGCGCCGCCCGCCGACGGGCCGAGGATGAGGCTGATCTGCGGGATCACGCCCGACGCGGCGACGTTGCGGCGGAAGATCTCCGCGAACTGCGTGAGGCCCGCGACGCCCTCCTGGATACGCGCGCCGCCGCCGTCGCTGATCCCGACGAGCGGCACGCCGGTGCGCAGCGCGAGGTCCATGACCTTGGTGATCTTCTGGCCGTGCACCTCGCCGAGGCTGCCGCCGAAGACCGTGAAGTCCTGCGAGTAGACGCACACCGGCCGGCCGTCGACCGTGCCGTGCCCGGTGACGACGCCGTCGCCCGGGATCCGCTTCTTGTCGAGCCCGAAGTTCGTCGAGCGGTGCCGCACGAGCGCGTCGAGCTCGGTGAACGAGCCCGGGTCAAGGAGCGCCTCGATGCGCTCGCGGGCCGTCTTCTTGCCGCGCGCGTGCTGCTTGTCGGCCGCGCCCTGCTCGGCGACCTCGGCCGCCCGGGTCCGCTCGGCGAGGTCGGCGAGGCGGGCCGCGGTGCCGCGCGGGGCGGTGCCGGGGGCGGGGACGCCTGTCTGGTCCGTCTGGGTCACCCGACCGAGGCTAGTTGTGGAACCCCACCAGGCACCTGCAGGGCGATGACCGTGTTCGGGGCGTCGGGTCGTCGGAACCCCACAACGCGGCGGCCCACGCGTTGGAGGGTCGCCGCCCCGGGAGACCTGACGGACGACGAGTGCGCGCGACATCATGGGCGGCATGACGACGCCCCCGTCCGACGGCGACCTCACCGAGGACCGCAGCCCGCTCGACCAGGACGCCCTGCGCTCGCTCCTGCTGGCGCCCGCCGGCCCGCTCGCGCGCGTCGACGTCGTCGCCCGCACGGGCTCGACCAACACCGACGTCGTCGCCGCGATCGCCGCCGACCCCGACGCGTGGCCGCACGGCAGCGTGCTCGTCGCCGACCACCAGGACGCCGGCCGCGGGCGCGCGGGGCGCGACTGGGAGACCGCCGCCGGGACCGCGCTGACCTGCTCGTTCGTCGCCCGCCCGACGGTCCCGACGCGCGCGTTCGGCTGGCTGCCGCTCCTCGCCGGGCTCGGCGCCGTGACCGCCGTGCGCGCGACCGCCGGGGTGCCGGCCGTGCTCAAGTGGCCGAACGACGTGCTCGTCCCGGCGGACACCGAGGTCGCCGGCTGGGGTGCGGCGCGCAAGGTCGGGGGCATCCTCACCGAGGTCGCGCCGACGCCCGCGGGGGTCACGCCGGCCGTCGTCATCGGCATCGGGATCAACGTGGGCCAGAGCGCCGCCGAGCTGCCCGTCGAGCACGCGACCTCGCTCGCGCTCGCGGGCGCGCACCACGTGACGCGCGACTCCCTGCTCGTCGCGCTCGTCACAGCCCTCGACGACGTCGCGACGCGCTGGCGCGACGCGGGCGGCGACGCGGTCGCGTCCGGGCTGGCCGACGAGATCACGGCCGTGTGCGCGACGATCGGCGCGCCCGTGCGGGTCGAGCTCCCCGGGGGCGACGAGCTGACCGGCGTCGCGGAGCGCCTCGACGACGACGGCGCGCTCGTCGTCGTCGACGCCGCGGGCCGCACGCACCACGTCCTCGCGGGTGACGTCCGTCACGTGCGGTCCGGGGTGTGAACTAGGCTCGGGCCCGTGCCCGACGACGGTTCCTCGCCCGCCACCGGTGCCGGGCGACCCGTCTCCGAGACGGCGGCCGCCGAGTCCACGGTCGGCGAGCTCGAGGCCCAGCTCCTCGGGGGCACGCGCCGGTACAGCGCGCACGACCTGGCGCGTCGCGCGCACATCGACGTCGACCTCGTCCGCGGCTTCTGGACGACCGTCGGCCTGCCGCACGCCGACCCCGAGGACCGCGTCTACACCGAGCGCGACGCCGAGGCGGTCGACCGGGCCGTCGCCCTGGTCCGCGAGCACGGGCTCGACATCCGCACCGTCCTGACCGTCACCCGCGCGCTCGGCCACACCGCCGACCGCCTCGCGCTGTGGCAGGTCGAGGCCCTCGTCGAGGACATGTCCACGCGGTACGAGCTCGACGACACGACCGCCCGGCTGCTCACGCTGGACCGGCTCGCCGACCTCGCGCCCCTGCTCGAGGCGCAGCTCGTGCACTCCTACCGGCGCCAGCTCGCGGCGATCGCCGGGCGGTACGCCGCCGAGTTCGGCGCGCAGCGCTCGCCGGGCGTCGACGCGTCCGCCCTGCCGCTCGCGCGGGCCGTCGGGTTCGCCGACATGGTGTCGTTCACCCGGCGGACCGCCGGGCTCGGGTCCACCGACCTGTCGCAGTTCGTGCAGCGGTTCGAGGCCGCCGCGCGCGACGTCGTCACCGGTGCCGGGGGACGCGTCGTCAAGACGATCGGCGACGCCGTCCTGTTCGTCGCGGACACGCCCGCCGCCGGTGCGCGCGTCGCGCTCGGGCTCGCCGAGGCGCTCGGCGGCGCGATCGACGTCGACCGCGAGCAGGCCGTCGGCGGGCTCGCGGAGGGCGCGCGGGGCGTGACGCCCGTGCGCGTCGGGTTCGTCTGGGGGCGCGTGCTGTCCCGGTTCGGCGACGTGTTCGGCCCCGACGTGAACCTCGCCGCGCGGCTCACCGACATCGCCGAGCCCAGCACCGTCCTCACCGACCCCGAGACCGCACAGGTCCTCGGCGGCGACCCGCGGTTCGCGCTCCACGAGCAGCCCGCCCTCGACCTCCAGGGCATCGGCTCGGTCACCCCCTACCGCCTCACGGCCGCCGCGTCCTGACGGCGGTCGCCGTCAGAGCAGGGTCTCGTCCGGGTCGACCGGTTCGAGGAGCTGGGGGCCGTTGTTCCGGACGGAGCTGACCAGCGTGGAGACGGGCGTCGCGATGATGCGGGGCGCCGGGGCCTCGAGCAGGCGGCGGGCGTCGTCGGCGCCGGCGGACGGGTCGAGCCAGGCGTCCCACGCGTCGCGGCGCAGCATGAGCGGCTGGCGGTCGTGGATGTGCGCAAGGTCGTCGGAGGCGGGCCGCGTGATGACGGTCGCGGAGACCAGCCAGCGGTCGGGGTCGTCGTCGGACCTTGTCGGGTCCTTCCAGAACTCGTACAGCCCGGCGAGCGCGACGAGGTCGTCGTCGGCGGGGTGCAGGTAGAACGGCTGCTTCTTCCTGGTCAGAGCACCCGGCTCGGGCTTCTTCCACTCGTAGTAGCCGTCGGCGGGGAGCAGCGCGCGCCGGGCCGCGAACGGGCGCGCGAACGCGGACTTCTCGGCGACGGACTCGACACGCGCGTTGATCATCCGGGCGCCGACGGACGGGTCCTTCGCCCACGCCGGCACGAGGCCCCAGCGGGCGACGCGGAGCTGGCGGGTGACCTCGCCCGTCTCCTTGTCGGCGCGCTCGACGACCATGCGCACGCCGTCGGTCGGGGCGACGTTCCACGACGGCGGGAGCAGGCGGACGTCGTCGGCGACGGTCGCGATGGCGAACTCGTCGGCCAGGGCCTGGTCCTCGCGGAAGGAGGCGTAGCGACCGCACATGCGGGCCAGCCTGCCAGGTCGCACCCACACGCGCGGCCTCGTCGACGCGGTCCGCGGGCGGTCCGCGGGCGGGCCGGGGGAAGCGCCGGGCGACGTGACGCGCGACATGTCGAATCGATTCGCGTCGGCGTGGATCGGGTGCGACGATGGAACGCGATGACCGCGCGCCCCGCCCCCAGCACCCCCGCGGCGCCGCCCACCCCTCGGACCGCCGCCCACGTCACCGCCCCCACCGCGTCCGCCCCGGCGGACGCCACCGCCCCGACCCCGCCGTCGGGCGCCGTCGACACCGCCCCGACCCCGCCGTCGGGCGCCGTCGACACCGCCGCACCCGCCCACCGGCCGAACGCGAAGTACGTCCTGCTGCTCGGCCTCATGTGCGCGCTGCCGGCGATCTCGACCGACATCTACCTGCCGTCGCTGCCGGACGTCGCGCGGGACCTGAACACGTCCGCGACCGCCGCGCAGCTCACGATGACCGCGATGCTGATCGGCGGTGCCGTCGGCCAGCTCGTCATCGGCCCGCTGTCCGACCGGTTCGGTCGCCGCAAGCCCGTCATGGTCGGCGTCGCGCTGCACGTCGTGACGTCGCTGCTCTGCGCCGTCGCACCCGCGATCATCCCGCTCATCGCGCTCCGGTCGATGCAGGGCTTCTTCAACGCGTCCGCGACCGTCGTCGCGATGGCCGTCATCCGCGACCGGTTCGTCGGCTCGGACGCGTCCCGGCTGATCTCCCGGCTCATGCTCGTCATCGGCGTCGCGCCGCTGTTCGCACCGTCCATCGGCGGTGTCATCGCCGGTCAGGCGGGCTGGCGCGCGGTGTTCGTCGCGCTCGCGGTCTTCGGCGTCGTGCTGTGGCTGATCGTCTGGCGTCGCCTCCCCGAGACGCTGCCGCCCGACCGTCGCCGCGACGGCGGCCTGCGCACCGCCCTGGCGGGGTACCGCGGGCTGCTGCGCGACCGGCACTTCGTCGCGCTCGCCGTGATGCCGGGACTCGGCGTCGCGGTGCTCATGAGCTACGTCGTCGCGTCGCCGTTCGTGCTGCGCGAGGGCTTCGGGCTGTCCGAGCACCAGTTCTCGCTGCTGTTCGCGATCAACGGCATCGGGCTCGTCGCGGGTGCGCAGGTGAACGCGGCACTGGTGCGCCGGGTCGCGCCGATCCGGATCGTGCGCGTCGTGCTGCCGCTGTCGCTCGCGCTCACGACCGTGCTGCTCGTGCTCGCCGTCACCGGCCTGGGCGGGCTGTGGGGCCTGCTCGTCGTCCAGTGGCTCGTGCTCGCGCTGGTCAACTTCGTGCCGCCCAACGCCTCCGCGCTCGCGCTCAGCCGCCACGGCGAGATCGCGGGGACGGCGGCGGCGTTCATCGGGGCCTCCCAGGCCGGCGTCTCCGGCGTCGTCAGCCCGCTGTCCGGCCTGCTCGGCGGCGATGCGGTCGCGATGGCCGTCGTCATGGTCGGCGCGTCGGTCGCCGCGCTGCTCGTGCTCGCGCTCGCGACGCCCGCCTACCGCCGCGGCGGTGCCTGGACCGGCTGATCCGTCACCCGTGCGGGTGACAGCCGTACGGAACGTCCGCGCAGGTCAGCGGGGCAGCGGTACCGTCACGCGACCCGACGACCCGGAGGCCCCCCGTGATCACCCGCAAGGCGCTCGTCGCTGCCGCCCCCGCGCACCTGCTCGAGCCGGGCGAGGAGATCCTCGGCGTCAGCCACATCCAGCCGAAGGGTGCGGGCGGGCGCAACGCCGCCACGTCCGTCGGCGCGTCCGCGGTGCTGGGCGCGGCGTCGCTCGCGCTCAGCGGCGGGATGCTCGGGGTCGGTGCCGTCGTCTCGACCGAGCCGATCTGGTGCCTGCGGACCGACCGCCGGTTCGTCCTCGTGCGCCGCGCCGGGTTCGGCCCGGTGACCGACCGGCTCCTCGGCGACCTCCCGCACGACGCGGTCGAGCTGCGCATCCGGCACCGGGTCCTCTACACCGCGACCTTCGTCGACCGGGCCACCGGGGACGTGCTGCTGCGCGCCAACATGGGCCTCAACGCCAAGGGCGCGCGGGCGCTCACGTCGACGCCTGCGGCTCCCGGGCTCGCGCCGGCCTGATGCCGCGCGCGGGTCAGCCGCGCAGCCGCGACAGGCGCGTGACCGCTTCGTCGAGCACCTCGTCGCGCTTGACGAACGTGAACCGCACCCACGAGCGCAGCGCCCGGTCGACGTCCGACCCCGCGTGCGTGAACGCGGTGACGGGCACCCCCACGACGCCCGCGAGGCCGGGCAGGGCGCGGCACAGCGCGGCGCCGTCGTCGAACCCGAGCGGCGCGGCGTCGGCGAGGACGAAGTAGGTGCCCTGCGGGCGCACGACGGTGAACCCGGCGGCCTCCAGGCCGGCGCAGAGCCGGTCCCGCCGGGAGGCGAGCGAGGCGGCCAGGTCGCGCACCCATGTGCCGACGTCGGGGTCGCGCAGCGCGAACGCGACGGCGGGCTGGAACGGTGCACCCGACACGTACGTGAGGAACTGCTTGACGGTCCGCACCGCGGTCACCAGGTGCTCCGGGCCGGTGACCCAGCCGATCTTCCAGCCGGTGAACGAGAACGTCTTGCCGGCGGACGACACCGTGAGCGTGCGCTCCGCCATGCCGGGCAGCGTCGCGACCGGCACGTGCCGCACGCCGGGGTCGAGGACGAGGTGCTCGTAGACCTCGTCGGTGACGACGAGCGCGTCGTGCGCGGTCGCGAGCCGGGCGACGGCGGCGAGCTCGTCGGGCGTGAGGACGGTGCCCGTCGGGTTGTGCGGGGTGTTGAGCAGCACGAGCCGGGTCCGGTCGGTGAACGCCGCGGCGAGCGCGTCGAGGTCGACGCGGAACCCCTCGGGCGTCGCGCGCAGGGGAGCGGTGGTGTGCGTGGCACCGGACAGCGCGACGACCGCGGCGTACGCGTCGTAGAACGGCTCGAGGGTCAGCACCTCGTCGCCGGGCCCGGCGAGCGCGAGCACCGCCGCGGCGAGCGCCTCGGTCGCGCCGGTCGTGACGAGCACCTCGCGGTCGGGGTGCCAGTCGAGCCCGTAGCGCGCCTCCTGGTGCTCGGCGACCGCGTGCCGCAGCGCGGGGATCCCGGGACCGGGCGGGTACTGGTTGTGCCCGTCGGCGACGGCCTGCGCGGCGGCCCGGGCGACCGAGGCCGGGCCGTCGACGTCGGGGAAGCCCTGGCCGAGGTTCACCGAGCCCGTCGACTCGGCGAGCGCCGACATCTCGGCGAAGATCGTCGCCCGCACGTGACCGTCGTCGGCGAGCAGCCCCGACGCGCGCGCGACGTCACGCCACCGACCGTGCTCGACGCCGTGCTGTGCGTCCTTCGGCTCGCCCATCCGGCGAGGATAGGTCCGGCGGGCGCGTGGCGAGGAGCCACCCGCGTCCCGTGACCCGTGTCGTGAGGACGGCGCCGGTCAGAGACCGACCGCGCCGACCAGCCCGACGACGAGCAGGACCGCGAGCGACACCCATGCGCACACCACCCACCACTCCACGTGGTGCTGGCGTCCCACCCGGGACGACTGCCTGTCGCTCATACCTCCACCATCGGCAGGTGTGGCGCACGTCTCAACGTGCCGCGCGGGCGAACCGCGAAATCACCCGAGCGGCCGTGCAGGACGAGCGGCGTTCACGACACGGGCCGGGTCAGCTGCCCGTGGCCGCGCGGAGGTCGTCGCCCAGGGAGCCGAGCTCGGCCGCGAGGGAGTCGAGGGCGTCGGCGGCCTCCCCGCCGGCCTCCGCCCTGGCGGCCTCGAGGTCGGCGCGCGCGTCGGCGACCTGCTGCTCCGCGTCGGCGACGCGCTGCTGGGCCTCGGCAGACGCGTCCTGCTGGGCCGCCTCGAGCGCGGCCTGCGCCTCGGTCACGGCGGCCTCGGCCTCGTCGACCGCGGACTGCGCCTGGGTGCGTGCCTGCTCGTCGAGGCCCTCGAGCTTCGCGCGCGTCTCGTCGACCTGGGCGCGGGCCTCGTCGGCGCGGGCGCGCGCGTCGTCGACCGCGGCCCTGAGGTCCCCGACGGCGCTCTCGGCGGCGGACCGGGCGTCCTTCGCGGACTGCGCGGCCTGGTCGATGTCGGCGTCGGAGCATCCGGCCAGACCGAGCGCGAGCCCGGCGGCGAGGGCGGGCGCGGCGGCACGGACGAGCAGCGTGCGGGCGTGCGGGCGTGCGGTCACGAGGTCCTCCTGATGGACGTCGGCGGGGGCGGGTCCGGCGGATCGGTGCCACAGTCTGCCCGCGTCGGCGCCGCACGGCACCCGGAACGAGCGCGTCCCGGCGCGCGTGCGGACGCCGACGCCCCGCCCGGCCAGGGGGCCGGACGGGGCGTCGGGGCGAGCAGGGCGGCGGTCCGCGTCCCAGGGGAGGAGAGCTGGACGGACCGCCGCGCCGGAGGTCAGGCCTCCTGCTGCTCGGTGCGACCGGACCGCACGTCCTCCAGCGACGTGCCGTAGTAGGCCGCGGTCATGAGGTCCTTCATGTCGTCGATCATCGGCATCCGCGGGTTCGCCGGGGCGCACTGGTCCTCGTAGGCGCCCATGGCGACCTCGTCGAGGCGCGACATGAACTCCTGCTCGGCGACGCCCTGCGCCTGGAAGGACGACGGGATGCCGACCTTGGAGCGCAGCGCCTCGACGGCCAGCGCGTACGACTCGACGCCCTCGGCCGGCGTGGCGGCCGGCAGGCCGAGCATCTGCGCGATCTGCTGGAACCGCTCCGGGGCGACGTAGTGCTCGTACTTCGGCCAGCTCGTGAGCTTGGTCGGGACGGTGCCGTTGTAGCGGATGACGTGCGGCAGGAGCGTCGCGTTCGTGCGGCCGTGCACCAGGTGGTACGTCGAGCCGACCACGTGCGCCATGGCGTGCACGATCCCCAGGAACGCGTTGCCGAAGCTCATGCCGGCGATGGTGCCCGCGTTGTGCATCTTCTCCCGCGCGTCCCGGGTGGCCGGGTCGTTCGGGTCGCCGTTCACGGAGACCGCGAGGTTGTCGAAGATGAGGCGGATCGCCTGCAGCGCCATGCCGTCGGTGAAGTCGTTCGCGTAGACGGACACGAACGCCTCGGTCGCGTGCGTCAGGGCGTCGAAGCCGGAGTCCGCCGCGAGCGACGGGGGCATCTTGGACGTGAGCACCGGGTCGATGATCGCGACCGTCGGCGTCAGCGCGTAGTCGGCGAGCGGGTACTTCTTGCCCGCGTCGGGGTCGGAGATCACCGCGAACGGCGTGACCTCGGCGCCCGTGCCCGACGTGGTCGGGATGCAGACGAGCTGCGCGAGCTCGCCCAGCGTCGGGAACTTGAACGCGCGCTTGCGGACGTCGAAGAACTTCTGCTTGAGGTCGGAGAAGTTGATCTCCGGGTGCTCGTACAGCAGCCACATGACCTTCGCGGCGTCCATCGGCGAGCCGCCGCCGAGCGCGATGATCGTGTCCGGGCGGAAGTGGCGCATCTGCGCGGCGCCGTTCTGCACGGTGCGGACCGACGGCTCGGGCTCGACCTGGTCGATGATCTGCAGCGCGACCTTGCCGGGGCGGCGGTTGAGGACGTCGATGATCTTGTCGACGAAGCCCAGCGTCGTCATGGTCGCGTCGGTGACGATCGTGACGCGCTCGACGCCCGCCATGTCCTGCAGGTAGCGGATCGCGTTCGGCTCGAAGTACGTCTTCGCGGGGACCTTGAACCACTGCAGGTTGTTGTTGCGCCGGCCGACGCGCTTGACGTTGATGAGGTTCACCGCCGAGACGTTGTTCGAGACCGAGTTGTGGCCGTAGGAGCCGCAGCCCAGCGTGAGCGAGGGGATGAACGCGTTGTAGATGTCGCCGATGCCGCCGAGCGACGAGGGCGCGTTCGCGATGACGCGGACGGCCTTGACGCGGCTGCCGAACACCTCGGTGAGCGCGTCGTCGCGGGTGTGGATCGCGGCGGAGTGGCCGAGGCCGTCGAACTCGACCATCTGCTCGGCGAGCGAGATGCCCTGCTCGGTCGTCGAGGCGCGCAGCACGGCGAGGACCGGCGCGAGCTTCTCGCGGGTCAGCGGCTCGTGCGGGCCGACACCGGTGACCTCGGCCAGGATGATCGAGGTGTCGGCGGGGACGCTGAAGCCGGCCTGCTCGGCGATCCACTGCGGGGTCTTGCCGACGACCGTCGGGTTGAGCTTCGCGTCCGCGCAGTTCGTGCCCTGCGCGTCGACGCCGAAGATGAACTGCTCGAGCTGGGCCTTCTCCGCGGGCGTCGCGAGGTAGGCGTGCAGGACCTTGAACTCCGCCATGGCGGCGTCGTAGATCTCGTCGTCGAGGATGACGGCCTGCTCGGACGCGCAGATCATGCCGTTGTCGAACGCCTTGGAGAGCACCACGTCGTTCACGGCGCGCTTCAGCTTGGCGGTCTTCTCGATGTAGGCGGGGACGTTGCCCGCACCGACGCCGAGGGCCGGCTTGCCGCACGAGTACGCGGCACGGACCATCGCGTTGCCGCCGGTCGCCAGGATCAGCGACACGCCCGGGTGGTTCATGAGCGTGTTCGTCGCCGCGATCGACGGCGTCTCGACCCACTGGATGCAGTGCTCGGGCGCACCCGCGGCGACCGCCGCGTCGCGCACGATCCGCGCCGCCTCGACCGAGGAGCGCTGCGCGTTCGGGTGGAACGCGAAGATGATCGGGTTGCGCGTCTTGAGCGAGATGAGCGACTTGAAGATCGCCGTCGACGTCGGGTTGGTCACCGGCGTGACGCCGCAGATGACGCCGACCGGCTCCGCGATCTCGGTGATGCCGCGCAGCTCGTCGCGGGCGATGACGCCGACCGTCTTGAGGTCCGCCATCGAGTTGGTGACGTGCTCGCACGCGAAGATGTTCTTGACGGCCTTGTCCTCGAACACGCCGCGTCCGGTCTCCTCGACCGCAAGCTTCGCGAGCTGGCCGTGCTGGTCGAGCGCCGCGACGGACCCCTTCTTGACGAAGCGGTCCACGTCCTCCTGCGTGAAGTGCGCGTACTCGGCGAGCGCCTTCGTCGCGTTGGCGACGAGCGCGTCGATCGCGGTCGCGACCTGGTCCTCGGAGAGCGCAGGTGCTGCGGGGGCGGCCGCGGCGGGCGCGGTCGCGACGGCCTTCTTGGCCTTGGTCGTGCGGGTCGTGCTGGACTCGGTGACAGTCACCGTGTGCTCCCCTGGTCAGTGCGCGGGAGGTGTCTCCCGGCGGTTGCTGGAGTCGTCGCCGTTGACGTCTTCGACGCTAGGGGGGCCAGTCATCGGATGACTGAGCCGAAGGTCCTGAGGCGCTCCCGCGACCCTGTCGCGAGCGAAACCGCAGGTGGCAGACCTGGGACCTGGGTCCCGGGAGACGGGTCGGCCGGCCGGGTGACCTGGTTCAGAGCAGGCCGGCGAGGCCCAGCACGAGCCCGAGGGCGGCGCACACCGCGAGCGTGCGCAGCACCGACCAGCGCAGCCCGAACACCAGCACGCCGCCGACGACGGCGATCGCGAGCGACCAGGGCTGCAGCGTGCCGAGGTCGGGGACGTCGAGCCGGAGCGGTCCCCACGTGACCGGCGTCGACCCCGCGAACAGCGTGTGCGTCGTGAAGTACAGGGCGAGGTTCGCGATGACGCCCACGACGGCCGCGGTGACCGCGGTGAGCGCCGCGCTGAGCGCGCGGTTGGCGCGCAGACGCTCGACGTAGGGCGCGCCCAGGAAGATGAAGAGGAACGACGGCACGAACGTCACCCACGTCGTCAGCAGCGCGCCGACGACGGCCGCGGCCCACGGGTCCAGGCCGCCCGGGTCGCGGTAGGCCGCGAGGAACGCGACGAACTGCACGACCATGATGAGCGGCCCGGGCGTCGTCTCGGCGAGCGCGAGCCCGCGCGTCATCTCGCCCGGCGTCACCCAGCCGTACGTCTCGACGGCCCGCTGCGCGACGTACGCGAGCACCGCGTACGCGCCGCCGAACGTGACGACCGCGGTGCCCGAGAAGAACGTGCCGAGGTGGGTGAGCGTGCTGTCGGGGCCGGTGAGGGCGAGCACGGCCAGCACCGGCAGGGCCCACACGAGGAGGCCGAGCCCGAGCACGCGGGTCGTGCGGCGTCCCGACGGGCGCTCCACGTGCAGCGCGTCGTCGGGGATGAGCGGGGTGCGGGCGTCGTCGCCGCCGTCTCCCGCGCCGGGCGCCGGGTCCACCTGCTGCGGCGCGACGCGGTGCAGCAGCCAGCCCGCCAGGCCCGCGCTGAGCACGACGACCGGGAACGGCACGCCGAACAGCGCGAGCGCGACGAACGACGCGACGGCGAGCGCGACCAGCGCCGGACCGGTGAGGGCGCGACGGCCGACGCGCACCACGGCCTGCGCGACGATCGCGAGCACCGCGGGCGCCAGCCCGGCGAACACGGCGCTCACGACGGTCGTGTCGCCGAACGCGACGTAGATCGCGGCGAGGGCGAGGAGCGCGAGCATCCCGGGGAGCACGAAGAGCCCTCCCGCGACGACCCCGCCGCGCGTCCCGTTGAGCAGCCACCCCGTGTAGACGGCGAGCTGCTGCGCCTCCGGGCCGGGCAGGAGCATGCAGTAGTTGAGCGCGTGCAGGAACCGGCGCTGCCCGATCCAGCCCTTCTCGTCGACGAGGGTCCGCTGCATGACCGCGATCTGGCCCGCGGGGCCGCCGAAGGTCTGCCAGGAGATCGCGAACCAGGCGCGGACGGCGGTCCGGAACGGGATCACGTCGCGGGCCGGCGTGACCGGCGTCGGGGCGGTGGCGTCGTCCACGGGGACGAGTATCGCCGCCCCGACCGCCGGGACGGGACGCGTCTCGGCGTGGTGCCACCAGGGGGAGGTGGCACCACGCCGAGGGGTGCGGGCGGTCGCCGTCAGCGGCGCTCGACCAGGTGCTGTGCGTAGGCCGGCACCGTGAGGAACGTCGGGAAGTCGTCGCCCAGCGCGACCTCCTCGACGAGCGCCGCGGCGTCGTCGAGCCGGTCGTCCTCGGTGCGGGGGAGCCCGGCCAGGACGTCGGCGAGGACGGACCGCACGTGCTCCGCGGTGATCGTCGTCCCCGAGTCGGTGACGACGCCGTGGTGCACCCACTGCCACACCTGCGAGCGGGAGATCTCGGCGGTGGCCGCGTCCTCCATGAGCCCGTCGATCGCGACCGCGCCGGTCCCGCGCAGCCACGCCTCGAGGTAGCGGACCGCGACGGACAGGTTGGTCCGCAGGCCCGCGTCGGTGACCGCGCCCGGCTCGGTGCCGCCGGCCGAGGCCACGTCGAGCAGCGCGGCGGCGTCGGGGGTGACGTCGGGGTGCTGGACGTCGCGCTGGTCGGGGCGGTCGCCGAGCGTGTCGTCGAACACCTCCCGCGCGACGGGCACGAGGTCGGGGTGGGCGACCCAGGTGCCGTCGAACCCCTGGCCGGCCTCGCGCTGCTTGTCGGCGCGGACCTGCGCGAACGCACGCTCGTTGGCCTCCGGGTCGCGCCGGTTCGGGACGAACGCGCTCATGCCGCCGATCGCCTGCGCCCCGCGACGGTGGCACGTCGCGACGAGCAGGTCCGCGTACGCCCGCATGAACGGCACCGTCATCGTGACGCGCGACCGGTCGGGCAGCACCCAGCGGCGGCCGCGCGAGCGGAACGTCTTCACGATGCTGAAGATGTAGTCCCAGCGGCCCGCGTTCAGCCCGGCGCAGTGGTCGCGCAGCTCGTAGAGGATCTCCTCCATCTCGAACGCGGCCGTGATCGTCTCGATGAGCACCGTCGCGCGGATGGTCCCGTGCCGCAGTCCCAGGTACGACTCGGCGAACCGGAAGACGTCGTCCCACAGCCGCGCCTCGAGGTGGCTCTCGATCTTCGGCAGGTAGAGGTACGGGCCGCGGCCGGCGTCGATCAGCGCGTGCGCGTTGTGGAACAGGTACAGCCCGGCGTCGACGAGCGACGCGGACGCCCCGTACCGCTGGCCGGCCCGGTCGACGTGCTCGACGTGCTTCTCCGCGAGGTGCCAGCCGCGCGGGCGGAACACGATCGTCGGCGTCCGCTCGCCGACGCGGTACTCCTTGCCCTCGGGCGACGTGAAGTCCGCGTTCCCGCGGATCGCGTCGAACAGGCTGTGCTGCGACCCGACGACGTTCGCCCACGTCGGGCTCGTCGCGTCCTCCAGGTCGGCGAGCCAGACGCGCGCGCCCGAGTTGAGCGCGTTGACGGTCGTCTTGCGGTCGCACGGGCCGGTGATCTCGACGCGCCGGTCCTCGAGGCCCGGGCCGGGCCCGGCGACGCGCCACGACCGGTCGGCGCGGATGCCCGCGGTCAGCGGCAGGAAGCCCGGGTCGGCGCCGTTCGCGATGCGGTCGCGGCGGAGCTGGCGCTCGCGGAGCAGCAGCGTGCGGCGCGTGCCGAACACGGTGTGCAGGTCGGCGACGAAGTCGAGCGCCTCGGGCGTGAGGATCTCGGCCGCGCCCGGGACCGGCGGGCCGACCACGTCGAGGTGCGGCTGGATCACGGGACCGGTGAGCGGGGCGCGGGCGGGGGTCAGGACGGTCATCAGGCACCTCCGGGTGCGGGGCCGACGGGCGCGCGGACGCGTCGTGCGGCGGGTCGTGCGGTCAGTGGGTGAACTGGGCCGTCTCGGTGGAGCCGGCGAGCGCGAGCGTCGAGGCGTCGGGCGAGATCGCGGTGGCGACCCGGTCGAAGTACCCCGTGCCGACCTCGCGCTGGTGGCGGGTCGCGGTGTAGCCGTCGGCCTCGGCGGTGATCTCCGCCTGCTGCAGGTCGACGTAGGCGGACATGCCCCGCTGGGCGTAGCCGCGGGCCAGGTCGAACATCGAGTGGTTGAGCGCGTGGAAGCCGGCCAGCGTGACGAACTGGAACGCGTACCCGTACCCGGCGAGCTCGCGCTGGAAGCGCGCGATCTGCGCGTCGTCGAGGTGGCGGCGCCAGTGGAACGACGGCGAGCAGTTGTACGCGAGGAGCTTGCCGGGGTGCCGCTCGTGGATGCGCTCCGCGAACTCGATCGCGAGGGCCAGGTCGGGCGTCGACGTCTCGACCCACAGCAGGTCCGCGAACGGCGCGTAGGCGTCGGCGCGTGCGACGACCGCGTCGAGGCCGGGCTCGACCCGGTAGTAGCCCTCGGCGGTGCGCTCGCCCGTGAGGAACGCGTGGTCGCGCTCGTCGGCGTCGCTCGTCAGCAGGTCCGCGCCGAGCGCGTCGGTCCGCGCGACGATCACGGTCGGGACGTCGGCGACGTCCGCCGCGAGCCGGGCCGCCGACAGCGTCCGGACGTGCTGGGCGGTCGGGACGAGCACCTTGCCGCCCAGGTGGCCGCACTTCTTCTCCGCGGCGAGCTGGTCCTCCCAGTGCACCCCCGCGGCGCCGGCCGCGATCATCGCGTGCATGAGCTCGTAGGCGTTGAGCGGCCCGCCGAACCCCGCCTCCGCGTCCGCCACGACCGGCACGAGCCAGTCCCGCGACGCCCGCCCGTGCTCGGCGACCTCGACCTGGTCGGCCCGCAGGAGCGCGTTGTTGATGCGCCGCACGACGGCGGGCACCGAGTTGGCGGGGTAGAGGCTCTGGTCAGGGTACGTCTGGCCGGACAGGTTGGCGTCGGCCGCGACCTGCCAGCCCGACAGGTAGATGGCCTCGAGGCCCGCGCGGACCTGCTGCACCGCCTGGTTGCCCGTGAGCGCGCCCAGCGCCGGCACGTGCGTCCGCTGGTGCAGGAGCTGCCACAGCCGCTGCGCGCCCCGGCGTGCGAGCGTGTGCTCCTCGCCGACCGACCCGCGCAGCGCGACGACGTCCTGCGCGGAGTGGGTGCGGCGGACCCCGGCCCAGCGCGGGTCGGTCGCCCAGACGACGTCCAGGTCGGCCGCGGACTGCATGCGGTCGCCGGGCAGCGTCGTGGTGGTGGGGGCGGGGTCGGTGGCGGTGCTCATCGGGTGACCTCCCGGTCCGGTCGTGACGGCCGCGGCGGTGCGGGGTCGTCGGGTGGTGCGGGCGGTGAGCCGGTGGTCCGGTTCCGCCCGCACCTCCACCGTGACGCCTGCGGGCTGGTGGTGGTCGGTCGGCGGAGCGTGAAGTTCGACGGTTCTTCTGCTCACCGGAAGGAGCCCCGGCGGGCGCCGTCTGTGCGGGTGAGGACCGGTGTCGACGGAAGAAGTGCGCCCCACCTGCGGCAGGGCGCCGATCGTTGCCCGATGAGACCGCTTCCAGGGCGGAAGGATCGAGGTCCTTCTCCTGGACGGAACCGCTGCGGCCTGGCACCGTTCGTTGCTATGACGACGACGTCGCCCCGCCCTGCGGCACCCCCGCCCCCGTCGTCCGGCGCGCTCGACACCCTCGTCCTGGGCCGCCGGATCCGGCACCTGCGCACCGCGCGCGGCATGACCCTCGACGACCTGGGCCGCGCGATCGGCCGCGCGCCGTCCCAGGTCTCGATGCTCGAGAACGGCCATCGCGAGCCGCGCGTCGGGGTCCTGTCCGCGGTCGCCGACGCGCTCGGTGTCCCGGTCGCGGAGCTGCTGCGGCCCGAGCCGCCCACCCGCCGCGCCGCGCTCGAGGTCGAGCTCGAGCGCACGCAGCGCGGCCCGCTCTTCGCGTCGCTGCAGATCCCCGAGGTCAAGGTCGGCAAGTCGCTGCCGACCGACGCGCTCGACGCGCTCGTCCGGCTGGCCGGCGAGGTGCAGCGCCTGCTCACCGAGAACGCCGCGACGCCGGAGGAGGCCCGCCGCGCGAACGCCGAGCTGCGCGCCCGGATGCGCGCGCAGGACAACTACTTCGCCGAGCTCGAGACGCACGCACGCGACCTGCTCACGGCCGTCGGGCACGCGGGAGGGCCGCTGTCGCAGCGCGCGACCGCCGACATCGCGGCGCACCTCGGCTTCTCGCTGCACCACGTGCCCGACCTGCCGCACTCGACGCGCACCGTGACGGACCTCGCGCACGGCCGCATCTACCTGCCGCAGGGCGGCGCGGGCATCAGCGACAGCCGGTCACCGCTGCTCCAGGCGCTCGCGTCGCACGTGCTCGGCCACGCCGAGCCCACGAGCTACGGCGACTTCCTGCGCCAGCGCGTCGAGGCGAACTACATGGCCGCCGCGCTCATGCTCCCCGAGGACGGCGCGGTCGCGTACCTGCAGGCCGCGAAGGCCGAGCGGCGGCTGTCGGTCGAGGACCTGCGCGACCAGTTCGCCGTGCCGTACGAGACCGCCGCGCACCGGTTCACCAACCTCGCGACGCGGCACCTCGGCATCCCCGTGCACTTCATGAAGGTTCACGAGGGCGGCACGCTGCACAAGGCGTACGAGAACGACGGCGTCGTCTTCCCGTCCGACCCGCTCGGTGCGATCGAGGGGCAGCCCGTCTGCCGGCACTGGACCGCGCGCGTCGTGTTCACGCTCGCCGACCGCTTCACGCCGTACTACCAGTACACCGACACGTCGTCGGGCACGTACTGGTGCACCTCTCGCGTGCAGACGTCGTCGCAGGGCGCGTTCTCCGTGAGCGTCGGCGTCCCGTTCGCGCACGTCAGGTGGTTCCAGGGACGCGAGACGACCGAGCGGGCGACGAGCCGCTGCCCCGACCCGACGTGCTGCCGGCGCCCCCCGTCGACCCTCGCCGAGCGGTGGGGCGACCAGGCGCGACCGTCGGCGCGGCCGCACGCGTCGCTGCTCGCCGCGCTGCCCGTCGGCGCGTACCCGGGTGTCGACACGACCGAGGTGTACGAGTTCCTCGACCGGCACGCGCCCGAGTGACCAGCGCCGGCGTCGCGCGCCCGCCGGTCGCCGGGGGGGGCCGCCGTCAGTCGCGCACGCGCTCGAGCCAGGACGACGACAGGCTCTCGTCCTCCAGGTCGAGCTCGCGCATCATCCGCCGCATCACGGCCTCGTCGAGCTGGCCCGCGTCGCGGCGCTGCATGAGCACCTCGCGCTGGGCCGCGATGATCTCGCGCCGGAACTGCTGGGTGCGCCGCCCCTCGGCCGCGCCGGGGAGCCGCCCGTCGCCCGCCTTGCCGACGGGCCCCAGCCCACGCGTGCTCTCGCGCGCGTCGACGTCGTCGGGCAGCAGGTCGGGGGCGTTCTCGGGGTCGAGCATCACGGCCGCGGCGGCACCCCGCGCGCGCCAGCGGGCCGACAGCGCCTCGACCGCCTCGTCCGCCGCCTGTGGGCCGACGACCGTGGCGAGCTCGCCGCGCTTCGACTCGATGACGCGCTGCACCGCGTCGGATGTCGCGATCCTCGTCGCGGCCTCCTGCGTCGCGTCCGACGCCTCCTCGTCGGCGGAGCCCACCCCGAGCCGCCGGATCACCCACGGCAGCGTGAGGCTCTGGCCGAGCAGCGTGCCGATCGCGACGGTGTAGGCGGCGAGCTGGATCGTGGCGCGGTCGGGGAACGGGCCGCCGTCGATCGTCGCGGGGATGCCCGCGGCGGCGGCGAGCGTGACGACGCCACGCATCCCGGCCCAGGACACGACCGCGGACTCGCGCGCGGACAGGGCGTCGCGCTCGGGACGGTGGCTGCCGCGCAGCCGCAGGTTGTCGAACCACGCGGTGCCGAAGACGTAGAGCGGCCGGACGAGGACGGCGACGGCCAGCACCGCGAGCGACACCACGACGGCGTGCCCGAGCCCCTGGTCGGACGCCATCAGGTCCCGGACGATCCATGGCAGCTGGATGCCGATGAGGGCGAACGTGAACGACTCGAGCAGGATGTCGAGCGTCGACCAGATCGGCTCCTCGAACAGTCGCGTCGCGTAGCCCGCGCGCGGGGACGTGTGCCCGAGGTAGAGCCCGGCCGCGACGACCGCGAGGACGCCCGACCCGTGCACCGCCTCGGCGGCCCAGTACGCGCCGAACGGGGTGAGCAGCCCGATCGCGGAGGCGACGACGGGGTCGTCGAGCCGGACGCGGATCGCGTGCACGACCCACCCGATCGCGAGCCCGACCGCGACGCCCGCCACGACGGCCACCGCGAACGTGCCGATCGCGCCGCCGAACGCCCATGCGCCCGTCGCGGCGCCGATGAGCGCGACCTTGTAGAGCGTGAGCGACGTGGCGTCGTTGATGAGGCTCTCGCCGGACAGGACCGTCATGACGCGGCGGGGCAGGCCGAGCCGGCGGCCGACGGCGGCGGCGGCGACCGCGTCGGGCGGCGCGACGACCGCGCCGAGCACGAGCGCGACGGCGAACGACACGGCGGGTTCGAGCGCCCAGAAGACGAGCGCGACGGCGAGCGCGCTGACGAGGACGAGCCCGACGCCGAGGCGGGTGATCGAGTTGAGCTGGGCGCGGAAGTCCCGGTACGAGCTGGCGAGGGCGGCGGAGTAGAGCAGCGGCGGCAGGACGAACTCGAGCAGGATCTCGGAGTTGAGCTCGTACCGGGGGACGCCCGGGACCAGCGAGACGACGAGCGAGATCGCGACGATGACGAGGGGCGACGGCAACCCGCGTCGACGGCACGCCGCCGCGACCAGCACAGCGCCTGCGACCAGCAGAAACACCTCGACGTGGTGCATCCGGTGTCCTCCCCGTGACCGACCGCTTGCGCCCGACGCTAACGAAGCGACGCGGCGGGCGCGCCCGGTCGCGACCTCTGCGGTGGGGCGCGGACGGGGATGCTGCAGCGCAGACGTAAACGCTTCGACGGTTTACGCGGAGGCGCGCTCATGGGTCACTGGCCTGGAAAGCCCTTACCCGAAGGAGGGACCAGCAGTGAGTCGTACAACGATCCAGGGGCGACGGCGCCCCTGGCGGGCACTCCTCGCGGCGCTCGCCGCGACGGCCGCCGGCGCGACCGTCGGCCTCACCGCGGCGACGACGGCGTCCGCGGCCAGCGTCGACACCAGCGCGTACTACGTGCTGCTCAACCGGCAGAGCGGCAAGGCGATGGAGGTCGCCAACTGGTCCACCGCCGACGGCGGCGTCGTCCAGCAGTGGACCCGCAACGACGGCAACTGGCAGCAGTGGAAGTTCGTCGACGCCGGCTCCGGCTGGTACAAGCTCCAGAACAGGCACTCCGGCAAGGTGCTCGACCTGTGGGGCTGGAGCACCGCCGACGGCGGCGAGTTCCGGCAGTACACCGACCTCAACGGCACCAACCAGCAGTTCAAGCTCGGCGACTCCGAGGGCAGCCGCATCCGGCTGATCAACCGGCACAGCGGCAAGGCCGTCACGGTCACCAACCGCTCCACCGCCGACGGCGCGACCATCACCCAGCTCACCGACAACAACCAGTACAACCAGCAGTTCGAGCTCGTGAAGGTCGGCTCGGGCGGCGGCACCACCACGCCGCCGCCGTCGAACGGCGGGTCGTTCCCGGCCTGGCCGTCCGCGACCAGCGCCAAGAAGGTGTCGTCGACCATCAGCGTCTCCGGCACCTTCGACGGCGGCTACGTCCGGTACTACGGCATCTCGTCGGGCGACCAGGACGAGTCGCAGCCGCCGATCTTCCAGCTCTCCGACGGCGCCGTCCTCAAGAACGTCATCATCGGCACGGGAGCCGGCGACGGCGTGCACTGCACCGGTACCTGCACGCTGCAGAACGTGTGGTGGGAGGACGTCGGCGAGGACGCCGCGACGCTCAAGGGCTCGTCGTCGTCGCAGGTCATGACGGTCGACGGCGGCGGCGCGCGATCGGCGTCGGACAAGGTGTTCCAGCACAACGGGCCGGGGAAGTTCGTCATCAAGAACTTCCAGGTCTCGGACTTCGGCAAGCTCTACCGCTCGTGCGGCAACTGCTCCAAGCAGTACGCGCGGACCGTCGTCGTCGACAACGTCAAGGTGACCGCACCGGGCAAGTCGCTGGTGGGGATCAACTCGAACCTCGGCGACAAGGCCACGATCACCAACGTCCAGATCTACAACGACTCGTCGAAGAAGATCGCGATCTGCGAGGAGTACAAGGGCGTGACGTCCGGCGAGCCGTCCAAGATCGGCTCCGGCCCGTCCGCGGCCTGCGGCTACTCGACGTCGTCGATCACCTACCGGTGACGGCGCCCGCCTGAGCACCCGCGCACGACCGACGACCTCGTCCCGCACCGGCCGGGACGAGGTCGTCGTCGCGTCCGTGCGCCGCGCGCGCGTCAGGCGCAGTGGACCTGCGCGGGTGCGTCACCCTCACCCGGCCCGCGGTCGATCACGAGCGCGCGCAGCGCCGCCGGGGGCGGGCCGCCGCCCGGACCGCCGGCCCGCAGCCACGCGGCCAGCGCCGCGGTCGGCGCGTCGCCCGCGAGACGCTCGAACCAGACGGGCGCCACCCCGGCACGGCGGCAGTGCGCGGTCGGGCGCGCGACGACGACGTCCCCGCGCTCGCACTCGTCGAGGCAGTCGACGAACGTCAGCCGCGCGACCCCCGTCTCGGCGAGCCGCCGCAGCCGTTCCGCCTGGCCGCCGGGCAGGTCGTCGACGCCCTCGAGCGTCTCCCCGGCGCACAGCGCGCACGCCGTCAGCCCGGGCAGGCTTCCGTCCGCCGGGGTGCGGTCGGCGGGGGAGTCGTCGTGCGGCACCGGACGACGGTACGTGATCGCGGACGCGCTCTCCGCGTCGCCCCCGCTCACAGGGCGTTCAGCAGGTTCTGCATCTCGGTGGTCTCGGCCGTCTGGGCGTCGATGATCGTGCGCGCGAGGCGCAGCGCCGCGGGGTGCGTGCCCTCGGCGAGCTCGGTCTCGGCCATCTCGACGGCTCCCCGGTGGTGGGCGGTCATCAGGTCGAGGAACGCGCGGTCGAACGCGACACCGTCGAGCCCGTCGAGCGACCCCATCGCCTCGTCCTGGCTCATGCCGTGCATGTCCATCCCGCCGTGGTCCATCCCGCCGTGGTCCATGCCTCCGCCCGTCCCGCCGCCGGACATGTGACCGCCGTCGCCGTCCGGGTCGCCGGGAACGTCCTCGCCCCACGCCTGCAGCCACCCGGTCATGAGCGCGATCTCCGGGCCCTGCGCGTCGGCGATGCGCTGCGCGAGGTCGCGCACCTGCGGGGTCGACGCACGGTCGAGCGCGAGCTCCGCCATCTCGATGGCCCCCTGGTGGTGGACGACCATCATCTGCGCGAACCACGTGTCGGTCGCGTCGTGCCGCGACTCCGTCTGCGTCGCGCTCGAGGCGGGCGGGTCGGCGTCGGCGGGTGCGCCCGGCGCGGGGCCGGCGCACGAGGCCAGCGTCGCGGCGAGGGTCAGGGCGGCCGTCGCGGTGGCGACGCGACGCGCGGTGGTGCTCACGGGACGGGTCCTTCCAGGTGCGGTGCGAGGTCCCCGGCGGCCCTCGGTCGGCCCCCGGAGACGGCCACTGTCGCTCGCGGACCCCGCACGCGTCCTCGCGGTCGGATCAAGGTTCGATGAAGGTCGCGGGCACGACGGGCGCCGACGGACAAGATGGTGACCGTGACCACCGCGCCCCCCGCCCCCGTCCGCCGGGCCGTCGTCGTCGACGACGAGGAGCCGCTCGCCCGTCTGGTCGCGGGGTACCTCGAGCGGGACGGCTTCACGACGACCGTGTGCCACGACGGTGCACGGGCGGTCGACGTGCTGCGCGAGGTGGACCCGGACCTCGTGGTGCTCGACCTCGGCCTGCCCGGGCTGGACGGCGTCGAGGTCTGCCGGCGGCTGCGCACGTTCTCGGACTGCTACGTCGTCATGCTCACGGCGCGCGCGGAGGAGGTCGACACCGTCGTCGGCCTGTCCGTGGGCGCCGACGACTACGTGACGAAGCCGTTCAGCCCGCGCGAGCTCATGGCGCGCGTGGCGGCCCTCATGCGCCGCCCGCGACGGGCCGCTCCCGTGGCCGCCGCGGAGCCGGCGGGTCGCGTCGTGCGGGTCGGCGACCTGCGGGTCGACGTCGACGCACGCGAGGTGCACCTCGGTGACGTGGGGGTCCCGCTCACGCGCACCGAGTTCGACGTCCTCGTCGCGCTCGCGGAGCACCCCGGGCGCGTGCTCAGCCGGCGCGCGCTCATCGACCTCGTGTGGGGGCCGGGGTGGGTCGGCGACGAGCACCTCGTCGACGTGCACGTCCTGCACGTGCGGCAGAAGCTCGGCGACACCGCGGACGCGCAGCGCTACGTGCGGACCGTCCGGGGGGTCGGCTACCGGATCGGGACGGGCACGTGACGGCCGAGGCACGCCGGCCGACGTCGGCGTGGGGGCTGGGCGCGCTGCTCGTCGGGGCGCTCGTCGTGGTGCTCGCCACGGCCGCGGTGACGGCGTGGCTGGTGGCGGCCGCCGTCGGGCCGGGCCTGTTCCACCAGCACATGACGAGTGCCGGCATGGGCGACCACGACGCCGCGGTCCTGCACGCGGAGCGGGCCTTCCAGGACGCCGGCACGGTGTCGCTCGCGCTCGCCCTCGGCGCCGCCGCCGTCGTGTCGGCGGTCGTCGGCGTGGTGCTCAACCGCCGCATCGGCCGGTCGCTCGCCACCGTCTCGACCGCCGCGGCGCGGGTCGGTGCCGGCGCGTACGACTCACGCGTCCCCGAGCCGGGGCTCGGGACGGAGTTCGACGACCTCGCCCGGTCGTTCAACGCGATGGCGGCCCGGCTGCACGAGTCCGACCGGCTGCGCGCGCGGCTGCTCGCCGACGTCGCGCACGAGGTTCGCACGCCGGTCGCGACGATCGCCGGGTACCTCGAGGCGATCGAGGACGGGGTGCAGCCGCTCGACGACGACACGCTCGCGGTCCTGCGCGAGCAGAGCGCGCGGCTGACCCGGCTCGCCGACGACCTCGCGGCCGTCACCCGCGCCGAGTCCGGCGACCTGACGCTGCACCGCGAAGCCGTCGCCCCGGCCGAGCTCCTGCGCGCCGCGGCGGGTGCGGGGCGCGAGCGCGCCGCCGCCGCGGACGTGGAGGTCGTCCTCGACGTGCCGCACGACCTGCCGCTGGTCGCCGTCGACCGCACGCGCCTCGCGCAGGTGCTCGACAACCTCGTCGCGAACGCCGTGCGGCACACGCCGCCCGGGGGCCGCCTCACGCTGGCGGCCGCCCGCGAGCGCGACGGGCTGGTGTCGTTGCGGGTGAGCGACACGGGCGAGGGCATCGCGGCCGAGCACCTGCCGCACGTGTTCGAGCGCTTCTACCGCGTCGACACCGCGCGCGACCGCGGGCACGGGGGCTCGGGGATCGGGCTCGCGATCAGCAGGGCCCTGGTCCAGGCGCACGGCGGGACGCTCACGGCGGCGAGCGCCGGACCGGGGGCGGGGGCGGCGTTCACGGTGACGCTGCCGCCCGCCCCGTGACGCCGGCTCAGTGCGTCATGCCCGCCATGCTCGACCCGTCGTCCATGACGTGCGTCGGCTGCCACCCGAGCACGGTCGGGTCGAGCATCCCGGCGATCATCGCGACGTGGGCGACGACGAGGAACAGCCCGACGAGGGTCGCGTGGACCTTGAGGCGGTGCTCGTCGTCCCACCCGGCGCCCAGGACCCGCGTCTCCAGCAGCGCCATGCCGTACAGCGGCACGACGCCGAGCAGGTAGAACCCGACGGCGACGAGGTCGGCGGGCCCGCGCCAGCCGCCCGACGTGGTGAGCGGCACGACCGCGTGCCTCGTCAGGTAGACGACGACGCCGAGGAAGTAGAACCCCGCGACCAGGCCCGCGTACCGGTTGAGCGCGGTGACGACGAGGGACACCTGCCGGCGGAACAGGATCGCGAGCTCGGACACGGCGATCGTCTCGGCGAGGATCACCGGCACGGCCATGAACAGCAGCAGGTTCCACGGCTGGTTGGCCGCGAGCAGGCCCATGTAGTGCGTCGACCCCATGTCCTCACCCGCGGGCCAGGCGGGCAGGGCGAGCGCGACGGCACCGACGGCGACGCTGACGGCCGCGACGGCGGCGACGCGGACGGTGCGTCCGCGCGCGGCGTCGACGGTCGGCGGGGTCGTGCCGGTGGGGGTGGGGGCGGTGGCGACCATCGAGGTGTCCTCCCGTTCGGGCGCCGGGCGGTCCGGCGGCACCACGCTGGTGGCCGCGCCAGGAGGTCGTGCTCACGGACGGTCAAGAACCGATGAAGACGGCGCGTGCGGGCCGCGGGCGCGGCGCGTACCGGGACCTCGGACCCACGGGCGCGGTGACCTGCGGGGCTGCCCGCGTGGCGCGCCGCCGCCTGTCCCGGCGGCGCGGATGCGGCCGCTAGCGTGGGGTCGTCCGCCCGGAGCAGCTCGGGCGCCGTCGACGAGGAGGGGTCGTGGGCCGTCGTCCGACGCTCGACGACCTGGCGCGGCACGCCGGTGTCTCGCGGACGGTCGCGTCGCGGGCGGTGAACGGCGAGCCGAACGTCTCGCCCGCGAAGCGCGCCGCCGTGGCCCGGGCGGTCGCGGAGCTCGGTTTCGTGCCGAACGCGACGGCCCGTGCGCTCGCGACGAACCGCGCGGGTGCCGTGGTCCTCGCCGTCTCGGGCGACGACCCCGCGCTGGTGGCCGACCCGTTCTACGTCGAGGTGATCGTCGGCGTCGCGGGCGTCCTGGAGGAGGCGGACCTCGACCTCACGCTGCTGCTCGCGGCGTCCGACCGCGGGCGTGCGCGTCTGGAGCGTGCGCTGCAGTCGCGGCGCACGGACGGCCTCATGCTCATGGCGCCGCGGGGCGCCGACCCGCTGCTCGCGACCGCGCGGGCCGCGGACAGCCCGGTGGTCCTCGGCGGTCGCCCGCTCCACGGCGACCCGGGGGTGTGGGTCGACGTCGACAACGAGGAGGGGGGCCGTCGTGCGGCCGAGCACCTGCTCGCGACCGGTCGCCGGCGGGTCGCGATCATCACGGGCGGCGAGGACCTGCGGGCGCCCGTCGACCGGCGGCGCGGCGCCGAGGCCGCGCTGCGTGCGGGTGGCGTCGAGCCCGTCGTCGAGGTGGGCGACTTCACCGCCGAGTCGGGTGCGCGGGCGATGGAGCGGCTGCTCGAGCGTGCACCCGACCTCGACGGCGTCGTCGCCGGCTCCGACAACATGGCCGCGGGTGCGCTCCGGACGCTGCGGGCGCGAGGCCGCTCCGTCCCGGGCGACGTGGCGGTCGTCGGGTTCGACGACCTTCCGGTGGCCCAGCAGACCGACCCGCCGCTGACGACGGTCCGCCAGCCGATCCGACGCTTCGGCGCCGAGCTCGCGGCCGCCCTGGTGCAGGTCATCGAGGGCCGCGACGTGGAGCCGGTCCTGCTGCCGACGACGCTCGTGGTGCGCGGGTCGGCCCCGTCCGCCTGAGCTCTTGACGTGCCCGACGTGGGCGCACCACGATGAGGACACTCGGACTGGAAACGCTTCCAGTCCGAGGTGCAGCCGACGGCGTCCGCACGCGGTCCGACGCCTCCGCGCGTCATGCGTCCGCACGCGTCCGTCGTCGCCCGCACCGGTCCCACGAGGCGGTCGTCCACGGCCGCCGAGCCGTCGACCGTCAGGCGGCGAGGGTGGTGCGGCCATCCGGCCGGACGCGTGCCGGCGTCCGAGCGGGACGAGGGGCCGGGTCGCGGGGGCACCCGTGGCCCGGCCCCTCGTGCGTCCGTGCGCTCAGTACCGCGTGTAGCGCACCCAGTCGTACGTCGCGGTGCGCTGACCGCCGTACCGGAACGGGCCGAGCCAGTTGTCGACGCCGGTCCCGGGCCAGAAGTTCATCATGACGCGCTGCGGGTGCGTGGGGAGCGGGCCGCGGGACCCGTTCTCCTGGTGGACGAGGCGCCCGTCGACGAACCAGTTGATGGTCCCGCGGTTCCACCACTCGATCGCGTACGTGTGGTAGCCCGCGGCGGCGTCGAAGCCGAGGTCGATCACCTTCTCGTGCCCGCCGACGCCGTTCGTGAAGTAGTTGGTCTGCATCTGGCGCGTGTTCTTGCCGAGGATCTCGACGTCGATCTCGTCCCACGGCTGACCGTCGGAGGGGCCGGTGTAGGTGAAGAACGACGTGACCGTGCCGGACCCGGGGGCGGCCTTCATCCTGACCTCGAACCGCCCGTAGGAGTAGAGGTCGTTCGACCGGACCTCGCCCGCGGCGTACGGCCGCCCGGAGCAGCCGCTCGGGCACGACGCGGTGTCGAGGTTGAGCCCCATGACACCGCCGTTGTTCCACACGTGGTCCGCGCGCCATCCGGCGTTGAACATCCCGCCGTTCGTCCAGCCGTCCGCCTTGTGCCAGCGACCGGTGTCGAACCAGCTCAGGTCGTCGTGGAACGAGCCACCGACGGCGGCGGACGCGGGGGTGGCGAGGGACGGTGCGGCGGCGAGGCCGACGAGGACGGCTCCGACGATCGTCCAGCGGCGTGCGGGGGACAGGCGGTGCGTCGACGGTGATCGCATGCGTGCTCCTGAGAACGGCCGCGGCTGCGCTGCCGCGGGTCGGGTCGCCCGGACGGACCGCGGGGTCGGCCCGCGCCGGTGCGGGCCGGGCGCCTGGAGAGGGGCGGCCGCACGCCGCCCGGTCGCGGACTGGAACCGCTTCCAGTTGGCCATGGTGCGCGCCTGGGGTCACCGGCGTCAACCGCTCTCCGGGTGTCGTCGTCGGCGGCGCCGGGCGGCCGACGGCGACCGACCCGCGGACGTCAGGGCCTGCGGGGAATGCCCGCACGCGACGCCGGTTGACACCGAGCATGACCACCTACGGAATCATCGGCGCCGGCAACATCGGCAGCCAGGTCGCCCGCGCCGTCATCGGGCTCGGGCACGACGTCGTCATCGCCAACTCGCGGGGCCCGGAGACGCTCGACGCCCTCGTCGCGGAGCTCGGCCCGCGGGCGCGCGCCGCGACCGCGCACGAGGCAGCGGCCGCCGCGGACGTCGCGGTCGTGACCGTGCCCCTGAAGGCCATCACCGACCTCCCGGTCGAGCCGCTCGCGGGCAAGGTCGTGCTCGACACCAACAACTACTACTACGAGCGCGACGGGCACATCGAGGCCCTGGACCGCGGCGAGAAGACCACCTCGGGCCTCCTGCAGGAGCGCCTGCCCGCCTCGAAGGTCGTCAAGGCGTTCAACCACATCGGGGCCGCGGACATCACGGCCGACGGCCACCCGGCGGGGAGCGACGAGCGCCGCGCGCTCGCGACGTCGAGCGACCACCCCGAGGCCGTCGAGCACGTCACGGCCCTGTACGACGCGCTGGGCTTCGACACGGTCGACGTGTCGCCGCTGAGCGAGTCGTGGCGCGTGGAGCGCGACCGCCCCGCCTACGTCGTCCGGCAGAACCGGGCGCAGCTCGTCGAGAACCTCGCGCGGGCACCGCGGACGATCTGACGCCACGCGACGCACCCGGTGCGGCGTGGCCCTCGGACCGCGCCGCACCGGGTGCGCCGCTGTCTCCGGCCGGTTCCGGCGAGCAGCGGAGACGTCGGCGGAGGGCGTAGCGCCGATACGGTGATGCTGTTATCGTCGTTATGTGGATACGCGAGCACTGGTACTCGAGAAGGCGGCCGAGCTCCTCGCCGCGTCGCCCGACGGCACCGTCTCGACCCGGGCGGTGTGCGAGGCGGCCGGTGTGGGGCAACCGGTCCTCTACCGGCTCTTCGGCGACAAGGACGGGCTCATGGCCGCGGTCGTCGACCAGGTGTGGGACGAGTACCTGACGATGAAGCGCGCCGCGACACCGTCGGCGGACCCCCTCGACGACCTGCGCCGCGGGTGGGAGGCGCACACCGCGTTCGCGCTCGCCCACCCCCACGCCTACCGCCTGGTGTTCGGCACGACCCTGACCACCGCGCCCGAGGCCCCCGCCGAGGCGATGGGGCTGCTGCGCGGCGTCCTCGACCGGCTCGCCGCCCAGGGCCGCCTCCGCCTCCCTCCCGACGACGCCGCGCGCGTCGTCATGGCCGCCAACAGCGGCGTCGCCCTCGGGCTGCTCCTGCGGCCCGGGTCCTACCCGGACCCGGCGATCTCGACGCTCACCCGGCAGGCCGTCGAGCGCGCGATCCTCACGGACGCCGGACCGGCCGACGACGCCCCGGCCGTCGCGGCGACCACGCTGCGCGCGCACCTGCGCGAGACCGAGCGCTTCAGCGCGGGGGAGGCGGCGCTGCTCGACGAGTGGCTCGGACGCCTCCAGACGCCCCTCGCCGCGGACTGACGGCGCGCGACGGCACTGACCGCTCTCCCGCGCGCCGACACGGCGCGCCGCACACCCGACCACCGAGGAGACACCCATGCCCACCAGCACCCCCACCACCCGCGTCGCGCTCGTCACCGGCGGCTCCGGCGGCATCGGCGCGGCCGTCGCGCAGCGCCTCGCCGCCGACGGCCACGCGGTGGCCGTGCACTACGCCGGCAACCGCGCGAAGGCCGACGACCTGGTCACGAAGATCACGTCCACCGGCGGCCAGGCGATCGCCGTGGGCGGCGACGTCGCCGACGAGGTCGCGATGACCGCCGCGTTCGACGAGGTCGAGTCGACCTTCGGCGGCCTCGACGTCGTCGTCCACACCGCCGGCGTCATGGTGCTCGGCCCGGTCGTCGACTACGGGCTCGACGACTTCGACCGCCTCGTGCGCACCAACCTGCGCGGCACGTTCGTCGTCGCGCAGCAGGCCGCCCGTCGCGTCCGCGGCGGCGGCGCGATCGTCCTGTTCTCGACGTCGGTGACCCGGACCCAGCTCCCCACCTACGGCCCGTACGTCGCGACCAAGGCCGCCGTCGAGGGCCTCACGCTCGTCCTCGCGCGCGAGCTCCGCGGCAAGGACGTCACGGTCAACACCGTCGCACCCGGCCCGACCGCGACCCCGCTGTTCCTCGACGGCAAGGACGACCAGACGATCGAGCGGCTCGCGCAGGCCGCGCCGCTCGAGCGCCTCGGCCGGCCCGTGGACATCGCCGAGACGGTCGCGTTCCTCGCCGGGCCGGCCCGCTGGGTCAACGGCCAGACGCTCTTCACCAACGGCGGCCTCGCCTGACGGGAGATGGTCTCCGCGCACATGGTCAGGCACGCGAAGGGTTGAACCCTGTCTGGAGGGTTCTGGTCGCCGTGGGCGCGTCCGGACCGTTGTGGCCGGTGGAGCTCAGCGTGCCGACTGCCCCGCGCGCCACGCGAGCTGCTGCGCGTACTGCACATCCGCGAACGCCCTGGTACCAGCCGGTGTCGTCGCCGGGAGCGTGACGGTGTGCGCGAAGTCGCCCGACCGCACGGTCACCTCGACAAACCCCATCGGCTCGTCTTCCTTCGCTAGCAGGAAGAGAAGGCTGAGCACGAAGATCACGAAGAACAGCACGACGGCGCAGATGATGCCCCACGTCGCCGTCTTGCGGACCAGGTAGGTCCGGTCGACGGCGATCCAGGTCGTCCCGGCGAGCGGAACGACGCCCGTGGGCGATCGGACCCAGTGCTCGCTCACGACGATGTCGCCGATCAGGAGCAGGGCGGGTTCGGGCTGACCACCGGTCGCGCCGTGCGGAACGGGCTCAGCGTTCACGTTTGGCAGCGTACAGAGCGGCGCGACCCGCAGTCGCCCTTTCTGCCGACGTCTGCGCCCGCCCGCCGTCGGGCCAGAGCGTCGGGCGAGAGGAGAGACGACGAAGGCCGCAGCCCGTGAGGACTGCGGCCTTCTGACGTGCGCCCGATAGGATTCGAACCTACGACCTTCTGCTCCGGAGGCAGACGCTCTATCCACTGAGCTACGGGCGCATGGCGCGCACGCTGACGTGCGGGCCGGAAGCGAGCGTCAGCGTATCAGCCCGTCACGCCTCGCCGAGAAACGCGGACAGGTACCCGGACGTCTCCGCGACGGCGCGGCCGTCGTCGCCCGCGACGATCGCCTCGACCAGCCCGTCGTGCGCGTCGCCGCCGTGGGTGTCGCTCACGAAGTTGAACCGGATGTTCTCGCCGATCGCGTCGAGCAGGTTCTCGTACAGCGAGACCAGCACGGGGTTCGCGGCGGTCCGCACGATCGTGCGGTGCAGGTCGAGGTCGGTCACGACCATCTTGTCGAGGTCACCGGCCTGGTAGGCCGCCGCACGGGCGTCGCGCGCGTCGAGCAGCGCGGACGCGTCGGTCGCGGTGCGGCGACGCGCGGCGAGGCGGGCGGCCTCCACCTCCAGCGCGCGGCGCACCTCGACGACGTCGCGCTGGCGGGCGTCGGCGATGTGCCGCCCCATCGTGACGGCGAGCTCCGAGGTGGACAGGACGTACGTGCCCGATCCCTGCCGACGCTCCAGCAGCCCGGCGTGCACGAGCGACTGCACGGCCTCGCGGACGGTGTTGCGGCCGACCCCGAGGAGGTCGACGAGGGCGGGTTCGGGAGGGATGCGCGAGCCGACGGGCCACTCGCCCGAGGTGATGCGGCTGCGGAGCGCGTCGACGGCGGTGTCGATGAGTCCGGGACGTCGCGCCATGCGTCAGGTCGCCTGTCCGTGCATGGGCGCAGTCAACACCGACGGGTGCCCCTGCGCCACCGTTTCGGCTGGTCGGCGCGCCGTGTCGCCGCCCGGCGCGGCGCCCGTCCGACGACCGGTGTCGCGGACCGGGCGTCGACCGCGTTCCCCTACCCTTGACGCGTGACTCCCGCCCAGCTCTCCGAGGCCCTCCGGGCCGCTCTCGTGCACGCCGTCGACGACGGCACGTTCGCCCTCGACCCGGCCGCGATCCCCGCGACCGTGCACCTGGAGCGACCGCGGCAGCGCGAGCACGGCGACTGGGCGACGAACGTCGCGATGCAGCTCGCGAAGAAGGCCGGCACGAACCCGCGCGCGTTCGCCGAGGAGCTGGCCCGTCGGCTCGGCGAGACCCCCGGCGTCGCGTCGGTCGAGGTCGCCGGGCCCGGGTTCCTCAACATCCGTCTCGACGCGGCCGCGGCGGGCGAGCTCGCGCGCTCGATCGTCGAGCAGGGCGTCGAGTACGGGCGCGGCGACGCGCTCGCGGGCGTGCGGATCAACCTGGAGTTCGTGTCGGCGAACCCGACGGGTCCGCTGCACATCGGCGGCGTCCGCTGGGCGGCCGTCGGCGACAGCCTCGCGCGCGTTCTCGAGGCGGCGGGTGCTGACGTGACCCGCGAGTACTACTTCAACGACCACGGCGCGCAGATCGACCGCTTCGCGCGCTCGCTGGTCGCGCGCGCCCTGGGCGAGGACGCCCCCGAGGACGGCTACGGCGGCTCCTACATCACGGACATCGCGGAGCAGGTCGTCGCGGACGCGCTCGCGGCAGGTGAGACGGACCCGCGCACGCTGCCGCGCGACGAGGCGACGGAGGCGTTCCGCGCGCGCGGCGTCGACCTGATGTTCGCCGAGATCAAGCAGTCGCTGCACGACTTCGGCGTCGACTTCGACGTGTACTTCCACGAGGACACGCTGCACGAGTCGGGCGCCGTCGAGCGGGCCGTCGAGCGGCTCCGCGAGAGCGGCCACGTGTTCGAGCAGGACGGTGCCGTCTGGCTGCGCACGACCGACTTCGGCGACGACAAGGACCGCGTCGTCATCAAGTCCGACGGCGAGGGCGCCTACATCTCGGGCGACATCGCGTACTACCTGGACAAGCGCGAGCGCGGCTTCGACCGCGTCGTCATCATGCTCGGCGCCGACCACCACGGGTACATCGGCCGGATGATGGCCGTGTGCGCGGCGTTCGGCGACACCCCGCACGTCAACCTCGAGATCCTCATCGGGCAGATGGTCAACCTGGTGAAGGACGGCGAGCCGGTGCGCATGTCGAAGCGCGCGGGCACGGTCCTGACGATCGAGGACCTCGTCGACGCGGTCGGCGTGGACGCCGCGCGGTACTCGCTCGCGCGCTCGTCGGCGGACTCGACCATCGACCTCGACCTCGACCTGCTGGCGTCGGCGAAGAACGAGAACCCCGTCTACTACGTGCAGTACGCGCATGCGCGCACCGTCAACGTCGGCCGGAACGCCGCCGACGCGGGGGTGCGCAAGGAGGACGGCTTCGACGCGTCGCTGCTCGACCACGAGTCGGAGTCGGTGCTGCTGGGGCGCCTGGCCGAGCTGCCGCGGGTGATCAACCAGGCCGCCGAGCTGCGCGAGCCGCACCGCGTGGCGCGCTACCTGGAGGAGCTCGCCGGGTCGTACCACAAGTGGTACGACCAGCGCCGGGTCACGCCGTGGGGCGACGAGGAGGTCACGGACGTGCACCGCACGCGGCTGTGGCTCAACGACGCGACGCGTCAGGTGCTCGCGAACGGCCTGGGCCTGCTGGGCGTGAGCGCGCCGGAGCGGATGTGACCGGGGCGGCCCCGCAGCCGTCCGCGCACCTGCACGACGCCGCGACGGTCGTCCCCGGCGAGCCGTGGTCGACGGGCGTCGCCCGCGGCGACGACGGTGCCGTGCGCGTCGCGGGCGTCGACGTCCGGGACCTTGCCGCGGAGCACGGCACCCCGGCCTACGTCCTCGACGAGCAGGACCTGCGCACGCGTGCGCGGACCTACCGCCGCGCGTTCACCGAGGCGTTCGCGCAGGTCGGCGCGGAGGTCGACGTCTACTACGCGGGCAAGGCATTCCTGTCGGTCGCGGTCGCGCGCTGGGTGCACGAGGAGGGCCTGCGCGTCGACACCGCGTCGGGCGGCGAGCTCGCGGTCGCGCTGCGCGCAGGCGTCCCGGGCGCCGACATCGGCCTGCACGGCAACAACAAGTCGGACGACGAGCTCACGACGGCGCTCGACGCGGGCGTCGGCCGGATCATCGTCGACTCGCTCGTCGAGATCGAGCGCCTGGCGGACCTCGTCGCGGCGCGCGGCGGCGAGCCGGCACCCGTGATGGTGCGCGTCACGACCGGCGTGCACGCCGGCGGCCACGAGTACATCTCGACCGCGCACGAGGACCAGAAGTTCGGCCTGTCGCTGGCACCGACCCAGGGGACCGCGGACACGGTCGCCGACGCCGACGACGACAGCCCCGCGATGACCGCGCTGCTCGCGGTGCTCGCCCGCCCGGAGCTGCGGCTGCTCGGCATCCACTCGCACATCGGCTCGCAGATCCTCGACCCGTCGGGGTTCGCGGTGGCCGCGAAGTCCGTGCTCGCGCTTCGCGCCCGGCTCGCGCGGCGCACGGGCGTGCTCGTCGCGGAGGTCGACCTCGGCGGCGGGTACGGCATCGCCTACCTGCCCGGCGAGGTCGCGCTCGACCCCGACCGCATCGCCAAGGAGATCGCCGCGTCGGTCGCCGACAGCGCTGCCGAGGTCGGCACGGACGTGCCGCGGTTCTCGATCGAGCCGGGCCGCGCGATCGTCGGGCCGGCGGGGCTCACGCTCTACACCGTCGGGACCGTCAAGCCCGTGCGCGTCGACGAGGGCCTGACGCGGCTGTACGTGTCCGTCGACGGCGGCATGAGCGACAACATCCGCCCCGCGCTGTACGGCGCGCGGTACCACGCGGAGGTCGTCGGGCGGCTGTCCACGGCCGAGCGCGCGCTGGCCCGCGTCGTTGGGAAGCACTGCGAGAGCGGCGACATCGTGGTGCACGAGGTGCTCCTGCCGGGCGACGTGCGCGCGGGCGACCTGCTCGCGGTCGCCGCGACGGGGGCCTACGGGCGCTCGATGGCGTCGAACTACAACCTGCTGACGCGCCCGCCGGTGGTCGCGGTCGCCGACGGCGCGTCGCGCGTGCTCGTCCGCCGCGAGACGGTCGCCGACCTCCTGTCCCTCGACACCGACGCCTGACCCGCGCTCCGCCGCGCGCCCTGCCGTGCCGGCCCGCGCCCGACCCGGGGCTCGTGACCGCAAGGACGCCGTCACCGGTACTCAGGACCGGGTCGAGCGCTCGCGCGGTGAGCCGACGCGCGCCGCCCGAGCTGACGGCCCGCAGGTCGGCCGCTGGACGGCGTCCCGCCCGGTGCGGGCGCGGCTCTATCCTGGGCCGCGTCACCGCCCGACCCCGGTGCCGGTCACGGCCCGCGGACGCGGCGCGGGGTGACACCCACCGACCGAGAGGCCGTCCCCGTGGTCCTGCCGTCCGACCCCCGTCCGTCCCTGCGCGTCGCCGTCCTCGGCTGCGGCGTCGTCGGCACGGAGGTCGTCCGGCTCCTCACCACGCAGGCCGACGACCTGGCCGCACGGGTCGGCGCCCGGCTGGAGCTCGTCGGGGTCGCGGTGCGCGACGTCGACGCGGAGCGCGACCCCGTCGTCGACCGCACGCTGCTCACCGCCGACGGCACGTCGCTCGTCGAGAAGGCCGACGTCGTCGTCGAGGTCATGGGCGGCATCGAGCCCGCGCGGAGCCTGCTGCTGCACGCGATCGAGCACGGC
Source organism: Cellulomonas fimi (assembly GCF_028583725.1). Classification (NCBI taxonomy): domain Bacteria; kingdom Bacillati; phylum Actinomycetota; class Actinomycetes; order Micrococcales; family Cellulomonadaceae; genus Cellulomonas; species Cellulomonas fimi. The sequence goes on along the minus strand of NZ_CP110680.1, from coordinate 3,337,474 downwards.
GCGTCCGTCGTCACCGCGAACAAGGCGCTGCTCGCGCAGGACGGCCCGACGCTCTACGCCGCCGTCGACGCCGCCGGCACCGACCTCTACTTCGAGGCGGCCGTCGCGGGCGCCATCCCGATCGTCCGCCCGGTGCGCGAGTCGCTCGCGGGCGACCACGTGCGTCGCGTGCTCGGCATCGTCAACGGCACGACCAACTACGTGCTCGACCGCATGACGACCGAGGGCCTCGACCTCGACCAGGCGGTCAAGGAGGCGCAGGCGCTCGGCTACGCGGAGGCCGACCCGACGGCCGACGTCGAGGGCTACGACGCCGCCGCGAAGGCCGCGATCCTCGCGTCCCTGGCGTTCCACACGCGCGTCGCGCTCGACGACGTGCACCGCGAGGGCATCACCGCGGTCACCGCGCAGGACGTCGAGTGGGCGGCGCGCACGGGTCACGTCATCAAGCTGCTCGCGATCGCCGAGCGCGGGGAGACCGCCGACGGCACGTCCGGCGTCCAGGTCCGGGTGCACCCCGCGCTGCTGCCCGCGGAGCACCCGCTCGCGGGCGTGCGCGGCGCGTTCAACGCGGTGTTCGTCGAGGCCGAGGCCGCGGGCGAGCTCATGTTCTACGGCCGCGGCGCGGGCGGTGTCCCCACCGCGTCGGCGGTCCTGGGCGACGTCGTGTCGGTCGCGCGGCACCGCGTCCTCGGCGGCAAGGGCCCGGTCGAGTCGTCGTACGCGGCGTTCCCGGTGCTGCCCGCCGCGGCGGCCCGCACGCGCTACCAGGTACGCCTCGAGGTCGCCGACCGGCCCGGCGTGCTCGCGCAGGTGGCCGCGGTCCTCGCGTCGCACGACGTGTCGATCGAAGCGGTGCGCCAGACGCCCGCGCGCGACGGGGACCCGACGAGCGCGGTCGCGCACCTCGTCATCACGACGCACACCGCCCCCGACGCTGCCCTGCAGGCCACCGTCGACGCCGTCGCCGGCCTCGACGTGGTCCGCAGCATCGTGTCCGTCCTGCGAGTCGAAGGAGCCTGATGGCCCACCAGTGGCGCGGCGTGATCGCCGAGTACGCCGACCGCCTGCCCGCGCACGTCCAGGAGAAGGTCGTCACGCTGGGGGAGGGCGGCACGCCGCTGATCCCAGCGCCGGCGCTGTCGGAGCGCTCGGGCGCGGACGTGTACGTGAAGTTCGAGGGCATGAACCCGACGGGCTCCTTCAAGGACCGCGGCATGACGACCGCGATCTCCGCGTCGGCGGCGCGGGGCGCGAAGGCGGTCGTGTGCGCATCGACGGGCAACACGTCGGCGTCGGCCGCGGCGTACGCGACCCGTGCGGGCATGCTCTGCGCGGTGCTCGTGCCGGACGGCAAGATCGCGATGGGCAAGCTGTCGCAGGCGATCGCGCACGGCGCGCGGCTGCTGCAGGTCGACGGCAACTTCGACGACTGCCTCGTCGCCGCGCGCAAGCTCGCCGAGGTGTACCCGGTCGACCTCGTGAACTCCGTGAACCCGGACCGCATCGAGGGCCAGAAGACGGGCGCGTTCGAGATCGTCGACGCGCTGGGCGACGCGCCCGACATCCACGTCCTGCCCGTCGGCAACGCCGGCAACATCACCGCGTACTGGAAGGGCTACCGCGAGTACGCGGGCCTCGACGCGGGCGAGGAGCACGGCGCCGTCGCGACCCGGACACCGGTCATGTGGGGCTTCCAGGCCGCGGGCGCCGCGCCGATCGTCCAGGGCCACCCGGTCGACCAGCCGGAGACGATCGCGACCGCGATCCGCATCGGCAACCCCGCGTCGTGGCAGCAGGCGGAGGACGCGCGCGACGTGTCGGGCGGTCTCATCGAGGCCGTGACGGACGCGCAGATCCTCGCCGCGCACCGCGTGCTGTCCGCCGAGGTCGGCGTGTTCGTCGAGCCCGCGTCGGCCGCCGGCGTGGCGGGGCTGCTCATGCTCGCCGAGCAGGGCCGCGTGCCCGCGGGTGCGCGCATCGCGATCACGGTGACGGGCCACGGGCTCAAGGACCCGCAGTGGGCGCTCAAGACCCCCGAGGGCCACGACGTCGAGCCCGTGCGCGTCTCCGCGGACGTGGTGTCGATCGCCGCCGCGCTCGGCCTGGACTGAGGCCGCGATGCGCCTGGGTGCGGACCACGTCCGCGTCCGCGTCCCCGCGACGAGCGCCAACCTCGGCCCGGGGTTCGACGCCCTGGGCGTCGCGCTCACGCTGCACGACGAGCTCGAGGTCCGTGCGCTCGGCACGCCCGGCGTCACGGTCGAGGTGACCGGCGAAGGCGCGGGGGAGGTGCCCGACGACGAGCGGCACCTCGTCGTGCAGGCGCTCCGCACCGCGCTCGACCACGTCGGCGCCCCGCTGACGGGCCTGCACCTGACCTGCCGCAACGCGATCCCGCACGGTCGCGGCCTCGGCTCGTCGGCCGCGGCGGTCGTCGCGGGGATCGTCGCGGCGCGTGCGCTCGTCGCCGACCCCGACGCGCTCGACGACGACACCGCGCTCGCGCTGGCCACGGCGATGGAGGGCCACCCGGACAACGCGGCGCCCGCGCTGCTGGGCGGCGCGACCGTCGCGTGGAGCGACACCGGGACGGGTGCGGTGCAGGCCGCGCGGATCGCGGTGCACGACGACGTCGTGCCCGTCGCCGTCGTGCCAGGCACCCACCTGTCGACCAAGGCCGCCCGTGGCGTCCTGCCCGCGACCGTCCCGCACGCCGACGCCGCGTTCCAGGCGGGGCGTGCCGCGCTGCTCGTCGAGGCGCTCGGACGGCGCCCGGACCTGCTGCTCCCGGCGACCGAGGACCGCCTCCACCAGCAGCAGCGCCGCGCCGTCATGCGCGACTCGCTGGCCCTCGTCGACGCGCTCCGGGCCGCCGGTGTCGCCGCCGTCGTGTCGGGCGCGGGGCCGACGGTTCTCGCCCTCGCGCGTCGCACCGGGAAGACGACGGGCCCCGACGGTGTTGTGCGTGGACGGACGGACGCCGACGACGCCCTCACCGCCGCGTTCGGCGGTGTCATGGGTGGCTGGCGCATCCTGCCGCTGACGGTCGACACCGAGGGCGCTCGTGCGGAGCGCGTGCCGGCGGGCCGCCCGATCGGGTGAACCGCGACACCCCTGCTGACGCGGGCACCGGGCCGAACCGACAGTGATAGCATCGACGCGTTCCCCGGACCTCGTCCTCCGGACCGCCCGCGCCGATCGTCGCCCGGGCGATTCCCTCGAGTCGACCCCCCGGGAGCGCTCCAGCCCACGCGCGCAGATGTCGCAGACGTCGTCGTACGCGCCGTGCCGCTCCATCACCGTCCCCGGTCGTCTGACCGGGGCCCGGCCGCACCCCGTCCCCGTGGGGTGGGCCACCGACGAGGGGAAGGGTCCTTCGTGACAGACACCATCGATCCCGCCGTGACGACCTCCGGCGGGTCCGCCCGCGCCGGCTCGATCACCGCGCTGCGCCTGCCCGAGCTGCAGGCGCTCGCGTCCGAGCTCGGCGTCAAGGGCACCTCGAAGATGCGCAAGGGCGACCTGGTCGAGGCGATCAACGCCGCCCGTGGGGGCAACCGGTCCCGTGCGCTCGACGAGCCGCGCCGCACCGAGTCGGTCGCCGTGGCCGACGCCCCGCCCGCGCGGGAGCGTCGCCGCCGTGCGCCGCAGGCTGCCGCGCCGGAGGAGACCGCCGCAGCCCCCGCCGCCGAGCGCGAGCCGGCCCGTGAGCAGGGCGACGACCAGCCGCGCGCCGAGCGCGCGCCCCGTGCCGAGCGCGAGCCGCGTGCCGAGCGCGAGTCCCGCGCCGAGCGCGAGCCCCGTGCCGACCGCGAGCCGCGCGGCGACCGCGAGCAGGAGCGCCCGCGCCAGGACGCGCTCGCCGGTCTGGAGGCCGCGCTCGACGCGCGCCTCGCCCCGGCGGAGTCGCGTGACGACCGTGCCGCTCGGGCGACCGACGCCGTGCAGGGCGAGCGCCGCTCGCGCCGCTCCGGCCGGGGCCAGGGGGCCCCGGAGGACCAGCGCCGCGACGACGAGAACCGTCAGCAGGGCGGCCAGCAGCAGGCGCCGCAGGGTCAGGGCCAGCAGGGCCAGGGCCAGCAGGGCGGCAACCGCCAGGGCAACCAGAACCAGAACCGGGACCAGTTCGGTCCGGACGACGACGAGCGCGGCGGTCGCCGCCGTCGTTCGCGCGACCGCTACCGCGACCGGGACCGCAAGGGCCGCCGCGGCCGTGGCGGCCAGCCCGACGTGTCGGGCCTCGACGACATCGAGGTCACCGAGGACGACGTCCTCCTGCCCGTCGCGGGCATCCTCGACGTCCTCGACTCGTACGCGTTCGTCCGGACGTCGGGCTACCTCCCCGGCGCGAACGACGTGTACGTGTCGCTCAACCAGGTGAAGAAGTCCGGCCTGCGCCGCGGCGACGCGATCACCGGTGCCGTCCGCCAGCCCCGCGAGGGCGAGCAGCCGCCGCAGGGCAACCGGCCGAGCAAGTTCAACGCGCTCGTGCGTCTGGACACGGTCAACGGCATGGCGCCCGAGGAGGCGCGCAACCGGGCCGAGTTCACCAAGCTGACGCCGCTCTACCCGCAGGAGCGCCTGCGGCTCGAGACGGAGCCGACGCGCCTGACGCCCCGCGTGATCGACATCGTCGCGCCGATCGGCAAGGGCCAGCGCGGCCTCATCGTCGCGCCGCCCAAGGCCGGCAAGACGATCGTCATGCAGCAGATCGCGAACGCGATCACCGCGAACAACCCCGAGGTCCACCTCATGGTCGTGCTCGTCGACGAGCGCCCCGAGGAGGTCACGGACATGGAGCGGACGGTCAAGGGCGAGGTCATCGCCTCGACGTTCGACCGCCCCGCCTCCGACCACACGATCGTCGCGGAGCTCGCGATCGAGCGGGCCAAGCGCCTGGTCGAGCTCGGCCAGGACGTCGTCGTGCTGCTGGACTCGCTGACCCGTCTGTCGCGCGCCTACAACCTGGCGGCGCCGGCGTCGGGCCGCATCCTGTCCGGTGGTGTCGACGCGTCCGCGCTCTACCCGCCGAAGCGCTTCTTCGGTGCCGCGCGCAACATCGAGAACGGTGGCTCGCTCACCATCCTCGCGTCGGCGCTCGTCGAGACCGGCTCCAAGATGGACGAGGTCATCTTCGAGGAGTTCAAGGGCACCGGGAACATGGAGCTCCGGCTCTCCCGGTCGCTCGCGGACAAGCGGATCTTCCCGGCCGTCGACGTCAACGCGTCGGGCACGCGCCGCGAGGAGATCCTCATGTCGCAGGACGAGCTGAAGATCATCTACAAGCTCCGCCGTGTCATGGGTGCGCTCGACCAGCAGCAGGCGATCGAGCTGCTCATCGGCAAGCTCCGCGAGACCAAGTCGAACGTCGAGTTCCTGCTCCAGGTGCAGAAGACGACGCCCGGCGGTCCGATCGGCGACGGCGAGGTCGGCCGCACGGTCTGACGCCCCGCGCACGACGGCCCCGCGCTCCCGACGAGGGAGGCGGGGCCGTCGTCGTCCGGGGGGCGGCGAGGGGCGGGGAGGTCGCCGCCGACCTGGCGCAGGGTGCGCGGAGGGCGCGGGCCGCGGTCACGCACGCACCTGCTCCGGGGACGGGACGTCGAGGTGCCGGGCGCGGCAGACTGAGCCGTCGGGGCAGCAGGGCGCCGGTCGTCGGTCCGCCCGTGCACGGGACGCCTCGCCGGAGGGGGAGCGCGATGGTCGACGAGGTGCTGGCCGGGCGGGTGCGCGTGCTGGTCGGGGCGCGGGTGCCCGTCGTCGAGCGGCGGATGTTCGGCGGGGTCGCGTTCCTCGTCGGCGGTCACATGGCCGTCGGCGTGAGCGGGCGCCAGGGCGCGGTCATGGTCCGCGTCCCCCCGGACGAGACCGCCCGCCTCCTCGCCGAGCCGGGGACGAAGCCGTTCGAGATGAACGGCAGGCACGCCACCGGCTGGCTGCTCGTCGAGCCCTCGGCCGTCGAGGACGACGCCGATCTCGCGCAGTGGGTCGACGCGGGCGTCGACCACGCGCGCTCGCTCCCGCCGAAGCCCGGCGCGGAGGGCTGACGGCCGTCAGGTCCGCGGCGTGAAGGCGTCGGGCGCGGCGCTCGGGACGCGGTCGCGACCGGGCCAGCGCTGCTGGTAGGTGCGACGCCGGCCGCAGCGGACGCAGGTCGCCGTGCGCAGCGTGGAGGTACCGGGGACAGGGGTCTTGCCGTCGGGGTCGCCGCGGAAGACGTGCAGGCACACCGTCATTGGTGCTCAGCTCCTCGTGAGAGTGCTCGTGCGTCCCATCGTCCCCGGCCCGTCGCGGCGCCGCGCGGGTCTCGCCAGGGGCGACCGGGTCAAATCCACGATGTGAGATTTCCCCGTCGGTGCCGCGTTCACCTGCGACGACGCGACTGCTCCGAACGGGTCGGTCGCCTCCGCCCGCCCGCCCGGGCGGGACGGTGCGCCCGCTGCTAGCGTGCCCGGTATGAACCGGTACGGGTGGGGGCGTCCGGCAGGGGGCGTCATCGGTCTGGTCGTGGCGGCAGCGGCGCTCGTGGCGTGCGCGGCGGGCGAGGAGCCCGCGGACGCGGTCGGCACGTGGGGCGAGGACGCCGAGGGTCAGCCGCAGCTGGTCATCGACGAGGACGGTACGGTCTCGGGCACCGACGGGTGCAACCGCATGACCGGCACGTGGTCCGAGGGCGAGGACCAGGACGTCACGTTCGGCGAGTTCGCGGTCACGCAGATGGCGTGCGAGGGCGTCGACGACTGGCTGTCGTCGGCGACCATGGGCGAGGTCGAGGGCGACGAGCTGGTCCTCTACGACGGCTCGGGCGAGCAGATCGGCACGCTCACCCGGGGGACCTGACGGGCGCGGCGTCCGACGGGGAAGATTTCGAGGGCCGGCGACGTTCTGGCACAATCGACTGTTGGTCTGCGGTTCACCCGTGCGCGCAGCGCGCCGGGACCCGGGGACACCCCAACAAGGAGAAGCCCTGTGAAGTCTGACATCCACCCGGAGTACGTGGTCACCGAGGTCACGTGCACCTGCGGCAACACCTTCGTCACGCGCTCCACCGTGACGAGCGGCAAGATCCACGCCGACGTCTGCAGCGCCTGCCACCCGTTCTACACGGGCAAGCAGAAGATCCTCGACACCGGTGGCCGCGTGGCCCGGTTCGAGGCCCGCTACGGCAAGAAGTCGGCCAACTAGCACCTCCGCAGCGCCGGTGCCCGGCCGCGGACGACTGCCCTCCATGGCAGTGTCCGCACCGGCACCGGCGCTGCTGCTTTGTGCGCCCGACCCCCCGCGCCGGGCACGTCACCGGTCGCCGCAGGAGGAAGCCACCCATGAGCGAGGCGTACGCCGCCGCGCAGCCCCTGCTCGACGAGCACGCGCAGATCGAGGCGCAGCTCGCCGACCCGGCCGTGCACGCCGACGCGGGTCTCGCGCGTCGGCTCGGCCGCCGGTACGCCGAGCTCGGGCGCGTGGCGCAGGCGTACCGCGCCTGGCGTGCGGCCGCCGACGACGCCGAGGCCGCGGCCGAGCTCGCCGAGGTCGACGACGCGTTCGCCGCCGAGCTGCCGGGGCTGCGGGAGGCCGCCCGCACGGCCGAGGCCCGGCTGCGCGACGTGCTGGTCCCGCGCGACCCCGACGACGCGCGCGACGTCATCCTCGAGATCAAGGCCGGCGAGGGCGGGGAGGAGTCCGCGCTGTTCGCGGGCGACCTGCTGCGGATGTACACGCGCTACGCCGAGCGCATGGGCTGGCAGACGCAGGTGCTGGAGTCGACCGAGTCGGACCTCGGCGGCTTCAAGGACGTGCACCTGTCGGTCAAGGCACGCGGCGCCGTCGCCCCCGAGGACGGCGTGTGGGCGCACCTGAAGTACGAGGGCGGCGTGCACCGCGTCCAGCGCGTCCCCGTCACCGAGTCGCAGGGCCGGATCCACACGTCGGCCGCGGGCGTGCTCGTGCTCCCCGAGGCGGAGGACGAGGGCGAGGTCGAGATCGACCCGAACGACCTGCGCATCGACGTCTACCGCTCGTCGGGGCCCGGCGGGCAGTCCGTCAACACGACCGACTCCGCGGTCCGCATCACGCACCTGCCGACCGGCATCGTCGTGTCGATGCAGAACGAGAAGTCCCAGCTGCAGAACCGCGAGCAGGCGATGCGCGTGCTGCGCGCCCGGCTCCTCGCGGCGCGCCAGGAGGAGGCGGCGGCCGCCGCGTCGGAGGCCCGCCGCTCGCAGGTCCGCACCGTCGACCGGTCCGAGCGGATCCGCACCTACAACTTCCCCGAGAACCGGATCGCGGACCACCGCACCGGCTACAAGGCGTACAACCTCGACGCCGTGCTCGGCGGCGACCTCGGTGCCGTCGTGCAGTCCGCGATCGATGCCGACGAGGCCGCGCGGCTCGCGTCGGCCGGTGAGGCGGGGGCGTCGTGACGGGCGCACCGCCCGCGCCGGGCCTGCGGGCGCTCGTCGACGGCGCGACCCGGGTGCTCGCCGAGGCCGGCGTGCCGTCGCCGCGGGTCGACGCGACCGCGCTGGCCGCGCACGCGCTCGGCCTCGACCGCCTCGACCTCGTCCTCGCGCCGCCCGTCCCCGACGGCTTCGCCGAGGCGTACGCGCTGCTCGTCGACCGTCGCCGCCGCCGTGAGCCGCTGCAGCACATCGTCGGCACGACGACGTTCCGCTGGCTGACCCTGCACGTCGAGCCCGGCGTGTTCGTGCCGCGGCCGGAGACGGAGGTCGTCGCGCAGGTCGCCGTCGACGAGGCCGCGCGCCTCGCCGCCACGGGCCCCGCGCCGGTCGTCGTCGACCTGTGCTGCGGCGCGGGCGGGCTCGGGCTCGCCGTCGCCACCGAGGTGCCGGCGAGCCGGGTCGCCGCCGTCGACGCCTCGCCCGCCGCCGTGGCCCTCACCCGCCGCAACGCGGCCGCCGCCGGCGCCGACGTGCGGGTCGAGGCCGGCGACGTGCGCGACCCCGCGGTGCTCGACGACCTCGCCGGGACGGTCGACGTCGTCGTCTCCAACCCGCCGTACATCCCGCCGGACGCCGAGCCGGTCGACCCCGAGGTCCGCGACCACGACCCGGACCTCGCGCTGTACGGCGGCGGCGCCGACGGCCTCGACGTGCCGCGCGCGGTCGTCGACGCGGCGCTGCGGCTGCTGCGGCCGGGCGGGCTCCTCGTCATGGAGCACGCCGAGGTGCAGGACGCCGCCGCGCGCGCGGTCGCCGTCGCGACGGGCGGCTTCGTCGACGTCGCGACCCGGCCCGACCTCACCGGTCGACCCCGCATGCTCGTCGCCCGCCGGACCCCGGCCGGGGGTGCCGCGGACCGTCCCGCGACCTCGGCCCGGGGCGTCCAGGAGGGACAGCCGGACGTGGGAGACTCCCCCTCGTGAGCGAGCGCATCCAGCCGGCGTCCGATCCGTCCACCTGGGGTCCCGCGATCGACGAGGCGGTGGCCGCGGTCTCCCGCGGCGCCCTCGTCGTGCTGCCGACGGACACCGTCTACGGCATCGGTGCCGACGCGTTCACCCCCCGGGCCGTGCAGGCGCTGCTCGACGCCAAGGGCCGCGGCCGGCAGATGCCGCCGCCCGTGCTCATGCCCGACGTCCGCACGCTCGACGGCCTCGCCACCGACGTCCCGGCGGAGGCCCGCGCGCTCGCGGAGGCGTTCTGGCCCGGCGGGCTCACGCTCATCGTGCGCGCCCAGCCGTCGCTCGCGTGGGACCTGGGGGAGACCCACGGCACGGTCGCGCTGCGCGTCCCCGACCACCCGAGCGCCCTCGCGCTGCTGCGCCGGACCGGCCCGATGGCCGTGTCGAGCGCGAACAGGACCGGCTCGCCGGCGGCCGTCACCGCGCAGGACGCGTTCGACCAGCTCGGCGACGCCGTGGCCGTCTACCTCGACGCGGGCGACGCGCCCGGCCAGGTCGCGTCCACGATCGTCGACGCGACCGGCCCGACGCTGCGGCTCGTGCGGGCCGGTGCGCTCACGCTCGAGCAGCTCGCCGAGGTCGCGCCGGTCGAGCCGCCCGCACCGCCCGCGGACGCGGCCCCCGCCGAGCCGCCCGCACCGCCCGCGGAGCCCGGCCCGTGAGGGTCTACCTCCTGGCGCTGTTCGTCGCGGCCGCGGTCACCTTCCTCATGACGCCGCTCGCGCGCTGGTGCGCGCTGCGCTGGGGCGCGATCACCGCCGTCCGCACGCGCGACGTGCACGCGATCCCGACGCCGCGGCTCGGCGGGATGGCGATGTTCGCCGGCATCCTCGTGGCGCTGCTGATCTCGAGCCGGATGCCGTTCCTCGCGGGCGTGTACGACAACCCGCACCCCATCGTCGGCATCGTCGGGGGCGCGGCGCTCGTCGTCGCGCTGGGCGTCGCGGACGACATCTGGGACCTCGACTGGCTGACCAAGCTCATCGGGCAGGTGCTCGCCGCCGGGTTCCTCACCTGGCAGGGCGTCATCCTCTACCAGCTGCCGATCGCCGGCACGACGCTGCTGTCGAACCGCACGTGGGTGGTGCTGACGATCCTCACCGTGGTCGTCGCGATGAACGCGGTGAACTTCGTCGACGGCCTCGACGGGCTGGCGGCGGGCGTGCTCGCGATCGGTGGCGCCGCGTTCTTCCTCTACTCGTACCAGCTCATCGTCGACGTCCGCCGCGACGACTACGCGAGCCTCGCGACGCTCGTGCTGGCCGTCCTGGTCGGCGCCTGCCTGGGCTTCCTGCCGCACAACCTGTACCCGGCGCGCATCTTCATGGGCGACTCCGGGTCGATGCTCCTGGGCTTCGTGATCTCGGCCGCCGCGATCGTCATCACCGGCCAGATCGAGCTCGAGAGCGTCATGGACCGGCAGAAGTTCCCCGCCTACCTGCCGATGCTGCTGCCGTTCGCCGTGCTCCTGCTGCCGCTGCTCGACATGGCGCTCGCCGTGCTGCGCCGCGTCGGCCAGGGCAAGTCGCCGTTCCACCCGGACCGCATGCACCTGCACCACCGGCTGCTCGCGCTCGGCCACTCGCACCGGCGCTCGGTCGCGATCATGTACGTCTGGACGAGCGTCTTCGCGTTCGGCGTCGCCGCGCTCGTCGTCTGGTCGACGACGGCCGTCCTCGTGGCCTTCGGCGTCGGCGTGCTGGTCGCGACGCTCCTCACCCTCGGTCCGCTCCGTGACCGGACCCCCGCCCCACCCCTGGAGACACCGTGACGACCGACCCGGCCGACCGCCCCGACGTCCCCGAGCCCGCCCCGACCACCCCGGCCCGGAAGCCCGGCACCAGCGGCGCCGCGGCGGACGCCGTGTTCCGCACCGCGCTGCGCGACACGCTGCTGCTGCTCGGCGCGCTCACGGTGGTCGGCGTCGGCGTCGGCTGGCTCGTCGCGGGCCTGCCCGGCGTGTGGGGCGCGCTCATCGGCGTCGGGCTCGCGCTCGTCTTCTCGGGGACCACGGTCGTGTCGATGCTCGCGACGTCGCACTCGTCGCCGCAGAAGATGGCGGCGGTCGTCATGGGCGCGTGGCTCGGCAAGGTGATCGTCGTGATCGTCGTCCTGGCGCTCATCCGCGACCTGGACTTCTACTCCAAGGGCGTGCTCGCCGCGGTGCTCGCGGCCGGCGTCCTCGGGTCGGCGTACCTCGACTACCGGGCGGTGTCGCGCGGGCGCGTCCCGTACGTCGAGCCGTCCTCCTGACGCCCGCCCCGGTGCCGTCCCGACGGCGGCCCGGACGCCCCGTCCGACGGTGCTCCGCCGGATGGGTCGAAGGTCCCCCCGAGAGGGCGGACGACGGTGCAGGAGCGCCGGATTCATAGGTTAGGCTTCCTGCCATCCATGACGGCCAGGTGCCGCTCGCATGCCCACGACGACGCGGGCGGGGCGCGACATCACGACCACCAGGAGCTCGCTCTGTCCAGCCTCGCGATGATCGCGCCGTTCGCCACGCACGAGGGCGAGAGCGGCGGATTCCATGCGCCGTCGATCACCGACTTCTTCCCGCCGCCGGTCCTGTTCGAGGGCACGCTCTTCGAGATCAACCGGATCGAGCTCGTCCGGTTCCTCGTGGCGATCGCGCTGGTGGTCGTCATGATCGTCGCCGCGCGCCGCGCCACGCTGGTCCCGGGCCGCTTCCAGAACGTGATCGAGCTGCTGCTCGACTTCGTGCGGGTCAACGTCGCCGAGGAGATCCTCGGCAAGGAGCGGGCGCGCAAGTACGTGCCGCTGCTCACGACGCTGTTCTTCGCGATCCTCGCGTTCAACATCACGGGCATCATCCCCGGCATCAACATCGCCGGGACCGCGCTGATCGGCCTGCCGGTCGTCCTCGCGCTGTGGGTCTACGTCATGTACCTCGGCGCCGGCGTCAAGGCACACGGCGTGGGCGGCTTCCTCAAGGCGAGCCTGTTCCCCCCGGGCGTCCCGGCCTTCATGTACGTGCTGCTGACGCCGATCGAGTTCCTCACGGTCTTCGTGATCCGGCCCGCCACGCTGGCGATCCGACTCATGGCCAACATGGTCGCCGGGCACCTCATGCTGGTGCTCTGCTTCTCGGCCACGCAGTACTTCATCTTCGAGGCCGCGCCCGCCATGAAGGCGTTCGGCGCCCTCACGTTCACCGCGGGCCTCGCGATGACGCTGTTCGAGGCGTTCGTCGCGGCCCTGCAGGCGTACATCTTCGTCGTCCTGACGGCCGTCTACATCAGCCTGTCGGTCGAAGAGGAACACTGACCGTCGTCCCCACCCCCGAGGGCCCCCGCGGTCCTCACCCCACGATCGAGTAGCCGGCCGACCGGCCGGGTACCCAACGGAAGGAACGAGCAACCGTGGCTCTTGCGGACACCAGCACCATCCTCGCGGCGGCGGACGCCGTCTCGGGCAACATCGCGACCGTCGGCTACGGCCTCGCCGTCATCGGCCCCGGTATCGGTCTGGGCATCCTCATCGGCAAGACGATCGAGGGCATCGCCCGCCAGCCCGAGGTCGCCGGCCAGCTGCGCACGACGATGTTCATCGGTATCGGCTTCGTCGAGGTCCTCGGCCTCCTCGGCCTCATCACGGGCTTCCTCTTCCCGTGAGCCTCGCCGCGCTCCCCGCGGCCTTCGTGACGGCCGCGGAAGGGACCGAGGAAGTTCAGGGCATCGACCTGATCATCCCCGCTCCGTACGACATCTTCTGGTCCGCCGTCGTCCTGCTGATCATCGCGATCGCGTTCTACAAGTACGCGCTCCCGACGTTCACCCGGATCCTCGACGAGCGCACCGCGAAGATCGAGGGCGGCCTGGAGAAGGCCGAGCTCGCGCAGGCCGAGGCCGCCGCGGCTCGCGACGAGTACCAGGCGCAGCTCCAGGAGGCTCGCACCGAGGCCGCGCGCATCCGCGAGGAGGCACGCGGCGAGGGCAGCCAGATCGTCGCCGAGGCGCGCACCAAGGCCTCCGAGGAGGCCGCGCGCATCACCGACACGGCGCACCGCCAGATCGAGGCCGAGCGTCAGCAGGCCGCCGTCCAGCTCAAGCAGGACGTCGGGGCACTCGCGACGGAGCTCGCGTCGAAGATCGTCGGCGAGGCCCTGGAGGACGAGGTGCGCCAGTCGCGCGTCGTCGACCGGTTCCTCGACGAGCTCGCCGCCAACACCGCCAGCACGGCGGACGCAGGTAAGGGGAACTGATGCGCGGGACGAGTCGGGCGTCGCTGGCGGCGGCGGAGGAGCGGTGGGAGCCGGTCCTCGACGCTGCCGGTGCGCAGTCGTCGGAGCTCGGCGAGCAGCTGTTCGCCCTGGTCGACGCGCTGGACTCCTCCGGCTCGCTGCGCCGGACGCTGGCGGACCCGTCGATCGACGGTGACGCCAAGGCCGGGCTCGTCGGGCGGCTGCTCGCGGCCGCGGACCCGCGCGTCGTCGAGGCGGCCCAGGGGCTCGTCCGTTCCCGGTGGTCGGCCGACGCGGACCTGACCGACGCGGCCGAGCACCTCGCGTTCCACGCGGTGCTCGCCACGGCCGAGGTCGACGGGTCCCTGGCGCGCGTCGAGGAGGAGCTGTTCCGCTTCTCCCGTGCGCTCGCCGGGCAGCGCGAGGTGCGCCGCACGCTGTTCGACACGACGGTGCCCGCCGCGGCCCGCGCGAAGCTCGTCGAGGACATCCTCGCCGGGCGCACGTCGCCGGTGACCGCGACGCTCGCGAAGCGGCTCGCCGCCGCACCGCGCGGCCGCCGCTACGTGCCGGCGCTCGGCCACCTCTCGGACCTCATCGCGGCCCGCCGGCAGCGGGAGGTCGCGACGGTCTCGACCGCGACGCCGCTGACCGATGCCCAGCGTGACCGGCTCGTCGAGATCCTCGAGCGTGCCTACGGGCACGTCGTGCAGCTCAACGTGGTGCTCGACCCGAACGTGCTCGGTGGCCTGCGTGTGCAGGTCGGCCCTCAGGTCGTGGACGCGACCGTGCTGGCGCGTCTCGCCGACGCCCGACGACGACTTGCCAGCTGACCGGTGCCCGCCCCCGCGAGTGCACCCATGACCTGTGAGACCGCACGCACCGCGTGCGTCCGATGAGGAGAAGGAACAATGGCTGAGCTGACGATCCGGCCGGAGGAGATCCGGGCCGCGCTGGACAGCTTCGTGAAGACGTACGAGCCGACCGGTGCGGTGTCCGAAGAGGTCGGCCGCGTCACGCTCGCCGGCGACGGCATCGCGCAGGTCGAGGGTCTTCCGGGCGCCATGGCGAACGAGCTGCTGCGCTTCGAGGACGGGACGCTCGGCCTCGCGCTGAACCTCGACGTCCGCGAGATCGGTGTCGTCGTCCTCGGCGAGTTCACCGGCATCGAGGAGGGCCAGGAGGTCCGCCGGACCGGCGAGGTGCTCTCGGTGCCCGTCGGCGACGGCTACCTGGGCCGCGTCGTCGACCCGCTCGGCCAGCCGATCGACGGTCTCGGCGAGATCGCGACCGAGGGCCGCCGCGCCCTCGAGCTGCAGGCCCCCGGTGTCATGGCCCGCAAGTCGGTCCACGAGCCGCTGCAGACCGGCATCAAGGCCATCGACTCGATGATCCCGATCGGGCGCGGCCAGCGTCAGCTCATCATCGGCGACCGCCAGACCGGCAAGACGGCCATCGCGATCGACACGATCATCAACCAGAAGGCCAACTGGGACTCGGGCGACGTGACCAAGCAGGTCCGCTGCATCTACGTCGCGATCGGCCAGAAGGGCTCGACGATCGCGTCGGTCCGCGCCGCCCTCGAGGAGGCCGGCGCCCTGGAGTACACGACGATCGTCGCGGCCCCGGCGTCCGACCCGGCGGGCTTCAAGTACCTCGCGCCCTACACCGGCTCGGCCATCGGCCAGCACTGGATGTACGGCGGCAAGCACGTCCTCATCGTGTTCGACGACCTGTCGAAGCAGGCCGAGGCGTACCGCGCCGTGTCGCTGCTGCTGCGCCGCCCGCCGGGCCGCGAGGCGTACCCCGGCGACGTCTTCTACCTGCACTCCCGCCTGCTGGAGCGTTGCGCGAAGCTCTCCGACGAGCTGGGCGCCGGCTCGATGACCGGTCTGCCGATCATCGAGACCAAGGCCAACGACGTCTCGGCGTACATCCCGACGAACGTCATCTCCATCACGGACGGCCAGATCTTCCTCCAGTCCGACCTGTTCAACGCCGACCAGCGTCCCGCGGTCGACGTCGGCATCTCGGTGTCCCGCGTCGGTGGTGCCGCGCAGGTCAAGGCGATGAAGTCGGTCTCCGGCACGCTCAAGCTCGACCTGGCGCAGTTCCGCTCGCTCGAGGCGTTCGCGATGTTCGCGTCCGACCTCGACGCGACGTCCCGCGCCCAGCTCGCGCGTGGTGCGCGTCTGACCGAGCTGCTCAAGCAGGGCCAGTACTCGCCGTTCGCGGTCGAGGACCAGGTCGCGTCGATCTGGGCGGGCACGAAGGGCAAGCTCGACGACGTCCCGGTCGAGGACGTGCGCCGCTTCGAGTCCGAGCTGATCGACCACCTGCGCCGCAACACCGAGGTGCTGACCACGATCGCGTCGACGGGCAAGCTCGACGACGAGACCGAGTCGGCCCTGTCGAGCGCGGTCGACGAGTTCCGCAACGGCTTCCTCAAGGGCGACGGCACGCCGCTCGTCGGCGGGGCGGACGACGCCGAGGACGTCGAGGTCGAGCAGGAGCAGATCGTCCGGCAGAAGAAGGCCTGACATGGCCGGTTCGCAGCGCGTCTACAAGCAGCGGATCAAGTCCACCCAGTCGCTCAAGAAGATGTTCCGGGCGCAGGAGCTGATCGCCGCGTCCCGCATCGGCAAGGCGCGGGACCGCGTGAGCATGGCGTCGCCGTACTCGCGTGCGATCACGCGGGCCGTGTCGGCGGTCGCGACGCACTCCAACGTGTCCCACCCGTTCCTCGTGGAGCGGTCGGACACGAAGCGCGTCGCGGTCCTGCTCATCGCGTCGGACCGCGGCATGGCGGGCGCCTACTCGGCGAGCGTCATCCGTGAGACCGAGCGGCTCATCGCGCGGCTCGAGGGGGAGGGCAAGCAGGTCGCCCTCTACGTCTCGGGTCGTCGCGCGGTGACGTACTACACGTTCCGCGGGCGCGAGCTCGTGGGGCAGTGGTCGGGCCACTCGGACGCGCCCTCCCCGGACGTCGCGCGGGAGATCGCGGACACGCTGCTCGACGCGTTCCGCGCGCCGGCGGACGAGGGCGGCATCGCCGAGGTGCACGTCGTCTACACGCAGTTCGTCAACATGGTGACGCAGCGTCCGCGCGTCGTGCGGATGCTGCCGCTCGAGGTCGTCGAGGGCGTTGCGCCCGCCGACGACAAGGGCGCACTGCCGCTGTACGACTTCGAGCCGAACCCCGAGGTCGTGCTCGACGCGCTGCTGCCGCGCTACGTGCGGTCGCGGATCTTCGCGGCGCTGCTGCAGGCGGCGGCCTCGGAGCTCGCGGCCCGTCAGCGCGCGATGCACACCGCGACGGACAACGCCGAGGACCTCATCCGCACGTACACCCGCCTGGCGAACCAGGCCCGCCAGGGCGAGATCACCCAGGAGATCAGCGAGATCGTGTCGGGCGCCGACGCGCTCGCGTCGGCCTCCTGACCCCGACCGCACGACCCCAGACCATGCCGGAGCGCCGCTCCGGACGAGCGAAGCGAGGCCAGACATGACCGCCACCACCGTCGACGAGACGGCCGCCACCGCCGGCACGCCCGGCGTGGGTCGGGTCGCCCGCGTCATCGGTCCGATCGTGGACATCGAGTTCCCCGCGGACCAGATCCCCGAGCTCTACAACGCGCTGCAGGTCGACATCGACCTGTCGGCCCAGGGCGAGGGCGAGGGCTCGTTCACGATGACGCTCGAGGTCGCCCAGCACCTCGGCGACTCGCTCGTCCGCGCCATCGCGCTCAAGCCGACCGACGGTCTCGTCCGCGGCGCGCAGGTGCGCGACACGGGTGCGCCGATCTCGGTGCCCGTCGGCGACGTCACCAAGGGCAAGGTCTTCAACGTCATCGGCGAGGTGCTCAACGCCGAGCCGGGCGAGAAGATCGAGATCACCGAGCGCTGGCCGATCCACCGCAAGGCGCCGGCGTTCGACCAGCTCGAGTCGAAGACCACGATGTTCGAGACGGGCATCAAGGTCATCGACCTGCTCACGCCGTACGTGCAGGGCGGGAAGATCGGTCTCTTCGGTGGTGCGGGCGTCGGCAAGACGGTCCTCATCCAGGAGATGATCCAGCGCGTCGCCCAGAACCACGGTGGTGTGTCGGTGTTCGCCGGTGTCGGCGAGCGCACGCGTGAGGGCAACGACCTCATCGTCGAGATGGAGGAGGCGGGCGTCTTCGACAAGACGGCCCTCGTCTTCGGCCAGATGGACGAGCCGCCGGGCACGCGTCTGCGCGTCGCCCTGTCGGCGCTGACGATGGCGGAGTACTTCCGTGACGTCGCCAAGCAGGACGTGCTGCTGTTCATCGACAACATCTTCCGCTTCACGCAGGCGGGCTCTGAGGTGTCGACGCTGCTCGGGCGCATGCCGTCCGCGGTGGGCTACCAGCCGAACCTCGCCGACGAGATGGGTCTGCTGCAGGAGCGCATCACCTCGACGCGTGGTCACTCGATCACGTCGCTGCAGGCGATCTACGTCCCCGCGGACGACTACACCGACCCGGCCCCGGCGACGACGTTCGCGCACCTCGACGCGACGACCGAGCTCTCGCGTGAGATCGCGTCGCGCGGTCTGTACCCGGCCGTGGACCCGCTGGCCTCGACGTCGCGCATCCTCGACCCGCGGTACGTGGGCCAGGACCACTACGACGTGGCGACGCGCGTGAAGTCGATCCTCCAGCGCAACAAGGAGCTGCAGGACATCATCGCGATCCTCGGCGTCGACGAGCTGTCCGAGGAGGACAAGACCGTCGTCGCGCGGGCGCGCCGCATCCAGCAGTTCCTCTCGCAGAACACCTACATGGCCGAGAAGTTCACGGGCGTCGAGGGCTCGACGGTCCCGGTGTCCGAGACGGTCGAGGCGTTCAAGAAGATCGCGGACGGCGAGTTCGACCACATCGCCGAGCAGGCGTTCTTCAACATCGGCGGGCTCGAGGACCTCGAGCGCAACTGGGCCCGCATCCAGAAGGAGTACGGCGTCTGAGACCCTCCGCCGCCGCGCCCGGCACTCCGGGCGCGGCGACGGGCGGGTTCTCCGCCGACGGTGCGTCGCAGGGCGCACCGCACCGCATCGAACGTGAAGGAGGAGGTCCGTGGCTGACCTCGAGGTCGACCTCGTCGCGACCGACGGCAAGGTCTGGTCGGGCACCGCTCGTCAGGTGTCGGCGCCGGCTGCCGACGGTGAGATCGGCATCCTCGCCGGCCACACCCCGATCCTGTCGGTGCTCCGTCCCGGCGAGGTCCGGGTCCAGCCTGTCGGCGGCGGTGAGCCGCTGCGCTGGCACGTGGACGGCGGCTTCCTGTCCGTCGACTCCGACACCGTGACCGTCGTCGTCGACACGGTCGCGTCCGGCACCCGACCGGCGTCGGCCGGCGACTCGCACTGAGGTCGATGCGACGGTGAGCCCCGTGGTCGTCGGCCTGCTGATCGGCGCTGTCGCGCTGGTGCTGGCCGTCGTGCTCATGTGGGTCTCCCGGGTGCACACGCTCGAACGGCGCGTGGGCTCGTTCCGCTGCGCCGTCGGCCGCTCGGAGTCCGGGCCGTGGTCGCTGGGCATCGCCCAGTACGGCTCGCAGCGGCTCTACTGGTGGCGGCGCTGGTCGCTCGCGCCCCGCCCGTCGATGCGCTGGGACCGCTCCGGTCTCGCCGTCGTCGAGCGCGTGCAGGGGACGCACCCCAGCGGCGCCGACGCCGTGGTCGTCACGTGCCGGGTGAGCGGCAGGACCGTGCACCTCATGATGGCGCCCGACGCCTACGCCGGGCTCACGTCCTGGATCGAGGCGACCCCGTCCCACGTGGGCTCCGTCATCTGACGGTCCGGCCCTCTCCGGTCCCTCCCGTCCTCTCCCGAAGGTCGTCCATGCGTCTCGTCGTGGCCTCGTGCGCCGCCCGGTACAGCGGCCGGCTCAACGCCCACCTGCCGCGCGCGACGCGGCTGCTCGTCGTCAAGGCCGACGGCAGCGTGCTGCTGCACTCGGACGGCGGCTCGTACAAGCCGCTCAACTGGATGAGCCCGCCGTGCACGCTCGTGGTGGGGGAGCCCGACGACGAGTCGCGCGCCGCGGGCGTCACCGCGGTGTGGACCGTGCAGCACACGAAGTCCGACGACCGCCTCGAGATCGACCTGTTCGAGGTGCTGCACGACTCCGCGCACGACCTCGGGGTGGACCCGGGCCTCGTCAAGGACGGTGTCGAGGCGCACCTGCAGGAGCTGCTCGCGGCGCAGATCCTCCTGCTCGGCGACGGGCACACCCTCGTCCGCCGCGAGTACCCCACGGCGATCGGCCCGGTCGACATCCTCGCGAAGGACCCCTCCGGCGGCAGCGTCGCCGTCGAGATCAAGCGCCGGGGCGACATCGACGGCGTCGAACAGCTCACCCGCTACCTGGAGCTGCTCAACCGCGACCCGTTGCTCGCGCCCGTGCGCGGCGTGTTCGCCGCCCAGGAGATCAAGCCGCAGGCGCGGGTCCTCGCGACCGACCGCGGCATCGCGTGCCTGGTGCTCGACTACGACGCCATGCGCGGCGTCGACGACGTCGACTCGCGCCTGTTCTAGCGCCCGCACCCGCGGCCGGCGCGCGGCCCCCTCGCTCCGTGCGCCTCTCAGAGGCGCCCGGCCGCTGACGGCCGGCGTCGTCGCCTGCCACGTCCGACGAGGACCCGTGTCCCGACGGCCGACAGTGCGGTACGGTGTTGAACACGTTCAGTTGAACATGTTCAAACGAGAGGCGTGAATCCATGGGCGACGCAGGCACGCGCACCGGCGCGGAGCGCGAGGGGCACCCGGAGGCCGCAGCAGGTCCGGAGCACGAGCCGCGCGCGGCGACCGCCGGGCGTGAGGTCCGCGACACACGCGCGCTCGTGCGGGCCACCGCGCTCCGGCTGTTCCGGGAGCGCGGGTACGCGGCGACGACCATGCGGCTCGTCGCCCAGGAGGCCGGCGTCGCGACCGGGAACGCGTACTACCACTTCGCGTCGAAGGACCATCTCGTCCAGGAGCTCTACCTGGACGTGACGCAGGACCACGCGCGGCGCGCCGCGGCGGTGCTCGCGGCGGGCGGCGACCTCCCGACCCGGCTGCGGGGCGTCCTGCACGCCGGGCTCGACGCGTTCGCCGGGTACCACGCGTTCGGCACCGAGTTCGTCGCGGTCGCGATCCGGCCGACGTCGGCCTCGAGCCCGTTCTCGGCCTCGTCCCGCGGCGCGCGCGAGACCAGCGAGGAGGTCTTCCGGCAGGTCGTCGCCGGCGCCGTGCCCGCGGTGCCACGGCACCTGCGCGACGACCTCCCGGAGCTCCTGTGGCTCGCACAGCTCGGCGTCACGCTGTTCTGGGTGCACGACGGGTCGCCGGGGCAGCGACGGACGCGCGCGCTCGTCGACGGTGCCGCGCCGCTCGTCGGCCGGCTCGTCAGCCTGGCGCGGCTGCCCGTCGCGCGGCGCGTCACGGACGACCTCCTGCGCCTCGTGCGCGACGCGATGCGCGTCGACGACGAGGCCGGCGAGGGGGTCACGGGTCGGAGCGCCGCGGGTCCGGACGCTGCCGGGACCGACGTGGCCTGCGACGACACCACCGCCGCCAGCGTCGACCCGACCGCAGGGGGAACGGACACCGCCGCGCGCGACGTGGACGGCGCGCCGGGGCCGGTGCGGCGCACCCGCGGGCGCTCGGCAGACGCCGCGGATCGTGCCCGGAAGGACGACGCGTGAGCGCCGACACGTTGGGCGGGCCGGCGACGGCCGCGGTGCACGTCGTCGTCGGGCTCGGGCTGACGGTCGTCCTGCCGCTCGGGCTGCGCCTGCTCGGGCCGCGCGTCGTCCCACGACCGTCGTCGTCCCTCTGGCCGGTCGCCGGGCTGGCCGCGGCTGTGGCCGTGTGGCTCCCGGTCGGACGCGCCGCGGCGGTGCTCGCGCTGCCGTTCGCCGTGGCGGGTGCGGTGCTCGCGGCGGCGGGCCTCCGGGTCCTGGTGCACCCGCCCGCAGCCTCGGGCTCCCGGGCACGCCGGTGGGCGGTCGCGGCGGCGCTCGTCACCCCGGCCGTCGGTGCGGCAGCGCTCGTCGCCGAGCGTGCGGGCTGGGGCCTGCTGGGCTTCGACGGGCTGTACCTGACGCTCACCGTCCCGCACATGCTGTTCGCGGGGTTCGGTGCGTGTCTCGTCGCGGGCCTGGTGACGGGGGTTGCGCCGGGGCGGGTGGCCGACGCGGCGGCCGTCGCGGTCCCCGTCGGCGTCCTGCTCGTGCTCGCCGGCTACTTCGTGTCGGACGCGGCCGAGCTCGTCGGCGCCGTCGTGCTCACCGGGGCGCTGTGGACCGTCGCCGCCGCGGTGCTGCGCGGGTCGGGCGCGACAGCCCGGCCGGCCCGGGGCGCGTCGTCGGCGCTCGACAGCGAGCCGGGACCGCCGACGTCGGCGGCACGCCTCGCGCGGGCGCTGCTGCGCGTGGGCGCGGTGGCCGTGCTCCTGGGGATGCTGCCCGCGCTGTGGTGGGCCGTGGGGGAGGCGTCCGGGCTCGCGCACCCCGGGCTCGACGCGATGGTCGCGTCGCACGGTGTCGTCAACGCGCTCGGCTTCGTCGTCTGCACCCTGCTCGGCGTCGCGGTGCTCGGGCGGCGGGCGGCGACCGGGCCGACCGGGCCGGACCGGCGGCCGCAGCCGGACCCCCGGGCCGGGTCGACGCAGCCGGACCGTCAGGCCGAGCCGACGCAGCGCGACCAGCCGGACGAGCGCGCCCAGACGGAGGGCGCCCACGTCACGTACGCGGAGGTCGGGGCCACGCTCCGCGGCGAACGCCCTGCAGGCTACCGGCACGCGTCGTGGCGATGGCGCGTCGTCGCCCACGCGAGCGACGACGACGCGGCGGCGCTCGGCGACGACCTGCTCACGTGGCGCGTCCAGCGGGCGGCGGGGGTGCGCGTCGACGCGGACGGACCGGCGCGGACGGGCGCGCGCGTCGTGAGCCGACCAGGTCTCGGACCGGTACGCCTGGCCGCACCGTGCGTCGTGGTGGCCGTCGACCGCGCCGAGTGCCACACCGCGTTCGCCTACGGCACGCTGCCGGGTCACCCGTTCCGCGGCGAGGAGCTGTTCGCCGTCGAGCGGGACGCGGAGGGGACGCTGTGGTTCGTCGTGGAGGCGTTCTCGGCGCCGGACGCGTGGTGGGCCCGGGCAGCGTGGCCGTTCGTCGCGGTGGGCCAGCGCGCGTACGCCCGTGCGCTGGCCGACGCCGCGAGGCGGCTCCACCGCGACCGCACCGCGGGCGACCGGGCGGAGACGGGACGATGAGCGGGAACCCGCGCGGGAGCGCCGACCGGGACCCGTGGGCCGTCGCTGACCTCACCCCAGACGACGGGTACCTGAGCGGCCTGCCGAGGCGCGACGACACCTGGCACGCCGGGGTCGTGCGCGGCCCGGCACGCGTCGCGCTGCTGTGCGTCCTGTGTCTCGTGGCGCTGGCCGTCGCGAACCTCGCGTGGCTCGTGCTGTACGTGGCCGCGACGGCGCTGCGCGCCGCGCCCTCCGGCGGCGCGGGTGACGTGTCCGAGCAGGTCGCCGGGGGGATCCCGATCATGGTCCTCGCCTGGCTCGTCGCGGTCGTGCCGGTCGCGCTCGTGGGCTGGCCGGCCGGGCTCGCGCTCGCATGGGCGCTCCGGCGCCGCGCGCGGGAGGCCGAGCACGTCGTCGCCTTCGCGGTGGTCGGGGGCGTGCTGGCCCTCCTCCTGCTGCGGCCGACGCTCGCCGGCGGCTGGACGGACACCGTGGGCGGTGCGGCGTTCGCCCTCGCCGAGGGTGCGGTCGGCGCGGGCGGCGGGCGCTGGTGGGCGGGGGTCGTCCTGCGTCGCCGGATGCGTCGTGGCGAGCTCCGCGACCGTCCGGCGCGGGTCCTGCCGCAGGCCTGACGCTCCAGGTCGGTGGCGCGGCGCGGGCCGCGCGTGCGGGAGGATGCTCGCGTGAGCGCCGACTCCCGCCCCGCCCCGGCCGGTACGACCGGCTCCACCCCGCTCGTCCTGCGCGGACGCGTCGTCACACCGGCCCGCGTGCTCGACGACGGCGTCGTCGTCGTCGAGGGCGCGACGCTCGCGTGGGTCGGCCCCGCGGACCGCGTGCCCGCGCCGTGGGAGGTGCCTGCCGAACGTACGGGCACGCTGCTTCCCGGGCTCGTCGACGTGCACTGCCACGGCGGCGGCGGCGCGAGCTTCCCCGACGCCGCCGACGTCGGGACGGCGCGCACCGCGGCGCGCGAGCACCTGCGCCACGGCACGACGAGCCTCGTCGCGTCGCTCGTCACCGCACCGCGCGACGTGCTGCTCGGACGGACCGCCGTGCTCGCCGACCTCGCCGACGCGGGGGAGATCGTCGGCATCCACCTCGAGGGGCCGTTCCTGTCCGCCGACCGCTGCGGCGCCCAGAACCCCGCGGACATGCAGCCCGGCGACGCGGCGCTGGTCACGGAGGTCGCCGCGGCGGCGCGCGGGCACCTCGTCACCATGACGGTCGCCCCCGAGGTCACGGGGGTCGCGGACGGCTCCGGGACGGCGGACGCGCGTGCGGACGTGCTGGCCGCGCTGGTGGACGCGGGGGCTCTCCCGTCGGTCGGCCACACCGACGCGTCGGCGGCGCAGGTCGACGTGGCCGTCGACCGGGCGTTCGACCTGCTGGCGTCGGCCCCGGCGGCGCGGTCGGGCCGTCTGACGGCGACGCACCTGTTCAACGGCATGCGTCCGCTGCACCACCGCGACCCCGGCCCGGTCGCCGCGTGCCTCGCGGCGGCGGCGCGGGGCGAGCTCGTCGTCGAGCTCGTGGCCGACGGCACGCACCTCGCCGACGACACGGTGCGGGCGGTGCTCGACCTCGTCGGTCCGGGGTCGGTCGCGTTCGTGACGGACGCGATGGCGGCGGCCGGGATGCCCGACGGCGACTACCGCCTGGGGCCGATGGCCGTCCGCGTGGCCGACGGGGTCGCCCGGATCGTCGAGGCGGACGGGTCGACGCCCCCGGGCGGCGGCGCGATCGCGGGTGGTGTCGCCCACCTGCTCGACGTCGTGCGGAACGTCGTCGCGGCCGGCGTGCCGCTCGAGGACGCGGTGCTCGCGGCGGCGACGACGCCCGCGGACGTGCTCGGCCGGCGCGACCTGGGTGCGCTCGTCGCGGGCCGGCGCGCCGACGTCGTGGTCGTCGACGACGCGCTGGCGCCGGTGCGCGTCATGCGCGCGGGTGCCTGGGTGGCCTGAGCGGGCTGAGCGGCCCGACGGTACCGTCGCCGGGGTGGCGACCTTCATCAAGAGCGTGACGTTCGACGCGGCCGACGCCCTCGCGCTCGCGGGCTTCTGGGCGGCGGCGCTCGGGAGCGACGTCGACGAGGACTCGACGCGCGACAAGGCGTTCGTCGAGCCCGCGGGCTGGGGCGGCCCGACGTTGTGGTTCCAGCGGGTGCCCGAGCCGAAGACCGCGAAGAACCGGCTGCACTTCGACCTGCGGGCGCCCGACGGCGACGTGCCCGCCGAGGTCGCGCGCCTGCGCGCCCTGGGTGCGACGGTCGTCGTGGTGCGGGACGACGGGCTGACGGTGATGCGCGACCCGGAGGGCAACGAGTTCTGCGTCGAGTGACGCGAGCCCGCCGTCCGCCGTGCGCGGTCAGCCCGCGCGCGTCCCGCGCACCTCGCCGAGCCGGGCGGCCCCGTCGAGCACGAGCCGCACGTCGGTCTCGCCCCAGGTCGGCAGCGTGTGGTGCGGCGTCGCGCGCACCGTGTGCCAGCCCCACCGGTCGGTGCCCTCGGGGACGGCGGCGGTCGCGACGCGCTCCCAGCGCCGCCCTTCGCGCACCTCGACGTGGACGGCGGCGGCGCCGGGACCGGACCGGGCGACGGTGAGCTCGAGCCCGCCGACGCCGTGCAGGTCGACGTCACGCAGCAGCACCCACCCGGACCGGGCGCCCGGCGCCACCTCGACGGCCGTCCCCGC
Source organism: Cellulomonas fimi (assembly GCF_028583725.1). NCBI lineage: Bacteria > Bacillati > Actinomycetota > Actinomycetes > Micrococcales > Cellulomonadaceae > Cellulomonas > Cellulomonas fimi. The sequence goes on along the minus strand of NZ_CP110680.1, from coordinate 3,311,891 downwards.
GTCGCGGTCGCGGGGGACCAGCCGGACGTCGGCGCGCTCGTCGTGGTCAACGGCGCGTGCCCAGCCGCCGAGGAGCGTGCGCGGCGGGACGGGCGTCCCGGTGACCTTGAGGTCGGCGACGAGGGGCAGGTCCCCGGACGACGACCCGGCGTGCAGCTCGTACCCGCCGGGCTCGACGACGAACGACCCGCTCGTGACGTCCCACACGGCGAGGCCGGCGACGGCCACGGCCAGGGCCACCTCGCGCGTCTCTCCGGGTTCGAGGCGCACACGCTCGAAGCTCACGAGGATGCGCCGCGGGTACGGCAGCCGGTGCCCGGGCGCGGCGGCGTAGACCTGGACGAGCTCGTCGGCGACGCGGTCGCCGGTGTTCTGCACGATGACGCGCACGGTGGCGACGGAGAGCTCGTCGAGGTCGTCCTCGGCGTCGACTGTCAGGCCGAGGTACTCGACGGTGCTGTAGGTGAGCCCGTGCCCGAACGCCCAGCGCGCGGGGTGCGGGGCGTACCAGTACGTGTGTCCGCCGCCGACGGGGTCGTGGTCGAACAGGTCGCCGACGTGCGCCTCGTCGGCGGGCCACTGCTGCGTGAGGCGTCCGGTCGGCTCGACGTCGCCGGTGAGCACGTCGACGAGCCCGTGCCCGAGCTCCTGCCCGGCGTGCGCGGTCCACACGACGGCGGCGGCGGACTCGCCGAGGTCGCCGAGGACGTACGGGTAGGACGACACGACGGTCAGCACGGTGGCCGGGTTGGCGTCGAGCACGGTGCGCGCGAGCTCGGCCTGCGCGTGGGGGAGGCGCAGGTGGGGGCGGTCCTCGGTCTCGCGTCCGAGCAGGTGCGGGTCGTTGCCGAGGGCGAGGACCACGACGTCGGCGTCCCGCGCGGCGGCCGCGGCGAGCGCGTGCCCGGAGTGCACGGTGCGCACGGTGAACCGCTCGGCCTGCTGCGGGGACGCCGCGTCGGCGACGAGGACGCCGCCGTCGCGCTGCACGACGAGCCAGCGGCCGGACCCGACGTGCTGCACGGACACGGTGTCGTCGCCGTTGTCGTGCACGCGGAAGGACTCCTGCACGACCCACCCGCCGACGCGCTCGGCGTCGGCGCGCAGGATCCACTGCGCGCCGGTCCAGAGGCGTCCGGTGCGCAGCGACCGCAGCGTGTGCAGACCCTCGCCCCACGACGTCAGGTCGACGTGCGTGGCGTCGTCGGCGTGCGGTGCGTCGGCGACGAGGGTCCCGTCGTCGCCGGGGCGCACGTACCGGCCGGTGGTCGTCGAGCGGAGTGCGACACGGTCGGCGCCGTCGACGAGCGTGACCCGCTCCGCCCCGAACCGGGAGGCGAACGCCTCCGCGAGCGTCACGGTGTACGGCGGGGTGCCCGAGTACCAGTCGGTGCAGACCTGGTCGGCGTGCGGACCGACGACCGCGACCCGCAGGCCGTCGCGCAGCGGCAGGACGCCGTCGTTCTCGAGGATGACGACGCCGGCGGCGGCGGCCCGGCGGGCGAGGTGGCGGTGCGCGGGCAGGTCGATCGCCTCGGGGCCGACGCCCGCCCACGGGTCGAGGTCGGGGTCGAGCTCGCCGGTCGCGATCCGCAGCTCGAGCTGGCGCAGCACGGCGCGGTCGACGTCGGCCTCCTCCAGCAGCCCGGCGTCGAGCGCGGCGTGCACGCGGCCGGTGGTGACCGACGCGTCGGCGTCGTGGTCGGTGAACGAGTCCACGCCGGCGCGCAGGGCGGCGGCCACCGCGGTCGGGTGGTCCGCGTGGTACCGCTCGCCGGTGACGAGGTTGGTGGGCGCGCCGGCGTCGGACACGACGAGCAGGAACCCGTCACGCTCGTCGCGCAGGGCGTCGATCAGGTCCTTCGACACGTGCGTCGGCCGGCCGTTGACGAGGTTGTACGACGGCATGACGGCGCCGACGACGCCGGCGCGCACGGGCCCGAGGAACGCGGGCAGCTCGTACTCGTGCAGCGCGCGCGGCGGCAGCTGTGCGCTGAGCACGGCGCGGTCCGTCTCGACGCTGTACGCGAGCAGGTGCTTGAGCGTCGGGACGGTCCGCCAGTAGACGGGGTGGTCGCCGCGCAGCCCGCGCGCGTAGGCGGTCGCGAGCGTCGCGGTGAGGTACGGGTCCTCGGAGAAGCCCTCCTCGTTGCGGCCCCACCGCGGGTGCCGCAGCGGGTTGACGACGGGTGCCCAGACGTTGAGCGACACCGTCGGGTCGGCCGCGTGCTTGGCGCGCACCTCGGTGCCGACGACCTCGCCGACCTGCGTGACGAGGTCGAGGTCCCACGTCGCGGCGAGGCCGACGGGCTGCGGGAACGTCGTCGCGGTGCCGAGCCAGGCGACGCCGTGCAGCGCCTCGGTGCCGGTCCGGAACTCGGCGAGCCCGAGCCGCGGCACGGCGGGCACGCGCTGGTGCAGGAACGCGACCTTCTCGTCCGGCGTGAGCCGCTGCAGGAGGTCGCGGGCGCGTTCGGCGTGGGGGAGGGCGGGGTCGCGGAAGGGCGGGGTGGGCGGGGCGTCGTCGGCCACGGGGTCCTCACGGTGGGTCGGGTCGAGCAGGTGCGCGACCTCGCGAGGCCGGTGCTCCGTCGCAGGCCTGACGAAGCCGCTGGTTGAACCGTTTCGACGATCGCCACGAGCCCTGCGGGCCTGCGACCATCGCCGGAGTTCGACGGACTCGCGCGGTTCATGGTGGTCCACGTCGCCGGATCAGGCAAGGCGGCGATCCGCCCGGAGCGACCCTTGCCTGACGTTTCGTTCATGCCGTACATTTCCCGCGATCGAACCGCTTCGATGCGCGATCCCGCCTCACGAGGAAGTGAAGGACGAAGATGACCCCTCCCCTCCAGCTCGGCCGCGTCGGCGACGTGGCTGTCGACCGGCGCTCGTTCCTGGGGATGCTGGCCGCCGGCGCCGCGGTCGTCGGCGTCCCGTCCCTGCTCAGCGCGTGCAGCCCCGGAACCCCCACCGGCGCGGCGACCAGCGCGGCACCGATCGGCGACGTCCTCCCGAAGTACATCCCCATCACCTACGCCGAGCCCGACTACCCGAGCGTCAACGGCTCGCCCCCCGGGTACGAGACGATCCCCGCCGAGCTCGTCCGGTCCGTGCCGACGCCGCCCGGCACCGGCCTCGCGCTCACCGCGATGACGCCCCTGTGGGGCACGATCCCGCCCACGAAGGGCAACCAGTACTACGCCGCGGTCAACGAGCTGCTCGGCTCGGACCTCACGTTCCAGATCGCCGACGGCAACACCTACGGCGACAAGCTCGCCGCGGTCCTCGCGTCGCCCAAGGACGTCCCGGACTGGGTCTGCGTGCCGTCGTGGAACCTGCCCCCGCGGTTCGGCTCGGAGATCGTCGGCAACGTCTTCCAGGACCTCACGCCGTACCTCGCGGGCGACCTCGTCGAGGAGTACCCGAACCTCGCCAACATCCCGACCGACGCGTGGAAGTACTGCGTCTTCAACGGTCGGCTGTACGGCCTGCCGTTCCCCGGCGAGACGATCAACGACGCGACGTTCTACCGCAAGGACCTGCTCGACGCGCAGGGCATCACGGTCGCGCTGACCAACGGGCAGGACCTGATCGACCTGGCCAAGGAGCTCACGGGCGGCAACCAGTGGGGTGCCGAGGACCTCTGGACGACCGCCACGCAGATCCACGGGGTCGTGCCCAAGTGGAAGCTCGAGGGCGACAAGCTCGTCCACCGCGTCGAGACCGACGAGTACCGCGCCGCGCTCGAGTGGAACGCCGCACTCTTCGCGTCGGGCGCCGTGCACCCGGACGCCGTCGCGGGCCAGACGGGCGACGCCAAGCTGCGGTTCCAGAGCGGCCGGTCGCTCATCATGGCCGACGGCATGGGCGGCTGGAACGAGGCGCTGCGCGACAACCTCGGCAGCAACCCGTCGTACTGGCAGCAGCCGATCGACCCGTTCGACGCGTCGGGAGGCGAGCCGGTGCTCTTCAAGAGCAACCCGGCGAACATCTTCTCCTTCGTCAAGAAGTCCGAGGACGAGGCGAAGATCAAGGAGGTCCTCGCGCTCGCGAACGTCCTCGCCGCGCCGTACGGGACGGTGGAGTTCGACACCATCAACAACGGCGTCGAGGGCGTCCACTACACGCGCGGTGCCGACCGGGTGCCCGTCCCGACCGAGCTCGCGGCGGTCGAGCTGCAGCCGACGTACATCTTCCTCGTCGACCCGCCCACGGCGGAGGCCCGGGTGCAGTACCCCGGCTACGTGAAGGCGGCCTCCGAGTGGCGCGCGATGGCGGCCGGCTACGCGCAGGACCCGCTGTTCTACGCGCAGCAGATCGTCGAGCCCGCGCAGTACGCGTCGATCGGGCAGCCGTTCGAGGACCTCGAGAAGGACATCTCGCGCGGCCGCAAGTCGATGGACGACCTGGACGCGGCGGTCGAGACGTGGCGGGCGTCGGGCGGCGAGGAGCTGCGCGCGTTCTACCAGGACGTCCTGGACAGCCAGTCCTGACGCGCTCATGGCACTCGACGCACTGACGCGTCGGCGCGGCACGACCGCGTCGACGCCGGACCCGGTGACCGGCGCGGGGAAGCCCCCCGCGCCGGCCCGCCCCCCGGTCCGCACGATCCCGCTCCGCACGCGCCTCAAGCGCGACCGCTCGCTGCTCCTCATGGTGCTGCCCGCGGTCGGCCTGCTCGTGGTCTTCGCGTACGTCCCGATGCTGGGCAACGTCATCGCCTGGCAGCAGTACTCGCCCTACACCGGTTTCCTGCGCTCCCCGTTCGTCGGCTGGATGCACTTCGAGCGCGTGTTCAGCAACCCGCTGTTCCTCGACGCGGTCGGCAACACGCTCGTCATCACCGCGTTCCAGCTGCTGTTCTTCTTCCCGATCCCGATCGTGCTGGCGCTGCTGCTCAACAGCGTGCTGTCACCCCGTGTGCGCACGACGATCCAGTCGATCGTCTACCTGCCGCACTTCTTCTCGTGGGTGCTGGTCGTGACGATCTTCCAGCAGATCTTCGGCGGCGCGGGGCTCGTCAACCAGGGGCTGCGGGCCAACGGCCTGCAGGGCTTCGACATGATGACGAACCCCGACACGTTCCTCGTGCTCATCACGATGCAGTCGGTCTGGAAGGACGCCGGGTGGGGGATCATCATCTTCCTCGCGGCGCTGTCGACGGTCTCGCCGGAGCACTACGAGGCAGCCGCGGTCGACGGCGCGAACCGGTGGCGCCGCATGTGGCACGTGACGCTGCCCGCCATGCGGCCCGTCATCATCCTGCTGCTGATCCTGCGGCTCGGTGACTCGCTCACCGTCGGGTTCGAGCAGCTCATCCTGCAGCGCGACGCCGTCGGCTCGGGCGTCGCCGAGGTCATCGACACGTACGTCTACTTCCAGGGCGTCGTCTACGCCGACTGGAGCTTCGCGGCGGCCGCGGGCCTCGTGAAGGGCGTCGTCAGCCTGCTCCTGGTCCTGGGAGCCAACAAGCTCGCCCACGTGTTCGGCGAGGCGGGGGTGTATCAGAAGGCATGAGCGGACAGTCACCCGAGATCACCGCGGAGGCGCCCGTCGTCCCCGCCACGACCGTCCGGCGCGACGCCGACGGCGTCCCGCGCGCGGCGAGCCCGAGGCGGCGCGGCTCGAAGCACCGTCCCGCGTGGGAGGAGCCGCCGACCAAGACCGGTCTGACGCTCAAGGGCGTCGTGCTCGCGCTCGTCGTCCTGGCCGTGCTGTTCCCGCTCTGGACGGTGCTGCTCACGAGCTTCTCGACGCAGGCCGAGACGATCCGGTCCGGCGGCATGGTCGTCGTGCCGGGCGAGCTCACGCTCAGCGCCTACACGCAGATCCTGTCCGGGGGCGTCGTCACGCGCGCGGCGCTCGTGAGCATCGGCATCACCGCGGTCGGCACGGTCATCTCGACGATCGTGTCGGTGCTCGCCGCGTACGGGCTCTCCCGACCCGGGTCGGTGCTGCACCGGCCGATCCTGTTCGTCTTCCTCGTGACGATGTTCTTCGGCGCCGGCCTGATCCCGACGTACCTGCTCGTCAGCAGTCTCGGCCTCATCGACAGCTACTGGTCGCTGATCCTCCCGGGCGCCGTCTCGGCGTTCAACGTGCTGATCCTGCGCAGCTTCTTCATGGGCATCGACCACGCGATCCTCGACGCGGCCCGCATCGACGGCGCGGGCGACTGGCGCATCCTCGGGAGGATCGTCCTGCCGATGTCGAAGGCCGCCATCGCGGTCGTCGCGCTGTTCTACGGCGTCGGGTACTGGAACGCGTTCTTCAACGCGATGCTTTACATCAACGACAACGCGAAGTGGCCGCTGCAGCTCGTGCTGCGGTCGTACGTGCTGCAGGGTGTGACGCTGCCCGGCAGCGGCACGGGCCAGGTCGACACCGTGTCGGGCGTCGTGACGGGCCTGCCCGTCCGGATGGCTGTCATGGTCCTCGCGATCGTGCCGATCCTGCTCGTCTACCCGTTCGTGCAGCGCCACTTCACCAAGGGCGTGATCTTCGGCGCGATCAAGGGCTGACGCGTGATCGGCCGTCGCACCGTGCTGTCCTTCGCCGGACCGGCGCGGACGTGGGTCGAGGCGTTCCCGGTGGGGAACGGCACGCTCGGCGCGATGGTCCACGGCGGCGGTGACCGGGCGCGTGTGCAGGTCAACGACGCGACCGCGTGGTCGGGCCGGCCCGACGGACCTGACCGGGCGCTCGCGGCGGTGCGTTCCGCCGGGGCCGGGCCGGAGCGGCTGGCGGCGGCGCGCGCGGCGCTCGCGGAGGGGCGGCACGAGGACGCGGCCGACCTGCTCGCGACGTTCCAGGGCCCGTGGGCGCAGGCGTTCCAGCCGTTCGTCGACCTCCACGTGACGATCGACCCGTCGGGCGGCGACCCGCCGGAGCCGGACGGTGCACCCGACCCGTACGCGCCCGCCCCGAGGACCGCGCAGGTCCGGCGTCCCGACGACTCCCCGCGGACGCTGGACCTGCGCGACGGCACGGTCGTCGAAGACGTCCCGGTCGGAGCCGGGTCGGTCGAGGTCGAGTGGTACGCGAGCGCGGCCGACGGTGCGCTGCACGGCCGGTGGGCGTCGGACGTGCCGTTCGGGCTGCGCGTCGAGCTGTCGACCCAGCACGACGTGAGCGCCGACCACCACGCGCCGGGCGGCCGCGTGCTCGTCCTCGAGCTGCCCGACGACGTCCCGCCGGGCCACGAGCCGCAGGCGGCGACCCTGCGGACGGGCGAGGGGAAGTCGCTCACGGGGGTCGCCGCGCTGCTCGCGTGCAGCGACGGCGAGGTCGCGGGCTCGTCGTCCGCGCTGCGGGTGTCGGGCGCGACGTGGGTCGAGGTCGTCCTCGCGACGGGCACGACGTCGCCGTGGCCGTCCGACGGCCCGCTGCGCCCGCGCGTGGACGTGGTCGCGGACGTCCTCGCGTGCGCGCGCCAGGCGCTGCCCGGCAGTCGGGTCGACGGCGACGCGTCCCGCGCCCGGCACGTCGCGGACCACCATCGGCTGCTCGACCGGTGCCTGCTCGACCTCACGGGCGCGGACGTCCACCTGCGCCTGCCCGGCGCGATCGCGACGACGCCGCACGCCGCGCTCGCGCAGGCGGTGTTCGACCACGGCCGCTACCTGCTCGTCGCGTCGTCGCGACCCGGCTCGCCGCCGGCGAACCTGCAGGGTGTCTGGAACGCCGAGGCGACGCCGCCGTGGTCGAGCGGGTACACGCTCAACGTCAACCTCGAGATGGCGTACTGGGGCGCGGAGGCCGTCGGGCTCGGCGAGTGCCACGAGGCGCTGCTGGACCACGTGGGTCTGGTCGCCCGGCGGGGCGCGGCTGTCGCCCGGGACCTGTACGGCTGCGGCGGCTGGGTCGCGCACCACAACAGCGACGTGTGGGGCTGGGCGCTGCCCGTCGGGGCCGGTCACGGCGACCCGGCGTGGGCGCAGTGGGCCCTGGGCGGTGTCTGGCTGTGCCGCCACCTGTGGGACCACGCGGACGTGACGGGCGACCTCGGCTTCCTGCGCGAGCGGGCCTGGCCGCTGCTGCACGGCGCCGCGGAGTTCTGCCTGGACTGGCTGGTCGAGGCGCCCGACGGCCGGCTCACCACGTCGCCGTCGACGTCGCCCGAGAACACGTTCGTGCGGCCCGACGGGGGCACGGGCGCGCTGACGGCGGGCGCGGCGATGGATCTCGTCCTGGTCCGCGACCTGCTGGAGCGCTGTCTCGACACCGTCGCGCTGCTCGACCTGGACGACCCGATCGAGCCCCGGCTGCGCTCCGCGCTGCACCGGCTGGCCCACCCGGGCGTCGGCCCGGACGGCCTGCTGCGCGAGTGGTCGCACGACGCCCCGGCCGTCGACCCGCACCACCGTCACCTGTCGCACCTCGTCGGCCTCTTCCCGCTCGCGCAGGTCGACGTCGTCGACACCCCGGACCTCGCGCAGGCCGCGCGCGCGTCGCTCGACGCCCGCGGTCCCGGGTCGACCGGTTGGTCGCTCGCGTGGAAGACCGCGCTGCGCGCCCGGCTCGGCGACGGTGACGCGGTCGGTGCGCTGCTCGCGGAGGCGATGCAGCCCGCGGACCCGTCGTCGACACAACGGGAGCGCGGCGGCCTGCTGCCGAACCTGTTCTCGACGCACCCGCCGTTCCAGGTCGACGGCAACCTCGGGCTCGTCGCGGCGGTCGTGGAGGCACTCGTCCAGTCGACGCCGGGTCGTCTGCGCCTGCTGCCCGCGCTGCCGCCGCAGTGGCCGGACGGGTCGGTCCGCGGGGTGCGCGGGCGCGGCGGGCTGGTCGTCGACGTGACGTGGCGCGACGGGTCGCTGCGTGGCGTGGTGCTGCGCGCGGGCCGCGGGGTCACGCTGGAGGTGGTGCACGCCGACCGGACGCGGACCGTGACGCTCGACGCGGGCGCGACGCTGCGGCTCGACGGGCACCTGACGGAGGTGTCGTCGTGAACGACGCGACGGTCACGCCGCCGCCGGCGGCGCGCGCGACGCCGGCGGCGGATGCGGTGCTCGGAGGCTCAGGCGGGGGCGGCGCAGCTCCCGCGCTCGATGAAGCGCGGGGACAGCAGCCGGGTCTCGGCGGCCTTCTTCTGGTCGAGCCGCTCGATGGTCATCTCGACGGCGGTGCGGCCGATCTCCTCGGCGGGGACGTCGATCGCGGACAGGGGGAGGGCGAGGTGCTCGGCGAGGCTGGACGGCGCGACGGCGAGCACGGACACGTCGCCGGGCACGGACCGGTCGCTGCGCGCGAGGGCCGCGAGGACGCCGGGCAGCGCGGCCTCGTTGTGCACGACGAGCGCGGTGAGGTCGTCGAGCTCGGCGAACGCGCGCTCGACGGCGGCCGCCGCGCCGGGGTACGTGGCCTCGGTCGGGATGACGGTGTGCCGCACGCCCGCCGGACCGGCCTGGGAGCGGAAGCCGTCGACGATCCGGACGGCGTAGTTGGCGCTGCGGGCGAGCGCGGCCGACGGCGCCCCGAGCAGCGCGATGCTGCGGTGGCCGTGGTCGACGAGGTGCCGGACGGCGAGCCGGCCCGCGGCCGAGAAGTCGAGGTCGACGCACGACAGGCCGTGCGGGTCGCTCGGCACGCCGATGAGCACGGACGGCTGTCGCAGCCCGGCGAGCACGGGCAGGCGCGGGTCGAGCGTCTCGATGTCCATGAGGATGAGTGCGTCGACCATGCTGCCGTTGGCGATCCGCTGCACGCCGTTGACGTCGTCCTGGGTGAGGACGAGGACGTCGTGGTCGAAGTCGCGGGCCCGCGCGATGACGCCGGAGACGACCTCCATGACGATCGCGACGTTCGCCTCGAGCGCGCGCAGCGGCACGACGAGCCCGAGGACGTTGGTGCGGCTGGACGCGAGCGCGCGGGCGCCGGCGTGCGGGCTGAACCCGAGGTCGCGGATCGCCTTCTCGACGCGGTGCCGCGTCGCCTGGGAGATCGGGCGCTTGCCGGAGAGCACGTAGCTCACGGTCGAGGACGAGACACCCGCTGCCTTCGCGACGTCGGCGATCGTGGCCATGCCGGGAGTGTAGCGGTACAGGTGGGAGCGGCCGACCATTCGACGGGATGTCCTCGACTAAACGCTTCGACACCGGTTATCGCAACTCCGCGCGCACAAAATCAAGGGAATGGACATCTAGCGTCGGCAGCGACTAGCGTCCGATGCGGCCTCGTTGTTGAAGCGCTTCGACGACGACGACGGCGATCGGCACCGTCGCTCGCCCGGGCGGCGGCACACGGGAGGGTGGCATGACCGGTCTGGACGCGCTCACCGCAGCCCGCGGCGTGCTCTACGGCGGCGACTGGAACCCCGAGCAATGGACGCCCGACGTCTGGCGCGAGGACGTCGCGCTCATGCGCGCGGCGGGCGTCAACCTCGTGTCGGTCGGGATCTTCTCGTGGGCGACGCTCGAGCCCGAGCCGGGCCGGTTCGACACCGCGTGGCTCGACGAGGTGCTCGACCTCCTGCACGGCGCGGGCATCGCGGTCGACCTCGCGACGCCCAGCGCGTCCCCGCCGCCCTGGCTCGCGCACCGGCACCCCGAGACGTCCGCCGTCGACGTGCACGGCGTGCGCATGAGCGTCGGGTCCCGCAACCACTTCTGCCCGGGCTCGCAGGTGTACCGCGACCACGTCGCGGCGGTCGTCCGGCACCTCGTCGACCGTTACGCCGACCACCCGGCGGTCGCGATGTGGCACGTCGGCAACGAGTTCGGCCAGACCTGCTGGTGCGACCTGTGCGCCGACCGCCTGCGCACCTGGCTGCGGAGGCGCTACGGCGACGTCGACGCGCTCGACGCCGCGTGGGCGACGGCGTTCTGGAGCCAGCGCTACTCCTCGTTCGACGAGGTCGTCCCCCCGCGCGCCGCGCCCTACCTGCACAACCCGGCCGCCGAGCTCGACTTCCGCCGGTTCACGTCCGACCAGCTCCGCGACGTGCACCGCCTCCAGGTCGCGATCATCCGCGAGCGCTCCGACGCGCCGGTGACGACCAACTTCATGAACTTCTTCCCCGGGGTGGACCAGCACACGTGGGCGGACGACGTCGACGTCGTCGCCGACGACTGCTACACCGACCCGGCGGACCCGTCGTCGCCCGCCCGTGCCGCCCTGGCCCACGACCTCGTCCGCGGCGTGCGGCGCGGCGAGCCGTGGCTGCTCATGGAGCAGGCCGCGGGCGCGGTGAGCTGGCGCGCGCACAACGTGCCCAAGAGCACGGGCGCGATGGTCCTCGACTCGCTGCGCGCGGTCGCGCACGGTGCGGACGGCGTCTGCTACTTCCAGTGGCGCGCGTCGACGGGCGGCGCCGAGCGCTTCCACTCGGCGATGGTCCCGCACGCCGGCCCGGACACCGACCTGCACCGGGCGGTCCGCGCACAGGGGGCGCTCCTCCAGCGGCTGCGTCCCGTCGTCGGCACGCGCGTCGACGCCCGCGTCGCGCTGGTCTTCGACTGGCCGGCGTGGTGGGCGGGTGAGCTCCTGCCCGCGCGCCCCTCGACGCGTCTCGACGTGCTGGGCCAGCTCGCGGCGTACCACGAGCCGCTGTGGCGCGCGGGGATCGCGACCGACGTCGTCCCGCCGTCGGCGGACCTCGACGGTTACGACCTCGTCGTCGTCCCGTCGCTGCACGCGGTCACCGACGCCGACGCGGCGAACGTCGCACGCGTCCCCGAGCGCGGGGGCGTGCTGCTGGTCGGCCCGTTCAGCGCGGTCGCCGACGAGCACGCGCGCGTCCGCCGCGGCCGGTTCCCCGTCCCGTGGGCGGACGTCCTGGGCGCGTCGGGCGAGGACTGGCGGCCCCTGGACGACGCGGGCGTCGCGGTCGCGTCGGCCGCGTACGGGGACTTCACCGCGACGACGTGGTCCGAGCACGTGCGCAGCGACGGCGCCGAGGTGCTCGCGACCTACGCCGGCGGCGACCTCGCCGGGCGCCCCGCGCTGACCCGCCGCGCGCACGGCGACGGCCCAGGCGCCGGCCAGGCCTGGTACGTGACGACGGTCCCGCCGCGCGACGTGCTCGCCGCGGTCGTCGCCGACTGCGTCGCGGCCGCGGGTGTCACCGCACCGCTGACCGACGTGCCCGACGACGTCGAGGTCGCACGCCGCGGCGACGTGCTGTTCGTGCTCAACCGGTCCCGCGCGAAGCAGACGGTCCGTCTGCCGGGCGCCGCGACCGACCTGCTCACGGGCGACCTCGTCGCCGACGAGCTCCTCCTGCCCGCCGAGGGCGCCGCAGCCCTGCACCTCGCACCGACCGAGAGGACACGATGAAGTTCACCGACGGGTACTGGCTCCCGCAGCCCGGGACGACGATCCTGCGGCCGCGCGACGTCGCCGACGTCCAGGTCGGCGCCGACACCCTCACCGTGTGGTCCTCCACGGCCCCCCTGACGTCGCGCGGCGACACGCTCAACCGGCCGCTCGTCACGGTGACGTTCTCGTCGCCCATGGACGACGTGGTCGGCGTGCGCATCGAGCACTTCCAGGGCGGCGTCAACCGCGGCCCGCACTTCGGTCTCACGACGCAGCCCGCCGGAGTCAAGGTCGAGCCGGCCGACGAGGACGGTGTCGCGACGTTCACCGCGGGTGCCCTCACGGCCCGCGTCCGCACGCGGGGCGAGTGGAGCGTGCAGTTCGACGGCGACGGCCGCCACCTCACGGCGTCGACGCCGCGCAGCATCGGTGTCGTCACGGACGCGAAGGGCGACCACTACGTGCACGAGCAGCTCACGCTCGGCGTCGGGGAGCACGTCTACGGCCTGGGGGAGCGCTTCGGCGCGTTCGTGAAGAACGGCCAGAGCGTCGACATCTGGAACGCCGACGGCGGCACCGCGAGCGAGCAGGCGTACAAGAACGTGCCGTTCTACCTGTCCGACCAGGGGTACGGCGTCTTCGTCGACCACCCGGGGCTCGTGTCGTACGAGGTCGGCACCGAGGTCGTGTCGCGCACGCAGTTCTCCGTCGCGGGGGAGTCGCTGCAGTACTACGTCATCTACGGGCCGACGCCCAAGGACGTGCTGCGTCGCTACACGGCGCTGACCGGCCGTCCCGCGCGCGTGCCCGACTGGTCGTACGGCCTGTGGCTCTCGACGTCGTTCACCACGTCCTACGACGAGGCGACCGTGACGAGCTTCGTGGATGGCATGGCCGAGCGCGGCATCCCGCTGTCCGTCTTCCACTTCGACTGCTTCTGGATGCGCGAGTTCCACTGGAGCGACTTCACCTGGGACCCCGCGACCTTCCCGGATCCCGAGGGGATGCTCGCGCGGCTCAAGGCCAAGGGCCTGCGGATCTGCGTGTGGATCAATCCCTACATCGCGCAGCGCTCGCGGCTGTTCGCGGAAGGGCGCGAGCGCGGCTTCCTGGTGAAGCGCGCCGACGGGTCCGTCTGGCAGACGGACCTGTGGCAGGCGGGCATGGGCCTGGTCGACTTCACGAACCCCGACGCGGTCCGCTGGTACACCGACGAGCTGCGCGCGCTGCTGGGCCAGGGCGTCGACTGCTTCAAGACGGACTTCGGCGAGCGGATCCCGACGGACGTCGTGTGGCACGACGGCACCGACCCGGAGCGGATGCACAACTACTACACGTACCTCTACAACAAGGCGGTCTGGGACCTGCTGGTGGAGGAGCGCGGCGAGGGCGAGGCCGTGCTGTTCGCGCGCTCGGCGACGGTCGGCGGCCAGCAGTTCCCCGTGCACTGGGGCGGCGACTCGGAGTCGACGTTCGCGTCGATGGCGGAGTCGCTGCGCGGCGGCCTGTCGCTCGCGCTGTCGGGCTTCGGCTACTGGAGCCACGACATCGGCGGCTTCGAGGGCACGCCCGACCCCGCGGTGTTCAAGCGGTGGCTCGCGTTCGGCCTGCTGTCGTCGCACAGCCGCCTGCACGGCTCGGACTCCTACCGGGTGCCGTGGGCGTTCGACGACGAGGCCGTCGACGTGGCCCGCGACTTCACGCGGCTCAAGCTGCGCCTCATGCCGTACCTCGCGCAGGCGGGCGTCGAGGCGCACGAGCAGGGCGTGCCGGTGATGCGCCCGATGGTGCTCGAGTTCCCCGACGACCGGGGGGCGCGGACGGTGGACACGCAGTACATGCTCGGCTCGGACCTGCTCGTGGCCCCCGTGTTCTCCGCGGACGGCGAGGTCGACGTGTACGTGCCCGACGGCACGTGGACGTCGCTGCTGTCGGGCGAGCAGGTCACGGGCCCGCGGTGGGTGCGCGAGCGGCACGGGTTCGACTCGCTGCCGCTGTACGTCCGGCCCGGCGGCGTCGTGCCGCTCGCGGCGCGCGACGAGCGGCCCGACGACGACTGGCTGGACGGCCTGACGCTGCGCGTCTTCGGGCTGCCCGACGGTCACCGGTCGGTCACGCGTGTCCCGTCCGCGGGCGGCGACGCCGAGTTCGAGGTCAGCCGGCAGGGCGGCACGGTGCGCGTCGAGGCGCGCGGCACGTCGGCGCCGTGGTCGGTGCAGGTCGCGCCGTCGGCGGACGGCCCGGGCGGGGCGGCGCACGCCGTCGCCGGCCAGGCGGTCGTCGAGCTGGCGGTCTGAGACCGGCGTGGGCGACCGGTTCCAGCAGGCCGGTCGCCCACGTCGCCGCAGGTGGCACCTACGACGGACCTTACCGGTCAAGTAGAGTGCCGACGAGGGGTCGCGGGAGCGGTCCCAGGCTGTGTATCGTATCGTTTCGACACCTCCGGACGGCCCTGAGGCGTCGCACCCCGGGACACTGTTCGTCCCCGCACCGCCGTCCGAACCCGAGCTCGAAGGACACCCATGACGACCACGCGCCCCTCCGGCCGCCAGTTCTCCGACGACTTCCTCTGGGGGTCGGCGACCGCCTCGTACCAGATCGAGGGCGCGCACGACGCGGACGGCCGCGGCCCGTCCATCTGGGACACCTTCTCCCGCACCCCGGGCAAGGTCCTCAACGGCGACACCGGCGACGTCGCGGTCGACCACTACCACCGCGTCGCGCAGGACGTCGAGATCATGCAGGGCCTCGGCCTGCAGGCCTACCGGTTCTCGATCGCGTGGCCGCGCATCCAGCCGACCGGCTCGGGCGAGTTCAACCAGGCGGGTCTCGACTTCTACTCGGACCTCGTCGACCGCCTCATCGCCGCGGGCATCAAGCCCGTCGTGACGCTCTACCACTGGGACCTCCCGCAGCCGCTCGAGGACGAGGGCGGCTGGGCCAACCGCGAGACCGCCTACCGGTTCGCGGACTACGCCCGCAAGCTCGCCGAGGTCCTCGGCGACCGCATCCACCTGTGGACCACGCTCAACGAGCCGTGGTGCTCCGCGTTCCTCGGCTACGCGTCGGGCGTGCACGCCCCCGGCGTGACCGACGACGTCGCGTCGCTCAAGGCCGTCCACCACCTCAACCTCGGGCACGGTCTCGCCGGCCGCGCGATCCGCGAGGTGCTCGGCGAGGACGCGCCCATCTCCATCACGCTCAACCTGCACGTCACGCGCGCCGCGACCGACTCGGCCGACGACGTCGAGGCCAAGCGCCGCATCGACACGATCGCGAACGAGGTCTTCCTCGGCCCGCTCCTCGACGGCGAGTACCCCAAGGAGGTGTTCGCGGACACCGCGCACCTCACCGACTGGTCCTTCGTGCAGGAAGGCGACCTCGAGCTCATCCGCATCCCGCTGACCGTGCTCGGCGTCAACTACTACTCGACAGGCCGCGTGCAGAAGGGCAGCGGCGTGCGCCTCGCCCCGGGCACCCCGGGCCCCGACGGGCACCGCGTCTCCGAGCACTCGCCGTGGGTCGGCGCCGAGTCGGTCGAGTGGCTGCCGCAGCCCGGCCCGCACACCGCGATGGGCTGGAACCAGGAGCCCCAGGGCCTCGTCGACCTGCTGCTCGAGCTGCGCGACCGCTACCCGAGCCAGCCGCTCGCCATCACGGAGAACGGCGCCGCGTTCTACGACACGGTGTCCGAGGACGGCCGCGTGCACGACGCCGAGCGCGTCGCCTACCTGCACGACCACATCGACGCCGTCGGCGAGGCCATCGAGAAGGGCGCCGACGTGCGCGGCTACTTCGTGTGGTCGCTGCTCGACAACTTCGAGTGGGCGTACGGGTACGACCGCCGCTTCGGCGTCGTCCGCGTCGACTACGACACGCAGGAGCGCATCGTGAAGGACTCGGGTCTCTGGTACCGCGAGCTCCTGCGCACCCGCACGATCGCCCCCGCCGAGTGGGCGGCCGCGATCCAGCCCTGACGCACCCGCGCCCACGGACGGCCCGCCCCCACGCTCGGGGCGGGCCGTCCGTCGTCCGGGGCCCGGCGCCGCCCGCGACGTGCGCGGCCGCCGGCGGGTCCCTCCGCGGCACGGCCCGCACGACCCATGGACGCGGGAGAGGATGGACGCATGCCCCGCAGCCGACGCTCGACCAAGCGCCCCTACGGCGCCGAGCACGTCGACCTCGACCTCGACCGTGCGACCGGCGGGCGCCGGTCCGAGAGCGCGGCCGACGGCGAGTGGGTCGTCCAGCAGGTCCGCGGCTCCGACCGCGAGTACCGCTGCCCCGGGTGCGACCAGGTCGTCGCACCCGGCACCCCGCACGTCGTCGCGTGGCGGTCCGACGGGCTGTTCGGCGAGGCCGTCGACGACCGGCGGCACTGGCACGCGTCGTGCTGGCAGGCGCGCGGGCGGCGTCGCCCGACGCGCCGCTAGGGTGCGGCCGATGAGCACCACCGCCGCCGACGGCACCCCGAGCGACGCCGCACCACCCCGCCTCGTCGCGACCGACCTCGACGGCACGCTGCTGCGCCCCGACGGCACCGTCTCCGCCCGGACCGCGGCCGCCCTCGCGGCCGCGGAGGAGGCCGGCATCGCGGTCGTGTTCGTCACCGCCCGCCCGCACCGCTGGCTCGCCGACCTCCAGCCGCACGTCGCGGGGCACGGCGTCGCGCTGTGCGCCAACGGCGCGTCCGTCGTCGAC
This sequence comes from Cellulomonas fimi, assembly GCF_028583725.1. Taxonomy (NCBI): domain Bacteria; kingdom Bacillati; phylum Actinomycetota; class Actinomycetes; order Micrococcales; family Cellulomonadaceae; genus Cellulomonas; species Cellulomonas fimi. Next base: position 3,294,932 of record NZ_CP110680.1, on the reverse strand, counting down.
GTCGGCACGCTGCGCGTCCTGGAGCAGCACGGCATGCCGGCCGACGTCGTCGGCGCCGTCGTCGCACGACTGCGCGAGCGCTGGGGCGCGGACCGCGTGCACCTCGCCGTCGAGGGCGCCGACGGGTTCGCGCACGAGCTCGGCTACGCGAGCGACCACCCGGTCCCGCCCGACGCACGCTCCGCCGACCGCATCGAGGACCTGCTCACCGGCCCGACCCTCAAGCTGCTCGTCCGCACGTCCGCCGAGCCCAGCGACGGCGCCGCGTTCGTCGACGCGCTCGTCGACGTCGTCGGGGACCTCGCCGTGGTCGCGGACTCCGGTGCGCACGGGCTGGGCGAGATCAGCGGCCCGGGCGTCACCAAGGCCGCCGGCCTCGCGCGCTGGGCGGCGACGCAGGAGATCGACGCGGGCGACGTGTGGGCGGTCGGCGACGCCCCGAACGACCTGCCGATGCTCGCCTGGGCGGGCACGTCCTTCGCCGTCGCGAACGCCTACCCGGCTGTCCTGGAGGCGGCCGACCACCGGCTGCCCTCCAACGCCGACGACGGCGTCGCGGTCCTGCTGGAGCGCGCGGTCGACGCCGCGTCCGCCGGCCGGCGCGACGACCGCCCCCGGACCGCGGGGTCGTCGGCGCCGTCCTAGGCTCGTGCCCGATGAGCACGCACACGTCGCCCGCGACCCCGATCCGCTCCCTCACCGTCCTGCCCGCGCACCGGGAGGACGTCGAGCTGCACACCGCCGACGGCCTCACGCTCGTCGGCGAGCTCGCCCGTCCGCTCGGCCCCGACGGCGCCCCGGCGACCCCCGCCGCGACGCTCGTGACGCTGCACCCCCTGCCCACGCACGGCGGCTACATGGACTCGCACGTGTACCGGAAGGCCGCGTGGCGCCTGCCCGCGCTCGCCGACCTCGCCGTGCTGCGGTTCAACACCCGGGGCACGTCCAGCCCGCGCGGCACGAGCGACGGCGCGTTCGACGGCGGCGTCGGCGAGCAGTTCGACGTGCACGCCGCGATCGAGTTCGCCGAGTTCCACGACCTGCCCCGCCGCTGGCTCGTCGGCTGGTCGTTCGGCACCGAGCTGGCCCTCATGCACGGCCGCGACCCGTCGATCGAGGGCGCGATCCTGCTGTCGCCGCCGCTGCACCGCGCGACCGACGACGACCTCGACGCGTGGGCCGCGTTCGGCAAGCCGCTCGTCGTCCTCGTCCCCGAGCACGACGACTACCTGCGCCCCGACGAGGCCCGCCGCCGTTTCGCGCGCGTCCCGCAGGCCGAGGTCATCGGCGTCGACGGCGCCAAGCACCTGTGGGTGGGGGAGGCCGCGGTGCGGCGCGTGCTCGACGAGGTCGTCGCGCACGTCCTGCCCGGGCACGCGCCCCTGCCGACCACGTGGGACGGTCCGAGCACCACCGCCGAGAACCCGGCCGCGCTCGCGGTCGGCGAGGAGGACGCATGACGCTGCACACGTACCGCACGGCCGGTCCCGACCGGGCGGACGCCCTGCCGGTCGTCCTGCTGCACGGCTTCCCGCTCGACCACCGCATGTGGGACGCCGTCGCCGACGCGCTGCCCGGCGACCGGACCGTCCTCGCGGTCGACCTCCCCGGCACGCCCGGCGCCGCCGACGCGCTCCCGGAACCGTCGCTCGACACGTCGGCCGACCTCGTGGCGGAGGACCTGCGCGCCGCGGGCCACGACCGGGCCGTCGTCGTGGGCCTGTCGATGGGCGGCTACGTCGCGCTCGCCCTGCTCGAACGGCACCCCGATCTCGTCGCGGCCCTCGGGCTCGTCGACACCAAGTCCACCGCCGACACCGACGAGGCCCGCGCCAACCGCCTGCGGATCGCCGCCGCGGCCGAGGACGGCGCGACGGTCGAGCCTGTCCGTCCCATGTCGACCGGGCTGCTGGGGGAGTCGAGCCGCGCCGCCCGCGCCGAGCTCGTCGACCAGCTCGCCGACTGGATCGAGGACCAGCCGCCGGCCGGCGTCGCGTGGTCGCAGCGCGCCATGGCGGCCCGCCCCGACCGCACCGAGGTGCTGCGCGCGTTCGCCGGGCCGGTCGCCGTCGTCGTGGGTGACGAGGACACGATCACCCCCGTCGCCGCCGCCGAGCACCTCGCCGACGCCGCCCAGGACGCCCAGCTCGTCGTCGTCGCCCGTGCGGGTCACATGTCGGCGCTCGAGGACCCGGCGGCGGTCGCCGCCGCCGTCGCCGACCTCGCCCAGCGCGCCGACACCGCCACACGCTAGGCCGGGCCGCGGCGCCCGCGCCGCCTCCGGGCCCGGCGTCACCCGTCCCGACACCACTCGCCCCGACGCCACGCGGGCGCCACGCCCCTCGGGCGTCAGCCCTCGAGGACCCGCGCGAGCGCCTGCGTCAGGTCGAGCGACTCGCCGTCCTTGCCCCCCGCGCCGAGCACCAGCGGCGGGTCGCTCGGCTCCGGGGTGACGCCCCTCAGCCGCGCGCCGAGGCTCGACGGCGCGCGCAGGACGTAGAACGCGCCGGACGTGTCGACCGCGACGGACTCGTCGCGCCGCAGGTACCAGCCGCGCAGCGGGGTGCGGTAGCGAGCCCGCCCGTCGTAGCTCCGCGCGCGCAGCTCGACCGGTGGGGGCCCGGACGCGAGCGCCCGCTCGACGAACGCCGCGATCAGCGCGCGCGCCTGCTGGGACTCCGCCTGCTGCCGGCGCGCGAGCGCGTCCGCGTGGGCCGCGGCGGCGGCGCGCCGCTCGTCGCGCCAGCGTGCCGCGTCGTCGGGGCTGCTCATCGTCGTCCTGCCTGCCGGGTGCTCGTCGGGACCGGGATCACGTGACACCGCTGTCCGTGCGGGCGATCGTGCCCGTCGTCGACGTCGCGGGTGGACGCGTCGTGCTCGACGCGACGCCCCCGGGCGTCGTGCACCGGGGGCGTCGCGGACGGGTCAGCGGGTGGGCGCCGCCGCGTCGTCGGACCGGGCGTCGGCCGCGTCCTCACTGGCACCCGACGGCTCGTCCCCGGCCCCGGGATTCTCCGCCGTGGCCTTGGCGTCACCGGCCGCCGGCGTCGGCTCGGGCACGACGGGGATCGCGGCGGAGACCGGCGCGGGCCGCGCCTTCGTCGGCCGACCGGACGGGCGCGCGGCCTTCGCGGGCCGTGCCGGGGCGACGGGCGCGGGCGCCTCGGCGCCCTTCTCCGGCGCGCGTGCCGCCGTCGCGTCCTGCGTGCCGGCCTCCTTCGTCGCCGCGGGTGCGGGCGGCTCCGCCGGGGCACCCGCGTCCGGCGTCGCGTCGTCGCTCTGCTCGACGGCCTCGTCCGACGGGCCGTCCGCGGTCGCGGCGGTGTTCGCGGACGTCGAGTCGCGCTCGTCGGTCGTCGTGGCGTCGTCCGCGGCGGGCGCGTCCGCACCGGCGTCCGGACCCGCGGCCTTCGCTGCGGTGGCGGTCGTCGCACGCTCGTCCGAGCCGCCCGACGACGCGGGCGCCTTCTCCGCCGCGACCTTCTCCGCCGAGACCTTCTCGGCGACGGCCGGCGCGGACGCGGCCACGGGGGCCGACTGCGTCTTCGTCGTCGTCGTCTGCTCCTTCTCGAACGCGGCCTCAGCGCGTGCGGCGCGGTCGAGCATCGCGCGGTCGGGGTTGTGCCCGAGCAGGTTGCGCAGCTCGTCGAGGTACGTCGTGATCGACTCGCGCTGGCGGTGCAGGTCCTCGACCTGGCGCATCGCGGTCGTCCGCTCACGCTCCGACTCGGTCATCGCGTCCGAGATCTGCTTCTCGGCGTGCTCGCGCGCCTCCGCGACCACCCGGTCGGCGTTGCGCCGCGCGTTCGCGACGAGCTCGCGGGCGTGGTCCTCGGAGTCCTTGCGGACCTTCTCCGCCTGGGCGAGCGCCTTGGCGACACGCTCCTCGGCCTCGGACGCGTGGGCCTCGGCGTCGGCGACGAGCCGCTCGGTCTCGACGCGTGCCTGGTCGTGCCGGGCGGCGTCCTCCCGCTCGCTCGCCTCGCGCTTCGACGCGATCTCGAGCTCGGCGTCGGCGAGGCGCTGCTCGGCGGTCCGGACGAGCTCGTCGGCCTGGGCCCGCGCGGAGGAGACGATGTCGCCCGCGGTGCGCCGCGCCTCGGTGAGCGCGCGGTCGACCTCGAGCCGGGTCCGCTCGCGGAGCTCGGACGTCTCGCGCTCGGTCGCGGCCCGCTGCTCGGACGTCTCGCGGTCGGTGATCTCGCGCAGCTCGTCCGTCTCGCGCTCGGTCGTGATCCGCAGGTGCGTGGCCTCGTGCTCGGTCCGCTCGCGCAGCTCGCTGGTCTCGCGCTCCGCCTGGGCGCGCGTCTCGGCGGCGTACTGCTCGGCGTCGGTGCGCAGCGCGACGACGGCCTGCTCGGCGTCGGTGCGCGCAGCGGCCAGCTCGTCGGCGGTGGCCGCACGCAGCTCGCCGACCTCCCGCTCCGCGCTCGCCCGCACGAAGGCGGCGTACTGCTCGGCCTCGGCACGCAGTGCGGCCACCTCGCCGGAGACGCGCTGCTGGAGCGCCGTGGCCTCGCGCTCGGCGCTCGCGCGCACCCCGTCGGCGTACTCCTGCGTCTGGACGCGCAGCGACGTGACCTCGGCCGCGGCGGCCTGGCGCACGGCCGCGATCTCGGCCGACGCGTCGGACCGCAGCTGGGCGACGTACCGCTCGACCTCGGCGCGCGCGGCGGCGAGCTCGGCCTCGGTGCGCGAGCGCAGCTCGGACGTGTCGGCGTCCGCGGCCTGGCGCAGGTCCTGCGCGTAGCGCTCGGCCTCCTCGCGCTGGGCGGTCGTCTCGGCCTCGGTGCGGGCGCGCAGCTCGCTCGCCGTGCGCTCGGTCGCGACGCGCAGCTGCGTCGCCTCGTGCTCGACGGTCGCCCGCAGGGTGCCGAGCTCGCGCTCGAGCGACGTCCGCCGCTCCGCCTCCTCGGTCGTGATCGCGCTCTGGATCCGTGCGGCCTCGCGCTCGGCCGACCCGACGAGCTCCTCGGCCCGGCGCTGTGCGGCGAGCAGCGTGCTCTCGGCCTCCGCGGCGGCCGTCGTCCGGAGCTCCTCGGCCTCGCGACGCGAGGTGGCGAGCAGCTCGGCGACCTCGTTCTCGGCGCGCGCACGCAGCTGTCCCGCGGCGAGCTTGGCGCGTGCGAGGGCGTCGGCGGCCTGCGCGTTCGCCTGCGTGACGACGTCGGACGACTGCTCCTCCGCGGACCGCAGGAGCTGCTCGATGCGCGAGCCGAGCCCCGAGTACGTCGGACGCTCGGCCTCGCGGAGCTGCCGGTGCGCCTCGGACAGCTCACCTGCCACCTGCAACGCCTTCGCGTCGGCGGCCTCGACCTGCGCGCGCGCGTCGGCGACGGCCTTCTCCAGCGAGGAGATCCTGGCGTCGACCGCCTCACGTTCGTAACCACGGAAGTTCACGACCGGGAAGGGGGTGCGGGCTTCGGGCACGAGCGGTCCTCCTGGGCTCGTGGGCGCCGGCGCGGCCCCTCCGACGAGGTGCTCGACGGCAGCCGGTGCCCCGCCGGCCAGGATACGCGTGTCCCCCGACCGGACGACGCGGACGCAGGTCCCCGCCGTCCGTGCGCGCGGCTCCGACGCGCCGTCCGGACCTGGGACGACGTGTCCGGATCGCCCGGGTCCGTCCGGTCTCGTTCGGTCGCGCGGGGCCGCTCTGCCTATCCTGGGTCTTCTCGTCCCGAGAGGATCCTGCGTGCTCAAGCGACTGATCATCGCCCTGCTCGGCGTCGTCGGACTCGTCGTCATCGGCCTCGGTGTCGCGTCCGCGACGCTGTGGAGGGCGGACGACGTGCTCGTCGCCTCCACGTCCGGCGACGCCCGGACGCTGGTCACCGACCCCGGTGTCCTGGAGCTCGGGGGCGACCCCGTCACCGTCACGGTGGAGGCCGCCGACGACTCCCCGGTCGTGCTCGCGGTCGGACGCGACACCGACGTCGACGGCTGGGTCGGCACCGACGCGCACGACCGCGTCACGGGCCTCGACGACTGGCACGAGCTCGCGGTCGACGCGGTCGCCGCGTCCGCTCCGACGGCGTCGGCGGAGCCCGACGCGGCCGCGACCGAGGGTGCGACGCCGGCGGAGCCCGAGGCACCCGCCGACGGTGCCGCGACGCCCGCCCCCGACGCGACGGCCGACGAGGCCCCTGCGGTCGCCGACCCGACGGGCTCCGACCTGTGGGTCGCCGAGGCGACGGGCGAGGGCTCGGCCGAGCTGGTGTGGCACGCCCAGCCGGGCCGCTGGAGCCTGCTCGCGGTGAGCACCGGCGACGCCCCGCCCACGCTCTCGCTGGCGTGGCCGCGGACCGTCACGACGCCGTGGCTGTGGCCGTGCGTGGTCGTCGGCGGGCTGCTCGTCGTCGCGTCGCTGCTGCTGCTCGCCCGCGAGCTGCTGCGCCGACGCCGCGGCCTCGACCAGCCGGAGTGGCACGCGGTGCACACCGGGCCGATCGCCGTGGGCGTCGGCGCCGACGACCCGACGGCCACGACCCTCACGCGCCGCCAGCTCCGCGAGGCCGCTGCCGCCCGTGCCGCAGGGGTCCCGCGCGCCGGCGGCCCGCCGCCTGCCGCGGCCGACGTCAGCGCCGCGGCCGCGGCCGCTTCTGCCGCGGACGGACCTCGACCCGTCGGCCTCGCGGGTGCCTCGACGGCCGCACGCGCGTCGGCGCCGGCCGGTGCGTCCGGGCGCTCCGACACCGCTTCCGCCACCCGGGGTGCCCCGGGGTCGGGAGCCGACCCCTCCGGTACCCGCGGCGAGCCGACCCCGGCGGTTTCCGGTTCCGGGACCGGGTCGCCGACGGGACCCGGCCGCGCCCCGTCATCTCCGGCGTCCGCCGGTGCGGACAAGTGGTCAGCGGACGCCCCGACGCCCGCGCGGACCCGCCGGGCCATGCGCACGGGGCAGATCCCGGTCGTCGGCGGCCCCGACGCCGGCGCCCCGGCGGCGCCGACGGGCGGCCGTACCCCCGAGCACGCCTCGACGTCCGCGCCGCACGTGTCGCCGTCGTCGCCGACCGGCGACCGCACGCCCGGGCCCGCTGCGGGCCCCGCGTCGTCGCTGCCCGGCGGTCACCGTCACCCGGTGCCTGCGGGTGCGTCCGCGCACCCGACGCCGTCCCCGACGGGCCCCCGTCCGCTGGCCCCGGGCGGCCCGGCCTCGCCCCTGCCGACCGGTCCCGCCCGCCACGGTGCGCACGCCGCCGCCGGGGCGTCCGGCGGCGCCGCCGGTATGCCCGGCAGCGCCGCAGGTGCGTCCGGTCCCGCCGCGGGCGGCGCCGCGCCGGCCGCACCGGGCTCCTGGCTCACGGGCGCCCCGTCGGGACGCCCGGCCCCCGGTCCGTCGTCCCCGTCCGGCACGTCGTGGCCGTCGCGTCCCGGCGGCGGCCCGGGGGAGCCCGCGCCCGGTCGTCCGGGCGACGGCCCTTCGTCGCCGTCGTGGCCGTCCGCTCCCGGCGGGTCGGGCAGCCGCCCGGCGCCCGGGCCCGACGCGTCGCGTGCCGCGGGCTCGTGGGGCGCCGACCGGACCGCTGCTCAGGACGCACGAACGGGTGGCCCGGGTGCGACGTCGGCCTCGCGCCCGTCCCCTGCCGCACCCGCACCGCTCTCCCCGGCGTCGCCCGCCGCTTCCCCGCGCACGGGAGGCGACGACCCGGTGCCGTCCGGACCCGCGGTGCACGGTTCCGGTCGCCCCTCGTGGGCTGCCGGCCCCCAGGCGGGCGGCCCACGCCCCACGGGGTGGACCGCGGTGCCCCCCGCGCCCGGCCAGCCGTCACGCGCGGGCTCGCCGACGTCGCCGGACGCGCCGTCGGCGCACGTGCGGCCCGCCTGGCTGCCGACCCAGGACGAGCAGGCGGCGCCCCCCGCAGCGCCCGCCGGCTCGCGCGGCGACGCGTGGCGACGCGCGTGGGGGCTCCCGCCGATCGAGACGACCGACGACCAGGAGGAGGGCCGATGACCGCCCGCCGGACCGGACGCCGCTCCGTGACCGACCGCCGCCCCGTGACCGACCGCCGCACCACCCCCCACCGGGGCGTCATCGCCCGCCGTGCCGTGCCCGTCGTGCTCGCGCTCGCCGTGCTCGCGGGCTGTGCCACCCCGCTCCCGGAGCCGGCCCCCGAGCCCGCTCCGGCGGTCGCGCCCGCCGCCACGACCGTGGCGCAGTCGACCGACGTCCTGGGCGACCTCGGTGAGGTGCTGAGCGCCGCCGACGCCGCCCTCGACCCCGCCGCGCTCGGACCGCGGGTGACGGGACCGGCGCTCGCCACCCGGACCGCGGAGTACGTCCGTGCGGGCTCGACGGGGGGCGCCAAGCCGCCGACGATCCTGCCGACCGACGAGCAGGTGCTGATCGTCCCGCAGACGACGCAGTGGCCCCGGACGCAGCTCGTCGTCACCGAGCAGCCCGACGACCTCCAGGCGCCGCGCATCCTGGTGCTCCAGCAGGCGGCCCCGCGCGAGCAGTACAAGCTCTGGGGCTGGGCCCGGATGGCCCCGGGCGTCAGCATGCCGCCGACCGCGGAGCCCGCGACCGGCAGCGCCGTCCTCGCCCCGGACGCGCAGGGCCTGGTGGTGACGCCGGCCGAGGCGCTCGTGCAGTACGCCGACGTCCTGGCGAACGGGACGGCCTCGGCCTACGCGGCGACGTTCGCGGCGGACCCGTTCCGCGCGGCGATCGAGGCGGCGCGTGCCGCGATGGTCGCGGGCGTGGAGTCGGCGGCGTCGGCGACCGAGACCTACACACCGGACGCGGCACCGGTCGTGGCGCTCGCGACCGCGGACGGCGGCGCGATCGTGGTCGGGCAGCTGACGACGGTGTCGACCGTGACGCTCACCGTGGCGGGTGGGACGATCCCGATCCAGGACCCGTTCTACGCTGCGCTCACGGGGACGCAGAGCGCCGCGTCGTCGTTCGCCCGGACGTACACCGACGTGCTCGTCATGTACGTGCCGCCCGCGGACAGCGGCGCACCGGTGCAGGTCCTCGCGGCCGAGCACGCGGTGACCGCGGCGAGCGCCTCCTAGCACCGACGCGTCCCGTCACGCCGACGGGACCAGCACGACCAGCGACCACCAGCGAACGACGAGGCCGGGGAACGGTGCCCGGCGACGAAGGATGACGCGCATGTCCCAGCCCTCCGGGCCCCGCCCCCGTCTCGACGTCCGTGGCGCCGTCGACCTGTCCGGCCTGTCCCGCACGACGCCGCCGCCCGGGACTCCCGGGGGCCTCGACAAGCCGAGCTCGTACGTGCTGGACGTCGACGAGTCGACGTTCAACGACGTCCTCCAGCGCTCGACGCAGCACCCGGTCGTCGTCGTGCTCTGGGCGCCGTGGAGCGAGGTGAGCACGGGCGTCGCCGCCGACCTGGCCGCCCTCGCGGACGAGGACCAGGGGCGGTGGCTGCTCGCGCGGATCGACGCGGATGCCAACCCGCGGGTCGCCGCGGCCTTCCAGGCGCAGTCGGTCCCGACCGTCGTCGCGGTGCTCGCGGGCCAGCCGCTCCCGCTGTTCCAGGGCGCCTACCCGCGCGACCAGGTGCGCGCGGTCCTCGACCAGGTGCTCGCTGCGGCGGAGGCGAACGGCATCACGGGCCGGGTCACACCCGCGGGAGACGAGCCCGAGGCGGAGCCGGAGCCGGAGCTGCCCCCGCTGCACCAGGCGGCGTACGACGCGATCGAGTCCGACGACCTGCCCGCGGCGCGCGCCGCCTACGAGCAGGCGCTGGTGGAGAACCCCCGCGACGCGCTCGCCCGCGCCGGCCTGGCCCAGGTCGGCCTCCTCGAGCGGACCCGCGACATGGACCTGCGCGCCGTGCGCGCCGCGGCGGCCGACAGCCCCGACGACGTCGACGCCCAGCTCGCAGTCGCGGACCTCGACATCCTCGGCGGTCAGGTCGAGGACGCCTTCGGCCGGCTGGTCGACGTGCTGCGCCGGACGTCCGGCGAGGACCGCGAGCGGGTGCGCCTGCGACTCGTCGACCTGTTCGAGGTCGTCGGCGGCGACGACCCCCGCGTCGTCGCGGCCCGCCGCGCGATGGCGAGCGCCCTGTACTGAGCCCCAGCACCGACCGGACGGCCGGTCGACGTCGATGTACGCGCACGTCAGCGCACATCTCGTCGGCCGGCCGTCGTCGTCTCCGGGCGTGCGTGACGGGCGTCACCGGAGGCCGACTTGATCTTCCGCGCCACCGCTGCGTAATGTTCTCGACGTCGCCCGGCAGGGAGGAACGGACACCGAGGAACGATCCCGGTGGCTGGTCCCGCGAGCGACATCCCCCGGATCTCCGACCGACGAGACCTCTCGCCGGTCGACACGAGCGTCCGGATGTGGAACGAGCACGACCACGCCGAACCAGCCCGAGAGGGCAGGTTGACGAGGAAGAGCCGGTCCGCTAAGTTTGAACGGTTGCCTCCGGCCGGATCGAAAGATTCGAAAGGATGCGCGTCTGTTCCTTGAGAACTCAACAGTGTGCCAAGTAGTCGATGCCAAGATGGTCCATCGCGCGGTTTCGTGTGGTGGGTCTTGGTTGAGATTGAGGAGGCTCGTCCACCCCCGTGGATCGGGTCTTCTTTTGACAGCCGAATCTGATTGGCCCTTTGGGGCTGTTTCGTGTGTCGGTTGCCTGCCTGCTTCGGTGGGTGGGTGCCATGTAGACATTTACGGAGAGTTTGATTCTGGCTCAGGACGAACGCTGGCGGCGTGCTTAACACATGCAAGTCGAACGGTGACGACCAGCTTGCTGGTCTGATCAGTGGCGAACGGGTGAGTAACACGTGAGCAACCTGCCCCTGACTCTGGGATAACGACCGGAAACGGTCGCTAATACCGGATATGAGACGTACAGGCATCTGTTGCGTCTGGAAAGTTTTTCGGTCAGGGATGGGCTCGCGGCCTATCAGCTTGTTGGTGGGGTAACGGCCTACCAAGGCGACGACGGGTAGCCGGCCTGAGAGGGCGACCGGCCACACTGGGACTGAGACACGGCCCAGACTCCTACGGGAGGCAGCAGTGGGGAATATTGCACAATGGGCGCAAGCCTGATGCAGCGACGCCGCGTGAGGGATGACGGCCTTCGGGTTGTAAACCTCTTTCAGCAGGGAAGAAGCGCAAGTGACGGTACCTGCAGAAGAAGCGCCGGCTAACTACGTGCCAGCAGCCGCGGTAATACGTAGGGCGCAAGCGTTGTCCGGAATTATTGGGCGTAAAGAGCTCGTAGGCGGTTTGTCGCGTCTGCTGTGAAAACCTCAGGCTCAACCTGGGGCTTGCAGTGGGTACGGGCAGACTAGAGTGCGGTAGGGGTGACTGGAATTCCTGGTGTAGCGGTGGAATGCGCAGATATCAGGAGGAACACCGATGGCGAAGGCAGGTCACTGGGCCGCAACTGACGCTGAGGAGCGAAAGCATGGGGAGCGAACAGGATTAGATACCCTGGTAGTCCATGCCGTAAACGTTGGGCACTAGGTGTGGGGCTCATTCCACGAGCTCTGTGCCGCAGCAAACGCATTAAGTGCCCCGCCTGGGGAGTACGGCCGCAAGGCTAAAACTCAAAGAAATTGACGGGGGCCCGCACAAGCGGCGGAGCATGCGGATTAATTCGATGCAACGCGAAGAACCTTACCAAGGCTTGACATACACCGGAAAAGTGCAGAGATGTGCTCCCCGTAAGGTCGGTGTACAGGTGGTGCATGGTTGTCGTCAGCTCGTGTCGTGAGATGTTGGGTTAAGTCCCGCAACGAGCGCAACCCTCGTCCCATGTTGCCAGCGGGTTATGCCGGGGACTCATGGGAGACTGCCGGGGTCAACTCGGAGGAAGGTGGGGATGACGTCAAATCATCATGCCCCTTATGTCTTGGGCTTCACGCATGCTACAATGGCCGGTACAAAGGGCTGCGATACCGCGAGGTGGAGCGAATCCCAAAAAGCCGGTCTCAGTTCGGATTGGGGTCTGCAACTCGACCCCATGAAGTCGGAGTCGCTAGTAATCGCAGATCAGCAACGCTGCGGTGAATACGTTCCCGGGCCTTGTACACACCGCCCGTCAAGTCACGAAAGTCGGTAACACCCGAAGCCGGTGGCCCAACCCTTGTGGGGGGAGCCGTCGAAGGTGGGACTGGCGATTGGGACTAAGTCGTAACAAGGTAGCCGTACCGGAAGGTGCGGCTGGATCACCTCCTTTCTAAGGAGCATCTGGCACCGCGCTCGCCTGTCATGGGTGGGTGTGTGGTGTCCAGGCCCACGCCCCGGCCGAACGAGCTGGGGGTGGTGCTCGAGGGTGGAACATCGACTACGGCCGGCTTGGTTCCGGTGGCTTCTAGTACGCCTGCAGCTCGTCTGCGGGGAGGGAACGGAGATCCACACCGGGTGATCGGGTCGGCCTGGCACGCTGTTGGGTCCTGAGGGAACAGCCGTCATGGTTGTTGACCTCGGGGTCGAGTCGCGCACTTGATCCGCTTGCGGGCGGGTGGGGTGCGCGTCGGCCTGCGGGCCGCCTGGTCCAGCGAACCGCCCCTGGTGGGTAGGCGCGCGGACGTCACAGGTGAGTCACCCGGTCGTAGCTTGAGAACTGCACAGTGGACGCGAGCATCTTTGAATGATCTTTGTGGTCAAGTTTATAAGGGCACAGGGTGGATGCCTTGGCACTAGGAGCCGAAGAAGGACGTGGTAGCCTGCGATAAGCCTCGGGGAGTTGGCAAACGAACCGTGATCCGAGGATGTCCGAATGGGGAAACCCCGCACGAGTCATGTCGTGTGACCCGCACCTGAATATATAGGGTGTGTGGAGGGAACGCCGGGAAGTGAAACATCTCAGTACCGGCAGGAAGAGATATTCCGTGAGTAGTGGCGAGCGAAAGCGGATCAGGCCAAACCGTATGCGTGTTCAAGCCGGCAGGCGTTGCGCATGCGGGGTTGTGGGACCTTTCAGGCCTGGTTCTGCCGAACCAGCAGGGAGTCAGAAAGTCGCGTCATAGTCGAAGGGCATTGAAAGGCCCGGCACAGAGGGTGGTACCCCCGTAGACGAAATGGCGTGGCCTCCCGAGAGGGATCCCAAGTAGCTCCGGGCCCGAGAAACCTGGAGTGAATCTGCACAGACCACTGTGTAAGCCTAAATACTACCTAGTGACCGATAGCGGACAAGTACCGTGAGGGAAAGGTGAAAAGTACCCCGGGAGGGGAGTGAAATAGTACCTGAAACCGTGTGCCTACAAACCGTCGGAGCCTCCCTAGCAGGGGTGACGGCGTGCCTTTTGAAGAATGAGCCTGCGAGTTAGTGGTACGTGGCGAGGTTAACCCGTGTGGGGAAGCCGTAGCGAAAGCGAGTCCGAACAGGGCGATTCAGTCGCGTGCTCTAGACCCGAAGCGGAGTGATCTAGCCATGGGCAGGGTGAAGCGCGGGTAAGACCGCGTGGAGGCCCGAACCCACCAGGGTTGAAAACCTGGGGGATGACCTGTGGTTAGGGGTGAAAGGCCAATCAAACTCCGTGATAGCTGGTTCTCCCCGAAATGCATTTAGGTGCAGCGTCACGCGTTTCTTGCCGGAGGTAGAGCTACTGGATAGCCGATGGGCCCCACCAGGTTACTGACGTTAGCCAAACTCCGAATGCCGGTAAGCCAGAGCGTGGCAGTGAGACTGCGGGGGATAAGCTCCGTAGTCGAGAGGGAAACAGCCCAGACCACCAGCTAAGGCCCCTAAGCGTATGCTAAGTGGGAAAGGATGTGGAGTTGCACAGACAACCAGGAGGTTGGCTTAGAAGCAGCCACCCTTGAAAGAGTGCGTAATAGCTCACTGGTCAAGTGATTCCGCGCCGACAATGTAGCGGGGCTCAAGCATACCGCCGAAGCTGTGGCATTCACACGTTCGACAAGCCTTCGTGGTTCAGTCGTGTGGATGGGTAGGGGAGCGTCGTGTGGCGGGCGAAGTCGCGGGGTAACCCAGCGGTGGACGCCACACGAGTGAGAATGCAGGCATGAGTAGCGAAAGACGGGTGAGAAACCCGTCCGCCGAATGACCAAGGGTTCCAGGGCCAGGCTAATCCGCCCTGGGTAAGTCGGGACCTAAGGCGAGGCCGACAGGCGTAGTCGATGGACAACGGGTTGATATTCCCGTACCGGCGAAGAACCGCCCATACCGAGCCCGGTGATGCTCACCGTCCGAGCCGGCCCACCGCACCTTCGGGTGCACCGGGCCGGGGAGCACGGGACCCGAACCGGTAGTAGGTAAGCGTATTAACAGGGGTGACGCAGGAAGGTAGCCAAGCGTGGCGATGGTTGTCCACGTCCAAGGTCGTAGGGCGAGGTGTAGGCAAATCCGCACCTCACGAGCCTGAGAGCTGACGGTGACCGCGAATGCGGGAATCTGGTGATCCTATGCTGCCAAGAAAAGCCTCGACGCGAGGTTCTAGCCGCCCGTACCCCAAACCGACTCAGGTGGTCAGGTAGAGAATACCAAGGCGATCGAGAGAATCGTGGTTAAGGAACTCGGCAAAATGCCCCCGTAACTTCGGGAGAAGGGGGGCCTGAAGCGTGAACCGACTTGCTCGGGGAGCGTGAAGGGCCGCAGAGACCAGGGAGAAGCGACTGTTTACTAAAAACACAGGTCCGTGCGAAGTCGCAAGACGATGTATACGGACTGACGCCTGCCCGGTGCTGGAAGGTTAAGAGGACGGGTCAGCCGCAAGGCGAAGCTCAGAATTTAAGCCCCAGTAAACGGCGGTGGTAACTATAACCATCCTAAGGTAGCGAAATTCCTTGTCGGGTAAGTTCCGACCTGCACGAATGGCGTAACGACTTCTCCGCTGTCTCAACCGCGAACTCGGCGAAATTGCACTACGAGTAAAGATGCTCGTTACGCGCAGCAGGACGGAAAGACCCCGGGACCTTTACTATAGCTTGGTATTGGTGTTCGGTGCGGCTTGTGTAGGATAGGTGGGAGACTGTGAAGCCGGCACGCCAGTGTCGGTGGAGTCAACGTTGAAATACCACTCTGGTCGCTCTGGACATCTAACCTCGGTCCGTGATCCGGACTAGGGACAGTGCCTGGTGGGTAGTTTAACTGGGGCGGTTGCCTCCTAAAATGTAACGGAGGCGCTCAAAGGTTCCCTCAGCCTGGTTGGCAATCAGGTGGCGAGTGCAAGTGCACAAGGGAGCGACTGTGAGACTGACAGGTCGAGCAGGGACGAAAGTCGGAACTAGTGATCCGGCGGTGGCTTGTGGAAGCGCCGTCGCTCAACGGATAAAAGGTACCCCGGGGATAACAGGCTGATCTTGCCCAAGAGTCCATATCGACGGCATGGTTTGGCACCTCGATGTCGGCTCGTCGCATCCTGGGGCTGGAGTAGGTCCCAAGGGTTGGGCTGTTCGCCCATTAAAGCGGTACGCGAGCTGGGTTTAGAACGTCGTGAGACAGTTCGGTCCCTATCCGCTGCGCGCGCAGGAAACTTGAGAAGGGCTGTCCCTAGTACGAGAGGACCGGGACGGACGAACCTCTGGTGTGCCAGTTGTTCCGCCAGGAGCACGGCTGGTTGGCTACGTTCGGAAGGGATAACCGCTGAAAGCATCTAAGCGGGAAGCCTGCTTCAAGATGAGGTTTCCACGGGACTCGTCCCGAGAGGCACCCCGCTAGACCACGGGGTTGATAGGCCGGATGTGGAAGAGGGGACCAACGACCCTCGCAGCTGACCGGTACTAATAAGCCGACAACTTCACCACTCATTCATTGCTACGCGTCCACTGTGCGGTTCCCGAGAGACGAACGGGAACCCGTTTGACAACTCGACAACGTTACGGCGGTCATAGCGAAGGGGAAACGCCCGGTCCCATTCCGAACCCGGAAGCTAAGCCCTTCAGCGCCGATGGTACTGCACTCGCCAGGGTGTGGGAGAGTAGGACGCCGCCGGACACCATTCAGAAAGAGCCACCCCATCACCGGGGTGGCTCTTTCTGTTTCTCCCGCGGTGGGCCGACTCACGTGTCGTCGAATCGGGGCGTTGCCGGGCTGAGGGCCCGAGCCGGTCGGGTACGACACCGGGGATCGGGTGGTTGCGGACGGCGAGCGGGAATGTGCTGTCGGTGAGCCCGTGTGGTGGGGCACGGTTGGCGGATGACGAGCGACGGCGAGTGCGTGTTCTGCGGGATCGTGGCCGACTCGGTCGAGTCGAGCAGGGTCTACGAGGACGACCGGGTCCTGGCGTTCATGGATCTGCAGCCGGTGACGACCGGGCATGTGCTGGTGATTCCCAAGGTGCACGCGCCGTTCCTCGCAGACGTCGACGACGAGCTCGCGTCGGAGGTGTTCCGGGTCGCTCGGACAGTCGCGGGGGCCTTACGTGTGTCCGCAGTGCCCTGCGACGGGGTCAACCTCTTCCTCGCGGACGGTGAGGCGGCGTTCCAGGAGGTGTTCCACCTGCACCTGCACGTGTTCCCGCGGACCGCGGGCGACGGGTTCAGGATCGCCGCGGACTGGCGCGTTCGCGAGCGGGAGGAGCTGGACGAGGTTGCGCGTCAGGTGCGCTCAGGACTCGCTCGGTCGGCGGGATGACGCCCGGTCGATCGCAAGCACCGTCAGGCGGTCATCTGCGGGCCAAGGACGGTCATGTGCCGGCCCAGGGCGGTCATGTGCGGGCCCGGGACGGTCGGAGCGGGCCTAGAGGACGGTCGTGAGCGGACCTCGGACGGTCGTGTGCGGGCCTCGGACGGTCGCGAGCGGGCCTCGGACGTCAGGACAGTCGCGTGTGGTGTCAGGGCGTCTCGTCGTCGGCGACGAAGATGACGGCGCCGAACGGGGGGACGCGGACCTGGGCGGAGTACGGGCGGCCGTAGTGGGGGACCGGCTCGGCGTCGATGCCGCCGAGGTTGCCGACGCCCGAGCCGCCGTAGCTCTCCGCGTCGGAGTTGAAGGCCTCGCGCCAGCGGCCACCCGACGGCAGGGCCAGGCGATAGCCCTCGTGCGGGACGCCGGCGAAGTTGATCACGACCGCGGCGGGCGGGGTGTCGACACCCTTGCGGAGGTAGGCCAGGGTGTTGCGGTCGGCGTCGTCGGAGTCGATCCACTCGAAGCCCTCGGGGGAGTGGTCGAGCTCCCAGAGCGCGGGGTTCTCGCGGTAGACGCGGTTGAGGTCGCGGATGCTGTCGCGGACACCGGCGTGCAGGGAGTCGTCGAGGGCGTGCCAGTCGAGGGAGCGCGACTCGGCCCACTCCGTCTGCTGCGCGAACTCGCTGCCCATGAAGAGCAGCTGCTTGCCGGGATGGGTCCACTGGTAGGCGAGGAGCCCGCGGACGCCGGCGAGCTTCTGCCAGTGGTCGCCGGGCATGCGCTCGTACAGGGAGCCCTTGCCGTGGACGACCTCGTCGTGCGAGATGGGCAGCACGAAGCGCTCGGAGTAGGCGTACACCATCGAGAACGTGACCTCGTGGTGGTGGTACCGCTTGTGGATGGGCTGCTCCGAGACGTAGCGGAGCGTGTCGTTCATCCAGCCCATGTTCCACTTCAGCCCGTACCCGAGGCCGTTGCCGTCGGTCGGTGCGGTGACGCCGGGCCACGCGGTGGACTCCTCGGCGATCATGAGGATGCCGGGGGCGCGCTTGTAGGCGGTCGCGTTGGCCTCCTGCATGAACGAGATCGCGTCGAGGTTCTCGCGGCCGCCGTACTTGTTGGGGCGCCACTGGCCCGGGCGGCGGGAGTAGTCGAGGTAGAGCATCGAGGCGACGGCGTCGACGCGGAGGCCGTCGACGTGGAACTCCTCGAGCCAGTAGACGGCGTTCGCGACGAGGAAGTTGCGGACCTCGGAGCGGCCGAAGTTGAAGACGTACGTTCCCCAGTCGGGGTGCTCCCCGAGCAGCGGGTCCGGGTGCTCGTAGAGGGGAGTGCCGTCGAACTGGGCGAGGGCCCACTCGTCCTTCGGGAAGTGCGCGGGCACCCAGTCGATGATGACGCCGATGCCGGCGCGGTGGAGCGTGTCGACCAGGAACTTGAAGTCGTCGGGGTGGCCGAAGCGGGAGGTCGGCGCGAAGTACGACGACACCTGGTAGCCCCACGACCCGCCGAACGGGTGCTCGGACACGGGCAGGAACTCGACGTGCGTGAACCCGAGGTCGAGGACGTACTCGGTGAGCTGGTGGGCGAGGTCGCGGTAGGCCAGGCCCTGGCGCCACGAGCCGAGGTGCACCTCGTAGATGCTGAGGGGCCCGGTGTGCGGGTCGCGCTGCGTGCGCGCGGTCATCCACTCGTCGTCGGACCAGGCGTGGTGCGACTCGACGACGACGGAGGCGGTCGCCGGAGGGACCTCGGTGCCGCGGGCCATCGGGTCGGCCTTCTGCCGCCAGGAACCGTCGCGGCCGAGGATCTCGAACTTGTAGCGGGCGCCCGCGGTGACACCGGGCGCGAAGATCTCCCAGACGCCGCTGTCGCCGAGCGACCGCATCGCGTGCGTCGCGCCCTGCCAGTAGTTGAAGTCGCCGACGACGCGGACGGCCTGCGCGTTGGGCGCCCACACGGCGAACGACGTGCCCTCGACGTCGCCGAGCACGCCGGGGTAGGTGCGGACGCGCGCCCCGAGGACGGTCCACAGCTGCTCGTGGCGGCCCTCCCGGATGAGGTGGCGGTCGAGCTCCTGCACGGTGGGGAGGAAGCGGTACGGGTCGTCGGCGAGGTGCACGGCGTCGCCGTAGGTCACCTCGATGCGGTAGTCCGGCACGTCCGTGCCGGGGAGGACCGCGACCCAGATGCCGTCCTGCTCGTGCTGTGCCGGCACGCGGGTGTCGGCGGTGATGACGACGACCTTGTCGGCGAGGGGGCGCAGCGACCGGACGGTGACGCCCCCGTCGCCGACGTGGGGGCCCAGGACCCCGTGCGGGTCGTAGTACGCGCCGTGCGCCACAGCGCTCAGCGTGCCGGAGTCGACAGGGACCGGGGCGGGCGCCGTGCTCATCCTCCTACCCAACCACCCGTGACGTGTCTGCGCAGGTGGACGCCTTGCGGCGCAGGTCACGAAGCGGTGTCAGGGGTTCCGGGCGGGCGGTGCCGTCGTGCCGCGGGTCACGAGCCGGGGCTGCGGGGCGGTGTAGGACGTCACGGGTCCGTCGGCGAGGAGGTTGAGCACGCAGTCGGCGACCTGGACGCCCATGGCGTGCACGTCGAGGCTCATCGCGGACAGCGCGGGGCTCGCGAGGCGGCAGAGGGCCGAGTCGTCCCAGGCGAGCAGCGAGAGGCGCTCGGGGACGGGCACGCCCATCTCGGCGGCGACGCGCAGGCCGGCGATGGCCATGACGTCGTTGTCGAAGATGATCGCGGACGGCGGCGAGCCGCGGCCCAGCAGCGCACGCGTCGCGCGGGTCGCGGACTCCTCGCCGTAGTCGCCCTCGACGACGCTGCCCTGCGCGCCCAGGCGCGCGCACTCGGCGACGAACGCCTCGGTGCGGGCCTGGGTGTGCGCGAGCGTGCGGGGGCCGGACACGCGCGCGAGGCGCAGGTGGCCGAGGCCGACGAGGTGCCCGACGGCGTCGCGCATCGCCTGGCCGTTGTCGATCCACACGTTCGCGAAGGGCAGGTCGGGCGTCGGGCCGCCGACGACCACCGTCGGGATGCCGAGCTCGCCCAGCACCGCGAGGCGGTTGTCCTCGAGCGCGACGTTGACGACGACGACCGCGTCGACGAGCCGGCCCTCGCCCCAGCGCCGGTAGGCGGCGATCTCGGCGTCGTGGTCGGGGACGACGTGCAGCAGCAACGAGCGCCCCTCGACCGCGAGCGACTCCTCGATCCCGGCGATGAGCTCCATGAAGAAGGGCTCGAGGCCGAGCATCCGGGCAGGCCGGGCGAGGACCAGTCCGACCGCATCCATGCCGTGCGTCACGCCCGCCAGCGTACTGGCGGGCGTGCGCAGGTCAGCGGGACGACTCGAGGTCACGCTCGGCGCCGGCCGCCGTCTGCGGTGCGCGGGGGACCACGACGTCGTTCGCGGTGCGCAGGACGGGGGAGCGGGTGAGCGCGTCGGGGTCGGTCCGCACCGTGGTGCGGACGTGGAAGGACGCGGTCTCGCCACCGGGGACGTCGACGAGCGCGGTGTCGACGACCGCGTCCGGGTCGAACCGGTCGACGTGCAGCGTGACGGAGCGGGCGAAGGAGCGGGCCGTCACGTCGACGCGGTAGCCGTCCTGCACGGGTGTCACGGTCGCGGTCAGGGGCGACGGGTCCAGGGCGAGGTCGACGTCCTCGACCCAGGTGTGGACGGTCTGCACGTCGCCGAGCCGGGCGACGAGGATCTCCCCGGCAGGGTCGTCGGGCGTGGCGACCTCGGGCGGCAGCGCGAACAGGCCCACGGACCAGGCGCCGACGGCCAGCGCGAGCTCGACCTCGGCGAGCGTCGTGCCGTCGAGCCGGCGCCGGGACAGGTGCACGACGCCCTGCCAGATGCCCGCGGTGTCGTTGACGACGGCGAGCATGTCGCGGCCGTCACGCGGCTGCACCGTGAGCAGGCGCGGTGCGTAGGCGCGTCGGAGCGCGTGCCACAGCGGTTTGGGGCGCTCGTCGCCGTCGACGGCCGCCCAGGAGGTCACCGGCCAGCAGTCGTTGAGCTGCCACACGATCGCGCCGGCCGTGCGCGGCCACCACGAGCGGTAGTGCTCGATCGCGAACGACACCGCACGCGCCTGGTTGAGCTGCGTCGCCCAGTGCCAGTCGGCGAAGTCGTCGGGCACGCCCAGGTGCGGCGCGAGGCCGCGGTCGAGCTTGCCGTTGCCGTCCTCGGCCTTCTGGTGCAGGAGGAACGTCGGGTCGTCCTTGGTGAGCGGGCCGCCGTCGTCGGCGCGGACCGCGCGCGTGAGCGTCGTCCACGTCGGCGGGCCCTGGAAGCCGAACTCCGAGCAGAAGCGGGGGACGTCGTCGCGGTAGACGGTGTAGTCGACGCGGTTCCAGACCTCCCACTCGTGGTGCGTGCCGTGGTCCGGGTGGTTGGGGTGGACCTCGTCGAGCGCGAAGCCCGGCGAGTACGGCGAGCCGTCGGCGTAGGGGCGCGTGGGGTCGAGCTCGGCGACGACGCCCTTGAGCAGCTCGGTCGCGATCCGGAAGCCCCACGTGCGGCCCTGCAGGTCCTCCTGCCAGCCCCAGTCCACGAAGCCCCACAGGTTCTCGTTGCCGCCGTTCCAGAGCACGAGCGACGGGTGCGGGGTGAGGCGGGCGACGTTCTCGCGGGCCTCGGCCTCGAGCTCGTCCCAGATCGGCTGCTCCTCGGGGTACGCGGCGCACGCGAGCAGGAAGTCCTGCCAGACGAGCAGGCCGCGCTCGTCGGCGAGCTCGTAGAAGTCCTCCGACTCGTAGATGCCGCCGCCCCAGACGCGCAGCAGGTTGAGGTTCGCCTCGACGGCCTGGTCGAGCCGGCGGGCCAGGCGGTCGCGCGTGAGGCGGGTCAGCAGGTGGTCGTCGGGGATCCAGTTGGCGCCCTTGACGAAGATCGGGCGACCGTTGACGCGGAACGTGAAGGGCGTGCCGTCGTCGTCGGGTGCGGTGTCGATCTCGACTGTGCGGAAGCCGATGCGCCGGGTCCACGTGTCGAGGGGCTCGTCGGCGCTCGCGGTGCCGAGCACGACGGTCAGCTCGGCCAGCGGCTGGGCGCCGTGGCCGACCGGCCACCACAGCGGGGCGTGCGGGACCTCGAGCTCCACGACGGCGTGGGTCCGGTCTCGTGGGACGACGACCGTGACGTCGGCGCCGAGGACGCGCGCACGCACGGTGACGGGCACGTCACCGCCCGGGAGGCCCGAGCGTTCGAGGTCGGCGTGGACCTGCACGCGGCCGGTGCCGTCGGCGTCGACGGTGACGAGCGGCCGGACCTGCGCGAGGCGCGCCGTGCGCCAGCGCTCGACGCGCACGGGCTTCCAGAGGCCGGCCGTCTGCAGGTCCGGTCCCCAGTCCCAGCCGAACGAGCACGCCATCTTGCGGACCATGTTGAACGGCTGGGGGTAGGCGAGGGGGCGGCCGCCGAGGCGCTCGGCCTCCGCCTCGGCGTGCACGATCGCGGAGTGCAGGAGGACGCGCAGCCGCTGGGTGTCGGGGCGCAGCAGGGTGCGGACGTCGAACCGGTAGGAGCGGTGCTGGTTGGCGGTGCGGCCGAGCTCGTGGCCGTCGAACGTCAGGGTGGCGACGGTGTCGATCCCGTCGAGGACGAGGTCGACGCGCTCGTCGTCGGCGGCGGGGTCGAGGTCGAGCTGGCGCTCGTACGCCCAGTCGGTGCGGCGCATCCAGGCGAGCACGTCCTCGTTGCGGTCGAGGTACGGGTCGGGGATCAGGCCGGCGTCGAGCAGCGCGGTGTGGCTCGTGCTCGGCACGCGCGTGCGGACGCGGACGCCGACGAGGTCGGCGGGGACGGGGCCGGCGACGGCGGTCAGCGTCCAGCCGTCGGGGAGGTCCTGGATGATCATCGACGCGTGCTCCTGGGTCCGCGGGTCCGGCGTGTCCGCCCGCGTCGTCGCGAACGGCCCGCGCGGCTCCGATGAGCGAGCCGGACGGGCGGCCTGGTACCCGGTGATCATTGTTAGACAACTGAATAAAGTAAGTCAATCGCATGCCAGACTGGTCCGGTGAGCACCGAGCCGCGGGACACCGACGTCCCCGACCCCCCGACCACCGACCTCGTCCACCTGCGCGCCGACGGCGTCAGCGTGGTCGTCGACCTCGTCGGCGGCACGCTCCCGCGCGTGCTGCACTGGGGCGCCGACCTCGGCGCGCCCGACCCGGCGGTCCTGGCCGACCTCCGGCACGCGACGCGGCCCGTGCCCCTCGGGTTCCCGGTCGACGGGGAGGTCGCCGCCGCGGTGCTGCCCGAGCAGTCCGCCGGGCACGTCGGCACGCCGGGGCTCACCGGCTCGCGCGACGGGCGCGACTTCTCGACGGCGTTCGCCGTCACCGGGCACACGGTCGAGCACACCGACGACGCGACGCAGCGGCTCGCCGTCCAGGCCGTCGACGCCGCCGCCGGTCTCGCGCTCGAGCTCGTCCTCGAGCTCACCGCGCAGGGCCTGGTGCGGCAGCGCGGCACGCTCACCAACACGGCCGACGACGTCTACGCGCTCGACGGGCTGCTCCTCACGCTGCCCGTGCCCGCCGCCGCGACCGAGCTGCTCGACTTCAGCGGCCGCTGGGCGCGCGAACGCAGCCCGCAGCGGACCGCGTTCACGCACGGCACGCGGCTGCGCGACAACCGGCGCGGCCGGACCGGGTACGACACCGCGTTCGTCCTCGTCGCCGGCACGCCGTCGTTCGGGCACCGCCGCGGACAGGTCTGGGGGCTGCACACCGCGTGGTCGGGCAACCACCGCACGCTCGCCGAACGCAGCCACCACCAGCCGGGCCTGCTGGGCGGCGGCGAGCTGCTGACGGCGGGCGAGGTCCGGCTCGCGCCCGGTGAGTCGTACACGAGCCCGTGGACCTACGGGTCGTGGGGCGTCGGGCTCGACGCGCTCGCGGGCCGGTTCCACCGGTGGATGCGCGCGCGGCCGCAGCACCCGCGCACGCCCCGGCCGGTCACGCTCAACACCTGGGAGGCCGTCTACTTCGCGCACGACCTGGACCGCCTCACCGAGCTGGCCGACGCCGCCGCGGCGATCGGCGCGGAGCGGTACGTCCTCGACGACGGCTGGTTCGGCTCCCGGCGGGACGACACCCGCGGGCTCGGTGACTGGTACGTCTCCGCCGACGTCTGGCCCGAGGGCCTGCACCCGCTCGTCGACCACGTGACCGGGCTCGGGATGCAGTTCGGGCTGTGGGTCGAGCCCGAGATGGTCAACCCGGACTCCGACCTCGCGCGGGCGCACCCCGACTGGATCCTGCGCGTGCCCGCCCGCCTGCCGCGGCCGGCACGGCACCAGCAGGTGCTCGACCTGGCGCACCCCGACGCGTACGCGTACATCCTCGAGCGGCTCGACGCCCTGCTCACCGAGTACCGGATCGGGTACCTCAAGTGGGACCACAACCGCGACCTCGTCGACGCGGGCCACGCGGGCGTCGCGGGCGTCCACGGGCAGACGCTCGCGGTCTACCGGCTGCTCGACGAGCTGCGCGCCCGGCACCCCGGGGTCGAGATCGAGTCGTGCTCGTCGGGAGGCGCGCGCGTCGACCTGGAGATCCTGCAGCGCACCGACCGGATCTGGGGGAGCGACTGCATCGACGCGCTCGAGCGGCAGCAGATCCAGCGCTGGACCAACCTCCTCGTGCCGCTCGAGCTGATCGGGGCGCACGTCGGGTCGGGCACCGCGCACAGCACCGGCCGGCGGCACGCGCTGTCGTTCCGGGCGGGGACGGCGCTGTTCGGGCACCT
The DNA here is from genome assembly GCF_028583725.1 of Cellulomonas fimi. NCBI lineage: Bacteria > Bacillati > Actinomycetota > Actinomycetes > Micrococcales > Cellulomonadaceae > Cellulomonas > Cellulomonas fimi. The sequence goes on along the minus strand of NZ_CP110680.1, from coordinate 3,270,635 downwards.
CGGCATCGAGTGGGACCTACGCGAGGCCGACGCGGCGCAGCGGGCCGAGCTCGCCGCGTGGGTCGCTGCGTACAAGGAGCTGCGCGGGCTCCTGCACACCGGGACCGCCGTGCACGCCGACGTCGCCGACCCGTCGCACCACGTGCACGGCGTCGTGGCGCACGACGGGTCGGACGCGGTGTTCGCCGTCGTCGCGACCGCCACCTCGGACGCGCTGCCGACCGGACGGCTCACGTTCCCCGGGCTCGACCCCGACGCGACGTACCACGTGCGGCCCCAGCCGCCCGGCGACGTCGTCGACGGGCTCGGGAGCCACGGGCCGTCGCTGCCCTGGTGGACGCCCGACGGGGTGCGGCTCACGGGGCGTGTGCTCGCCGAGGTCGGGGTGCAGGTGCCGGTGCTGTTCCCCGAGCACCTGGTCCTCGTCCGGGCGACGCGCGTCTGACCGGACCGGGGACCGACCGTCGCGTCAGGGGACGGTCGTGCAGTCCCGCACGTACGGCCGTCGCATGTGCGGGTACACCTCGGCGCGGTAGCGGGCCGCGAGCGCGGCCGCCTGCTCCGGCGTCGCGCCCATGCGCTCCGCGACGGCCGCGTCCCACCGCAGCGCCCGGCACTCGGCGGCTCCCTCGTCGAGCTCGCCCGCGACGTGCTGCGCCTCGTGCGAGACGACGTGCACGGCGATCACCTCGTCGAGCGAGGGGGACTGCTTGCCGCTCGAGACCCACCGCGCGAGGTCGCTGCACGTCGTGGCCGGCAGCGTCGACGTCGTCGGGTCGTCGTGCATGACGAACCCGCGGTACGGCGAGAGGTCGACGAGGTCGGTCGTGACGCGCACGCAGTCGACGCTCGCCTCGGGGTTGCCCGACGCGAGCCGCGTCGCGGACGTCGCGAGCGCCTGCGTGCGGTGGTGACGGACCTCGTGGAAGGCGGCGACGCCCGCGAGCGCCGTCCACAGGACGACGGCGGCGATCCCGAGCGCGGGCCAGGAGACGGTCCCGCGCAGGAGGCGGACGACGGCACGCACGGCGAGGACGCTCGTCGCGACGAGCACGAGCGTGAGCACCCCGACGTCCACGGTCACCTCCCACCCGGGGAGTCGGCACCGCGGGCGGCGTCCTCAAGCGCAGAGCGGCGACGGGCCCGGCCGAGGTGTCGACCGGGCCCGTCGCCGTGCGGGCGCTACTTCGTGGCGCCCGAGGTGAAGCCGTTGTAGATCCAGCGCTGCAGGAACAGGAACAGCACGAGGATCGGGATGATCGTGATGACGACGCCCGCCGAGATGACCTCCCACTGCGCGCCGAACGGGCCCTTGAAGTCGAACAGGGTCGTCGAGATCGGCCGCAGGTCCTTCGTGGGCAGGTAGAGGAACGGCAGGAAGAACTCGTTGTAGATGCCGATGCCCTTGATGATGACGACGGTCGCGATCGCGGGCTTGAGGTTGGGCAGGATGATCTGGAAGAAGATCCGCAGGTGCCCGGCGCCCTCGATCATCGCCGCCTCGTCGAGCGACCGGGGAATGGCCCGGACGAACTGCAGGAAGATGTAGATCGAGATGATGTCGGTGCCCATGAACAGCAGGATCAGCGCGAGCTGGGAGTCGTAGAGGCCCAGGCCGTTGATGATCTGGAACGTCGCGACCTGCGTGGTGACGCCGGGGACGAGCGTCGCGAGCAGGAACAGCTTGAGCACGGTGCCGCGGCCGATGAACCGGAAGCGGTCGAGCGCGTAGGCGGTGGCGGCGCCGATGAGGATCGTGCCGACGATCGCCGCGGCGAAGATGACCACCGTGTTCCCGAACGCGCCGAGCATGTTGCCGCGGGTGAACGCGGTCACGTAGTTCTCGACGTTGAACCAGTCGGCCGGCGGGGTCATCGGGCCCGTCGAGAGGAACTCCTGGTCGGTCTTGAACGACCCGAAGAGGATGAGCCCGAGCGGCAGGAGCATCGCGATCGACGCCACCACGAGGGAGACGTACTTCGCGGTGCCGGTGACGGCGCGGATCATGTGAGGTCCACCTCCTCGTCGGGGACGACCTTGCGCTGGATCCACGTGATGACCAGCACGATGAGCAGGAGCACCACGGCCATCGCCGAGGCGAGGCCGACCATGCTGCGCTCGAAGCCGGTCCAGATGGTGCGGATGACGAACGTCTCGGTGCCGTTCGCGCCGCCCGTCATGACGAACGGGATCTCGAACACCGACAGCGCGCCGGAGATCGCGAGGATGAACGACAGCCCGACGATCGGGCGGATCGACGGCAGGATGATGCTCCAGAACTGCTGCCAGCGGCTCGCGCCGTCGATCTCGGCGGCCTCGTAGATCTCGCTGTTGATCGACTGGATGGCGCCGAGGAACATCACGAAGTTCAGGCCCATGTAGCGCCACACCGAGACGGCCGCGAGCGAGTAGTTCGCGATGTCGGGGTCACCGGTCCACTGCTGGATCAGGCTCTCCAGGCCGGCCGCCATGAGCACCGTGTCGAGGCCGCCGCCGGGCTTGAGGAAGTTGAGGAAGATCAGGCCGATCGCGACGCCGTTGATGAGGTACGGGAAGAAGAGGATGCCCTTCCACAGGTTCTTGAACCGCACCTTGAACGACAGGATCGTCGCGAAGTACAGCGCGAGCGCCATCTGCACGAACGAGCCGACGAAGTAGTAGAGCGACACGACGAACACGCGCACGTTCGCGGGCTCGGTGAACACGTCCACGAAGTTCTCGAGGCCGACGAAGCTCTTCGTCTTGTCGAGGCCGTCCCAGTCCGTCAGCGAGTACCAGAACATGTTGACGACGGGGACGTACGTGAGGAGAAGCAGGAGCCCGACGGGGACCAGCAGGAAGAAGTACGGCGTGAGCCGGCGGTACCACGCGGTGCCGCGGCCCGCACCGCCCCGGGGCTTCCGGGGGGTGCGGGCCGCGTCGGACTGCTGCGCGGCCGCCGTCACCGGGCCGGTGAGGCCCGAGGGAGCGGTCGTCATGGCAGGACCTCTCAGGCGACCGACGCCCGACCCTCGGCCCACTTGGCGTTGAGGTCGTCGAAGATCTGCTCGAGGGTGCGGGCGCCCGAGCGGGCGTCGTCGACGGTCTGCTGACGGAACTTCGGGTCCGTGGTGACGATGCCCGACGCCTTGTCGATGTCGCCGAACAGCGCCTCCTTGCCCTCGGGGGCGGGGTTCAGCGTGATGAGCTCGACCTCGGAGACGAAGCTGTCGAGGGCGGCCGGCACCGGGCCGTCGATGATCGGCGAGAGGCCCGCCTGGGACTCCGAGAAGCCCGACTCGTGGTTGAACCAGTCGATCCACGCGCGCGCGGTCGCCTTGTTCTTCGAGTGCACGTTGATGCCCAGGTTGTAGTCGCCGCCGGCGACGGAGTGGAACGTGCCGTCGACCTTGACGGGCGTCGGGGCGTAGGCGATGTCGGCCGGGTCCTCGCCGGCGGCCTCCGCGGCGGCCTGCATCTGCGGGATGGCCCACGAGCCGAGCACCATCGTGGCGACCTGGCCGGTGCCGAGCAGACGCTTCGACTCCTCCCAGTTGGTGGTCGTCGGGTCGGCCTCGGTCAGGCCCCGCGCGACCGCCTCGTAGACGAGGCCGTCGACGACGCCGTAGTCGCTGTCCGGCGTCCACGGTGTGTCGGACTCGACGATCTTGTTCTTCCAGTCCGGGTCGGCCGTGACGGCGCCGAGCCAGCCGTCCCACTGCGACAGCGGCCAGCCGTCCTTGTAGTTGGTGTAGAGCGGCGCGACCTCGACGCCGTGGTCCTTGATCTTCCGCAGCGCGTCGAGGAAGGCGTCGGGCGTGTCGGGGAACTCGGTGACGCCGGCCTCCTCCCACACGCGCTTGTTGTAGACGTAGCCCTGCACGTTGCCGACGACCGGGATGCCGTACGACTGGCCCTCGAAGGACTTGTCGTTGATCCACTGGTACTCGGCGCCGATCTCCTCCTGCGTGCCGAGCGGCTCGAAGAAGTCGGCGTACTGGTCCGGGGTCACCGAGCCGGGGATCGCGAGGACGTCGCCGTAGTTGTCGGTGCTCATGCGCGTCTTCACCTCGCCCTCGTAGTCGGTGATGCCCTCGATCTTGACCTCGGTGACCTCGGGGTACTTGGCCTTGAACTTCTCGACGTAGTCGTCGAACGTGCCGTCCTCGACGAGGTCCGTGCGCCAGGTCAGGACCGTGATCGCACCCGCAGGGGTGCCGTCGTCGTTGGCCTCCTCGTCGCCGCCCCCGCCGCCCGAGCACGCGGCCGTGAGGGCGAGGACCGTGGTGGCGGCCGCGGCCGCCAGGACGCGGGTGCGTCGCTTCTGAGGGAACATCCTTGATCCTCTCGTCGGGCCGGCACCTCCGCGTGCCGGCCGGTGTGGAGGGGCTTCGTCACCGTCGGGGTCGTTCGCGAACCCTGCTCCGCGTGGCATTCTTAGGCAAGTGAACAAAGTTAGTCAACGTGCGTGTCGCGGCTGGGGCTCTCCGTGCCCGGATCGTTATCGTGAGCGCGCGACACACACGCGAGGAAGGTCGGTGCCGTGAGCAGCCTGCAGACGGGCCTGGGCGCCGCGCACGCCAGCAGCAGGGCCGCGATCCTGGACCTCATCCGCGCGGCCGGGACCATCAGCCGCGTCGAGCTCACGCGTGCCACCGGGTTCACCGCCGCGACGATCTCGACCGTCGTGCGGCGTCTCATCGACGACGGGCTCGTCGTCGAGGTCGGCCGCGCCGAGTCGACCGGCGGCAAGCCGCGCATGCTGCTCGAGCTCGAGCCCTACGCGCGCTTCGCCGTCGGTGTGCACCTCGACCACGCCGGGATCACCTACGTCATCGCCAACCTCGGCGGCGCGATCGTCGCGCGCTGGCGGCGCCCCGGTGCGGGCTCCGACGACCCGCGCGACGTCGTCGCCCGCATCGCCGCCGAGATCCGCGCCACGGTCGCGCGCGTCGGGGTCGACCCCGAGCGCGTGCTCGGCCTCGGCGTCGTGTCGCCCGGACCCATCACGGCGTCGACCGGCATGACGCTCACGCCGCCCGTCATGCAGGCGTGGACCGAGTTCCCGCTCGCCGCCGCGCTCGAGGACGCCGTCGGGCTGCCCGTGCTGCTCGACAACGACGCCACCGCCGCCGCCATCGGCGAGTACTGGTCCGGCGGCATCACCGCGTCCGCGTTCGCCGCGCTCTACATGGGCACCGGCATCGGATCCGGGATCATCGTCGACGGCACCGTCTTCCGCGGCGCGAGCTCCAACGCGGGCGAGGTCGGGCACATCTGCGTCGACCTCGACGGCCCCGAGTGCTGGTGCGGGAGCCGCGGCTGCGTCGAGGCGCTCGCCGGCCCGGCCGCCGTCGTCGCCGCCGCACGCGCCGCAGGCCTCGAGCTCACCGGACGCACCGTCGCCGAGGACTTCGCGACGCTCGCCCGCGCCGCCAGCCGGGGGGAGGAGACGCCGCTGCGCGTCATCGAGCGGTCCGCGCGCTACCTGGGCGTCGCGGCGCAGACGCTCGCGAACGTGCTCGACCTCGAGCTCGTCGTGCTCACCGGGCCGGCGTTCGCCATGGCGGGGTCGCTGTACGTGCCCGAGGTCGAGGCCCGGCTCGCGCAGTCGTTCTTCGCACGCGGGAACCACACCGTGCGCGTCGCGATCTCGTCGAACGCACCCGAGGCCGCGGCCGTCGGGGCGGCGGCGCTGGTGCTGCAGAGCGAGCTCACGCCGCGGCAGGCGGGCATGCGGATGACCGTCGACCGGTCGCTCGAGGTACCCACGGGGGCCTGACGTCCCGAGGCGCACCGGGGACCGCGCGTGTCGACCTGGGCGGCGCCCGGACACCCGCTCAGCCGGCCAGGCGCTCCAGGCCCGCGAGCGGGATCGGGAGCCACGTCGGGCGGTTGCGCGACTCGTAGACGGCCTCGTACAGCGTCTTGTCGAGCTCGAGCGCGCGCAGCAGCACCGCGCGGCCGTCCGCGTCGACGTCGACCCGCTGCGCGACCGCCGCGCCCGCGTACCCGTCGAGCAGCGCGGCGCGCGCGGCGTCCGTCCACGTCTGGGCCGCGTCGCCGCCGAGCCCGCCGACCGCCGCCGCGTAGTCGAGCGACCGCAGCATCCCCGCCACGTCCCGCAGGGCGAGGTCCGGACGCGTGCGGGCCGCGAGCGGCGCCAGCGGCTCACCCTCGAAGTCCGTGACGAACCAGCGCGTGCCCGAGCGCAGGACCTGGCCGAGGTGCAGGTCGCCGTGCACGCGCTGGCGCGGCGGCGCGACGGGCAGCGCGCGGACCTGTGCGACCACCGCCTCGACCCCCGGCGCGAAACGCGTGAGCTGCGGGACCGCCGACACGGCCCACGCGAACCGGTTGGCGACCGCGGCCGCGACCTGCTCCGGGCCGTCCTGCGGCGCCGTCGAGCCGTCCGTGCCGAACGCCCGGACCAGGTCCGCGTGCACACCCGCCACGACGGCGCCGAGCTCACGTGCCAGGTCGTCGAACGGCTCGCCGCGTCGCGCGACGTCGCACGCGAGCTCGAACCCGTCCTGCGCCTGCGGCACGAACGCGCTCATCGCCCCCAGGTAGCCCTCGACCGGGACACCCGACGGGTCCGGCCAGCGCGCCTGCAGCCACGCGAGCGGCGCGGGCACGTCCGCCGACCCGACGTCGACCAGGTGGCGCGGCACGTCGACGTCCGGGTTCTCGCCCGCCGCGACCGCGCGCAGCACCTTGAGGATCGCGGCCGGCGCGGGCGCGTCCGGTGCCGCGCGCAGGATGACCGACGTGTTGGACTGCTCGCCCGAGACGGCGCGAGCCGTCGCCGGGTCCACGGGGGCGCCCGGGCCGTCGGCGGCGGCGAGCCACGCGGCCACGAACGCGGGGTGCGCGGCGCCGTCGAGGACCGCCCGGCCGTCCACGTGGCCGACGACCTCCGTCGTCGCGGCCTCGCCCGTCGCGTCCCCTCCGTCACCCGTGGCCGCGACGAGCACGAGCGGGACCTGGAGGACCGCGTCGATCGACCCGGCCTTCGCGCGCACCAGCAGCACGCGCACGTGGTCGGCCAGCGCGAGCCCGCCGACCAGCGTGAGCTCGGCCTGCGTGCCCTTGGCGGGGAACCAGCGGCGACCGGGCAGCCAGTCGCGCGCCGCGTCGAGGAGCGCGACGTCGAGGTCGTCGGGCGGGGTCACGACGAGCGTCATCGCGCCCCCGCGCGACGGCGACCGGTGCCCGAGGGGGCGGTGTCCGGGACCGTCGGGCCGTCGCTCGGCGGGTCGAGCTCCAGCCAGTAGAAGTCGCGCGAGCCGAGCGTGAACAGCGCGGTGCCGTCGTCGCGCACGGCCGGGAAGGCCGCACCGCCGAACACGTCGCGCATGGTCCAGCCGACACGGTCCGGCATGGTCACCGTCGCGGACCGGGCGGTCGACGCCATGTTCGCGACGACGAGGATCGTCTGGTCCTCGGTCTCGCGCAGGAACGTCAGGACCGACTCGTTGTCCGACGGGACGACCGTGAAGTCGCCCTTGCCGAGCGCCGGGTAGCGGCGGCGGACCGTGAGCATGCCGCGCACCCAGTGGAGCAGCGACGTCGGCTGCGCGAGCTGCGCCTCGACGTTCGTGTGGCTGTAGTGGTGCACGAGCGACTGGACGAGCGGCAGGTAGAGCTTGCCGGGGTCCGCCGTCGAGAAGCCCGCGTTGCGGTCCGGCGTCCACTGCATCGGCGTGCGCACCGCGTCGCGGTCCGGCAGCCAGATGTTGTCGCCCATCCCGATCTCGTCGCCGTAGTACAGGCACGGGCTGCCCGGCAGGGACAGCAGCAGTGCGTGCGCGAGCTCGATCTCCTTGCGGGAGTTGTCCAGCAGGGGAGCGAGCCGGCGGCGGATGCCGACGTTGGCCCGCATGCGCGAGTCGGGCGCGTACCAGCCGTACATCGACGCGCGCTCCTCGGTCGACACCATCTCGAGCGTGAGCTCGTCGTGGTTGCGCAGGAACGTCGACCACTGCGCGCCCTTCGGGATGGGCGGCGTGTCGGCCAGGATGTCGACGATCGGCGTCGCGCGCTGGTCGCGCAGCGAGTAGTAGATGCGCGGCATCACGGGGAAGTGGAAGCACATGTGGCACTCCGGCTCCTCCTCGGTGCCGAAGTAGTGCACGACGTCCTCGGGCCACTGGTTCGCCTCGGCCAGCATGATCCGGCCCGGGAACTCCTCGTCGATCATGCGCCGCAGGTCGCGCAGGAACGCGTGCGTCTCCGGGAGGTTCTCGCAGTTCGTGCCCTCGGCCTCGAACAGGTAGGGGACCGCGTCGAGGCGGAACCCGTCGACGCCGATCCGCAGCCAGAACCGGGCGACGTCCATCATCGCCTCGACCACGCGCGGGTTCTCGAAGTTGAGGTCCGGCTGGTGGCTGAAGAACCGGTGCCAGAAGTACTGGCGGCGCACGGGGTCGAACGTCCAGTTCGACGTCTCCGTGTCGACGAAGATGATGCGCGCGTCCTGGTAGCGCGTGTTGTCGTCGCTCCAGACGTAGAAGTCGCCGTACGGGCCCTCCGGGTCCGAGCGCGACGCCTGGAACCACGGGTGCTGGTCGCTCGTGTGGTTCATCACGAGGTCGATCACGAGGCGCATGCCCCGCGCGTGCGCCTCGGCGATGAGCTCCTGGAAGTCCGCGACCGTGCCGTACTGGGCGGCGATCGCCGTGTAGTCCGCGACGTCGTACCCGCCGTCGCGCAGCGGCGACGGGTAGAACGGCGGCAGCCACAGGCAGTCGATGCCGAGCCACTGCAGGTAGTCCAGACGCTCGATCAGCCCGCGCAGGTCGCCGCTGCCCGCCCCGGACGAGTCCGAGAAGCAGCGCAGCATGACCTCGTAGAAGACGGCCGTGCGGTACCAGTCGGGATCGTCCGACAGGCCCGGGCGCGCCTCGGACGCGGCGGGGACCGCGGGCTGCCGCTTCTGCGGGAGGGCGGTGAGCATGATCTGCCCCGTCGTGGGCGCGGGCTCGCGCAGCCGCACGTCGGGGACCGGCGGCAGCGTCGTCACGCCTCCTCCAGGTGGATGACGTGCGCAGGACGGACGGCAGGGTCCAGCCGGACCCACGGTTCCGCGCTCCACTCCCACGTCTCGTCCGTCAGCAGGTCGTGCGCGCGCAGCGGGCGGTCCGCGGGCAGGCCGAGCGCCGCGAGATCGAGGTGCACGACGCCCTCGCGCGCGTTCCACGTGTCGAGGTTGACGATCGTCACGACCGTGTCGGCGCGGCCCGTCGGGGAGTGCGCCGCGTCGAGGTGGCGCGAGTACGCGACGAGCGCGTCGTCCGTCGTCGGGTGCACGACGAGGTTGCGGAGCTGCTGCAGCGCCGGGTGCGCGCGGCGGACCGCGTTGAGGTTGCCGAGCAGCAGTGCGATGCCGAGCTCGTCCGCCGCGGCCCAGTCGCGCGGCTTGAGCTCGTACTTCTCGTTGTCGATCTGCTCGTCCACGCCCGGGCGCGGCACGTCCTCGACGAGCTCGTAGCCCGAGTAGATGCCCCACGTCGGCGACCCGGTGGCCGCGAGCACCGCGCGCACCGCGAAGCCGCGGCCGCCCGTCGCCTGCAGGTACGGCGGGAGGATGTCGTGCGTCGTCGGCCAGAAGCTCGGCCGCATCCACGCCCCCTGCTCGCCCGAGACCTCCGCGAGGTACGTCTCGAGCTCCTCCTTCGTGTTGCGCCACGTGAAGTACGTGTACGACTGGTGGAAGCCGATCTTCGCGAGCGTCTGCATCATCGCCGGCCGCGTGAACGCCTCCGACAGGAAGATGACCTCGGGGTGGTCCTTGCGCACGTCGGCGAGGAGCCACGCCCAGAAGTCGAGCGGCTTGGTGTGCGGGTTGTCGACGCGGAACAGGGTCACGCCGTGGTCGATCCACACCTGGATGACCCGACGGACCTCGCGGTAGATGCCCGCGGGGTCGTTGTCGAAGTTCAGCGGGTAGATGTCCTGGTACTTCTTCGGCGGGTTCTCCGCGTACGCGATCGACCCGTCGGCGCGCGTCGTGAACCACTCCGGGTGGTCCTTGACCCACGGGTGGTCCGGCGAGCACTGGAGCGCGACGTCGAGCGCGACCTCCAGGCCCAGCTCGCGCGCGCTCGCGACGAACGCGTCGAAGTCGTCGAACGTGCCGAGGCTCGGCTCGATCGCGTCGTGGCCGCCGTCCGGCGAGCCGATCGCGTAGGGCGACCCCGGGTCGCCCGGCTGCGCGTCGAGCGAGTTGTTGCGGCCCTTGCGGTACGTCGTGCCGATCGGGTGGATCGGCGTCAGGTAGACGACGTCGAAGCCCATGCCCGCGATGCGCGGGAGGTCCTCCGCCGCGGTCCGCAGCGTGCCCGAGCGCCACTCGCCCGTGACCGGGTCCTGCGTCGCGCCGTGCGAGCGCGGGAAGATCTCGTACCACGCGCCCGCGAGGGCCAGCGGGCGCTCGACGCGCAGGGGGTAGGCGCGCGACGACGTCACGAGCTCGCGGAACGGGTGCGCGGCCAGCGTGCCGCGGACGGCGTGCGACAGGCCCGTCGCGAGGCGGTCGGCCGGCGTGCGCGTCGTGTCGCGCAGCCCGGCGACCGCGTCGCGCAGCACGCCCGCCGCGTCCTCGGGGAGCTCGGTCGACGGGCGGGCCGCCGCACGCTCCAGCAGCAGCGCGCCCTCCGTGAGCATGAGCTCGACGTCGATGCCCGCGGCGACCTTGATCGTCGCGTCGTGCGCCCACGTCGCGAACGGGTCCGACCAGCCCTCGACGCGGAACGACCACTCGCCCGTGCGGTCGGGCACCAGGCGCGCCTCGAAGCGGTCCAGACCGGGAGCGATGTCGACCATCGGCGCGCGCGCGTGCTCCGCGCCGTCCGGGTCGATCAGGACCGCCGTCGCGGCGACCGCGTCGTGCCCCTCACGGAACACCGTCGCGCGGACCGGCACCGACTCGCCCACGACGGCCTTGGCCGGGAAGCGTCCTTCCTCGGCGACGGGGGAGACGTCCACGACGGGGATGCGGCCGATCGGGCCCTCGGGCGCGACCCAGGGCTGCGCGGCCGGCGTCCCGCCCGCGGGGGCGCCGGTGGTCGCGGCCGGGGTCGTCGGCGCGACGGCGGCGGCCGCCGGGGCGACGGGCGCGACGGGCTCGACGGGGGACGTGGTCGTCGGGTGCGCCGGTGCGGTGGCGGCGGCCGTCCGCGCCCGCGAGCGGGTCGGCGTCGCCGCGTCGGCGGTGCGGGCGGGCTTTGCCGGGGACGCCGCGCGACGGGCGGGCTTCACGGGGTCGACGGGGGTGCCCGGCACGGCCGGGGCGGGTTCGGCAGCGGGCGCGGGGCGGGACGCGGTGGTGCGCGAACGGCTGCCGGACTTCGGGGGAGTCGTCACGCTCCCGAACCTATCCGGAGGCGGCGGGGGTGGGCATCCGGTGCGGGAGCCGTGTCGGCCACACCCGACGCCTGCACGCCCGACCTGGGCGGATGTGCCCCGTGTGCGAGGTCGCCGGGCGGCGCGACGCTGTCGGGCCGGTCGTACCCGCCGGACGCGTGCGCGGCCTCCGCGGTCTCAGCGCAGGGTCGAGGCGAGCGCGCGCCCGGTCGTGCGACCCGTGAAGAGGCAGCCGCCCAGGAACGTGCCCTCCAGCGCGCGGTGCCCGTGCACGCCCCCGCCGCCGAACCCGGACGCCTCGCCGACGGCCCACAGGCCCGGCAGCACGTCGCCGTCGGGACGCAGGACGCGGCCCTCGAGGTCGGTGTGCAGCCCGCCGAGCGTCTTGCGGGTGAGCACGGACAGGCGCACCGCGAGCAGCGGGCCGTGCGCGGGGTCGAGCAGCCGGTGCGGCTTGGCGACCCGGATGAGCTTGTCGACGACGTACCGGCGGGCCATCGCGGTCGCGATGACCTGGAGGTCCTTGCCGAGCCCGGACTCGACCTGCCGGTCGCGCTCGACGATCGTGCGCTCGAGCTCCTCGGCGTCGATGCGGTCGGTGCCCGTGAGCGCGTTCATGCGGCGCGCGAGGTCGGCCGGCGTGTCCGCCCAGAGGAACTCCTCCGACTCGTGCGCGAACGTCTCGACCGGGCCCACCGCCCCTGGCAGCACGCGCTGCAGCAGCTGCGGGACGCTCTTGCCCGTCAGGTCGGGGTTCTGCTCCGAGCCCGACAGCGCGAACTCCGAGCCGAGGATCGTCTTGTCGAGCACGAACCACGAGTGGTCGTCGCCGCGGGACGTGAGGTGCCGCAGCGCGCCGAGCGAGTCGAAGCCCGGGAAGAGGGGGACGGGCAGCCGGTGGCCGTCGGCGTCCAGCCACAGCGACGACGGGCCCGGCAGGATGCGGATCCCGTGCCGGCTCCACACCGGCGAGTGGTTGGTGATGCCCTCGGGGTAGTGCCACGCGCGGTCCGGGTGCACGACCGCGCCGCCCGCGTCCCGCGCCGCCGCGACGCCCGAGCCGTCGACGTGGTCCGGGACGCCCGACAGCATGCGCTCGGGCAGCCGGCCCGCGTGCTCGGGCCACGTCGCGCGCACCAGGCCGTGGTTCGCGCCGATGCCGCCCGTCGCGACGACCACGGCGGACGCGTCGAGCTCGAACGGGCGCACGACCTCGCGCGAGCTCGGGACCGCGCGGGCGACGCCGTCGTCCACGAGGACGTCACCCCGCACGCCCGTCACGCGTCCGTCGGTCGTGACGAACGACGTCACGCGGTGCCGGAAGCGCACGTCGACGCGCCCCTCCTTGCGCGCGTCGAGCAGCGTCCGGACGAACGGCTCGAGGATGCCGGGCCCGGTGCCCCACGTGACGTGGAAGCGCGGGACCGTGTTGCCGTGCCCGCCCGCGGTGTACCCGCCGCGCTCCGCCCACTGCACGAGCGGGAACCAGCGCACCCCCTGCGCGTGCAGCCACGGGCGCAGGTCGCCCGCGGCGAAGTCGACGAAGCCCTCCGCCCACGCGCGCCCCCACCGGTCCGAGCCGTCGTCGGCGAAGTCGGCGGAGCCGAGCCAGTCGGCGAGCGCGAGCTCGGCGGAGTCGGTGATGCCCAGGCGGCGCTGCTCGGGCGAGTCGACGAGGAACAGCCCGCCGAACGACCAGAACGCCTGGCCGCCGAGACTCGCCGCGTTCTCGGCGTCGAGCAGGACGACCCGGCGGCCCGCGGCGAGGAGCTCGGCGGTGGCGACCAGGCCCGCGAGGCCCGCGCCGACGACCACGACGTCGTGGGAGTGCGTCATGTCGCGACGGTACACGTCTGGACGGACGTCCAGAAGGGCGTCACTCCGCCCGGTCGAGCACGTACACCCGCATGCTCAGCGGGTCGAGGACCGTCGTCTCGCCGGGCTCCGCGTGCAGCCCGCCCGCGATCGCCTCCGCGCGCTCGTCGGCCGGGCGCTCCCACACCGAGTCCCACGCGAGCCGCCAGCGCCCGCCGTGCTCGTCCGCGAGCACCACGGTCACCGAGTCGAGCGCGCCGTTCACGACGAGCATCACGGTGTCGTCGCCGGGCGGCGGCGCGGTGCGCACCATCTGCAGCGTGCGCACCGACGGGTCGTGCCAGCGGGCGTGGTCGAACGGCGTCCCGAGCGCGTCGTACCAGGCGAGGTCCGGGCGGCGGCCCGGCAGCAGCGGTCGGCCCGAGTAGAACCGGTCCGCGCGCAGCGCCGGGTGCTCGCGCCGCAGCAGGAGCAGCCAGCGGGCGGTCGCCAGCAGGTCCTTGCGCCACGGCGCGAGGTCCCAGCTCAGCCACGACGTCTCGTTGTCCTGGCAGTAGGCGTTGTTGTTGCCGTGCTGCGTGCGACCCAGCTCGTCGCCCGCCGTGATCATCGGGGTGCCTGCGGCGAGCACGAGCGTCGCCAGCAGGTTGCGGATCGAGCGGCGGCGCAGCGGCACGATGTCCGCGCCCGGACCCTCCAGGTGCAGCGGGCCCTCCACGCCGTGGTTCCACGAGCGGTTGTCGTCCGTGCCGTCGCGGTTCTGCTCGCCGTTCGCCGCGTTGTGCTTGTGGTCGTACGCGACGAGGTCCGCGAGCGTGAACCCGTCGTGCGCCGTCACGTAGTTCACCGACGCGGCCGGGCCGCGCATGAGCGGCGGGTCGGTGTGCCCGAACAGGTCGACCGAGCCCGCGAGCCGCGTCGCGAGGTCCCGGACACGGTGGCCCGGGAGCCCGTGCGCCGCCCGGGCGGGGTCGGCCAGCCAGAACGACCGCGTCGCGTTGCGGAACCGGTCGTTCCACTCGGCGAACGGCGGCGGGAACTGCCCCGTGCGCCAGCCGCCCGGGCCGACGTCCCACGGCTCCGCGATGAGCTTGAGGCCGTGCAGGCTCGGGTCGACCTGCGCCGCGACCAGCAGCGGGTGGTCGGGGGTGAAGCCGTCCGCGTCGCGGCCCAGCGTCACCGCCAGGTCGAACCGGAAGCCGTCCACCCCGACGACGTCCGCCCAGTAGCGCAGCGAGTCGAGCGTCATCCCCACCACGGCCGGGCGGCGGAAGTCGAGCGTGTTGCCCGTGCCGGTCACGTCGGCGAGCCGGGCCGGGACCCCGCCGTCGTGCGCGTAGTACAGCGTCGCGTCGAGACCCCGCCACGACAGGTGCTGGCCCGGCAGCCCGCCCTCGCACGTGTGGTTGTAGACGACGTCGAGCAGCACCTCCAGGCCTGCCTCGTGCAGGTCGTGCACCGCGCGGCGGACCTCGTCGAGCACCGCCTCGGGGCCGAGCGCGCGGGCCTCCTTCGTCGCGTACGCCGCGTGCGGCGCGAAGTAGCCGAGCGTCGAGTAGCCCCAGTAGTTCGTGAGGCCCTTCTCGACGAGGTGCGGCTCCGAGGAGAACGCGTGGATCGGCAGCAGCTCGACGGCGGTCACCCCGAGGCCCAGGAGGTGGTCGACCACCGCCGGGTGGGCGAGCCCCGCGTAGGTGCCGCGCAGCTCGGCCGGCAGGGCGTCGTGCAGCGCCGTGAGGCCCTTGACGTGCGCCTCGTACACGACCGTGTGCGCCCATGGCGTCCACGGGCGGTTGGCCGCCGGGTCCGGGCCTGGCAGGGACCGCGTGTCCACGACGACCGAGAACGGGACGTGACCGGCCGAGTCGCGGTGGTCGGCGGCGCCGTACGGGTCGCCGCGCAGGTCGTCGTCCACCACGTGCCCGTACGTCGAGGCGACGTGCTCGACATCACCCACGAGCCCCCGCGCGTACGGGTCGACCAGCAGCTTCATCGGGTTGTAGCGCAGGCCCGCCGCCGGGTTCCACGGGCCGTGCGCCCGGAACCCGTAGCGCTGCCCCGGGCGGATGCCCGGCACCGACGCCGAGAACACGCCCTGGACCGGACCCGACAGCGTGATCCGCCGCTCCGTGAGCGTCCCCTCGACGCCGTCGAACAGGCACAGCTCGACCGCGGTCGCGTGCGACGCGAGCACCGCGACGTCGACCCCCTCGTCGGTCACGTGGGCACCGAGCCGGGGCGGCCGTCGGGACGGGGCGGTCGCACTCACACCGGTCATTGTGCTGGACGGACGTGTCCGGCGTGGGTCCGGCGTGGGTCGCGACGTCGTCCCGGGCCAGGTTTCCGCCCCTCGACACGGCGGTCCGTGGCTGGCGCCGCGGGCGGTAACGTCTCCGCCGTGAGGATCGTCGTCTGCGTCAAGCACGTCCCGGACATCCAGTCGGAGCGGGCCCTCGGCCCCGACGGTCGCGTGGTGCGCGACGGCGGGGACGGCACGCTCAACGAGCTGGACGAGAACGCCCTCGAGGCGGCGCTCGCGCTCGTCGAGTCCCTCGGCGACGGGTCCGTCGTCGCGCTGACCGTCGGGCCCGAGGACGCCGCGGACGCGGTCCGCAAGGGCCTGCAGATGGGCGCCGACGAGGCCGTGCACGTGGTCGACGACGCGATCGCCGGGTCCGACGCGATCGGGACCGCGCGTGTGCTCGCCGCCGCCGTGCAGCACCTCGCCGCGCAGGAGCCCGTCGACCTCGTGGTCACCGGCATGGCGGGCCTCGACGGCCTCACCTCGCTCCTCCCGACGGCGCTCGCGACGCTGCTCGACCTGCCCGCGCTGCCGCTCGCCGCCGAGCTCGCGGTCGACGCCGCCGCCCGGACGGTGCGCGTGCGCCGCAACCTCGACCACGCGACCGAGGTCCTCGAGGCGTCGCTGCCCGCCGTCGTCTCCGTGACGGACCAGGCCAACGAGCCGCGCTACCCCAACTTCAAGGGCATCATGGCGGCCCGCAAGAAGCCGGTCACGACGCTCACGCTGGCCGACCTGGGCCTCGAGGCGTCGGACGTGGGCGCCGCGGGTGCGCGCACCTCGGTGGTCGCCGCCGCCGCCCGTCCCGCGCGCGACAACCGCGTGCTCGTCACCGACGACGGCGAGGCGGGCGTGAAGCTCGCGCGCTACCTCGTCGAGAACAAGCTCGTCTGAGCCCTCCGTCCGTACCGCCCGGACGCCCGGGCCCTCGCACCACCCGAGAATCGAGAACGCCGTGACCGGAACGACAGCGCCCGTCCTCGTCCTGCTCGACCACACGCCCGAGGGCGCGCTGCGCAGCCCCGTGCGGGAGATCGCGACGCTCGCCGCGGCGCTGTCCGGCGGCGCCGGCGTGCACGGCGTGTGGCCGGCCGACTCCGAGCCGTCCCCCGACGTGCTCGCCGACCTCGGCGCCCTCGGCGTCACCCAGGTCCACCGCGTCGTCACCGACGCCGACCTGCACCTGTCGGCCGTGCTCGCCGAGGCCCTCGGCTCGCTCGTCGCCGCGACCGGTGCCGGGCTCGTGCTGCTCGTGTCCTCGTTCGAGAACAAGGAGGCCGCCGCGCGCCTCGCGGTCGCCACCGGCGCCGGGGTCGTCACCGACGCCGACGGGCTCGTCGTCGAGGACGGCCGCTACGTCGCGTCCAAGACCGTGTTCGCCGGCACGTGGAACACCCGCTGCGCCGTGACCGCGCCGCTCGCCGTCGTCACGGTGAAGGCGAACTCCGTCGTCGTCGACGCTTCCGCGACCGGTGGGGCGCCCGCGGTCGTGGACCACGCGGTGACGGCGTCCGAGAGCGCCCGGCGCGTCACGGTCGTCGAGCGGTCGGAGCGGCCCACGAGCGGCCGCCCCGACCTGGGCAGCGCGCACGTCGTGGTCGTCGGCGGTCGCGGCACCGAGGGCGACTTCTCGGCCGTCGAGGAGCTCGCCGACGTCCTCGGCGGCGCCGTCGGCGCCACGCGCGTCGCGACCGACGAGGGGTGGATCGGCCACGACGCGCAGATCGGCCAGACCGGCGTGACCGTCTCCCCGCGGCTCTACATCGGCGCGGGCGTCTCCGGGGCCGTGCACCACCGCGGCGGCATGCAGGCGTCCGGCACGATCGTCGCGATCAACTCCGACGCCGACGCGCCCATCTTCGAGATCGCCGACTTCGGCGTCGTGGGCGACCTGTTCACGGTCCTCCCGCAGGCCGCGGCGGAGCTCCGCCGCCTGACGTCCGAGTCCTGATCCGCGTCGACGACGACAGGGGTGCCGTTCCGCGGGTGCGGACGGCACCCCTGGCGGCGGGGGATCAGGAGAGGTCGCGGAGCCAGCGGAGGGCGGCGACGCCCTGCGCGGCCTGGAAGCGGCGCAGGTTCGGGATGCCCGGGGGCGGGGGCTGCAGCGACGACGCGACGAAGTAGCCCGACAGGCCCGCGAGGACGGCGCGCAGGTCGTCGCCCGTGACACCCTCGCTGACCGCGGACGCGCGGAACACGACGTCCGGGTCGCCGCCGCCCTGGAGGCTCACGCTCGGCAGCATGAACGCCCAGTCGAGCCACGGGGCGCCGATCGCCGCGTGCGGCCAGTCGATGAGCCACACGCGGTGCTGGTCGTCGATCATCACGTTGTCGGCGCGCAGGTCGCCGTGCACGAGCGCGTCGCCCGCGCAGACGCGCAGGGCCTCCTGCTCCCAGAGGACGAGCTTCTCGTGGTGCTCGCGCGCCCACTGCCCGAGGTCCCCGGCCCGGGCGACGACACCCTCGCGCGTCGCCTCGTCGAGGTCGACGAGCCGCCGCCACCCGGTGAAGTCCTCCGCGAGCACGTCGTCGATGCGGGGCAGGTCGTGGCCGGGCAGCGGCTCGACGTCCGCAAGCGCTCCCACGGCGTCGGCGACGGCCGACAGGTCGGCGGGACGCCACGGCAGCTCGGGCGAGCGGCCGTGGACGACCTCGAAGCCGAGGATGACCCAGTCGCCGTCGTCGTCGGACCACAGCATCCGGGGTGCGGGCACCTGCGGGGGCAGCGCCTGGGCGACGCGGATCTCGGCGCGCGCGAGGTGCGGCGAGACGGGGTTCTGCTCGGTGGAGACGGCCTTCACGAACACCCCGCGGCCGTCGGCGACCTCGAGGACCGCGGCGAAACCGGGGCTGAAGCCGCTGGTCGCGCTGATCTCGGCGGTCACCTGCGAGCCCGCGAGCGCGTTGATGCGCTCACGGACGTGCCGGGGCAGGTCACGCCAGTCCAGCCGCTGGCCGCTGAACGCGGGCGGCAGGGCGATGACCTCGTCGGCACTCACGGCGCACATCCTGCCAGGCCCGTCCACCTCGTCTGAGGGTGAGACCACCCTCCGGCCACCGGCGCGCGCCGGTGGCCGCCCGACGAGGTCCCGCGCGCGCGTTCGTAGACTGGTGCGGATGACTGCGTACCTCGACCATGCGGCGACCACGCCCATGCTCCCGGAGGCCGTGCGCGTGCTCACCGAGCAGCTCGCACGCCCGGGCAACCCGTCGTCGCTGCACGCGGCCGGGCGGGCGGCGCGTCGGGTCGTCGAGGAGGCGCGCGAGACGGCCGCGGCGGCGCTCGGTGCGCGGCCCAGCGAGGTCGTGTGGACGTCCGGCGGGACCGAGGCGGACAACCTCGCGGTCAAGGGCCTGTTCTGGGCGCGGCGCACGCAGGACCCGTCGCGGCGCCGGATCCTCGTGTCGGCCGTCGAGCACCACGCGGTGCTGGACCCGGCGTTCTGGATGGCGGAGCACGCGGGCGCCGAGCTGGTGCTGCTGCCGGTCGACGCCGACGGCGTGGTGGACGTCGCGGCGCTGCGCGAGGAGCTCGAGGAGAACGGCCCGCAGGCGGCGCTGCTGTCGGTCATGTGGGCGAACAACGAGGTCGGTGCGCTGCAGCCGCTCGACGACGTCGTGGCGCTCGCACGGAGGCACGGGGTCCCGGTGCACGCGGACGCGGTGCAGGCGGTGGGGCAGGTGCCCGTCGACTTCGCGGCGTCCGGGCTGGATGCCATGACGGTCTCAGGACACAAGGTCGGCGGCCCGGGCGGGGTCGGCGCGCTGCTCGCGCGGCGCGGGCTCGACCTCACGCCCGTGCTGCACGGCGGCGGGCAGGAGCGTGGCGTGCGGTCCGGCACGCTCGCGGCGCCGCTCCTCGCGTCGTTCGCGGCGGCGCTCGACGAGGCGGTGCGCGAGCGGCCCGCGCACGCGGCTCGCGTGGGTGCGCTGCGCGACCGGCTCGTCGCGGGCGTCCGGGCCGCCGTCCCCGACGCGGTGCTGCGCGGCCCGGCGGACACCGCGCGGCGGCTGCCCGCGAACGCGCACTTCACGTTCCCGGGCTGCGAGGGCGACTCGCTGCTGTACCTGCTCGACTCCGCGGGCGTCGAGGCGTCGACGGGGTCGGCCTGCCAGGCGGGCGTGCCGCGGCCGAGCCACGTGCTGCTCGCGATGGGCGTCGACGAGGACGACGCGCGGGGCGCGCTGCGGTTCACGCTCGGGCACACGTCGACCGAGGCGGACGTCGCCGCGCTGCATGCCGCCCTGCCGGGTGTCGTCGAGCGCGCGCGGGCCGCCGGGCTCGCCGGTCGTGGGAAGACGCCGGTGGTGGCCTGATGCGCGTCCTGGCCGCCCTGTCCGGCGGCGTCGACTCGGCGGTCGCGGCCGCGCGCGCCGTCGACGCCGGGCACGACGTCGTCGGCGTCCACATGGCGCTGTCGCGCACGCGCGACCAGTTCCGCACGGGCTCGCGCGGGTGCTGCTCGATCGAGGACGCGGGCGACGCGCGGCGGGCCGCCGACGTCCTCGGGATCCCGTACTACGTGTGGGACCTGTCCGAGCGGTTCGAGGACACCGTCGTCGCCGACTTCCTCGCCGAGTACGAGGCGGGCCGCACGCCGAACCCGTGCGTGCGCTGCAACGAGCACATCAAGTTCGCGGCGCTGCTCGACAAGGCCGTCGCGCTCGGCTTCGACGCCGTGTGCACCGGCCACTACGCGCGCATCGAGGTGCGCGACGACGGCACGCGCGAGCTGCACCGCGCGCGCGACGCGGCCAAGGACCAGTCGTACGTGCTCGCCGTCATGGGGCCCGAGCGGCTCGCGCGGTCGCTGTTCCCGCTCGGCGAGGTCGCGTCGAAGGACGAGACCCGCGCCGAGGCCGCCGCGCGCGGCCTGTCGGTGTCGGCCAAGCCCGACTCGTACGACATCTGCTTCGTCGCCGACGGCGACACCCAGGGCTTCCTGCGCGACCGGCTCGGGTCGCGCGAGGGCGACATCGTCGACACGTCGGGGGAGGTCCTCGGGCGGCACGACGGCGCGTACGCGTACACCGTCGGGCAGCGCAAGGGGCTCGCGCTCGGCCGGCCGGCCGCCGACGGGAAGCCGCGGTACGTGCTGTCGGTCGAGCCGGTGCGCAACCGCGTCGTCGTCGGGTCCGCCGAGGAGCTCGCCGTCGGGACCGTCGAGGCGGACCGGGCCGTGTGGTTTGCCACGCCCGGCAGCGCGGCCTTCGCGTGCGAGGTGCAGGTGCGGGCGCACGGGGTCCCCGTCGCCGCCGTCGCGACCGCCGCACCGGGCGGGGCCGTGCGCGTGGACGTCGACGCCGCCGCGGGTCTGCGGGGCGTCGCGCCCGGGCAGTCGCTCGTCGTCTACGACGGCACGCGCGTGCTCGGTCAGGCCACCGTGACCGGCACCCGACGACCGGCGCCGCCGGCCCCGGGCCCGACGCCTCCGGGGACCGCCGGCGCGTCGTCGTCGGACGGGGGGAGCGACGCCGTCGCGACGCCCCGTGCCGTGCCCGCGGGCGTACACCGGTGAGCGGCCGACCCGGGGTCAGCGGGACCGGACCGTGGCCCGGCACGGACGCGCTCGAGGCCCAGTCGTCCGTCGTCGGCGACCTCGTCGACACGCCGTCCGAGCTCCAGGGCCTGCCGTTCACCGTGCTGCTGCCCGCGCGCGGTCCGTGGGGCGACCGTGCCGGTCACGCCGCCGCGGTGCTCGAGGAGCTGCCCGCCGAGCTCGGTCCGCACGGCTGGAAGCTCGCCGACCGGCCCGGCGGCGACCTCGCCCGGGCGCGCGCGTTGGTGCGGGAGGACCTCGACGCGCTCGCGGTCGCGGCGCACGGCTACACCGGGCCGCTCGTCGTGCCCGTGGCCGGCCCGCTGACGCTCGCCGCGAGCCTCTACCTCGCTCGCGGCGACCGGGTGCTCTCCGACGCGGGCGCGGTGCGCGAGCTCGCGGAGTCGCTCGCGCTGGGCGCGGGCGAGCACGTCGCCGCCGTGCGCCGCGTCGTCCCCGGCGCCGAGGTCACCGTGCTGCTGCACGAGCCGCTGCTCACGCAGGTCGTCGCGGGCGTGCTGCCCACGTTCTCCGGGTACGCCGCGCTGCGCGCGGTGCGCGGACCGGTCGCGGCCGAGCGGATCGCCACGGTCGCCTCGGGGGTGCGGTCGGCGGGTGCGTCGGCGGTCGCTGTGCACGGCGGCACGGCCTGGGCCGCGGTGCCCGCGATCCGGGCGGCCGGCGTCGACGGGCTCGCGCTCGCGGTCGGCGGCATCGGCGAGCAGGGCTGGGAGCGCGTCGCCGAGGCCGTCGAGGGCGGGCTGCGGCTGTGGGCCGAGCTGCCCCCGCAGGCGTCGTCGCAGTGCGCCGGCCCCGACGTGGTCGGGCAGGCGGACGCGCTGACGCGGCCGTGGCGGTCCGTCGGGCTGCCGCAGGCCGGGTTGAACGACGTGGTGCTGCTGGCCGGCGAGGCGCCCGGGCGGTCGTCGCCCGACGACGCGCGCGCGGCCCTGGCCGGGCTCGTGCGGGCCGGCCGGATCGTGGCGGAACGAGCGGAGGCATGAGCGAGCGATGACCCAGCCGACCAACGAGCCGACCGGCGGTGCGAGCGGCGAGCCCGTGCGCGAGCCCCTGAGCACGGGCCCCAGCCCGCGCCAGGCGATCCTGCGCTCCCGGCGGCAGGCGCTCGGGGTGCTGCTCGCGAGCGGTGCGGCGATCGTCGGGATCGTCGTGCTCGTCGTGCTGTGGCTGTCCGTCGGGGCGCGGACGCTCGAGGCGTCGGCCGCGGGCGGCGAGCCGTGCCTCGAGGCGTACGCGGCGGACGAGGCCGGGGCCGAGGTGTCGTACGGTGCGCTGCCGCCGCAGGCGGTGTGCTCGTGGGAGGTCGACGGCGAGCGGCAGGAGGTCGTCGTGACGTCGGCGCCCGCGGGGCTCGCGGCGGTGGCGACCGTGCTGGCCGTCGGCGGGGTCGTGGGCGCGGTGGCGCTGCTCGTCGTGCCCCGGCTGCGCGACGCGCGCTGACCGCGGGCCTGGCGGCGCGTGTGGGCGGCGGGCGCGATGATGTGCGGGTGACCGACGCCGCCGACGACGCCCTCGCGACCGCGCCCGACCAGGAGGTCCCCGCCGATGCCCGGCACCGGTGGACCGAGCTGGCGGAGCGCATCGACGCCGACCAGTTCGCCTACTACATCCTTGACGCGCCGCCGTCGTCGGACGCGGAGTACGACGCCCGGATGCGCGAGCTCCAGGCGCTCGAGGAGCGCTACCCGGGACTGCTGACGCCGGACTCGCCGACGCAGCGCGTGGGCGGCACGTTCTCCACGGACTTCGCGACGGTCGACCACGTCGAGCGCATGCTCTCGCTCGACAACGCGTTCTCCGACGAGGACGTCGCGGCGTGGGCGGACCGCGCGCTGCGCGACCTGGGCGGCGCGTCGCCGCACTACCTGTGCGAGCTGAAGATCGACGGGCTCGCGATCGCGCTGCTGTACGAGAAGGGCCGCCTGGTTCGGGCGGCGACGCGGGGCGACGGGCGCACGGGCGAGGTCGTCACGCTCAACGTGCGCACGATCGCCTCGATCCCCGACGCGCTCGCGGGCGACCCCTCGACCCACCCCGAGCTCATCGAGATCCGCGGCGAGGTGTTCCTGCCGGTCGAGGCGTTCGAGCGGCTCAACGAGGCGCAGGTCGCCGCCGGGAAGCCGCCGTTCGCGAACCCGCGCAACGCGGCGGCGGGCTCGCTGCGGCAGAAGGACCCGCGCGTGACGGCGACGCGGCCGCTCGGGATGTACGCGCACGGCATCGGCGCGTTGCGCTGGGGCGCGGGCGGCGGCCCCGGCATCACGCGGCAGTCGCAGGTGTACGACCTGCTCGCGTCGTGGGGCGTGCCGACGTCGGGCCACACGCGCGTGGTCGACGGCCTCGACGGCGTGCGGGAGATGATCGCGTACTACGGCGAGCACCGGCACGACGTCGAGCACGAGATCGACGGCATCGTCGTCAAGGTCGACGAGATCGACCTCCAGCGCCGCCTCGGCGCGACCAGCCGCGCGCCACGCTGGGCGATCGCCTACAAGTACCCGCCCGAAGAGGTCGTGACGCGCCTGCTCGCGATCGAGGTCGGCATCGGGCGCACCGGGCGCGCGACGCCGTTCGCCGTGATGGAGCCGGTGTTCGTGTCGGGCAGCACCGTGCGGCAGGCGACGCTGCACAACCAGGACGTCGTGAAGGTCAAGGGCGTCAAGGTCGGCGACATGGTCGTGCTGCGCAAGGCGGGCGACGTCATCCCCGAGATCGTCGGGCCGGCCCCCGCGGCTCCCGACGACACCGTCGAGCGCGTCGAGTGGCAGATGCCGACCGACTGCCCGGTGTGCGGCACGCCGCTGCGCCCCATGCGCGAGGGGGACGTCGACCTGCGCTGCCCGAACGCCGAGTCGTGCCCCGCGCAGGTGCTGGGACGCGTCGAGCACATCGGCTCGCGCGGTGCGTTCGACATCGAGGCGCTCGGCGAGGTGACCGCCGCCGCGCTCACGCAGCCCGTCGTGCCGGAGGTGCCGCCGCTGCGGACCGAGGCGGACCTCTTCGCGCTCGTCGGCTACGCGCCGGACGCGTCCGAGGAGGAGCGCGCACGCGTGCGCGAGACGAGCCTGCGCACGCTCGGGGAGATCGAGGTCGTCGTCCGCGACCCGGAGACGGGCCTGCCGCGCGAGGACGAGGACGGGAACGTGCGGCGCCGCGCACCGTTCCGCCGCCAGCTCACGTGGTCCAAGGCCGAGCGCGCGCGTGCGGAGGCCGACGGCCGGACCCTGCCGGACTGGGAGCCGTCGGCCGCCGCCCGGACGCTGCTCGACCAGCTCGACCTCGCGAAGGAGAAGGAGCTCTGGCGTGTGCTCGTCGCGCTGAGCATCCGCAACGTCGGGCCGACCGCCGCGCGCGCGCTCGCGCAGGAGTTCCGGTCGATGACGCGCCTGCGCGAAGTGGTCGAGGGGGACCCGGCCGTCGCCGCCGAGCGGCTGTCGGGCGTCGAGGGCGTCGGGCCGACGATCGTGCAGTCGCTCGTCGACTGGTTCGCGACGCCGTGGCACGCGGCGATCGTCGACGCGTGGGCCGCCGCGGGTGTCCGGATGGAGGACGCCGCTGCCGAGGGCGTGACGCGCACGCTCGAGGTCACCGACGAGAGCGGGACCGCGCGCGGGCTGACCGTCGTCGTCACCGGCGGGCTCGAGCGGTTCAGCCGCGACGAGGCGAAGGAGGCGATCCTGTCGCGCGGCGGCAAGGCCGCGGGGAGCGTCTCCAAGAAGACCGACTTCGTCGTCGTGGGCGAGAACGCAGGCAGCAAGGAGACCAAGGCGCGCGAGCTCGGGCTGCGGATCCTCGACGAGGCCGGGTTCGAGGCGCTGCTCGCCGGCGGCCCGGACGCGGTGCACGCACCGGCGGGCGGCGACGCCCCGGGCGACGCCCACGCGGACGGCGGCGACGCGTGAAGGTCGCGGTCGACACCGGACCGGTCGTCCGGCGCGCGACCCCCGAGGACGTCGACGACGCCGGCGCGCTGACCGCCGAGGCGTACGTGGCCGACGGGCTGCTGCGCGACGAGGACGACTACACGGCCGAGCTGCGGGACGCGCGGCGCCGGGCGCGCGAGGCGATCCTGCTGGTCGCGGCCGTGCCCCGGGACCCGGGCGGGGCGACGGCGGGGACGGGCTCGGACGTCGTCGTCGGGACCGTCACGCTCGCCCCGTACGGCACGTCGTACGCGGAGGTCGCCGAGCCCGGCGAGCTGGAGATCCGGATGCTCGCGGTCGCGCCAGAGGCCCGCGGACGCGGGGTCGCGGAGGCGCTCATGACGCACGCGCTGCGGCACGCGGTCGCGGAGGGCGCGCGACGCGTCGTCCTGTCGACGAGCGACGCGATGCAGGCCGCGCAGCGGCTCTACGACCGCCTCGGGTTCGTGCACGACGAGCCGCGCGACTGGAGCCACCACGGCCTGTGCGTACGCGTGCGCACGTGGACGCCGCCGGACGCACCGGGTGCGGTCGTCGAGGCCGCCACGTGGCCGGCGCTGCGCACGACCGTGACGACGGACGGCTGGCGCGTGGGCGAGTCGGGCGGGCTGACCCGGCGCGCGAACAGCGCGCTGCCGCTGACCCGGGCCGCCGACCTCGACGCGGCGGTCGACGAGGTGGAGGCCGTGTACCGCGCGGCTGGCCTGCCGTCGACGTTCCGCGTCGGCCCGACGACGGGCGGTCCCACGCTGCGCGACGTGCTGCTGGCGCGCGGGTACGCGCCGGTCTCGGGCGCCGACGTGCTGGTCCGTGCCGTCGACGGCCCGTCGGCGCACGTGGGCGGCGGTGTCGACGTGCGGGTCGCGGCGCACCCCGACGACGCGTGGCTCGCGGCGTGGATCGGCGTGAAGAGCGCGGGCGCCGACGTGGGGACGGCGCGCGCGATCCTCGACGGGTCGCCCGGGATCTATCTGACCGCGCTCGACGGGGGCCGCCCGTTGGCCGTGGTCCGGGCGGCGTTCGCGGAGGACTGGGTCGGCCTGTCCTGCCTGGTCGTGGTGCCCGAGGCGCGACGGCGCGGGCTCGCGCGGACGCTCACGCTGCGGGCGCTGGACGCGGCCCGGACGCGCGGTGCGCGCCGTGCGTTCCTGCAGGTCGAGCCGCACAACACTGCGGCGGCGCGGCTGTACACGGGGCTGGGGTTCGCACCGGCCGACCGCTACGAGTACCTCGCGCGGCCGCTCGGCTCCTGAGCGGGGCGCGCGCGACGGGCGCCGGCGGGTGGCCGGTGCGTCAGCCGACGAGCGCGTCGATCGCGGTGGGGGAGAGCACGTGCTCGGCGGCCATCGCGGCCGCGCCGAGCACGCCGGCCCGCACGCCGGTGCGGGTCGTGACGATGCGCAGGTGCTGCGTGGCGAGCGGCAGGGACCGCCGGTAGACGACCTCGCGGATGCCCGCGAGCAGGTGCTCCCCGGCCTCGGCGACGATCCCGCCGACGACGATCATCGACGGGTTGAGCAGGCTGACGCACGCGGCGAGCACCTCACCGATGTGCCGCCCGGCCTCGCGGACCTCGCGCCCGGCGGCGACGTCGCCGGCGCGGACGAGCGCGACGACGTCGGCGCTGCTGCCCGCGGCGAGGCCCTGCTCGCGCAGCGCGGCGGCGATCGCGGGTCCGGCGGCGACGGCCTCGAGGCAGCCGGTGTTGCCGCACCGGCAGGGCAGGTCGAGACCGCCGGGGACGGCGATGTGGCCGAGGTCGCCGGCGGCGCCCTGGGCGCCGCGGCGGATCGCGCCGTCGGAGATGATCCCGGCGCCGATGCCGGTGGCGACCTTGACGAACAGCAGGTGGTCGACGGTCCGCCAGGCGGTCGCGTGCTCGCCCAGCGCCATGATGTTGACGTCGTTGTCGACCAGGACGGGGACGCCCAGCAGGCGGGTCAGGTGGCCGGGCACGTCGGCGTCGTCCCAGCCGGGCATGATCGGCGGGTTGATGGGGCGGCCGGTGGAGTGCTCGACGGGTCCCGGCAGGCCGACGCCGACGCTGACGAGGTCGCCCGGGTCCCGCCCGGCGGTGCCGAGGAGCTGCCGGCCGAGCTCGGCGACGCGGTCGAGCACAGGGCCGGGGCCGTCGGCGATCGCGATGGCCTCGCCGTGCTCCGCGAGGACGGTCCCGGCGAGATCGGTGACGGCGAGCCGGGCGTGCGTGGCGCCGAGGTCGACCGCGAGGACGACGCGCGCGGCAGGGTTGAACGCGAACGTGGCGGGCGGGCGGCCACCGGTCGAGGTGGCCTCGCCGGCGGGGGAGACGAGCCCCGACCCGAGGAGCGCGTCGACGCGCGCAGCGATCGTGGAGCGGGCCTGTCCGGTGAGAGTGGCCAGGTCGGAGCGGGTGCGGGGCTGGCCGTCGCGCAGCAGCTGGAACATGTCGCCGATCCCCGTCGGCCGTGGCGCGGTGCGGGTCAGCTCGTCCATGCGCACAGTGAACCACCCGTCTTTCGTCGATCACGTTCGCATAACTCTGCCACGCCCGCGGCAACTTTTGCTTGACCGTCGTCAAAAGTGCCCCTAGGTTCGCCGCATGGTCACCGACGACCGACAGACCGACCGACCGGGCGCCACCTCGCCCGACCGACCGATCCTCCAGATGCGCGGCATCGTCAAGCAGTTCCCCGGCGCCCGCGCCCTCGATGGCGTGGACCTCGACGTCCGCGCGGGCGAGGTCCACTGCCTCCTCGGCCAGAACGGCGCCGGGAAGTCGACGCTCATCAAGGTCCTCGCGGGCGCGCACCAGCCCGACGAGGGCGAGATCCTGGTCGACGGCACGCCCGTGACGATCGCGAGCCCCGTCGCCGGCCTGCGCCTCGGCGTCGCGACGATGTACCAGGAGCTCGACGTCGTCGACGGCCTGTCCGTCGCCGAGAACATCTACCTGGGCCACGAGCTCGCGAGCGGCGGCTTCACCCAGCGCCGCGCCGCCACGCAGCGCACCCGCGAGCTCCTGCGGCGGCTCGGGCACGGCGACGTCTCCCCGCACCGCGAGGTCGGGTCGCTGCCCGCCGCCGGCAAGCAGATCGTCAGCATGGCGCGGGCGCTGTCCCACGACGCGCGCGTCATCGTCATGGACGAACCGTCCGCGGTGCTCGACAGCGAGGAGGTCGCGAACCTCTTCCGCGTCGTGCGGGAGCTCACCGCGCAGGGCGTCGCCGTCGTCTACATCTCGCACCGGCTCGAGGAGATCCGGCAGATCGGTGACCGGATCACGGTCCTCAAGGACGGCCGCACGGTCGCGACCGGCCTGCCCGTCGCGAGCACGCCCACCGCCGAGCTCATCCGGCTCATGACGGGCCGCACGGTCGAGTACGCGATCCCGCGCCGCCCGGCCGTCCCCGACGACGCGCCCGTCGTCCTGTCCGTCGACGGGCTCACCGTGCGCGGCGAGTTCCACGACGTGTCCTTCGACGTGCGCGCCGGGGAGGTCGTCGGCCTCGCCGGACTCGTCGGCTCGGGCCGCTCCGAGGTGCTCGAGACGGTGTTCGGCGCCCGGCGGCCCACCACGGGCACGGTGGCCGTCGACGGGAAGCGGCTGCGCGGCGGCTCGGTCGGTGCCGCGGTCCGGGCCGGGATCGGCCTGTGCCCCGAGGAGCGCAAGAGCCAGGGGCTCCTGCTCGACGAGCCCGTCTACCGCAACATCACGCTCTCCACGTTCACCCGCACGGCCCGCGCGAGCTTCCTCGACGAGCCGACCGAGAAGCGCGCGGCGCGCGAGCAGATCCAGGCGCTCGACCTGCGCCCGTCCGACCCCGACCGCACCGCGCGCACCCTGTCCGGCGGCAACCAGCAGAAGGTGCTGCTCGCCCGCTGGCTCGTGCACGGCTGCCGCGTCCTGCTGCTCGACGAGCCCACCCGCGGCGTCGACGTCGGGGCGCGCGCCGAGATCTACGGCATCGTCGCCGACCTCACCGCCCAGGGCGTCGCCGTGGTCGTCGTGTCCAGCGAGATCGACGAGGTGCTCGGCCTGTCCGACCGCGTCCTCGTCCTGTCCGAGGGCCGCGTCGTGCACACCGGCCCCGCGTCCGAGATCGACGAGCACCGCGTGCTCGACCTCGTCATGGAAGGAAGTGCCGCGTGAGCGAGCAGGGAACCTCCGCCTCCGCGTCCGCGCGTGTCCCCGACGCGGACGAGTCCGCCCGTATCGAGACGTCGGGAGGCGCGACCGCCGTCGACCGACGCTTCCGCAACCCGCTGCGGGGCGCCGCCGGCCGCAACCTCGGCCTGGTCATCGCGCTGCTGCTGGTCTGCCTCGTCGGCTTCATCACCGCGGGCGAGCGGTTCGCGAGCGTCGACAACCTCATGACGATCCTGCGTCTCGCGGCGGTCCTGGGCGTCATCTCGATCGGCATGACCTTCGTGATCACCGCGGGCGGCATCGACCTGTCCGTCGGGTCCGTCATCGGGCTCTCGTCCGTGTGGGCGTCGACGCTCGCGACGCAGACGATGGCGAACGACTTCCACTGGATCGTCATCGTGGTCACCGCGCTCGCGGTGGGGCTCGGGGCGGGACTCGTCAACGGCGTCCTCATCGCGTACGGGAAGGTCGTCGCGTTCATCGCGACGCTCGCGATGATGGTCGCCGCCCGCGGTCTCGCCGAGATGATCGCGAACCGGCAGACGCAGGTCGTGCGCGTGCAGAGCTTCCTCGACGCCTTCCGGCAGGACCTCCTCGGCGTCCCGGTGCTCGTCTGGATCTTCGCCGTCGTCGCCGTCGCGGGCTGGGTCCTGCTCAACCGCACGACGTTCGGCCGGCGGACGATCGCCGTCGGCGGCAACCCCGAGGCCGCCCGTCTGGCCGGCATCAACGTCAAGCGCCACACGACGTACCTCTACGCGCTGGCCGGCCTGACCGCGGGCATCGGCGGCGTCATGATGCTCGGCCGCACCACGGCCGGGTCGTCGACCAACGGCCTGTACTACGAGCTCGACGCGATCGCCGCGGTCGTCGTCGGCGGCACGCTCCTCGCAGGCGGTCGCGGCACCATCGTCGGCACGGTGCTGGGCGTGCTCATCTTCACGACGCTCACCAACGTGTTCACGCAGAACAACCTGTCCATCTCCGCGCAGGCGGTCGCGCGAGGCGTGATCATCGTCGCCGCCGTCCTCCTGCAGCAGCGCATCGCCGAGCGGTCCCGCTCCGTCACGTAGCCCCGCTGTCCCATCCCCTTCGCACCCCCGACAGCCCTGCAGCATCCCGATCAAGGAGGATCGTCATGTCCGCACCCCTGCGCCGCCGCTGGCTCGCGCTCGCCGGCACCGCCGCCGCGCTCGCCCTCGTCGTCGGCTGTACCTCGAACACGCCCGAGGACACCTCGGACGACGGCACGGGCGCCGCAGCCGTCCCCGGCACCGAGAACGACGAGCCCGGCGACACCGTCACCATCGGCTTCTCCGCTCCCGCCGCCGACCACGGCTGGATGGGCGCGATCACCAAGGCCGCGGTCGCCGAGGCCGGGAAGTACTCCGACGTCGAGCTGGTCCAGGCCGAGGCGACGAACGACGTCAACCTGCAGATCAGCCAGGTCGAGCAGTTCATCAACGACGGCGTCGACGCGATCGTGCTGCTGCCGTTCGACGGCGCCGCGCTCACCGAGGTCGCGACGCAGGCCATGGAGGCCGGCATCGTCGTCGTCAACGTGGACCGCGAGTTCGACGACCCGAACGCCGCCCGCACGACGGTCCTCGGCGACAACTACGGCATGGGCGTGAGCGCCGGGCACTACATCTGCGAGCAGCTCGGCGGCACCGCGGGCGCGAAGGTCGCGGAGATCGCCGGCATCGACTCGCTGCCGCTCACGCAGGACCGCAGCCGCGGCTTCTCCGACGCGCTCGCGGACTGCGGGCTCGAGGTGAGCAACCGCGTCGCCGCCGACTTCACGGTCCAGGGCGGCGAGGCCGCTGCGGCCAACCTCCTGCAGGCCGCGCCCGAGCTCGACGCGATCTGGAACCACGACGACGACCAGGGTGTCGGCGTCCTCGCGGCGATCGAGAACGCGGGCCGCGACGAGTTCTTCATGGTCGGCGGCGCCGGCTCGAAGAACGTCATGGACGCGATCAAGGCCGACAACACGGTGCTCAAGGCGACGGTCATCTACCCGTCGACGCAGGCCGCCGACGGCATCAAGCTCGCGCGCCTGCTCGTGCAGCAGAAGGCGATGAGCGACCTCGTCGAGGTCGAGGTGCCGCGCACCGTGCAGCTGTTCGCGCCGGTCGTCACGAAGGACAACGTCGACCAGTACCTGCCGACGGCCTTCGAGTCCTGACCGAACCCGCGCCGGGCGGGCGATCCGCAGGCCCGCCCGGCGCACCCTCGACCCAAGGAGGACACGTGTCCGCACCCGGCACGCTCCCGCGGCTCGGCATCGGCATGGTGGGCTACGCCTTCATGGGCGTCGCGCACTCGCAGGCCTGGCGCAACGCCCCCCGCTTCTTCGAGCTCCCGATGCACCCCGACCTGGCCGTCGTGGCGGGCCGGAACGCCGACGCCGTGCGCGCCGCGGCCGACCGCCTCGGCTGGCGCGACACCGAGACCGACTGGAAGGCGCTCGTCGCGCGCGACGACGTCGACCTGGTCGACGTGTGCACGCCCGGCGACACGCACGCCGAGATCGCGGTGACCGCGCTCGAGGCGGGCAAGCACGTGCTGTGCGAGAAGCCGCTCGCGAACACCGTCGCGGAGGCCGAGGCGATGGTCCGGGCCGCCGACGCGGCGCGCTCGTCCGGGGCGCTGGCCATGGTCGGCTTCACCTACCGGCGGGTCCCGGCGATCCAGCTCGCGCAGCGGCTCGTCGCCGAGGGGCGAATCGGGACCGTCCGGCACGTGCGCGCGCAGTACCTGCAGGACTGGATCGCCGACCCGCAGGCACCGCTGTCGTGGCGGCTCGACAAGCAGAAGGCGGGGTCCGGCGCGCTCGGGGACATCGGCGCGCACGTCGTCGACCTCGCGCAGTTCATCACCGGCGAGCACCTCACCGGGGTGTCCGCGCTGCTGGAGACGTTCGTCAAGGAGCGCCCGCTCGCGGGCGAGTTCAGCGGGCTGTCGGGCAGCGGTGACGCGAGCGGTGCGACCGGCCCGGTCACCGTCGACGACGCCGCCGTCTTCCTCGCGCGGCTGTCCGGCGGCGGCCTCGCGACGTTCGAGGCGACCCGGTTCGCGTACGGCCGCAAGAACGCGATCCGCGTCGAGGTCAACGGCTCGGCCGGCTCGCTCGCGTTCGACTTCGAGGACATGAACGTCCTGCACTACTTCGACGCCCGCCAGGACGCGTGGGAGGCCGGGTTCCGGCGGATCGTCGTGACCGAGCCCGAGCACGCCTACGTCGGCGCGTGGTGGCCGGCCGGCCACGGGCTCGGATACGAGCACGCGTTCACGCACCAGGCCGTCGACCTGGTGAACGACGTCGCCGCGCACCGCCAGCCGCGACCGTCGTTCGCCGACGGGCTGCAGGTGCAGCGCGTGCTGGACGCGGTCGAGCGGTCCGCCGCCGACCGCAGCACCTGGACCGACATCCCGGCGCCCGCGCCGGCCGAGCCGGAGGACGCCCGATGACCCGACCCATCACGCTCTTCACCGGCCAGTGGGCCGACCTGCCGTTCGAGGAGGTCGCGCGCCTCGCCGCCGGCTGGGGCTACGACGGCCTCGAGATCGCCTGCTGGGGCGACCACCTCGACCCGTGGCGCTGGGACGACGACGCGTACGTCGACTCGCGCCGCGAGATCCTCGACCGGCACGGCCTCAAGGTCTGGGCGATCTCGAACCACCTCAAGGGCCAGGCCGTGTGCGACGACCCCATCGACCAGCGGCACCGCGACATGCTGTCCGACCGCGTGTGGGGCGACGGCGACCCCGAGGGCGTCCGGCAGCGCGCCGCGGAGGAGATGCAGCACACCGCGCGGTTCGCCGCGAAGCTCGGCGTCGACACCGTCGTCGGGTTCACGGGCTCGTCCATCTGGAAGTACGTCGCGATGTTCCCGCCGGTCTCGCAGGAGGCCGTGGACGCGGGCTACCAGGACTTCGCCGACCGGTGGAACCCGATCCTCGACGTGTTCGACGAGGTCGGCGTGCGGTTCGCGCACGAGGTCCACCCCAGCGAGATCGCGTACGACTACTGGACGACCGTGCGCACCCTCGAGGCGATCGGGCACCGCGAGGCGTTCGGCCTCAACTGGGACCCGAGCCACTTCGTGTGGCAGCAGCTCGACCCCGTCGACTTCATCCTCGAGTTCCGCGACCGGATCTACCACGTCGACTGCAAGGACGTGAAGCTCCGACTCGGCAACGGCCGCAACGGCCGGCTGTCCTCGCACCTCGCGTGGGCCGACCCGCGGCGCGGCTGGGACTTCGTGTCGACCGGGCGCGGGGACGTGCCGTGGGAGGCGTCGTTCCGGGCGCTCAACCACATCGGGTACGACGGGCCGATCTCGGTCGAGTGGGAGGACGCGGGCATGGACCGCCTGCTCGGCGCCCCCGAGGCGCTCGAGTTCGTCCGCCGCAACGCGTTCGACCCGCCCGCCGCCGCGTTCGACGCGGCGTTCAGCACGCGCTGACGCGGGTCCGCCGGTCGGGTCGTCACGGGGAGGGGGACGACCCGGCCGTGCGGGCGGTCCGCGGTCCTCCGGACCGCCCGCACCGGCCCGCTCGCACGGGGTGTGCGGACCCCCTGCGCGTGGACACGCGCACGCCGTACCGTTCGCGCATGGCCGGGGGGATGCAGGGGGTCACGCTCGACGAGGACGGTGCGGGCGCCGACGACGGCACCACCGCGCGGCCGAGCCCCGACCGGTCGACGCGGCGGCCGTTCCTCGTGGCCGCGGGCGCGATCGTGGTGGCCGCACTCGCGGTCGTCGGCACGCAGCGCGTCCTCGACGCGCGCACGGAGTCGGCCGACGCGGCGCTCGCCGAGAGGCACGCCCGCACCGTCGGGGTGGTCGAGCCGTTCGACGCGAGCCTTCACCCGTCGCCGGGTCCGGCCACCGACGTCGACCTCGACACCGCCGTGCGCGTCGCCGGCACGGTCGTGGCCCTGAGCCGCGACCGCGGCACCTGGCGCGTCGTCGGGCTGGACGCGGACGACTGGTCGACACGGTGGTCGACCGACGTGGACCTCGTGACCGCGTCCCCGCAGGACAGCCCGTACTGGCTGGAGACCGGCACCCTCGCCGACGTCGCCTCCGCAGCGGCGACGTCGGGCGTCGACGACTTCCTGTCGATCGCGACCGACACGTGGTGCACCGCGGTCGTCCGGGACCGTGCCGCCGTGTGCGGTGTCCAGACGGGCGCGGTGTTCGACGGTGCGCCCCTCTCGACGACGTGGTGGGTGGTCGACGTCCCGACCGGAGCCGTCCTCCGCACCGTCGCGACGACGTCCACGACGTGGGTCCACCCCGTGGGCGACGTCCTGGTGCACGTCCGCGGCGAGACGGCCGACGGCGGAGCCGCGGGCGACGAGCCGCCCGTGCGCTGGACGGTCGAGGCGACCGACCCGCTCACCGGCGACCTGCGGTGGACGCAGGACGTGACGCCCAGGCTGGCGTCGACCGAGGACGGGCGGACGGGCCCGCCGTGGCCGGACCCGTCGTGGGACTACCCGCAGGTCGACTTCGACCCGACGGGAGGCGGTCGGGTCCTGGTCCGGCTGGGCGCGTCCGCGTGGCTCCTGGGCGCCGACGGGGCGGTCCTCGACGAGACGACCGTCGTCGGCACGGTGAGCGTCATCGGCGCGGACCGCGTCACGGCGGCACGCAACGGTCGTGTCGTCCCGGGCAGCGCGACGGTCCGGGGAGACGACGGGCTCCTCCGGGGGGAAGAGGTCCTTCCCGTCCGGGTCGACGACGGCTCGCTGCCCGACGTCGCGTTCGTCGGGCGGACCGAGATCGTCGAGCGGGTCTTCCTCGCCCGGGACACCGACGGCGGCGACCTGTGGAACGCCCCCGACGCGCGGCTGCCCCTGGCGGTGCTCGACGGCGACGTGCTGGTCCGGACGTTCCGGGGGCTCGCCCGGCTCGACGGCGACGACGGCTCGGTCGTGTGGTCGACGGACGGCGGCGTCGACTCCGACCTCGCGGTGACCGACGGCCGCACGGTGCTCGTCCGCACGGGGGCGTCGCTGCGGGCCCTGTCCTGGGCCACGGGCGAGGAGCGCTGGCTGCGCACGTTCGCGGACCTGGGCGTCGTCGGGGAGGTCCACGACGTGTCGGTGGCGCCGGGGCTGCGCCGTCTCGTGGTCTCGGTCGACGACGAGCGGGTCGTCCTGCGCTGACCCGGGACCGCGGCGGGACGCGGGGCGTGCCCTCGTGACGTGCGCGGACGATACTGGACGCATGATCTCCCTCGACCTCGCGCTGCTCCTGCGGGGGGCCGGGCTGCGCTGGCGGCCCGCGTCCGGTGACCGCTTCGCCGTCATCCAGCCCGAGATGGCGGGGGAGGTGTTCACGATCTCCGAGATGACGATCGAGGCGCACCACTACCCGACGGGCACGATCCTCGGCTTCAACGGGACGACCGAGTGGGCGCTCGACTCGGTCGCGCAGGAGGACGCCGTGTGGCTACCGCGCGAGGACCAGCTGCGCGAGCTGCTCGGCGGCACGTTCCGCAGCCTCGCCCGGTCGACCGACGGCACCTACCAGGTGCTGGTCGAGCGGCCCGGCCACCCCGAGCAGGTGTTCACCGCCGACTCGGCCGAGGAGGCGTACGCGGACGCGCTGCTGTCGCTCGTCACGGCGGCGGTCGAGCGCATCGTGTAGTCGACGGCGCGCGTCGTCGGCTCAGCCGTTCTGGTCGTACGCGACCCGCAGCAGCGCGACGAGGTCGTCGTCGACCTGGGACACGTCGGTGAGCCCCACCTTGTGCGTCGCGGAGCCGGGCGCCTTCGCGGGGACGAGGCGCGGGTGGTGGGGCGGGTCGACGAACCGCAGCCCGACGTCGACCCGGGTCGTCGTGGTCGCGGCGACGGCCGCGAACTGCCGGCGCCGGACGAACGGCACGTACGTGCCGCGCCCCTCGCGCACGACGTCGTCCCCGAGCGCGATGAGCGCGGACTCGACCGCGTCGTAGATCGGGCGCAGCGCCTCGCGTGCACCCGTGTACTGGCTGTCGACGTACCCCTCGACGCTGGGCCGCTGCCAGCCGGCGGACTCGGCGACGGAGAACGCGATCGCCCACTGCGTGTTCTGCGGCACCCCGTGCACGTCCCGCAGCCACGCGCGGACGGCCATCTGGTCGAGCGGGTCGACGCCGCTGTCGGTCCGCACGAGGTGCACCCACTCCGCGAGGTCGCGTCCGGTGCGCCCGCGCATCCCCTCCGTGACCGCGGCCATCATGTCGTCGGGCGACGTCGCCATGCCGTCCAGCGTAAGCATGCGGGGCCGGTCGGGGGCGATGCCCCAACGTCTAGACTCTCCGGCATGTCCACCCTCTCTCGCGACGAGGTCGCGCGCGTGGCGGGGCTGGCCCGGATCGACCTGACGCCGGCGGAGATCGACCGCCTCGCCGGCGAGCTCGACGTCATCGTCGAGTCGGTCGCCCGCGTGAGCGAGATCGCCACGCCCGACGTGCCGGCCACCAGCCACCCCCTGCCGCTGACGAACGTGTTCCGCCCCGACGTGCCGGTCGCCCCGGTGGACCGGGACGCGGTGCTGGCCGCCGCGCCGGCCTCGGAGGACGGCAAGTTCCTCGTCCCGCAGATCCTGGGGGAGGACGCGTGAGCGCGGACCTGACCCGGCTCTCGGCCGCGGCGCTCGCGGACGCGCTCGCCGCCGGGGAGACGTCGAGCGTCGAGGCGACGCAGGCCCACCTCGACCGCATCGCGGCCGTCGACGGCGCCGTGCACGCGTTCCTGCACGTCAGCGCGGACGAGGCGCTCGCGACGGCCGCCGACGTGGACGCGCGTCGCGCCGCGGGCGAGGACCTGCACGCGCTCGCGGGCGTGCCGATCGCGGTCAAGGACGTCGTCGTCACGAAGGGCCTGCCGACCACGGCGGGCTCGAAGATCCTCGAGGGCTGGGTGCCGCCGTACGACGCGACGCTCGTCGAGCGGATCAAGGCGGCAGGCCTGCCGATCCTCGGCAAGACCAACATGGACGAGTTCGCCATGGGCTCGTCGACGGAGCACTCGGCGTACGGCAACACGCACAACCCGTGGGACCTGACCCGCATCCCGGGCGGCTCGGGCGGCGGGTCGGCCGCGGCCGTCGCGGCCTTCGAGGCGCCGCTCGCGATCGGCACCGACACGGGCGGCTCGATCCGCCAGCCCGGCGCCGTGACGGGCACGGTCGGCGTGAAGCCGACGTACGGCTCGGTGTCGCGGTACGGGCTCATCGCGATGGCGTCGTCGCTCGACCAGGCCGGCCCGGTCACGCGTACGGTGCTCGACTCGGCGCTGCTGCACGAGCTCATCGGCGGGCACGACCCGCTCGACTCGACGTCGATCGCCGAGCCGCTGCCGTCGCTCGTCGACGCGGCGCGCCAGGGCGCGACCGGCGACCTCACGGGTGTGCGCGTCGGCGTGATCCGCGAGCTCCAGGGCGAGGGCTACCAGCCGGGCGTCCTGGCGCGGTTCCACGAGTCGCTCGACCTGCTGCGCGCCGCGGGCGCGGAGATCGTCGAGGTCTCCTGCCCGCACTTCGAGTACGCGCTCGGCGCGTACTACCTGATCATGCCGAGCGAGGCGTCGAGCAACCTGGCGAAGTTCGACGGCATGCGCTTCGGTCTGCGCGTCGTGCCCGAGGACAACCCGACGGCCGAGCGCGTCATGGCCGCGACGCGCGGCCAGGGCTTCGGCGACGAGGTCAAGCGCCGCATCATCCTCGGCACCTACGCGCTGTCGGCGGGCTACTACGACGCCTACTACGGCTCGGCGCAGAAGGTCCGCACGCTCATCCAGCGCGACTTCGACGCGGCGTTCGCGCAGGCGGACGTGCTGGTCTCGCCGACCGCGCCGACGACGGCGTTCAAGCTCGGCGAGAAGCTCGACGACCCGCTCGCGATGTACCTCAACGACGTCGCGACGATCCCCGCGAACCTCGCGGGCGTGCCGGGCCTGTCGGTGCCGAACGGCCTCGACGACGGCCTGCCGGTCGGCTTCCAGGTGCTCGCCCCGGCCAAGGCGGACGACCGGCTGTACCGCGTCGGCGCCGCGCTGGAGACGCTGCTCGAGAAGGAGTGGGGCGGCCCGCTGCTGGCCCAGGCCCCGGAACTGGAGACCCGATGACCACGCTCGTGGACTACGACGAGGCCGTCACGCAGTTCGACCCGGTCATCGGCATCGAGGTGCACGTCGAGCTCGGCACCCGCACGAAGATGTTCGACGGAGCGCCTGCCGGCTTCGGCGAGGAGCCGAACACGTCGGTCACGCCCGTGTCGCTGGGCCTGCCGGGCTCGCTGCCGGTCGTGAACGGCACCGCCGTCGAGTACGCGATCCGCATCGGCCTGGCGCTGAACTGCCAGATCGCCGAGACCTGCCGGTTCGCGCGGAAGAACTACTTCTACCCGGACGTCCCGAAGAACTTCCAGACGTCGCAGTACGACGAGCCCATCGCGTACGAGGGGTACGTCGACGTCGAGCTCGAGGACGGGTCGACGTTCCGCGTCGAGATCGAGCGCGCGCACATGGAGGAGGACGCGGGCAAGAACACCCACGTCGGGGGTGCGACGGGTCGCATCCACGGCGCGGAGTACTCGCTCGTCGACTACAACCGCGCGGGCATCCCGCTCGTCGAGATCGTCACCAAGCCGATCACGGGTGCGGGGGAGCGCGCGCCCGAGGTGGCGCGCGCCTACGTGCAGACCCTGCGCGACCTGTTCCGGGCGCTGGGCGTGTCCGAGGCCCGCATGGAGCGCGGTAACGTGCGTGCCGACGTCAACGTGTCGCTGCGGCCGACGCCCGAGTCGGCGCTCGGGACCCGCACCGAGACCAAGAACGTCAACTCGTTCCGGTCGATCGAGCGCGCGGTGCGCTACGAGATCTCGCGCCAGGCGGGCGTGCTCAACGACGGCGGCACGATCGTCCAGGAGACGCGGCACTGGCACGAGGACACGGGCACGACGACGTCGGGCCGCGTGAAGTCGGACGCCGAGGACTACCGGTACTTCCCGGAGCCGGACCTCGTCCCGATCGCGCCCGACCGCGCGTGGGTCGAGGAGATCCGCGCGTCGCTGCCCGAGCTGCCCGCGGCACGTCGCCGTCGGCTGCAGACCGAGTGGGGCTACGCGGACGCCGAGATGCGCGACGTGGTCAACGCCGGCGCGGTCGAGCTCATCGAGGCGACCGTCGCCGCGGGCGCGTCGCCCGCCGCCGCACGCAAGTGGTGGATGGGCGAGCTCGCCCGCACCGCGAAGCAGCAGGAGGTCGAGCTCGAGGCGCTGCCGATCACGCCCGCGCAGATCGGCGCGCTGCAGAAGCTCGTCGACGACGGCCGGATCAACGACAAGCTCGCGCGCCAGGTGCTCGAGGGCGTGCTGGCCGGCGAGGGCGAGCCCGAGGCCGTCGTCGTCGCGCGCGGGCTCGAGGTCGTGTCCGACGACGGCCCGCTGCTCGCGGCGATCGACGACGCGCTGGCGGCCCAGCCCGACATCGCCGAGAAGATCCGGTCCGGCAACCTCGGCCCGGTCGGGGCGATCATCGGCGCGGTCATGAAGGCGACGCGCGGTCAGGCCGACGCGGGCCGCGTGCGCGAGCTGGTGCTGGAGCGCGTCAAGGGCTGATCGCGCGCGTCCGCGGGGCCGGTCCGGTGCACTCCGGGTCCGGCCCCGCGGCGCGTGCGGGCGTCGGGGGCCGCGCCGGCCGCTGCAGGGGGGCGGCGCGCGGCAACACGGGGGTCACACGGCCTCCCTACGATGCGAGAGACGCACCCGGGGAACCGGGGCAGACGGGAGAAGACCGGGCGATGGAGAAGCCGACGCTGCAGGGCGAGATGATCGTGCTCCGGCCGATCCGCGCGGACGACTCCGACGCGATGTGGGACATGCTCGCCGACGCCGAGGGGAACCGGCTGACCGGCACGACCGCGACGTTCACGCGTGAGCAGGTCGACGCGTGGGCGGCGAGCCGGGCGACCGCGGAGGGCCGGTACGACTTCGCGGTGACCGCCAACGGCGGCGACGAGTTCCTCGGCGAGATCGTGCTCAACGACATCGACGAGGTGCTCCGCAGCGCGAACCTGCGGCTGTCGATGCGCCCGGCGTACCGCGGCCGCGGCTACGGCACCGAGGGCATCCAGCTCGTGCTGGGCTTCGCGTTCGACGGGCTCGGGCTGCACCGCGTGGAGCTCGACGTGCTGAGCATCAACGCCCGGGCGAAGTCGCTCTACGAGAACATCGGGTTCCGCGTCGAGGGGCGGCGCCGTGACGCGTACCGCGACGGCGACGGGTGGTGCGACGCGATCGTCATGTCGATCCTCGAGGACGAGTACCGCGCGACGCAGATCGCGCCCTGACCGCCGCGACGGTCGGTCGGGACGGCTCCGACTCGGCGGCCGGTGGTCGCGGTCAGCGCGGCAGGTACCGCTCGACGGCGGCGAGGTACGCCTCGCCGTCGAAGTCGCGGGCGACCGTCGACTGGATGACGTAGCCCTGGACGGCGGCGAGCAGCAGCGGCACCTGCTCGGTGCCGAGCACGTCGGCGTCCGGTGCCGGCGTGCCGTGCGTGCGCTGGTGCCACAGCGACACGTACCCGCGCAGCGCAGCGGCGAGGCGGTCGACGGTGCCCACCGCAAGGTCCGCGATGTCGGGGTCGGTGACGGCCTCGCCCCACAGCTGCAGGAGCACGGCGGGGTCGCCGACCTCGCGCCGGATCGCGTCGACGAGGACGCGGACGACGCCGGGTGGGGGAGTCATGGGCGTGGTGCTCGCGAGCGCCTCGATGTCGCCGAGGCGGGCGCCGACGATGCGCGACGCGACGCCGACGACGAGCGCGCTCTTGCTGGGGTAGTGGCCGTAGATGGCCCCGGCGGACAGGCCGGACTCGGCGATGATGTCGGCCATCGACGTCGCCTGGAACCCGGTGCGGCGGAACGCGCGGAGGGCGGCGTCCGCGATCTCGTCGCGGCGGGCGGCGCGGTACTCCTCGGTCACCTTGGGCACGCCCGAGCATAAAAACGAACGAACGTTCTTGACAAGCGCCGCGACGGAGGTCCAGGCTCGACAGCGAACGAACATTCGTTTTTGAGGAGCCCACCATGTCCCGCACCGGCACCACCCCGCACACCCCGTGGGGGCACGTCGCCGCCGTCGGCGCCGCGCTCGCCGCCGTCCTCACCGTCGTCGCGCTCGCGTTCCTCTGGCCGTCGGTCACGGCCGAGCCGCACGACCTCCCCGTCGCGGTCGCCGGCCCGGCCCCGGCCGCGGAACCGTTCGCGCAGCGGATCGAGTCGCAGGCGCCGGGGGTCTTCGACGTCGTGCCCGCGGCCGACCGGGCCGCCGCCGTCGAGCTGATCGAGACCCGTGAGGTCTACGGCGCCGTCGTCCTCGGGCCCGAGCCCGAGGTGCTCACCGCCTCCGCCGCGAGCCCGATGGTCGCCCAGCAGCTCGCGACCCTCGCCCCCGCGCTCCAGGCGCAGCTCACCGCCGCGACCGGTGCGCCGGTCACCGTGGCCGTCACCGACGTCGTCCCGCTCGGCGCGGGCGACCCGCGGGGCATCGTCCTCGGTGCCGCGACCTTCCCGCTCGTCCTCGGCGGCATGGTGGGCGGCATCGGGATCGCCCTCACCGTCGTGGGCGCGCGTCGCCGCGTCGCCGCCGTCCTCGGCTACGCCGCGCTCGGCGGCCTCGCGATCACCGCGGTGCTGCAGTCCTGGTGGGGCGTGCTCGGCGGCTCGTTCTGGGTGACCAGCGGCGCCGTCGCGCTCACGATCCTCGCGGTCGCGTCGGTGATCGTCGGTTTCACCTCGCTCGTCGGCCGTCGCGGGCTCGCGATCGGACCGGTGCTGTTCCTGCTCGTCGCGAACCCGATCGCCGCCGCGGCGATGCCGTGGCAGATGCTCCCCGCGCCGTGGGGTGCGATCGGCCAGTGGCTGCCGCCCGGTGCGGGCGCGACGCTGCTGCGCGACACGTCGTACTTCCCGGCCGCGGACACGACCGCCCTGTGGCTCACGCTGACCGCGTGGGCGGTGCTCGGCCTGACCCTGGCGCTGCTCGGTCACCTCCGTGACACGGGTGCTGCGACGCGGGCGGCCCTGGCCGAGGCCGAGGTGGATGCTGCCGCCGTGGGCGGTGACCGCACGCCGCAGGTCGTGACCGCCTAGCGGGCTCACGCGGTCCCGGCGGCGAAAAGCCGCTGCTCCGTCGTCGTGCACCGTCCTACCGTCGGGCGGTGCACGACGACGAGCTGACCATCACCGCCGACCAGGTCCGCGCGCTGATCGCGGACCAGCACCCGCACTGGCGCGACCGCCCCGTCCGCCCCCTCCCGCACCGCGGCACCGACCACGCCTTGTTCTGGCTCGGCGACGACCTCGCGGTCCGGATGCCCCGCATCCCGTGGGCGCGTGAGGGCGTCGACCGCGAGCACG
This sequence comes from Cellulomonas fimi, assembly GCF_028583725.1. Classification (NCBI taxonomy): domain Bacteria; kingdom Bacillati; phylum Actinomycetota; class Actinomycetes; order Micrococcales; family Cellulomonadaceae; genus Cellulomonas; species Cellulomonas fimi. The sequence continues at coordinate 3,228,126 of NZ_CP110680.1, read as the reverse complement.
CGTCGACCGAGCGGCTCGCGGGCCTCGTCGAGGTCGAGGCGCCGGTGCCCGTCGCGGCCGGCGAGCCCGGGTACGGCTACCCGTGGCGGTGGTCGGTCGTCCGGTGGGTCGCCGGGGAGACACCGGTGCGGCCCACCCCTGACCTCGCGCTCGACCTGGCCCGCGTCGTCCGGCGCCTGCGCGGGCTCGACCGGCCGGGCCGACGCCACGAGCGTCGCGCGCACCCGCTCGGCGACCTCACCGACCAGGTCGCCTCCGACGCGGAGTCCGTCCGGGACGAGGTCCCCGTCGACCTCGTCCTGCACGCGTGGCACGAGTCGTGCGCCGCCGAGCCGTGGGACGGGCGCGGCGTCTGGCTGCACGGCGACCTCGCGCCCGGCAACCTCGTCGTGCGGGACGGGCGGCTGGTCGGGCTGCTCGACTGGGGCGGCGCCGGGCTCGGCGACCCGGCCGGCGACCTCGGCCCCGCGTGGAACTTCTTCGACCCCCCGTCCCGTGCGGCGTTCCGCACCGCTCTCGGCGACGACGACGCGACCTGGCTGCGCGGACGCGGGTGGGCGCTGCGCCAGGCGCTGCTGCAGCTCCCGTACTACCGGACCCGGTACGTGCCGCTCGCCGACCACGCCCGCGCGACGATCCGCGGCGTGCTCGAGGACGCCGGCCTCGCTTCGTGACGACGGCACCGTCCCCGGCGCTCGGCGCGACGGCTGCGCAGGACCGCACCGGGTGTCGTCGTGCAGCATGAGGGGATGCCGCCCGTTCCGGACCTGCCGCCGGACTTCTCTGCTGCGCTCGTCTAGTCGACCGTCCGTGTCGTGACGTGGAACGTCTGGGGCCGGTACGACGACTGGGAGGCGCGCGAGGCGGCCGTCGTCGCGACGCTCGCCGAGGTGCGACCCGACGTGGTGGTCCTCGCGGAGTCGTGGGCCACCGCGACCGACAGCCAGTGCGCCCGGCTTGCCGGCCCGCTCGGACTGCCGCACCACACGTTCAGCGGGGTGCCCGCGCAGGAGGACGAGAGCGCGCTGTCCGGCGTCGCCGTGCTGTCCCGGTGGCCGACGACGCGGACCGCGAGCCACACGTTCGGCGCCGCACGCGTCGAGGAGGTCGAGATCGCGGGCCCGCGTGGCGCGCTGCAGGTCTACGGCGTCGTCCTGGACGCCTGGTGGTTCGACGAGAGCGAGGCGCGGCAGGGCGCTGTCCGCGACCTGCTCGGGCACGTGCGGCACGCAGCCGACGAGCGGGTGCCGCTGATCGTGTGCGGCGACTTCAGCTGCGACCCCGAGAGCGACGAGATCCGCATGCTCACCGGCAGGACGGCGGTGCCGGTCCCTGGGCTGTCCTTCTACGACGCCTGGGAGGTCGCGGGCGCGCGCGGCGACCCGGACCCGTCGGGCGCCACGTGGTCCAGCACCAACCCGCACGCGGCGACGCTCCTGTGGCCGGACCGTCGGATCGACTACGTGTTCTCGGCGACCCGCCGGCGCGGCGGTGTGGGGCACCCGGTCGCCGCGCGCCTGCTCGGCAGCGAGCCCGTCGACGGGACGTGGGCCTCCGACCATCGGGCCGTGCTCGCGGATCTCCGCTACTGAGCCGACGAGGCGGGGCCGCGTGTCACCGCCCTGCCCGGCGCCGTGTCAGCGCAGCCGGCCGAACGCCTCCAGGGCGACCTTTCGCTCGGTGGCGTGGTCCACGACCCGCGCCGGGTAGTCGGGCGCAGCACCGGCGGGCAGCCGCCACGGCTCGTGCACCGCGGCGCCGGGCACGTCGCGCAGCTCGGGCACCCATTGCCGCACGTACCGGCCGTCGGGGTCGAACTTCTTGCCCTGCAGCACGGGGTTGAACACGCGGAAGTACGGGGCGGCGTCTCGGCCGGTGCCCGCGACCCACTGCCAGTTGAGCTGGTTCTGCGGGACGTCCCCGTCGGCGAGCCACGCGAGGAAGTGCGCCGCGCCGCGCTGCCACGGCAGGTGCAGGTCCTTGACCAGGAACGACGCGGTCACCATGCGCACCCGGTTGTGCATCCAGCCGATCGCGCGCAGCTGGCGCATGCCGGCGTCGACGAGCGGGTAGCCCGTGCGGCCGTCCCGCCAGGCGTCGAACAGCGCGTCGGCCGCGGGGCCCGTCGCCCACGCGTCGTCCGGGACGACGGTCCGCAGCGAGGTGCTCGTCGCGTCGGGCCGGTGCCACAGCACGTCGGCGTGGAACTCGCGCCACGCGAGCTCGGACCGGTACGACGCGACGGCCGCGGAGCCGCCCGTGAGGTCGGCGAGCAGCGTGCGCGGGTGCAGCTCGCCGTACTTGAGCGGCACCGACATCGTCGACGTCCCATCGAGGTCCGGACGGTCGCGGTCGGTCGGGTAGCGCGCGAGGTCGTCGGCGACGAACTCGGCCCACCGGCGCCGGGCCGCAGCCTCACCCGCGCGCGGCAGGCGCACGTCGGTGTCCGGGGGCGCCGGCGGCCCGTCCGACCGGAGCGACGCCCAGGGCACCGACCGCGGGCGCGGCGCGGGCGCGGACCAGCCGTGGTCGAGCCATGCGCGGCGGAACGGGGTGAAGACCTCGAACGGCGTGCCCTTGCCCGTCCGCAGCCGCCCGGGCGCGACCGCGTAGGGCGAGCCCGTCGGGACGAGCGGGACGTCGCCGAGCGCCCGCTCGACGGCGTCGTCGCGGCGCCGTCCGAACGGCTCCGTCGCGGCGGTCACGTGGACCGCCGACGCCTCGACCTCCCGCGCGACGGCCGGCAGCACGTCGGCGGGCCGCCCGTGCCGTACCACGAGCCGTCCGTCCGTCGCCTCGTCGAGCGCGGCCAACGAGCGTGCGAGGTAGGCGAGCCGGGGTGTGCCCGCGGCCGACCAGAGCGCGGGGTCGACGACGAACAGGGCCACGACCTCGTCGTCCGCACCGCGCGCGGCCTCGACCGCGGCCACGAGGGACGGGTTGTCCGCGAGCCGCAGGTCGCGGCGGAACCAGTGGATCGTGGGCACCCGGCGACGGTAGCCGCGGCCGGCGGCACCGGCGACCGGTGGTGCGGCCCGCCGGACGGCGGTTCGATGAACCATGACCGAGCAGACGGAGCCGTCCGGCGCGAGCGCGCTGCGCAAGCCGTCCGAGGACCCGGACCGCCGCGAGGTGCCGCGGGACCGCGCGTTCTTCGGCCACCCGATGGGCCTGTTCACGCTCTTCGGGACCGAGCTGTGGGAGCGGTTCAGCTACTACGGCATGCGCGCGATCCTGCTGTTCTACCTGACCGACACCGTCGCGGACGGCGGGCTCGGGCTCGACGACACGCTCGGTGCGGCGATGGTCGCCGCGTACGGGACGGGCGTGTACCTGCTCTCGGTCGTCGGCGGCTGGCTGGCCGACCGCGTGATCGGCGCGCGCCGCTCGGTCCTCTACGGCGGCATCGTCATCGCCGCGGGTCACGTCGCCCTGACGATCCCGTCCGCCGGGTTCTCCTACCTGGGCATCGGTCTCGTCGCGCTCGGCACCGGCCTGCTCAAGCCGAACGTGTCGAGCATGGTCGGCGAGCTCTACAGCCGAGAGGACCCGCGGCGTGACTCGGCGTTCTCGATCTTCTACATGGGGATCAACATCGGGTCCCTCGCGGCGCCGCTCGTCGTCGGGCTCGCGCGCTCGATCGGCGGCTACCACGCCGGGTTCGCCGTCGCGGCGGTCGGCATGGGCATCGCGCTGGTGTTCTTCGTGCTCGGGCACCGGCTGCTGGGCGGTGCGGGCGAGGTCGCGCCCAACCCGCTGACCCCGGCCGACCGGCCGGCCGTCACGCGCACCGTCCTGGTGATCGTGCTCGGCGTGCTCGTCGCGGTCGCCGTCGCCTGGGTGGTCAGCGGCGGCTTCGGCCCGGCGACGTTCGTCGACGCGCTGTCCTACCTCGCGCTGGTCGCGCCGGTCGCGACCCTGTGGGTCATGTTCCGCTCCCCGAAGGTCACGGACCACGAGCGGACCCGGCTGCGCGCGTACGTCCCGCTGTTCGTCGCCGCGACCCTGTTCTGGATGATCTTCGAGCAGGCCGCGAGCACGCTCGCCGCGTACGCCGAGAAGCGGACCGACCTGGAGATCCTGGGCCGGACGGTCTCGCCCGAGGTGTTCCAGTCGATCAACCCGGCGCTCATCATCATCCTGGCCCCGGTGTTCGCGTGGCTGTGGGTCAAGCTCGACGACCGCCCGCCGACCGCCGTGAAGTTCGCGATCGGCCTGACGTTCGCCGCGCTCAGCTTCGTGTTCCTCGCCGGCATGTCGGAGGTGTTCGCCGGGACCCAGTCGCCGCCGTGGGTCCTGGGCGGCGTGTACCTGCTGCAGACGATCGGCGAGCTGTGCCTGTCGCCCGTCGGCCTCGCCGCGACGACCCTGCTCGCCCCGAAGGCGTTCCGCGGGCAGGCCATGGCGCTGTGGTTCCTCGCCCCCGCCGCGGGCAACGCGATCACCGCACAGCTCGTGCAGGCCACCGAGGGTGCGAGCGACACCGCGTACTTCGGCGGCATCGGCCTCGTCGCCCTCGTCTTCGCGGGAGCGATGTTCGCGATCGCCCCGTGGGTCACCCGCCACATCCGCGCGGGCGCGGAGTCGGACGCGGAGGCGGCCCTCCAGCACTGACCGGGCTCGTGCGTGCCGCACCGCGGTGGGAGGGTGGCCGCATGGGTGGAACCGAGAAGCTCCCGCACTCCGTCGTCACCGACGCCGTCGACGCCCGGCACTGGCGGGTCCTGCTCGGCCGGCTGCGCGCGACGTTCCGGACCGACGACTTCGCCCAGGGCGCGGCCTTCGTCGCGCGTGTCGCGGAGGCCGCCGACGCCGCGAACCACCACCCCGACGTGCTGCTGCGCTGGGGGCAGGTGACGGTCACGACGTCGAGCCACGACGTCCACGGCCTGACCCGGCGCGACGTCGACCTCGCCGCCACCGTCAGCGCGCTCGCGGACGAGCTCGGGCTCACCGGCGACGTCCCGCACAGCGAGCTGCTCGAGGTCGCGGTCGACGCGCTCGACATCCCCGCCGTCCGGCCGTTCTGGAAGGCCGTCCTGGCCTACGAGGACCAGCCCGACGACGACAACGGCCTCGTCGACCCGGCCGGGGAGGGGCCCACGTTCTGGTTCCAGCAGATGGACGAGCCCCGGCCTCAGCGCAACCGGATCCACCTCGACGTCACCGTCCCGCACGACCAGGCGCAGGCGCGCGTCGACGCGGCGCTCGCGGCCGGCGGACGGCTGCTCTCCGACTCGCGCGCTCCCGCCTTCTGGGTCCTGGCCGACCCCGAGGGCAACGAGGCGTGCGTGTGCACGTGGCAGGCGCGCGCGGCGTCCTGACCGCGCGGTGGGCGGGCCTGGCGTCGCCGCGCCGGACGTCCCAAGATGGGGCGTCGTCGCGCGCGACGTCCCGGGACGGGGCGTCCCTCGGTGCGGCGGACGTGCGGCGCGACGTGGGAGCGAGGGTGCGATGCGGCTGGAGATCGCCGTGCAGGACGTGGCGGGCGCGGCGACGGCCGCGCGGCTCGGGGCCGACCGCCTGGAGCTGTGCGCCGCGCTCGCGGCGACGGGCGGGATCACGCCGAGCCGGGGCCTCCTCGACGCGACGCTCGCGGCCGTGCCCGCCGAGGTCGGCGTGCACGTGCTCGTCCGGCCACGGCCCGGCGGGTTCGTCTACGACGCCGCCGAGCTCGACGTGCAGGTGCGCGACGTCAGGGCGGCGGTCGCCGCGGGCGCCGCGGGCGTGGTCGTCGGGGCGCTGACGCCGGACGGCGCGCTCGACCTCGACGCGCTCCGCGCCCTGGTCGACGCCGCCGGCGGGCGCGAGACGACGTTCCACCGCGCGCTCGACACCGTGCCGGACCTCGCGCGGGCGCTCGACGACCTGGCGCGGCTCGGGGTCACGCGCGTCCTCACGTCGGGCGGCGCCGCACGCTCGGTCGACGGCACGGCGCGGCTCGCGGAGACGGTCGCGACGTCGGCGGGCCGGGTCGAGGTCATGGCGGGTGGCGGGGTCCGGCCCGAGGACGTCCCGGCGCTGGTCGCGACGGGCGTCGACGCCGTGCACCTGTCCGCGAGCCGGCAGGTCGCGAGCCCGGGCGGCCCGGGCGGAGGCACCGGCGGGTACACGACGACGGACGCCGACGTGGTCGCCGCCGCGGTGGCCGCGCTCGGCCGCGACGCGCGGGTGGGCTGAGGGTCGTCGGCCCCGCGCCGGCCGCGCGGACGTCGGCGGACCCACGCGCCGCCGGCGAGGCCGGTCCGACGGTCAGCGGGTGCGCGGGGGGGCGGTCGACGCGCGCTCGACGAGCTCGGTGGGGAGCCGGACGTGCACGCCGCGCTCGCGGCCGTCGATGAGGTCGACGAGCAGGCGCAGCGCCTCGGCGCCCATCTGCTGCAGCGGCTGGCTGATCGTCGTCAGCGGGGGAGTGGCGAGCGCGGACTCGGGCACGTTGTCGAACCCGATGACGGACACGTCGGCGGGGACCCGGAGGCCGAGCGCACGGGCGACCTCGACGACGCGGATCGCGGAGAGGTCGTTCGCCGCGAACACGGCGGTCGGCGGCTCGGGGCGGGCGAGCAGCTCGTGCGCGGGCTGGTCCGCGGTCTCGGGACGGTACCCGCCGACGCGGACGAGGTCCTCGTCGACCGGCACGCCCGCGGCGGCCATCGCCTGCCGGAAACCGTCCTCGCGGAGCCGGGCGGACTCGAGGTCGGGACGGCCACCGAGGAACGCGATGCGGGTGTGGCCGAGGCCGAGCAGGTGCTCGGTGGCCAGCACGGCGCCGGCGAACGAGTCGGCGTCGACGGTCGGCAGGCCGGAGGGGCCGGTGTGCGGGTCGACGGCCACGACGGGCACGCCGGGGTGGGCCTCGACGACGGTGGGCGTGACGATGACGGCGCCGTCGATGAGCGTGCCGGACAGCCGCGACAGGTACCGCCGCTCCCACCCGACGCCGCTGCCGCCCGCGCCGCCGCCGGAGTACGCGAGCAGCTCGTAACCGGTGGCGCCGACGGCCGCCGACGCGCCCTTGAGCAGCTCGGTCGAGTAGGGCTCGAACTCGGCGACCAGGATGCCGAGGACGTTGGTGCGGTGGCTGCGCAGGGAGCGCGCGCCGAGCGACGCCTCGTACCCGAGCTCCTCGATGACCTCCTGCACGCGGGAGAGCGTCGCGGCGGCGACGCCGTAGCGGCCGTTGACGACCTTGGAGACGGTCGCGACGGAGACACCCGCGGTGCGAGCGACGTCGGCCATCTTCACGCGAGGTGCAGGGTCCACGTGGGTGATCGTAGAGCATCGATTCGATAACGTTATCGACATCGATTGACACGACCCGTGGCGGACTGCTTATCGTTACCGCCGTCCCTCCCCTTCAGTGACGACGAGGAGCTTCAACGATGAACCGGACCCGCGTCCTCCGCGGTGTGGCCGTCGCCGCCGGCCTCGCCCTGCTCGGTGCCTGTGGCACCGGCGGTGGCGGTAACGACGACGACACCAGCGCCGACGGCACGACCGAGATCACCTGGTGGCACAACTCCAACACCGGTGACGGCAAGGAGTACTACGACCAGGTCGCCAAGGACTTCGAGGCGGCCAACCCCGGCGTGACCGTCAAGGTCAGCGCCATGCAGCACGAGGACATGCTCACCAAGCTCGACGCGGCCTTCCAGGCCGGCGACGCCCCCGACATCTACATGGAGCGCGGTGGCGGCGAGCTCGCCGACCACGTCGAGGCGGGCCTGACGAAGGACATCTCCGAGGCCGCGTCCGCGGAGATCGAGAAGATCGGCGGCTCCGTCGCGGGCTGGCAGGTCGACGGCAAGACCTACGCCCTCCCGTTCTCGGTCGGCGTCGTCGGCTTCTGGTACAACAAGGCGCTCTTCGAGCAGGCCGGCATCACCGAGGCCCCGGTGACGCAGGAGGACTTCAACGCCGCCGTCGACAAGCTCAAGGCCGCGGGCATCGAGCCCGTCTCCGTGGGCGCCGGCGACAAGTGGCCCGCTGCGCACTACTGGTACTACTACGCCCTGCGCGAGTGCTCGCAGGACGTCCTGTCCGACGCGGTGACCAGCCTCGACTTCTCCGACGCGTGCTTCCTCAACGCGGGCGCGGACCTCGAGGACCTCATCAAGACCGAGCCGTTCAACGCGGGCTTCCTCTCCACCCCGGCCCAGTCGGGCCCGACCTCTGCCTCCGGCCTGCTGGCGACGGGCAAGGTCGCGATGGAGCTGGCCGGCCACTGGGAGCCCGGCGTCATGCAGGGCCTCACGGAGGACGGCAACGGCCTCGGCGAGAACACCGGCTGGTTCGCGTTCCCCGAGGTCCAGGGTGGCCAGGGCGAGCCGACCGCCGCGCTCGGTGGCGGTGACGCGTGGGCCGTGTCGCAGGACGCGCCCGACGCTGCCGTCGACTTCGTCAAGTACCTGCTGTCCGACGAGGTCCAGAAGGGCTTCGCCGAGCTCGACATGGGTCTGCCGACGAACCCGACCGCCTCGCAGTACGTGTCGGACCCGGCGCTCGCCGGCCTCCTGCAGGTCCGTGACGCGGCCCCGTACGTCCAGCTCTACTTCGACACCGCGTTCGGCGCCTCCGTCGGCGGTGCGATGAACGACGCCATCGCCCTCATGTTCGCCGGGCAGGCGACCCCGCAGGACATCGTCGACGCCACGCAGGCGGCGGCTGACGCGGAGAAGTGATCCACGTGGCAGACGGAGCGACCGCCCGCATGGGCGCCCCCGCCTCGCCTGCGACGTCTCCCGCGGTGACCCCGGTCGCCGGTCGTGCTTCGGCACGGCCGGCGGCCGGCGGCCCCGGGGACCGTCGCGGCGGTGGCAAGACCCTTCGCCGGAACCTGGAGATCGCGTTCTTCGTGACGCCGGCCCTGGTGCTCTTCCTGGGCTTCGTGGTGTGGCCGATCATCAAGGCCGCCCAGATGTCGGTGTACCGCTGGAAGGGCTTCGGCCCCATGGTCGACTTCGTCGGCCTCAAGAACTACGTCAGCGTGCTCCAGAACGAGGTGTTCACCGACGCGCTGGTGCACAACCTGATCATCGTCGTGGCGTCGATCGCCATCCAGCTCCCGCTGGGTCTCGGCATCGCGCTGCTGCTCAACCGCAAGATGCGCGGCCAGGGCACCCTGCGCACCATCATCTTCGTCCCGTACGTGCTGGCGGAGGTCATCGCCGCCGTCGTGTGGTTCCAGCTCCTGCAGCCGAAGTACGGCGTCATCGACACCATGCTCGCGGCGATCGGCCTGTCCGGCCCGGAGCAGGGCTTCCTCGGTGACCCGGACGTCGCGCTCTTCACCGTGATCGTCGTGCTGACCTGGAAGTACCTGGGCCTCGCGATCATCCTGTTCCTCGCCGGCCTGCAGGGCGTGCCCGACGAGCTCTACGAGGCGGCGCAGCTCGACGGCGCCGGCTGGTGGGACATCCAGCGCCGCATCACGATCCCGCTGCTGGGTCCGACGCTGCGCACCTGGGCGTTCCTGTCGATGATCGGCTCGCTGCAGCTGTTCGACATGGTGTGGATCCTCACCGGCGGTGGCCCGGCCAACTCCACGACCACCATGGCGACGTTCCTCGTCACCGAGGGCACCAAGCGCCAGAACTACGGCATCGCCGCCGCGGCGTCCGTGATCCTCTTCGTGGTCGCCCTGGTCGCGGCCCTCCTCTACCAGCACTTCATCCTCCGGCGTGACACGCTCGGGGACGCCCCGCGGAAGAAGGCGAAGGCATGAGCGTCGCACCGATGGTCCGCCCGCCGGCCGCCGTCTACCAGCCCGAGCGCAAGCAGAAGACGGGCAACGCCCTCCAGGGCGGCAACCCGCTCGTGTGGGCGATCGCGCTCGTCGTCATCGGCCTCACGCTGGGCCCCGTGCTCTACGGGATCCTCGGCGGCTTCCGCACCAACGCGCAGCTCGCCGAGTCCCCGGCCGCGCTGCCCGACCCGTGGGTGTTCAGCAACTACGCCAAGGTGCTGACCAACTCGAGCTTCTGGACGTACGCGTTCAACTCGACGCTCATCGCCGTGCTCACCACCGCGATCGTCGTCGTGTTCGGGATCATGGCGGCGTACCCGCTGGCCCGGTACCAGTTCAAGGGCCGCGAGGCGCTGTTCACGGTGTTCGTGCTGGGGCTGCTGTTCCCGACGACCGTCGCGATCATCCCGCTGTTCATCATGATCACCCGCGACCTGCAGCTCGGGAACACCTGGTGGGGCGTCGCGCTCCCGCAGGCCGCGTTCGCGCTGCCGGTGACGATCGTCATCCTGCGGCCGTTCCTCATGGCGCTGCCCAAGGAGCTCGAGGAGGCCGCGCTCATCGACGGCGCGTCCCGGCTCGGCGTGTTCTGGCGGATCCTGCTGCCGCTCTCGGCGCCCGGCATGGTCACCGTCGGCGTGCTCGCGTTCGTCGGCTCGTGGAACGCCTACCTGCTGCCGCTGCTGCTGCTGCAGGGCGACATGCGCACGCTGCCGCTCGGCGTCGCGGACTACTCCTCGGAGTACTCGTCCGACACCGCGGGCGTGTTCGCGTTCACCTCGCTGGCCATGATCCCCGCGCTCGTGTTCTTCCTCGCGATGCAGAAGCGGATCGTCAACGGGCTGCAGGGCGCGGTCAAGGGCTGAGGCCCGCACGCGTCGCGCCGGCGGGTCGTGCCCGCCTCCGGAACACACAGCACGTCCAGAAGGAGTGGATCCGTGACGGATCTTCAGGTGTCGCGCCCCGCGGGCGTCGACGAGCGCGTGCAGGACCTGCTCGCGCGCATGACCCTCGAGGAGAAGCTCGCCCAGATCGTCGGCTTCTGGGAGAAGTCCGACGGCGAGGCCGTGGCTCCTCTGCAGGGCGAGTTCACGCGCGAGCAGACCCTCGACGACGCGTCCCGGCACGGGCTCGGGCACCTCACCCGCGTCTACGGCACGCGGCCGGTCGACCCGGCGACGCGCGCGCGGTGGCTCTGGTCGTTCCAGCGTCGCCTCGTCCGCGAGACCAGGCTCGGGATCCCCGCGCTCGTGCACGAGGAGTGCCTCACGGGGCTGTCCGCGTGGCGCGCCGCGACGTTCCCGACGCCGCTCGCGTGGGGCGCGTCGTTCGACCCCGAGCTCGTGACCCGCATGGGTGAGGTCATCGGCTCGTCGATGCGGCAGCTCGGCGTGCACCAGGGCCTCGCGCCGGTGCTCGACGTCATCCGCGACCCGCGCTGGGGCCGTGTCGACGAGTGCATCTCCGAGGACCCGTACCTCGTCGGCACGCTCGGCACGTCGTACGTCCGCGGCCTGCAGTCGACGGGCGTGCACGCGACGCTCAAGCACTTCGTGGGCTACTCGGCGTCGCAGTCGGGCCGCAACTTCGGGCCCGTGCACGCGGGCCCGCGGGAGATCGCGGACGTGCTGCTGCCGCCGTTCGAGATGGCGATCCGCGACGGCGGGGTGCGCTCGGTCATGAGCGCCTACGTCGAGATCGACGGCGTCCCGGTCGCGGCCGACCCGACGATCCTCACGGACCTGCTGCGCGGCACGTACGGGTTCGACGGCACGGTCGTCGCCGACTACTTCGGCGTCGCGTTCCTGCACCTGCTGCACGACGTGGCGGGCGACCTCGGCGAGGCGGCGGGCCAGGCGCTCGCCGCGGGCGTCGACATCGAGCTCCCCACGGGTGACGCGTACCTCGAGCCGCTCGTCGCCGCGATCCGCGCGGGCAAGGTCGACGAGGCGCTCGTGGACCGGGCCGTGGCGCGCGCGCTGCGGCAGAAGGCCGAGCTCGGGCTGCTCGACGCGACGTACGACGACGAGCCGCCCACGGACGTCGAGCTCGACAGCGCCGAGCACCGGGAGATCGCGGCGCGCCTCGCGGAGGAGTCGGTCGTCCTGCTGACGAACGACGGCACCCTGCCGCTGCGGCCGGGCCTGCGCGTCGCGGTGATCGGCCCGAACGCGGACCGGCCCGAGGCGATGTTCGGCTGCTACTCGTTCGTCAACCACGTCCTGCCGCACCACCCCGAGGTCGGCGTCGGGATCGACGTGCCGACGCTGCGGCAGGCGCTCGCCGCCGAGCTCACGGGCTCGACGGTCGTGTCGGCGCGCGGGTGCGCGGTCGACGACGACGACCGCAGCGGGTTCGCCGACGCGGTGCGCGTCGCGACCGAGTCGGACGTCGCGGTGCTCGTCGTGGGCGACCACGCGGGCCTGTTCGGCCGCGGCACGGTCGGCGAGGGCTGCGACCGCGACGACCTCGAGCTGCCGGGCGTGCAGCGCGAGCTCGTCGAGGCCGTCCTGGAGACGGGCACGCCCGTCGTCCTCGTGATGCTCACGGGCCGGCCGTACGCGGTCGGCTGGGCCGTCGAGCGCTGCGCCGCGGTGGTGCAGTCGTTCTTCCCGGGCGAGGAGGGCGGTCCCGCGCTGGCGGGCATCCTGTCCGGTCGCGTCAACCCGTCGGGCCGGCTGCCGATCAGCCTCCCGCGGTCGGCGGGCGCGCAGCCGTTCACCTACCTGCACCCGACGCTCGGCGGGGACGGCGACGTCACCAACCTCTCGACGAAGCCCGTCCTGCCGTTCGGGCACGGGCTGTCGTACACGACGTTCACGCACTCCGACCTCACGGTCGAGCCGACGGCCACGACGGGCGGCCCGCTCGTCGTGACCGTGCGCGTGACGAACACCGGCGAGCGCGGCGGCGACGACGTCGTGCAGCTCTACGGGCGGGACGTCGTCGCGAGCGTGACGCGTCCGGTCGCGCAGCTGCTCGGCTACCAGCGCGTGCACCTCGAGCGCGGCCAGACGGCCGTCGTCGAGCTGGTCGTGCCCGCCGCGCGGCTCGCGTTCACCGACCGGACGGGGGAGCGCGTCGTCGAGCCGGGCGACCTGGACCTGTGGGTCGGCCCGTCGTGCGTCGAGCGCGAGACGGAGGCGCGCGTGACCCTCACGGGCGACGTCCACCGGATCACGCCTGCGGACGGCCGCTGGACGGCGACCGTCGTCCGCTGACCCGTTCGCACGGCCGGAGGGCCGGGGCTCGCTGCTGGTGAGCCCCGGCCCTCCGGCGTCCGTGGACCACGGTGCGGACGTGCACCGGCCCGTGGCCTGCGGCGGCGTACTGTGACGAGGCGCTACCGCCGGGTAGCCGACCCTTGTGCCGCTCTGCCTCGCCGCCAGGCGCTCCCGCACCGACGAGGTCCCCTCGAAGGAGAACTGCCGCGATGAGCCGTCCCCTGCGCTCTCGTACCTCCACCCACGGCCGCAACATGGCCGGCGCCCGCGCGCTGTGGCGCGCGACGGGCATGACGTCGGAGGACTTCGGCAAGCCGATCGTCGCGATCGCGAACTCGTACACGCAGTTCGTCCCGGGGCACGTGCACCTCAAGGACATGGGTGACCTCGTCGCGTCGGCGGTGCGCGAGGCCGGCGGCGTCGCCAAGGAGTTCAACACCATCGCGGTCGACGACGGCATCGCGATGGGCCACGGCGGCATGCTCTACTCGCTGCCCAGCCGCGACCTCATCGCCGACTCGGTCGAGTACATGGTCAACGCGCACTGCGCCGACGCGCTCGTGTGCATCTCGAACTGCGACAAGATCACGCCCGGCATGCTCAACGCGGCGCTGCGGCTCAACATCCCGGTGATCTTCGTGTCGGGCGGGCCGATGGAGGCCGGCAAGGCGGTGATCGCCGACGGTGTCGCGAAGACGCACCTCAACCTCATCAACGCGATCAACTACTCCGCCGACGACAACGTCTCCGACGAGGCACTGGGCCGCGTCGAGGAGAACGCGTGCCCCACGTGCGGCTCGTGCTCGGGCATGTTCACGGCCAACTCGATGAACGGCCTGACCGAGGCGCTCGGCCTGTCGCTGCCGGGCAACGGCTCGACGCTCGCCACGCACTCCGCGCGTCGGGAGCTGTTCCTCGAGGCCGGCCGCACGATCGTCGACCTCGCCCGCCGCTACTACGACGACGAGGACGACAGCGTCGCGCCGCGCTCGATCGCCAACCGTGCCGCGTTCGCCAACGCGATGGCGCTCGACGTCGCGATGGGCGGCTCGACCAACACCGTGCTGCACGTGCTCGCCGCCGCACAGGAGGCCGAGCTCGACTTCACGCTCGCCGACATCGACGCGATCAGCCGCCGCGTGCCGTGCCTGTCGAAGGTCGCGCCGAACCACCCCGACTTCCACATGGAGGACGTGCACCGCGCGGGCGGCATCCCCGCGCTGCTGGGCGAGCTCGACCGCGCGGGCCTGCTCGACCACGACGTCACGTCCGTGCACACGCCGACGCTGCGCGCGTGGCTCGACGACTGGGACGTCCGCGGGGGCCGCGCGACCGAGCGGGCGCAGGTGCTCTTCCACGCGGCGCCGGGCGGCGTCCGCACCACCGAGGCCTTCTCGACGTCGAACGTGTGGGAGTCGCTCGACACCGACGCCGCGAACGGCTGCATCCGCGACGTCGCGCACGCGTACACCGTCGAGGGCGGGCTTGCCGTCCTGCGGGGCAACCTCGCCGAGGACGGCGCGATCATCAAGACCGCGGGCATCGACCCGGAGCTGTTCCACTTCGTCGGCACCGCGCTCGTGTGCGAGTCGCAGGACGAGGCCGTCGACAAGATCCTCCGCAAGGAGGTCCAGCCCGGCCACGTCGTCGTCGTGCGGTACGAGGGCCCCTCGGGCGGCCCCGGCATGCAGGAGATGCTCTACCCGACGTCGTTCATCAAGGGCCGCGGCCTGGGCAAGGTGTGCGCGCTCATCACCGACGGCCGCTTCTCCGGCGGCTCGTCCGGCATCTCGGTCGGGCACGTCTCCCCGGAGGCGTCGGCCGGAGGAGCGATCGCCCTGATCGAGGACGGCGACGAGATCGAGATCGACGTCGAGACGCGGCTCATCCGCATCAACGTCCCCGACGAGGTCCTCGCCGAGCGTCGCGCCAAGATGGAGGCGTCGGAGAACCCGTGGCAGCCGGTGAACCGTGACCGGTACGTGTCCCCGGCGCTCCAGGCGTACGCCGCGATGGCGACGTCCGCCGACCGGGGCGCTGTCCGCGACGTGAGCCGCATCCGCCGCGCCTGACGCCGTGGGTGCCGGGGCGTCGGGCCGCGCGGCCGGACGCCCGGTCGTCGCGCGCCGCGTCCCGCACCGCCCGCGCGGCTCGGCCGGTGCGGTGCGTCAGACGGGCCGACGGCTGGTCTGGGGCGTCCGCGGGCGCGGGACCGTCCTGATCCGGGTCGGCCGGTCGAGCAGGGGTCCGATCTCCTCGCGCGGCGCCGGCCGGCCGAACAGGTAGCCCTGACCCTCGGGACACCCGAGCGCCCTCAGCGCCTCGGCCTCGTCGTCGGTCTCGATCTGCTCGGCGACGGCGGGCAGGTCGAGGCTCGCGCACAGGTCGACGATCGCGCTCGCCAGCGCGCGCCGGCGGCGGCCCTCCTCGCCGGGCTCGGCCGCGAACCGCGTGAACGCGCCGTCGATCTTCACGATGTCGACGGGCAGGCGCTGGAGGTAGGCGAGCGACGAGTAGCCGGTCCCGAAGTCGTCGATCGCGACCCGCACGCCGTGCTCGCGCAGCCGCGCGAGGTGCGACTCGACGAGCGTCGCCTCGGGCTCCTCGGCGGTGAGCAGCGCGGTCTCGGTGATCTCCAGGACCAGCGCGCGTCCGGGCAGGCCGGCGTCGTCGAGCGCCCGCAGCACCTGGTCGACGACGTCGGGCTCGCGGAGCTGACGGGGAGAGACGTTCACGTGGACGCGCACGCCGTGGCGCTCGAACCACGGCCGCACGTCGGCGCACGCGCGACGCAGGACGTGCTCGCCGATCGGGACGATCAGGCCGGTGTCCTCGGCGACCGGGATGAAGCCGTCGGGCATCACGAGCCCGTCGGGCGACTGCCAGCGCAGCAGCGCCTCGACCGACTGCACGCGGCCCGTGCCGAGCGACACCACGGGCTGGTAGTGCACGACGAGCTCGTCGCGCTGCACCGCGTGCCGCAGCCCCTCGGCGAGGTGCGACCGGCGGTCCTGCGCGACCCGCAGGCTCGTGTCGAACAGGCGCACCTGGTTCTTGCCGGCGGCCTTCGCGGCGTACAGCGCCAGGTCGGCGTCGCGCAGGGTCGCCTGCGGCTCGACGGTCGCGTCGACCAGCCGCACGCCGATGCTGGAGGTGATCCGCACGGTCCGGCCGTCGACCGCGAACGGCTCGCCGAGCGCGCGGACGAGCCGGGTCGCGACGTCACGCGCGTCCGCCTCGTCGGTGTCCTCCAGCACGACGGCGAACTCGTCCCCGCCCAGCCGCGCGAGGGTGTCGTCCGCGCCGACGACGCGACGCAGCCGTCGGGCGACCTGCACCAGGAGGTCGTCGCCGACGTGGTGGCCGTGGTCGTCGTTGACCGTCTTGAAGCCGTCGAGGTCGACCATGAGCACGGCGCGCTCGCCGGCGCCGCGGAGGTCGGGGGCGGACAGCCGCTCGGTGAACCGGGTGCGGTTGCCGAGGCCCGTGAGCGGGTCGTGCTGCGCCTGGTGGCTGAGCAGCTGTTGCAGCGCGCTCTGCTCGTGCAGCGCGTGCGCGAGCTCGGCGGCCTGGCGGTCGAGCTGGATCGCCCGCCGTTGCGCCGTGCTGGTGCCCACCACGAGCCGCGCCACCAGGAACGCGGACAGCGCGGTCACGGCGAGGACGGGGACCGCGAGGTCCGACCATGCCATCGTCACGGTCGAGCCGACCCGGAACGTGAGCAGCAGCGCGGCGGGGCCGAGGGACGCGATGACGAAGAAGACGAGTCCGCGCGCGAGCGTGAAGCCGCGGCTCGGCTCGGCGTCGGGCGATCCCATGACCCCCGGGTGCAGCGCGGCCGTGCCGAACAGCACGAACCACACGAGCCACGCAGCGCTGCCGACACCCTCGGCCAGCGAGGTGTCGAGCACCGAGATGCCGGGGTTGCCGTCGCCGATCAGCGTGAGCGTGTACAGGACGTCGCCGGTGGTCGACGCGGCGACACCGGCACCGAGCAAGAGGTAGGCACGGTTGCGCGCGCCGTACCGGAAGAGCAGCCGGGACGCCATGAGCACCACGCCCAGCCCCATGCCGAGCGAGGCGATCGCGACGACGTGCGCGGAGTCGTCGAGCGCCTCCCGGCCGAGGAAGCTGCGGAAGACGAGCGCCCAGTAGAGCAGCGCCGCGCCGACCACCACCACGACGGCGTCCATCGTCGCGGTCTCGTGGCGTGACCGCAGCGAGTTGCGGGGGAGCAGCGTGAACCCGACCGCGAGCAGCACGTAGGCGGGGGTGTACGCGATGTCGAACCACCACGGGATGACGTCCGCGTCACCCGCTGACACGTACCAGCCGGTCCACACCAGGTCGGTCGCGGCCCACCACGCGGTGCCCGCGGTCAGCCACCACCACGCGCGCGCGATGTCACCGCGGTGCCGGCGCACGCCGACGACCATCGCGGCGCACGCGAGCACGGGCACCACGTCCCACAGCAGCTCGCCCGTCCACCCGGGCACGACCATGACGATGGCGGTCAGCGCGAGCCCGACGACGAGGAACCGTCGCCAGGTCACGACGCCCGGCACGCGGGCGCGTCCGGACGTCACGTCCGACGCGGTCATCGACGCCTCCGGGTCCTCGGTCCTGTGCGCACGGAGCGCTGACGGCGGGGCTGCTGACCGCACGTGAGGGAGACCGCACGGCCCCCTCGCCCTCGGATCGGCACGCGCGGCGCGCGCATGAGCCTCGGCGACGCACAGCACCCGCCCGGCGCAGGTGGTCTGCGTCACGCGACCCGGCCGCGGGCCCGCGCTGGAGCGGGGCGTACCGGTGGTGACGCGCAACGTCGCCGACTTCGCGAGCGTCGACGGCCTGGCCGTCGTCGACCCCTGGCGGCGCTCCCCCTGACGCCCGCGGGTCCGGGCGTCGGGAGAGTGTCCGCCTGCCCGGCTTCCGGCGGTCGAGCGGCCGGTCTCCGTGCCCGGACGGCGTCGGCTGCCTAGTCTCGGCTCATGACGACGACGCAGGACGGCACGGTCGACATCAAGCCGCGGTCGCGGCAGGTCACGGACGGTCTGGAGGCGACGGCGGCGCGCGGCATGCTCCGGGCGGTCGGCCTCGGGGACGAGGACTTCGCGAAGCCGCAGGTGGGCGTCGCGTCGTCGTGGAACGAGATCACGCCGTGCAACCTGTCGCTGGACCGGCTCGCGAAGGCGGTCAAGGACGGGGTGCACGCGGGCGGCGGGTACCCGCTGGAGTTCGGCACGATCTCGGTGTCGGACGGCATCTCGATGGGCCACGAGGGCATGCACTACTCGCTGGTCAGCCGCGACGTCATCGCGGACTCGGTCGAGACGGTGATGATGGCCGAGCGGCTCGACGGGTCGGTGCTGCTCGCGGGCTGCGACAAGTCGCTGCCGGGCATGCTCATGGCCGCGGCGCGCCTGGACCTGTCGAGCGTCTTCCTCTACGCGGGCTCGATCATGCCGGGCTGGGTCAAGCTGTCCGACGGGACCGAGAAGGACGTGACGATCATCGACGCGTTCGAGGCCGTCGGCGCGTGCGCGCGGGGCCTGATGAGCCCCGAGGACGTGGACCGCATCGAACGCGCGATCTGCCCGGGCGAGGGTGCGTGCGGCGGCATGTACACCGCGAACACGATGGCGTCGGTCGCCGAGGCGATGGGCATGTCGCTCCCGGGTTCCGCGGCGCCGCCGTCGGCGGACCGTCGCCGCGACCAGTTCGCGCGCCGCTCGGGCGAGGCCGTCGTCGAGCTGCTGCGCCGCGGCATCACGGCGCGCCAGATCATGACGAAGGAGGCGTTCGAGAACGCCATCGCCGTCGTCATGGCGTTCGGCGGCTCGACGAACGCGGTGCTGCACCTGCTGGCGATCGCGCACGAGGCCGAGGTCGACCTCACGCTCGACGACTTCAGCCGCGTCGCGGCGCGCGTGCCGCACCTGGGCGACCTCAAGCCGTTCGGCCGGTACGTGATGAACGACGTCGACCGCATCGGCGGCGTGCCCGTGCTGATGAAGGCGCTCCTCGACGCGGGCCTGCTGCACGGCGACTGCCTCACGGTCACGGGCAAGACGGTCGCGGAGAACCTCGCCGACATCGCCCCGCCGGACCCCGACGGCAAGATCCTGCGCGCGCTCGACGACCCGATCCACCGCACGGGCGGCATCACGATCCTGCACGGCTCGCTCGCGCCGGAAGGGGCGGTCGTGAAGTCGGCGGGCTTCGACTCCGACGTCTTCGAGGGCACCGCGCGCGTGTTCGAGCGCGAGCGGGCGGCCCTCGACGCCCTGGAGGACGGCACGATCCAGGCGGGCGACGTCGTCGTCATCCGCTACGAGGGCCCCAAGGGTGGGCCGGGGATGCGCGAGATGCTCGCGATCACGGGGGCCATCAAGGGGGCGGGGCTCGGCAAGGACGTCCTGCTCATCACGGACGGCCGCTTCTCCGGCGGGACGACGGGCCTGTGCGTCGGGCACATCGCGCCCGAGGCAGTCGACGCCGGGCCGATCGCGTTCGTGCGCGACGGCGACCGCATCCGCCTCGACGTCGCGCACGCGACCCTGGACCTGCTGGTCGACGAGGCGACGCTCGCCGAGCGCGCGGCCGGCTGGGCGCCGATCGCCCCGCGGTACACGCGCGGCGTCCTCGGCAAGTACCAGAAGCTCGTCCAGTCGGCGTCGAGGGGCGCGGTCCTCTCGTAGTCCGCCCCGCAACGCCACCCGGCCTCCGGCCCGAGGCCGGGGACGCTCGTGTGGAAGGTGCGTCGCACTGAGCGCGACGGATCTTCCACGCCGGCGGCCCACCACGCGGGGCGTCAGTCGCCGGCGATCGCGCGGAGGGCCGCGAGGTGGTCGCGGAGGGCCGTGCGGCCGTCGGGCGTGAGCGCGAGCCAGGTGCGGGGGCGCTTGCCGACGTAGCCCTTGCGGACGGTCACGTAGCCGGCCTGCTCCAGGACGGTCACGGCCTTGGAGAGGGCGGAGTCGCTGATCTCGACGGCGTCGCGCACCGCCCCGAACTCGGCCTCGTCGGTCGCGGCGAGCGCGGCGACGACGGACAGGCGCACAGGGGAGTGGATGACCTCGTCGAGCCGGGCCCGCGCGGGCTCGCCGACGGCGTCGGGGCCGGGGAGCGGCGGTGTCACGCCTGCGCCTCCCGCCAGGCCCCGCGCGCGAGCGGGAACGTCGCGACGACCGCGGCGGCGAACCACCAGAGGACCGACTCCCGCAGCCACGTGAGCCCGACGACCAGGGCGATCGCGTAGACGACGCCCCACGTGGTCACCGCCGCGACCCAGCGCCGGCCCATGCCCTGCTTGGTGACGGGCGCGCCGCGGAGCCAGGCGAGCGAGAGGACGAGCAGGGTCAGGCCGTAGGCGCCGGCGAGCGTGAGGGCGCCGGTGTCCTCGGGGACGGTCGACAGCGCGACGAAGAACATGAACGTCGACGCCGCGTGGCCCGTGAGCCAGAGGGCGTGCCGGTTCTGGCCGCTCGCGCGCAGGGTGCCGGCCGCGGCGGCGGAGCGGGCGAGGAGGGTGCGGGCCTCGTCGGGCGTGGGGGTGGTCGTCTCGTGTTCCGTCATGCGAGTAGTTTCCACAACGGAAAGTAGATGCGCAAGAGGGAGTTGTTCCCGACCGCATCGACCGGTGCGTGCGCGGTTCAGCGCGTGTGCAGCACGAAGTCCTGGATCGCCACGACCGCGGCGCCGCGTGCCCACTGGGCGAAGTCGCCCGGCTCCACGACGAGGTCGACCGGGGTGGCCTGGGGGTGGCGGTCGGCGGTGACCGCCGTGCGCACCGCGTCGCCGGCGACCACCGCGAGGTCGACGCCCTCGCCGGTCAGCACGACGCGCTCGGGCATCGTGAGGTTGGCGACGGCCGCGACGAGCCGGCCGAGCGCCCGACCCGCGTCGTCGACGATGCGGCGGGCGGCCGGGTCGCCCGCGCGGGCGAGGTCGAGCAGCTCGGTCGACGTGACCGGGCGGCGCAGCGCGACCGCCGCCTCGGCCTCGAGCGCCTCGGTCGTGAGCATCGCCGCCGCGCACCCGCGGTGACCCTCGGGGCACAGGGGGCCGTTCGGGTCGAGGGGGTAGTGGCCGACGAGCCCGAGGCCCATGTCCGGGTGGCGCACGAGGCGGTCGTGCACGACGAGGCCGTACCCGACCCCGGCGCCGACCGTCACCACCGCGAACGTCCGCGCGTCGCGGCCGGCGCCGAACCAGTGCTCGGCCGAGGTGAGGGCCGCGACGTCGTTCTCGACGACCGCGGGCAGCCCCGTGCGCTCGCGCACGAGGGTGCCGAGCGGCACGTCGTGCCAGCCCAGGAAGGGTGCCAGGTGGACGGTCGTGCCGTCGGGTGAGTGGCCGCCCAGGCTCACGCCGATGCCGGTCGGGCCGCCCGCCTGCGCCGTCCCCGCGGGTGCGTCGGCGACCACGGCGTCGGCCAGGTCGGCCACGACGGCGACGACCGCGGCGGGGTCGTCGCCGGGCAGCGCAGCGGACCGCGTCGCGACGACGGTCCCGCGCAGGTCGACGAGCACGGCGTGCGCGCTGCCGACGGCGAGGTTGACGCCCACGAAGTGGTGCGAGGAGACGTCGACGTCGAGCGGCTGGCTGGGCCGGCCGACGGCCGGACCGGGGCGCGCGGACGACTCGACGAGCAGGCCGCGCCGCACGAGGTCCTTCGTGAGCCGCGTCAGGGTCGGCTGCGAGAGGTCGAGGCGGCGGGCGAGCTCGGCACGGGACAGGGGCCCGCGCAGCAGCACCTCGAGGGCGACCTGGAGCTCGCTGCCGCCCTCGGCCCACTCGGGCCCGCCTGTCGGTGCCGCCACGGTCGCCTCCGCTCACCGGGCGTCGACGGACGACGCCTCACCGCCGACCTTACCTTCCGATTCGGAAGCAATGCAGCCGAACCGATCCGGGAAAATGGGATCGCGACCACAGTTGACGGCGAGGTTACTTCCACAGTGGAATGAATCCGTGCTCACGCCCACCCGACTCACCGCACCGCTCCACCTCCGCTCCGGCGGCACGAGCGTCGTCCTCGACACCAGCGACGGCGGACTCCCGCGCGTCGTGCACTGGGGACCGGACCTCGGTCCGCTCGACGACGACGCCCTGCGCGGGCTGCTCGCCGCCGCGTGCGCGATCCCCGTGTCCGGTGGTCTCGACGTCGCCGTCCCCGTCACGCCGCTGCCGGAGGCCTCGACCGGCTGGTCCGGCACCCCGGGTCTCGCCGGCCACCGCGCGGGCGCCGGGTTCAGCCCGCGCCTGCGGACGACCGCCGTCGACGGTCCCACGCAGGGTGACGACGGCGTCCTGCGCGTCACGACCCACGCGGTCGACCCCCAGGCCGGGCTCGGAGTCGACGTCGACCTCGAGCTGCACCCCAGCGGTGTCGTCCGCCTGCGCGCGGCCGTGCGCAACACCGCCGACACCCCGTTCGACCTGCACGGCGTCCTCCCCGCCCTGCCCGTCCCGGACACGGCGACGGAGCTCCTCGGCACGACCGGCCGGCACCTGCGCGAGCGCAGCCCGCAGCGCCTCCCGTTCGTCGCGGGCAGCCACGTCCGCGAGGCCCGCGGCGGGCGTCCCGGCGCCGACTCGACGCTCGTCCTCGTCGCGGGCGAGCAGGGCTTCGACGCGCGACGCGGGGCGGTGTGGGGTGTGCACGTCGGCTGGAGCGGCAACCACCGGTTCGCCGCGGAGCGCACCCCGCGCGGCGACGCCGTGCTCAGCGGCGGCGAGCTGCTGCTGCCGGGCGAGGTCGTCCTCCAGCCGGGCGAGCAGTACGTGTCCCCGTGGCTGTACGGCAGCCACGGCACGGGTCTCGACGAGCTCGCGAGCCGCTTCCACACGTACGTGCGGTCGCGCCCGCAGCACCCGCGCACGCCGCGACCCGTCACGCTCAACACGTGGGAGGCCGTCTACTTCGACCACGACCTCGACCGGCTGCGCGCGCTCGCGCGCACCGCCGCCGACCTCGGCATCGAGCGGTTCGTCCTCGACGACGGCTGGTTCGGGTCGCGTCGCGACGACACGCGCGGGCTCGGCGACTGGGAGGTCTCGGCGGAGGCGTGGCCCGACGGCCTGCACCCGCTGATCGAGACCGTGACGGGCCTCGGCATGCAGTTCGGGCTGTGGGTCGAGCCGGAGATGGTCAACCCGGACTCCGACCTCGCCCGCGCGCACCCCGACTGGCTGCTCGCCGTCCCCGGCCGTCTGCCCGTGCCCGCGCGCACGCAGCAGGTGCTCGACCTCGGCCGACCCGAGGCGTTCGCGCACGTCCTCGCCCGCCTCGACGCGATCCTCACCGAGCACGACATCGCCTACCTCAAGTGGGACCACAACCGCGACCTGATCGACGCCGGTCACGGGCACCTCGGCGTCCCCGGCGTGCACCGCCAGACGCACGCCGTCTACCGCCTGCTCGACGAGCTGCGCGCACGCCACCCCGGGGTCGAGATCGAGTCGTGCGCGTCCGGCGGTGCCCGCGTCGACCTCGGCATCCTCGAGCGCACCGACCGCGTCTGGGTGTCCGACACGATCGACCCCGTCGAGCGCGAGCAGATCCAGCGCTGGACCGGCCTGCTGCTGCCGCCTGAGCTCATGGGCCAGCACGTCGGCGGGCCCGTCTCGCACACCACGGGCCGCCGGCACGCCCTCTCGTTCCGCGCCGCGACGGCGTTCTTCGGCCACTTCGGCGTCGAGTGGGACGTCACGCAGGCGACCGACGACGAGCGGGCCGAGCTCGCCACCTGGATCGCCGCGCACCAGACGCACCGCGACCTGCTGCACACCGGCACCCACGTGCACGACGAGCCCGCGGACCGCGCCCTGCGCGTCGACGGCGTGGTCGCGCCCGACCGGTCCGCCGCGATCTTCGCCGTCACCCAGCTGACGACGAGCGTCACGAGCCCTCCCGGATCCGTCCGGCTCCCCGGGCTCGACCCGGACGCGCGCTACGACGTGCGCCCGCTCCCGCCCGGGAACACCATCGAGGGACACGGTCGCGGCCC
Organism: Cellulomonas fimi; assembly: GCF_028583725.1. Lineage (NCBI taxonomy): Bacteria > Bacillati > Actinomycetota > Actinomycetes > Micrococcales > Cellulomonadaceae > Cellulomonas > Cellulomonas fimi. The sequence continues at coordinate 3,204,145 of NZ_CP110680.1, read as the reverse complement.
CCTGGCCTGGTGGGACGAGGGGGTCCGGACCACCGGACGCGTCCTGCAGCAGGTCGGGCTCCGCGCCCCCACCCTCTTCCCCGAGCGGACAGTCCTCGTGCAGGTCCGGCGCACCGACGCGCCGGCCGCACCCGGCACCGGGGGCGCCGACGCCGCCCGGCCGACGTCAGGAGGCATCGCATGACCAGGAGACGGGCGAGCAGACGCACGACCGCGGCGCTCGCGGCCGCGGCCCTCCTGCTGCCGCTGGCCGCGTGCGCGCGCGGCGACGACCGCACGACGATCACGTTCTTCCAGTTCAAGCCCGAGGCCGTCGAGTACTTCGAGGACCTCGCCGCGCAGTTCGAGGAGCAGAACCCCGACGTCCGCGTCGTCGTGCAGAACGTGCCCGACCCCGAGACGGCGCTGCGCACGCGGCTCGTGAAGGACGACGTGCCCGACGTGCTCACGCTCAACGGCAACGGCACGTTCGGCGAGTTCGCGTCGGCCGGCATCTTCACGGACTTCGCGGACGACCCGGTGCTCGACGACATCAACCCCGGGTTCGTCGAGGTCGTGCAGGCCCTCGGCCAGAGCGCGCCCGGCGCGGTCAACGGCATCCCGTTCGCGGCCAACGCGAGCGGCGTCCTCTACAACGAGGAGCTCTTCGCGCAGCACGGCGTCGAGGTGCCGACCACGTGGGGAGAGCTCATCGCCGCGGCCCAGACCTTCCAGGACGCGGGCGTCACGCCGTTCTACGGGATGCTCGCCGACGCGTGGACCGCGCAGTCGCCGCTCGCGCCGCTCACCGCGCAGACCGCCCCCGAGGACTTCTTCGAGGAGCGTTTCGCGGGCGAGACGACCTTCGCGGAGGGCTGGCTCGAAGCCCTCGAGAAGGAGGGCGAGCTGTACGAGTACACGCAGCCCGACCCGGCGGCCGTCGGCTACCAGGAGGGGACGCGCGCGTTCGCGGGCGGCGAGTCCGCGATGCTGCTGCTCGGCTCGTACGCCGTGCCGCAGATCCGGACGTTCGAGCCGCAGTTCACCGTCGGCTCGTTCGCGCTCCCCGCGACCGACGACCCCGAGCGCACGACGCTCGTCTCGGGCGTCGACGTGCTGGTGACGACCGGTGCGGACAGCGCGCACCCGGAGGAGGCGCAGCGCTTCGTCGAGTTCCTCCTGCAGCCCGACGTGGTGCAGGAGTACGCGGAGGCGCAGGTCGCGATCCCCGCGATCGAGGGCGCCGCCAACCCTGACCCCGCGCTCGCGGGTGTCCAGCAGTACATCGACGACGAGCGGCTGGTCGGGTTCACCGACCACCAGTTCATCCCCGCGATCCCGCTCGCGCCGCTGCTCCAGGAGTACCTGCTCGGGGGCGACGCGCAGACCATGCTCACGCAGCTCGACGAGGACTGGGACAAGGTCGCGGCCCGCCGCACCTGGGGCCTGGGGAAGGTGCAGGAAGGATGACCGCCACGACGGCCCCCGCGCGGACGGGGGCGGACCGGCCGCAGCGCATCCGCCGCGGCGGCATCGCCTCGCGGACCGCACGCGCGTTCTACTGGATGGTGCTGCCGGCGTTCGCGCTGTTCTTCCTGCTGCACACGGTGCCCGTGCTGCAGGGCATCTACTACAGCTTCACCGACTCGCCGGGGTACGGCCCGTACGAGTTCGTGGGCCTCGCCAACTACGTCGCGCTGTTCACCGACGACCGCGTGCTGCACGCGTACGTCTTCACGTTCCAGTTCGCGATCGTCGCGACGGTCCTCGTCAACGTGATCGCGCTCGGCGTCGCGATGGCGCTCAACAGCCGGATCAAGTTCCGCACGACGCTGCGGGCCGTCTACTTCGTCCCGTACGTGCTGGCGATCCTCGTCGTCGGGTACGTGTTCCAGTACCTGTTCGCGATCTCGATCCCCGCCATCGCGCAGTCGCTCGGCAACGAGCGGTTCTCGACGTCGATCCTCGGCGACGAGAACCTCGCGTGGATCGCGATCGTCGTCCTGGCCGTCTGGCAGGCCGCGGCGTTCAACATCGTGCTCTACCTCGCGGGTCTCCAGACGGTCCCGCACGAGCTCTACGAGGCCGCGTCGCTCGACGGCGCCGGGTCGTGGCGCAAGTTCACGAGCATCACGTTCCCGATGATCTGGGGCTTCTTCGTCATCAACATGGTGCTCGCGCTCAAGGGGTTCCTGCAGGTGTTCGACCACGTCATCGCCATGACGGGCGGTGGTCCGGGCACGGCGACGGAGTCGGTCGGCGTCCTCATCTACAAGGGCGGCTTCCAGGGCGGCGAGTTCGGCTACCAGCTCGCGAACGCCGTCGTCTTCATGGTCGTGATCATCGTGTTCGCCCTCGTCCAGTTCCGAGTCCTGCAGCGTGGAGAGGGGAACGTCGCATGACCGCCACCGCCGCACCGCCCGTGGGCGGCCTCGTCGGCGACGACGCCGACGCCGTCGACACCACCGGTCCGCGCCGCCCGTCGTGGCGCCACCGTCGCCGCGCCGCCGAGCCCGGCGAGCCCGGGGGCCGCACCAACTGGTGGCTCACGGGGCTGATGATCTTCCTGTCCCTGAGCATCCTCGTGCCGATGTACCTCGTGGTCGTGACGGCGCTCAAGACGCCCGACCAGCTCTCGGGAGCCGGGTTCGACCTGCCGAGCCCCGTGACGTTCGGGAACTTCGGGGAGGCGTGGCGGCTCACGGACTTCCCGCGCTCGGCGCTCAACAGCGCGGTCATCACGGTCGGCGCGGTCGTCCTGACCCTGCTGACGAACTCGATGGTCGCGTACGCGATCGCCCGGAACATGCACCGCAGGCTGTTCAAGGGGCTGTTCTTCTACTTCATCGCGGCGCTGTTCGTGCCGTTCCCGATCCTCATGCTGACGGTCGCGAAGCTGACCGCGCAGCTGCACCTGGACAACCAGGCCGGGCTCATCCTGCTGTACACGGTGTTCGGCCTGTCGTTCAACGTGTTCGTGTACGTGGCCTACATCCACTCCATCCCGAAGGAGCTGGAGGAGGCCGCGATCATGGACGGCGCCAACGCGTGGACGGTGTTCTGGAAGGTGATCTTCCCGCTCCTGAGGCCGATGAACGCGACCGTCGGCATCATCACGTGCGTGTGGGCCTGGAACGACTTCATGCTGCCGCTCGTCATCCTGTCCGACCCGGAGGCCGCGACCCTGCCGCTGCAGCAGTACGTCTTCCAGGCGCAGTTCTCGACGAACTACACGGTCGCCTTCGCCTCGTACCTGCTGGCGATGGTCCCGCTGCTCGTCGTGTACGTGCTCGCGCAGCGCTGGGTGATCTCCGGCGTCACGCGCGGCGCGATCAAGTGACCCCGCCGCGGCCCGCGCACCGAAGCCGCCGCACCGCACCGCTCGCTGACGGAAGGACCGAGATCGCATGACGTGGACCGTCGAGGACGCCCCGTGGTGGACCCGCGCCGTCGTCTACCAGGTGTACCCGCGCTCGTTCGCCGACTCCGACGGCGACGGCGTCGGGGACCTGCGGGGCGTCCTCGACCACGTCGACCACCTCGCCGCGCTCGGCGTGGACGTCGTCTGGCTGTCGCCGATCTACCCGTCGCCGCAGGACGACAACGGGTACGACATCAGCGACTACCAGGACGTCGACCCGTCGTTCGGCACGCTCGCCGACCTCGACGCGCTGCTCGTGGCGCTGCACGAGCGCGGCATGCGGCTGGTCATGGACCTCGTCGTCAACCACACGTCCGACGAGCACCCGTGGTTCGTCGAGTCGCGCTCGTCGGCGGACAGCCCGAAGCGTGACTGGTACTGGTGGCGCCCGCCGCGGCACGGCATGGCGCCGGGGCAGCCGGGCGCGGAGCCGACGAACTGGCGGTCGTTCTTCTCGGGTCCCGCGTGGGAGCTCGACGAGGCCACGGGCGAGTACTACCTGCACCTGTTCAGCCGCAAGCAGCCCGACCTCAACTGGGAGAACCCCGAGGTCCGGCAGGCGGTCTACGCGATGATGCGCTGGTGGCTCGACCGCGGGGTCGACGGCTTCCGCATGGACGTCATCAACCTCGTCTCGAAGGACCCGGCGCTGCCCGACGGCCCGGTCCGCGACGGCGTGCTCGGCGACGGCAGCGCGGCCTACACGAACGGGCCGCGCATCCACGAGTTCCTCGCCGAGATGCACCGCGAGGTGTTCGCAGGGCGCCCCGACCGCCTGCTCACGGTGGGGGAGATGCCCGGCGTCACCGTCGAGCACGCACGCCTGTTCACCGACCCCGCGCGCGCCGAGGTCGACATGGTGTTCCAGTTCGAGCACGTCGGCCTCGACCACGGGCCGGGCGGCAAGTTCGACGTGCGGCCGCTGCGGCTGCGCGACCTCAAGGCGTCGTTCGGCCGCTGGCAGGCCGAGCTCGCCGACGTCGGGTGGAACAGCCTCTACTGGAACAACCACGACCAGCCGCGCATCGTGTCCCGCTTCGGCGACGACGGCGCCTACCGGCGCGAGTCCGCGACGATGCTCGGCACCGTGCTCCACCTGCACCGCGGGACGCCGTACGTCTACCAGGGCGAGGAGCTCGGGATGACGAACGCGCGGTTCGACTCGTTCGACGACTACCGCGACATCGAGTCGCTGCGGCACGTCGCCGAGGCCCGCGCGCACGGGCACGCGACCGACGACGAGCTGCTCGACGGGCTCGCCGCGATGAGCCGCGACAACGCGCGCACGCCCATGCAGTGGGACGCGTCGGAGCACGCCGGCTTCACCACCGGCACCCCGTGGCTTCCCGTCCACCCGAACCACGTCGAGGTCAACGCGGCCGCGGCGCGCGCCGACGAGCGGTCGGTGTTCCACCACTACCGCCGCCTGATCGAGCTGCGGCACACCGACCCGGTCGTGGCGCTCGGCGACTTCACGATGCTGCTGCCCGACCACGAGCACGTCTACGCGTTCACGCGGTCGCTCGACGGCGACGCCCTGCTGGTGCTCGGGAACTTCTCGGGCGACGAGCAGGACGTCACGGTCGACGTCGCCGCGGGCTCGGCGCTCGTGCTCGGGAACTACGACGACGACGCCACCCCGGACGGCGACGGGCGGGTCCGGCTGCGGCCGTGGGAGGCGCAGGTCCGGCGCGTCGCGCGCTGACGCGACGCGCGGGGCACGTCAGGAGGTCTGCACGTCCACGACGACGCGCACCGGGTCCTGCAGGACGAACACCCGGAACGGCCGCCGCTCGCCCGCGACGCCCACGACGGACTGCGTCATGCCCTCGAACGTCAGCGGGCGCGTGACCTGCACGACCGTGCCCTCGCGCGGGCCGACGTCCTGCGGGAACTCGTCGTGGCCCGTGTCGTGCGGGTAGCCCGTGCCGGTCAGCCACACGTCGAGCACCGTGTCGCCCGCGACGTCGACGGGCTCGCCGCTGCCGTCCTGCACCGCCTGGTCGACGTACCCGACGCGGTACCCGGGGACGCCGCCGCCCGCGACCTCGTAGACGACCCGGTCGTAGCCGTCGTGGGTGCCGACCCGGACGTCGACGACGGTGACGCGCGCGCCGGACGGCTCGGCCGTCGCCGTCGTGGTCGCGGGCGCGAAGCCCTCGGCGGGCTCGCCCTCCGGTGCGGCCGGCGCCGGCGCGGTGACCGACGCGCTGGGCGTCGCCGGGGCGGTCGCGCTCGCGCTCCCGCCCGTCGTGGGCGTGGGGCCGTCCCCGTCCGGACCGCCCGTGCCGCACGCCGCCGTCGTGCCCAGCACCAGTGCTGCGAGCGCGCCCACGGACGCCCTCCGGATCCTCGTCATCGGTCCCTCCTCGTTCCGCGTGCTCCGAGGCTAGGTGGCGTGACCCCGTCGGCGTCGGAGGTTGGGCCGGGCGGGTGAAGACCGCCGCCCGCGGGGTCGCGCGGCGCCGGCCGTGCCGATGGGACCGGTGAGGGGAGGTCCGACATCGACGCAGGCAGCGAGCCCGCGGTGCGCGTGCGCGGGCTGCGCAAGACGTACCGGACGTTCACGCTCCGCGAGGTGGTCGCGGTCGACCACCTCGACCTCACGGTGCCCGCGGGCGGCGTGCACGCGTTCCTGGGCCCCAACGGGTCGGGGAAGACGACGACGATCCGCATGCTGCTCGGCCTCGCGCGCCCCGACGCCGGCGCCGTCCACCTGTTCGGCACACCCGTGCCCGAGCGGCTGCCGGACGTGATCGGCCGCGTCGGCGCGATCGTCGAGAACCCCAAGTTCGTGCCGGGCTTCTCGGGTCGTCGCAACCTGCGCCTGCTCGCGACCGCGGTGGGCGTCCCGCACACCCGCGTCGAGGAGGTGCTCGAGCGGGTGGGCCTGCGCGAGCGCGGCGTCGACCAGTTCCGCCGGTACTCGCTCGGCATGAAGCAGCGGCTCGCGATCGCCGCGACGCTCCTCAAGGACCCCGACCTGCTGATCTTCGACGAGCCGACGAACGGGCTCGACCCCGCGGGCATCCGGGACGTGCGCGCGACCATGCGCGGCCTCGCGGACGAGGGGCGCACGGTCCTGGTGTCGAGCCACATCCTGGCGGAGGTCGAGCAGGTCGCCGACACCGTGTCGGTCGTCGCGCACGGCCGCCTGGTCGCCGAGGGCACGGTCGCCGACCTGCTCGCCGCCGACGGGACGCCGTCCGTCCGGGTCAGGGTCGCCGACCCGGCGCGCGCCCACGCGCTGCTGGCCGCGCGCGGCTGGGGCGTGCGGGCCGACGGGAGCACGCTCGACGTCTCGGGGGCGCCCGGCCCGTCGCAGGTGAACGAGGCCCTGGCACGCGGCGAGGTGTTCGCGGACGAGGTCGTGGTGCTGCGTCGCGACCTCGAGTCGGCGTTCCTCGAGCTCACCTCCGCGCCACGACCGGCGACCGGTCCGGCGGCGCCCACCGCGGTCCCGGCGGGTGCGCCGTGACGCGGCTGCTGCACGCCGAGCTCGTCCGCGCACGGTCACGCCCCTTCGTCTGGTTCGTGTCCGCGGGCGTCGTCCTCGGCGTCCTCGGGCTCGTGCTGAGCGGGTGGTGGGACTCACGACCCCCGAGCGCGGCCGAGGTCGCCGCAGCCGACGAGGCCTACCGCACGGACCTCGCGGCGTGGCAGGAGCGCGTCGCGCCCTGCGACGACGACGACCCGTCCGTGCATCCCGACCTGCCGCCCGCCGAGGCGACCGCGCGGTGCACGTCACGGCCGCCGGTGCCCGCGCAGTACCAGGAGGTCCGGCCGGACGTCGCGACGCTGCTCGTCGAGCGGCTCCCGTCGACCGGGCTCATGATCACGCTCGCCTGCCTCATGGTGGGCGTCGGGCTCGTGACCGCGGAGTTCGCGTCGGGCTCGATGGGCACCTGGCTGACGTTCGCGCCGCGCCGCGGTCGGGTGTTCGTCAGCAAGCTCCTGGCGGGCGCCGTGGCGGCGGTGCCGTGCGTCGCGACCGCCCTGGTGACCCTCGTCGTCGGCCTGCTCGCGGTCGGCGTCGTCAACGGGCTCGCGATCGGCACGCCGGTGGCCGGCTGGGCGGGCGTCGGGGCGGTGGCGGGCCGCTGGCTCGCGACGGGCCCCGCGTTCGCGGCGATCGGCGTCGGGCTGGCGTTCGCGCTGCGGCACGCGACGGCCGTGACGGGCATCGCGGTCTGGTGGGTCGCGGCGACCGAGAGCGCCCTGCCTCTCGTCCTGCCGGAGTCGCGGTGGCTGCCGCTGTCGACCAACGTCACGGCGTGGACCGCGGGCAGCGCGCAGTACGTCGTCCCGTCGTGCGTCCCCGACCCGGCCCGCGCCGGCAAGGAGCTCTGCGACCTCGTGGTGCACGCGGTGCCGATGGGACAGGGCGGCCTCGTCGTGCTCGTCGTCGTCGCCACCGCGGTCGCCGGGGGCTGGCTGTCGTTCCGGCTGCGCGACGTCGCCTGACCCGAGCCGACGCGAGCCGGCCACCGGGACCGCCGGCGCGCCCCGGGGTCAACCGATCGGTGGACGGACATGACAGTGCCTCGGTCGTCGCGCCGTCGCCTCGCCCCGGACCAGGCTGAGGGCATGACGACATCGGCAGGCGCCCCCGCGATCGAGGTCGCGGGCCTGCGCAAGCGGTACGGGCCCAAGCAGGCCGTCGACGGCCTCGACCTGCACGTCGACCGCGGCGAGATCGTCGCGATCCTCGGGCCGAACGGTGCGGGCAAGACGACGACCGTCGAGATCCTGGAGGGGTACCGGCACCGCGACGAGGGCGACGTCCGCGTCCTCGGCGAGGACCCGCAGACGGCGGGCCGGGTGTGGCGGTCCCGTCTGGGGATCGTGCTGCAGGGCACGAACGACCTCGCCGAGGCGACGGTCGGCGAGCTCGTCCGGCACTTCGGCCGCTTCTACCCGGACCCGCGCGACCCCGACGAGGTGATCGACGCCGTGGGTCTGCGCGAGAAGGTCCGCACGCGTGCCCGGCAGCTCTCGGGCGGTCAGCGGCGCCGGCTCGACGTCGCGCTCGGCATCGTCGGGCGGCCCGAGCTCGTGTTCCTCGACGAGCCGACGACGGGCTTCGACCCGCAGGCCCGGCGATCGTTCTGGGACCTCGTCGAGGGGCTGCGTGCCGACGGCACGACGATCCTGCTGACGACGCACTACCTCGAGGAGGCCGAGCGGCTCGCCGACCGCGTCGTGGTCGTCGCGGCCGGCCGCGTCGTCGCGGAGGGGGCGCCGGCCGACCTCGGCGGTCGCGACGCCCGCCGGGCGCTCGTGCGCTGGGTCGAGGACGGCCGGCGGCACGAGGTCCGCACCGACGACGCGTCCCGCACGGTCGCCGACCTGCTCGCCCGGCTCGGCGACGTGCCCGCCCTGGAGGTCGTGCGACCGACCCTCGAGGACGTCTACCTCGGTCTGCTCCAGAGCGTCGACACGCCCGTCGACGCGCCCGTCCCCACCCGTGCGGAGGTCCTGCGATGACCAGCCTCGCCCCGGCGGACCCCTCGACCGCGCGTCGCACCGCGGTCCCCGGCGTCCTGCGCCTCGGTCTCGTGCGTGCCCTCTACGAGGTGCGCGTGTTCTTCCGGGAGCGCGACGCGGTCGTGTTCATCTTCGCGTACCCGGTCATCATGATGGCGATCTTCGCGACGGTCTTCGGGCAGGACGGCGCGACCGTCCCGGCCGGTGACGTCGAGATCCCGTTCGCGCAGTACTTCCTTCCGGGCATGCTCGCGACGGGCGTCATGCTGTCGAGCTTCCAGTCGCTCGCGATCTCGATCTCTGTCGAGCGCGACGAGGGCGGCCTCAAGCGCCTGCGCGGCACGCCCATGCCGGCGTCGGCGTACTTCCTCGGCAAGATCGGGCAGGTGCTCGGCAGCGGGCTCGTGCAGACCGCGATCCTGCTGACCGTCGCGGCGACCCTGTTCGACGTCACGCTGCCGTCGACGGTGGGGGACTGGGCGACGTTCGCGTGGGTCTACCTGCTGGGCACCGCCGCGGGCTCGGTGTGCGGGGTGGCGTTCTCGTCGGTGCCCCGCTCGGGCCGGTCGGCGAGCGCGGTCGTCACGCCGATCGTCCTGGTCCTGCAGTTCATCTCCGGCGTGTTCTTCCAGTGGGACTCGTTGCCGACCTGGATGCAGCAGGTCGCGTCGGTGTTCCCCCTGCGGTGGCTCGTCGAGGGCATGCAGGCGGCGTTCCTGCCCGACGCGGTCGCGGGCGACGTCGACCTCCTCACGACGGCGCTCGTGCTCGGCGTGTGGTTCGCCGCGGGCCTCGTCGTCGGGGCGCGGTGGTTCCGCTGGCGTCGCCGTGACGACGGCTGACGTCCGGCGGACCCCTCAGGCGGGGCGGAGGCGGAACACCGGGTGGGTCGGGACGAGCGGCACGAACGCCTCGACCGGGTCGCCGGGCGCGACGTCGAACACCCGCCGCACGACCGCGACCTCCTGCAGGTACTGCCGCAGCACGGGGGCGCCGGTTGCGGCGTCGACCTCCTCGGCGACCAGCCGCTCGGTGCGCCGGCCGCGCCGCGCCTCGACCACACCCACCGCGCGCACGTTGCGCACCCACCCGACCGGGCCGTACGGGGCGACGAGCCAGCGGACGCCGTCGCGCTCGACGAGCGTCACCGGGGTCGTGCGCGGCTCGCCCGACGTGCGCCCGGCGACCGTCAGCAGGACCGTGCCGCGCGGACCGGTGCCCCGCCGCACCATCGCCGTGACGAGCCCGTCCACCGCCCGCCGGACCCAGCCCCGCCGCCGCCCGTCCACCCGTCCGCCTGCGTCCATGCCCGCATCCTGCCGGGCGCGCGCCGCCCGGTCGACGGACCTCCACGTGGCAGGCTCGGCGGCATGACCAGGCGCACGCCCCGGCCGGTGGCCCGGCACGAGTTCTGGGTGCGCGCGCTGCGCGGCTGGGACATCGGGTTCTACGCGATCACGGCCGTCGCGGGGGTCTCGATCGCCGTCGAGGTTCGCTCGCTGCGCGAGGCCGCGCTGGCGGTCCTCGGCCTGGCCGCGCTCGTCGTCGCCTACCTCGCCCTGGGCCGGCGCGGTGCCGTCCGCGGCGACGTGCGGCTGACGCGCACCTACCTCGCGGTCCTCGTCACCGTCGTCGTGCTGGAGGTGGGCCTCTCCGAGCTCGGGTCCGTGCTGCTGTTCGTCGGCTACTCGCAGATCTGGTTCTTCGCGACGCGCCGGCTCGAGGGCGTGCTGTGGAGCGTGCTGCTGACCGTCGCGTTCGGCGCCGCGATCGTCGTGCGCGAGCCCGGCGCCCTGGGGACGGTCGCCGACGCCACCGAGCTCGTCGGGCAGGTCGGCACGGGCCTGGTCTTCGCGATCGCGCTCGGGCTGTGGATCACGTGGGTGTCGGAGCAGAGCGAGGAGCGCGCCGCGCTCGTCGAGGACCTCAACGCCGCGCAGGCGGAGCTCGCGTCGACGCACCACACGACCGGGGTGCTCGCCGAGCGCGCGCGCCTCGCGCAGGAGATCCACGACACGCTCGCGCAGGGGTTCACGAGCGTCGTCATGCTCGCGCAGGCGGCGTCGGCCGAGCTCGCGCGCGACCGGGTCGGACCGGCGACCGAGCGGGTCGGCCAGATCGAGCAGGTCGCGCGCGACAACCTCGCGCAGGCGCGGGCCCTCGTCGCCGCGTTCGGGCCGCCGGAGCTGGAGCGCGGCACGCTCGGCGACGCGCTCGACCGGCTCGCCGCCCGGTTCGAGGCGGAGACGCAGGTCCGCGTCGAGGTCACCGGTCTGCAGGCGCTCGGCGTCGTCGGCCCCGAGCACGCGGTCGTCCTGCTGCGGGCCGCGCAGGAGGCGCTCGCGAACGTCCGCAAGCACGCCGGCGCGACGGCCGTCCGGCTCGCCGTCGCGCGGGACGGCGACGAGGTGCGGCTCGAGGTCGTCGACGACGGGCGCGGGCTCCCGGCGGGCGCCGTGGAGGGCGTCGGGCTGCGGGGGATGCGGGAACGTGTCGACGCCGGCGGCGGGACCGTCGAGGTCGGCAGCGGACCGGGCGGCGGCACCCGGGTGGCGGTGACGCTGCCCAGCAGCCCGTCGACCGGCGGGACGCGGACGGACGGGACGGGGGAGGACGCGTGACGATCCGGGTGCTGCTGGCCGACGACCACCCCGTGGTCCGCTCGGGGCTGGCCGGGATGCTGGCCGTCGAGCCGGACCTGGAGGTCGTCGGCGAGGCGGGCGACGGCGAGCAGGCCGTGGCGCTCGCCGAGGTGCTGCGGCCCGACATCGTCCTCATGGACCTGCGGATGCCGGTGCTCGACGGCGCGAGCGCGACGGCGACCATCACGGGCACGCTGCCCGGGGTGCGCGTGCTGGTGCTCACGACGTACGAGACCGACACCGACATCCTGCGGGCGGTCGAGGCGGGCGCGACCGGCTACCTGCTCAAGGACACGCCGCGCGACCAGCTCGTCGCGGGGGTGCGCGCGGCGGCGCGGGGCGAGTCGGCGCTGTCGCCGTCGGTCGCCCGGCGGTTGGTGCAGCAGGTCCGCGGCGACGCCGAGCGGCTCACCGCGCGCGAGCAGGAGGTCCTCGCGGGGGTGGCCCGGGGGCTGTCGAACGCCGCGATCGGGCGCGAGCTGTTCATCACCGAGGCGACGGTCAAGACGCACCTGCTGCGCGCGTTCGCGAAGCTCGGGGTCGACGACCGCACGCGTGCGGTGACCGTCGCGATCGAGCGGGGCATCCTGCCGGGGGCGTGACGTCCCCGCGGTGTGCGGCGCCAGCGGGGCGCGGCGCCCGGCGCGCGGACGTCGTCGTCGGGCCGCGCGGCGGGGCGGCTAGCGTGTCGGGGCGACGGCAGGGCACGACGACGGGAGGCGACGCGATGGGCAAGGTCCACGAGCGGATCGACGAGCGGATGCGCCGCTTCCTCCTCGCGCAGCACGTCTTCTTCGTCGCGACCGCCCCGAGCGGCGCCGACGGGCACGTCAACGTCTCGCCCAAGGGCGTCGACGGCTCGTTCGTCGTGCTCGACGACCACACGGTCGCGTACCTGGACCTCACCGCGAGCGGCGCCGAGACCATCGCGCACCTGCGCGAGAACGGCCGGATCACGGTCATGTTCTGCGCGTTCGACGGCCCGCCGAACATCGTGCGGCTGCACGGCCGCGGCCGGTTCGTGACGTTGTACGACGACGGCTTCGCGGAGCTGCTCGCACTGTTCGGCGAGACGCGCGGCGCGCGCGCGGTCGTCGTCGTCGACGTCGAGCGGGTCTCCGACTCGTGCGGCTACGGCGTGCCGCTGATGGACTACGTCGGGGAGCGCGACCTGCTGCCGCCGTACATGGAGCGCAAGGGCGCCGACGGGCAGGCGGCGTACCGGCGGCAGAAGAACCGCACGAGCATCGACGGCCTGCCCGCGTTCGACTTCGACCCGGAGCCCGCGGTCTGACGACGGCGCCCGGGCGCCGCGGCCCGGCCGCGGGCCGACCGTCCGTCGAGACCCGCCCACGACGTATCCAGCGGGCTGCTCGGCGGCTCCTTCGGGTGTGGGAACCGGCCTGCCGCCCGCCCGCACGCGACCCACAGCGCGGGCGAGTCCCGGCGCCGGCCGGCGACGACGACGTCGCCGGGCCCGGCACCGCACCACCAGGGGTTGTCCCTGTCCTCCGTCTCTGAGGTGGTGCCTCATGCGCAAGTGGATCGTCTCTCTCCTCACGCTCGCCCTCGTGGCGGGTCTGCACCTGCTGTCCGCCCCCGCCGCGTCCGCGTCGCCGTACTGCGGTCAGGTGTGGGGCTCGCTCGCGAAGTCGGCCTCGGGTCCGTCGGCCGACAACGTCGTCGGCGTCCGCGCCGGCCGCCACGCCTGTTACGACCGGCTCGTCCTGGACCTCGACTCACCGCTCGGGGGGTGGTCCGTCCGGTACGTGAGCGCGGTCGTGCAGGACGGTTCCGGCCTCCCGGTCGCGGTCCGGGGCGGTGCGCGCCTCGAGGTGGTCGCGCATGCGGGCGTCATCCCGACCGACGCGTGGTTCGTCGACGACGGCGGCCGGCTGATCACCACGTCGTCGTACCGCACGTTCCGGGACGTCGTGTGGGCCGGCAGCTTCGAGGGCGTCACGACCATCGGCCTCGGGGTGCGGGCGCGCCTGCCGTTCCGGGCGTTCGTGCTCGCCGGTCCGGGCGGCGGGTCGCGGCTCGTCGTCGACGTCGGTCACCAGTGGTGCACGACGGGCACGACCTGCTGACGCGGTGCAGCGAGCGGCCGTCCGACGGGCGTCGCCGGACGGCCGCTCTTCCGATGGGTGGACACGTGAACCATCATGTGAGACGGCGTGACACCGAACCGACGGAGGCGTAGGGTCGCTCGCGTGCAGACGATCCTCGTAGTACTTCCTGAGCGCGCCGGCTGAGGCCACCGCACCCAGGTCCTCGTCCGCGCGCGCACCCCTCGTCCCGCCTCACGTCGGGGCCCGAGGGGTTTTTCTGTGTTCCGGCCCGACGAACACCCCACCGCACCACCCAGGGAGACACCGATGGTCCAGGGTCCTCACCCGGCACCGCCGCGAACGCCCGCGCCGCCCGTCCCGCAGGCCAGCCCCGCCGCCGTCGCGCACTCGCGCGCCGAGCGTGAGCGCGTCCCGGCCGCCACGACGGCGGTCGAGCAGGTCACCGGCGCACAGTCGATCGTCCGCTCGCTGGAGGAGCAGGGCGTCGAGGCCGTCTTCGGCATCCCGGGCGGCGCGATCCTCCCGCTCTACGACCCGCTGATGGACTCCGCGAAGGTGCGGCACATCCTGGTGCGCCACGAGCAGGGCGGCGGCCACGCGGCCGCCGGGTACGCGGCCGCGACCGGCAAGGTCGGCGTGTGCATGGCGACGTCCGGCCCGGGCGCGACGAACCTCGTGACCCCGATCGCCGACGCCCACATGGACTCGGTGCCGCTCGTCGCGATCACGGGCCAGGTCGTCGCGTCGCTCATCGGCACCGACGGCTTCCAGGAGGCCGACATCGTCGGCATCACCCTGCCGGTGACCAAGCACAACTACCTCGTGACCGACGCGGACGACATCCCGCGCGTGATCGCCGAGGCGTTCCACATCGCCGCGAGCGGTCGGCCGGGCCCCGTGCTCGTCGACATCTCCAAGTCGGCGATGCAGGCGCAGACCACGTTCTCGTGGCCGCAGGAGGTGTCGCTGCCCGGGTACCACCCGGTGACCAAGCCGCACGCCAAGCAGATCCGCGAGGCCGCCCGCCTGCTCGCGACGTCGCGCCGGCCCGTGCTGTACGTCGGCGGCGGCGTGATCCGCGCCGGCGCGGCCGCCGAGCTGCGCGCGCTGGTCGACGCGTCGGGCGCGCCCGCCGTGACGACCCTGATGGCGCGCGGTGCGCTGCCCGACACGCACCCGCAGCACCTGGGCATGCCCGGCATGCACGGCACGGTCGCCGCGGTGGCCGCGCTGCAGAAGGCCGACCTCATCGTGGCCCTCGGCGCACGGTTCGACGACCGCGTCACCGGCCAGCTCGCGTCGTTCGCCCCGAACGCCACCGTCGTGCACGCCGACATCGACCCCGCGGAGATCGGCAAGAACAAGGCCGTCGACGTGCCGATCGTCGGCGACCTGCGCGAGGTCCTCGCCGACCTGCTGCCCGAGCTCGCGCGCGAGCACGGCCAGCACGGCAAGCCCGACCTCGAGGCGTGGTGGAAGCAGCTCGACGCATGGCGCGAGACGTTCCCGCTGGGCTACGACGAGCCGTCGGACGGCCACCTGGCGCCGCAGCACGTCATCCAGCGCATCGGCGAGCTGTCCGGTCCCGAGGCGATCTACGCCGCGGGCGTGGGCCAGCACCAGATGTGGGCCGCGCAGTTCATCAAGTACCAGCGCCCCAACTCGTGGCTCAACTCCGGCGGCCTCGGCACCATGGGCTACTCGGTCCCCGCCGCGATGGGCGCGAAGGTCGGCCAGCCCGACCGCACGGTGTGGGCGATCGACGGCGACGGCTGCTTCCAGATGACCAACCAGGAGCTCGCCACCTGCACGATCAACGACATCCCGATCAAGGTCGCGGTCATCAACAACTCGTCGCTCGGCATGGTCCGGCAGTGGCAGACGCTGTTCTACGAGTCGCGGTACTCGAACACCGACCTGCACACCGGCCACGGCACCGTGCGCGTGCCCGACTTCGTCAAGCTCGCCGACGCCTACGGCTGCGTGGGCCTGCGCTGCGAGTCGAAGGCCGACGTGGACGCCACCATCAAGCGTGCGCTCGAGATCGACGACCGCCCCGTGGTCGTGGACTTCACGGTGTCGCGCGACGCGATGGTGTGGCCGATGGTCGCCGCGGGCGTGAGCAACGACGACATCCAGTACGCCCGGGGCATCAGCCCCTCGTGGGACCGAGAGGACTGACCCATGAGCCGCCACACGCTGTCCGTGCTGGTCGAGAACAAGCCCGGTGTGCTCACGCGCGTCGCGGGCCTGTTCGCCCGCCGGTCGTTCAACATCCACTCGCTCGCCGTGGGCCCGACGGAGCACGAGGAGATCTCGCGCATCACCGTCGTCGTCGACGTCGACGAGCTGCCCCTGGAGCAGGTGACGAAGCAGCTCAACAAGCTGATCAACGTCATCAAGATCGTCGAGCTCGAGGACGCGTCCTCGGTGCAGCGCGAGCTGCTGCTCGTCAAGGTCAAGGCCGACACCGCGCAGCGGACGTCGGTCCTCGAGGTCGTCCAGCTGTTCCGGGCGCACGTCGTCGACGTCGTCCCGGACACCGTCGTCGTCGAGGCGACGGGCAGCCCCGGCAAGCTCGACGCCCTCCTGACCGCCCTGGAGCCGTTCGGCATCCGTGAGATCGTGCAGTCCGGCACGGTCGCCATCGGCCGCGGCTCGCGCTCGATCACGGACCGGGCGCTCGAGCGCGTCTCGCGCTCCGCCTGACACCCTTCCTGACTGCACCACCGAACACGAACGAGGAGATCCACCGTGGCTGAGCTGTTCTACGACGACGACGCCGACCTGTCGGTCATCCAGTCCAAGAAGGTCGCCGTCATCGGCTACGGCAGCCAGGGGCACGCGCACTCCCTGAACCTGCGCGACTCGGGCGTCGACGTCACCGTCGGCCTCCGTGAGGGCTCGGCGTCCCGCGCCAAGGCCGAGAACGAGGGCCTCAAGGTCGCGACGGTCGCCGACGCCGTGCGCGACGCCGACGTCGTCGTGATCCTCGCGCCCGACCAGGTGCAGCGGATCGTCTACCGCGACGAGATCGAGCCGAACCTCAAGGACGGCGCCGCGCTCGTCTTCGGGCACGGCTTCAACATCCGCTTCGGCTACATCAAGCCCGCCGCGGGCCACGACGTCCTCATGGTCGCCCCCAAGGGCCCGGGCCACCTGGTCCGTCGCGAGTACGCCGACGGCCGTGGCGTGCCGGTCATCGTCGCCGTCGAGCAGGACGCGTCGGGCGAGGCGTGGAAGCTCGCGCTGTCCTACGCCAAGGGCATCGGCGGCCTGCGTGCCGCGGGCATCAAGACGACCTTCACCGAGGAGACGGAGACCGACCTCTTCGGCGAGCAGGCCGTCCTGTGCGGTGGCGTGTCGCAGCTCATCCAGTACGGCTTCGAGACGCTGACCGAGGCCGGCTACCAGCCCGAGGTCGCGTACTTCGAGGTGCTGCACGAGCTCAAGCTCATCGTCGACCTCATCTTCGAGGGCGGCATCACCAAGCAGCGCTGGTCGGTCTCGGACACGGCCGAGTACGGCGACTACGTCTCGGGCCCGCGCGTCATCACGCCCGACGTCAAGGCGAACATGCAGGCCGTCCTCGCGGACATCCAGAACGGTGCCTTCGCCAAGCGCTTCATCGACGACCAGGACGCCGGTGCGCCGGAGTTCAAGGAGCTGCGCGAGAAGGGCCAGAACCACCCGATCGAGCCCGTGGGCCGCGAGCTCCGCAAGCTGTTCGCGTGGGTCAAGCCCTCGGACTCCGACTATGTCGAGGGTTCCGCGGCGCGCTGACGCGCAGCCACGTCCCGACGGGCGTGCGACCGGGTCTCCGCCCAGGTCGCACGCCCGTCGTGCTTCACGCCAAGATGGGCGCACCACCGACGGAGGGACGACGATGACCGAGCAGTCGACGACCGGCGCGAGCGGCGAGGACCAGCGGATCACCGCGTTCTGGCAGGCGGCCCGCGGGCACCTCGGGCTCGGCAAGCTCGACGCCGTCCTGGGGGAGCAGCCCAAGGACGTCGTCCCGCCGCCGTCGTGGTCGTTCGGGGACAACCCGGTGCTCGCCGACCAGCTGCTCGCGCTCGTGCTCGACGGCCGCAAGACGGGCACGTCGACGGCGCTCGCGGAGCTCGAGGACGAGGGTCTCGCGCTGCCCGTCGTGGGTGACCTCTCGATCGTCCTCGACGGCACGGGCGAGCCGCGCGCGCTGCTGCGCACGACCGAGGTCGAGGTCGTGCCGTTCGACCAGGTCGGCGACGAGCACGCGCACGCGGAGGGCGAGGACGACCTGTCGCTCGCGTCGTGGCGCACGGAGCACGAGAAGTACTGGCGACGCGTGCTCGGCGACGACCGCTTCACGCCCGACCTGGCCGTCGTGACGGAGCGGTTCGAGCTCGTCTACCCGACGAGCGGGCCGACCCCGCCGGTCGACTAGGACCGCCCTCGCGGGCGGCGCACGCATTCCAGAAGGCGAGATGGCCGTCCCGGCCACTGGGACGCGGGTTAGGGTGCTCTCATGGCACCGAACGCTCCTGCCCCGGACCTCCGCCTCGCCGTCGTCGCCGGTGACGGCATCGGGACCGAGGTCGTCGAGCAGGGGCTGCTGGTCCTCGAGGCCGCGCTGCACGGCTCGGGCACCACGGTGTCGACCACCGACTTCGACCTGGGCGCGCGCCGCTGGCACGCGACGGGCGAGACGCTGACGGACACCGACCTCGACGCGATCCGCGGCCACGACGCGATCCTGCTGGGCGCCATCGGCGACCCGTCGGTCCCGTCGGGCGTCCTGGAGCGTGGGCTGCTGCTCAAGCTGCGCTTCGCGCTCGACCACTACGTCAACCTCCGGCCGGGCCGCCTGTACCCGGGCGTCACGAGCCCGCTCGCGAACCCCGGCGAGGTCGACTTCGTCGTGGTCCGCGAGGGCACGGAGGGCCCGTACGTCGGCAACGGTGGCGCGATCCGCGTCGGCACGCCCGCCGAGGTCGCGAACGAGGTCAGCGTCAACACCGCGTTCGGCGTCGAGCGCGTGGTCCGCGACGCGTTCGCGCGTGCCGCGGCCCGCCCGCGCAAGAAGCTCACGCTCGTGCACAAGCACAACGTCCTCGTGCACGCGGGCCACCTGTGGCGCCGCACGGTCGAGGCCGTCAACGCCGAGTTCCCCGACGTGACCGTCGACTACCTGCACGTCGACGCGGCGACGATCTTCCTCGTGACGAACCCGTCGCGCTTCGACGTGATCGTCACGGACAACCTCTTCGGCGACATCCTCACGGACCTCGCCGCGGCGATCACGGGCGGCATCGGCCTCGCGGCGTCGGCGAACATCAACCCGGACCGCACCGCGCCGAGCATGTTCGAGCCCGTGCACGGCTCCGCGCCGGACATCGCCGGCCAGGGCAAGGCCGACCCGACCGCCACGGTGCTGTCGGTCGCGCTCCTGCTCGACCACCTGGGCCAGACGGACGCGGCGCGCCGCGTCGAGGCCGCCGTCGCCGCCGACCTGGTCGAGCGCGGCTCGGCCGAGCGAGTACGGTCGACGGCCGAGGTGGGCAAGGACCTCGCCGCGCGCGTCGCCGGCTGACGTCCGCTCCCCGCGCCGTCCCCGCTCGGGCCCGACCTCGGTCGGCCGGGCGGTCCGGCGCGACCTGTCCACCCGGCCGTCCTCACCGGTACCGTCGTCAACGACCCTGGTGAAAGGCCCCCCGACATGAGCACCCTCGCAGCACCCACGTCCGCCGACCGGTTCGAGATCCGGCTCACGGACACCCCGGTCGACCCCGCCACGCGCGCCGCGGCGCTGGAGTCGCCCAAGTTCGGCACCGTGTTCACCGAGCACATGGCCCGCATCTCCTACCGGGACGGCGAGGGCTGGCACGACCGCCGCGTCGAGAAGTACGGCCCGCTGCAGCTCGACCCCGCGACCGCGGTCCTGCACTACGCGCAGGAGATCTTCGAGGGCCTGAAGGCGTACCAGCACGCCGACGGCTCCGTCTGGACGTTCCGCCCGCAGGCGAACGCGGCGCGGTTCGCGCGGTCCGCGCAGCGCCTCGCGCTGCCGCCGCTGTCGGAGGCCGACTTCCTCGGCTCGATCACGGCGCTGGTCCAGACGGACCGCGACTGGGTGCCGACGGGCGAGGAGACGAGCCTCTACCTGCGGCCGTTCATGTACGCCTCGGAGAGCTTCCTCGGCGTGCGCCCGTCGCTCGAGGCCGAGTACCTCGTCATCGCGTCGCCCGTCGGCCCGTACTTCTCGGGCGGCCTCAAGCCCGTGTCGATCTGGGTCGACACCGAGTACCACCGCGCCGGCGCGGGCGGTACGGGTGCGGCCAAGTGCGGCGGCAACTACGCCGCGAGCCTCCTGCCGCAGCAGAACGCGTACGCGAAGGGCTGTGAGCAGGTCTGCTTCCTCGACGCGACGACGAACACGCTGCTCGAGGAGCTCGGCGGCATGAACATCGTCGTGATCGGGGCCGACGGCAGCGCGTCGACACCCCCGATCTCGGGCTCGATCCTCGAGGGCGTGACGCGCGGCTCGATCCTGCAGCTCCTGTCCGACGCCGGGCACGAGGTCAACGAGCGGCCCATCCCGCTGGCCGAGCTCCGCGCGGGCATCGAGGACGGCTCGGTCGCCGAGGTGTTCGCGTGCGGCACCGCCGCGGTCGTGACCCCCATCGGCCGGCTCGCGAGCGACGACTTCGACCTCACCGTCGGCGACGGCGGCACGGGCCCGGTCACGGGCCGCATCCGCGCCGAGCTCACCGACATCCAGTACGGCCGCGCGACCGACCGTCACGGCTGGCTGCACCGCCTGGTCTGAGCGCGTCCCCGGACGGACGACGGCGACGAGGGCGGGACCTGGCGACGATCAGGTCCCGCCCTCGTGCCGGATCGGCCGGTAGCCCTCGAGCGCGGCGACCCCGCGCCGTGCCGCCTCGGCGCGCGCCGTGTCACCCGCCGACTCGTACAGCTCCGCCTCGTCGGCGAGCCGGCGCGCGGTGAGCTCGGCCAGCGATCGCACCTGGGCGTCCGACCACGGCCAGCCCTCCTTGTGCTCGGCGTACTCCGCGCCGCCGATGACGCGCCCGAGCGCGGCGGCGGCCGCCTCCTCGCCTCGCGCGCCCAGGTGGTCGCGTGCGGCGCGCAGGTCGGCCAGCACCGGTGCCTCGTCCATCCCCGCATCGTGCCAGCACGCCCGCGGTCGCTCGTCCGGCCCCGGCCCGTCGGTCCCCTCCGGTGAGCGACCGGTCCGCTAGACCCGCGGGACCGGCCGACGGGTCCAGGTGAGGACGCCCGACAGCAGGGACCAGATCGCGATCCCGATGACGAGGTGCACGATGCCGGTCGCGACGGCCGAGGTCGCGTCGTCGGTCCAGGTCAGCGGCAGCAGGGCGGCGACGAGCGTGACCAGGCCCATGATCCAGCCGAAGAACGACCGGGGCCGCGGCGTGGTGAGCACCAGGACGTGCAGCAGCGCGCCGGCGACCAGTGCGGCGACCACGGCGCCGACGACGAGCGACGTCATGGGCGAGTCCGTGCCGAAGAGGTCCTGGACGACCAGGTCGATGCCGAGGATCTCCTGCAGGACGAGCACGCCGGCGACCGCCACGAGCGCGGCGACGAGCGCGGTCGCGCCGACGCCCGCCCAGTACCGGCCCGCGTCGAGCCCGGGCCGGACAGGGGCGACGGGTGCGGCGGCGACGGGGGTGCCCGCGGGGTAGAGGGGCTGCGCGGCGGGTGCGGCCACGGCGGGCTGCACGACCGCGGGCTGCACGACGGGCGGCTGCGCGACCGGCTGGGCCACGGGCTGCGCGACGGGCTGGGCGTACGGCTGCGTGGGCGCGGACGGCTGCGCGGCGGGCCGCGTCGACTGCCGCTCGGGCGGCTGGGGAGCAGGTGCGTTCGGGTCGGACATGGGTCTCCTCGCGGCTCGTCGCGCGCGGGCCGTGCCCTGACCTGCGGTGCACCGCCCGGCTGTCCATTGGGTGGAACGAGTGACCACTCACCGTGACGTGTGCCACGATGAGGCCGTGACCATCTTCACGCTCATTATCGAGTAGCGCGTCAGCAGACACCGCTGACGCGCAGACCTCCCGTTCTCGGGGGGTCTTTTTGTTGGTCGGGCACCACCCCCGCCCGGCCGCACGCCGACCGACGTCACCGCCCACCACCGCGGGGCCGCAGGTCGACGGGACGCCGCCTCCCGCGCGGGTCCGGGCCCGCCGCAGGGCGGACGAGGACCCGCGTGGGCGACGGCACCGGACGCCGCCACCCGCAGGTAGCGTCAGGACGCCGCCGGGACGCCCGTCCCCGCACCGAGGAGAGCCGACCGTGACCGCAGCCACCCAGCCCACGGCCCTGTCGTTCCAGGTCTACGACACGACCCTGCGCGACGGCGCCCAGCAGGAGGGCATGAACCTCTCGGTCGCGGACAAGCTCGCGATCGCACCGCTGCTCGACGAGCTCGGCGTGGGCTTCATCGAGGGCGGCTGGCCGGGCGCGGTGCCGAAGGACACGGAGTTCTTCAAGCGCGCGGCGAAGGAGCTGGACCTGAAGAACGCCGAGCTCGCGGCGTTCGGGTCGACGCGCAAGGCCGGGACGCGGGCCGTCGACGACCCGCAGGTGCGCGCGCTGCTCGACTCCGAGGCGCCCGTCGTCGCGCTCGTCGCGAAGAGCGACCTGCGGCACGCCGAGCGCGCGCTGCGCACGACGGGCGAGGAGAACCTCGCGATGATCGCGGACACCGTGCAGCTGCTCGTGCGCGAGGGGCGCCGCGCGGTCGTCGACGCGGAGCACTTCTTCGACGGCTACCGGTTCGACCCGGCGTACTCGCGCGCGGCGGTCCTGACGGCGTTCGAGGCGGGCGCCGAGGTCGTCGCGCTGTGCGACACCAACGGTGGCATGATCCCCGCCTGGGTCACGCAGATCGTGCAGGAGATCCGCGAGGCCGTCGGGCCCGACGCGGTGCTCGGCATGCACGCGCACAACGACTCGGGCTGCGCGGTCGCGAACACGCTCGCGGCCGTCGAGGCGGGCTGCTCGCACGTGCAGGGCTGCGTCAACGGGTACGGCGAGCGCACGGGCAACGCCGACCTGCTGTCGATCGTCGCCAACCTCGAGCTCAAGTACGGCCTGCCGGTGCTGCGCCGCGCCGACGACGCGCCCGGCGGCCTGGCCGAGCTCACGCGCATCGCGCACGCAGTCGCCGAGATCACCAATATCTCGCCGTTCGCGCGGCAGCCGTACGTCGGCGCGAGCGCCTTCGCGCACAAGGCGGGGCTGCACGCGTCGGCGATCCGGGTCGACCCCGACCTGTACCAGCACATCGACCCCATGCAGGTCGGCAACGACATGCGCATGCTCGTCTCCGACATGGCCGGGCGGGCGTCGATCGAGCTCAAGGGCCGCGAGCTCGGCTTCGACCTGTCGGGGCAGCCCGAGGTGCTCGGCCGCATCACGGACCGCGTCAAGGACGCCGAGGCCCGCGGGTACACGTACGAGGCCGCGGACGCGTCGTTCGAGCTGCTGCTCGTCGAGGAGGTGCACGGCGCGCGCCCGCAGTACTTCCGGGTCGAGTCGTGGCGCACGATCGTCGAGCGGGTCGGCGGGCGCGGCACCCTCGCGACGGCCGAGGCGACGGTCAAGCTGCACGCCGGCGGCGAGCGCATCGTGAGCACCGGCGAGGGGAACGGCCCGGTCAACGCGCTCGACCACGCGCTGCGGCAGGCGCTCGTCCGCGTGTACCCCGAGGTCGAGACGTTCGAGCTCATCGACTTCAAGGTCCGCATCCTCGACTCGATGCACGGCACCGACGCGGTGACCCGCGTCCTCATCGAGACGACCGACGGCCAGCGCTCGTGGAGCACGGTCGGCGTCGGGCCGAACCTGCTGGAGGCCTCGTGGGAGGCGCTCACCGACTCGACCATCTGGGGGCTGCACGCACGAGGCGTCGAGCCTCGCTGAGATTTCGCCCTCGCGGGCCCCGGGCCTGGTCCTAGGGTCGTGCTGACGGGTCCGCTGACCTGGACCGGCCCGTCGGGAGGAGCGAGGACGTGGCGGGCACCATGCCGCAGCCGGACGGGACCACGCCCGACGCCGCACCACCGCGCGGCGCGCTCGGGGGACCCGGCTCGGGTGCGCCGCCACCGCAGGACCGGCGCTCGCGCGGCTGGTGGTGGCTCCTCGTCGTCGCGGTCGTCGTCGCCGTCGTGCTGCTCGTCGTCCGGCCGTGGGCGAGCGCCGCTCCCGTACCGGAACCGTCGACCGGCAGCACCGCGACGGACGCGACACCGACGCCCTCGCCGACGGTCAGCGTCGTCCCGCCCGCCGACCAGGCCGTCTTCGACGCGGCGACGCTCGGGTCGCTGTTCGTCACGGACGTCGACCTGGAGACGGACGTCCCCGCAGCACGCGACGGCATCGAGCGGACCGACACGGGGGAGATGGTCTGGGGCCTGCCCGAGGGGTCGAGCGTCGACCCGGCGTCCTGCACGCCGGCCGTGACGGTCGTCGCGCAGCCCCCCGCCGCGTACGGCGGCCGCATCTGGGCGAACGACGCGATGACCTTCGTCCAGCAGGTGGCGGTGCTGCCCGACCCGGCGTCCGCGCGCCAGGCGTTCGCCCAGCTCGTCACGACGGTCGACGCGTGCCCGACGTACTCCCAGGTCAACCCCGGGGTGGACGGCGCGACGTGGACGGCCGACGCCGCGATCGAGGGCCAGGGCGTCTACCCGTCGATCGTGCAGCCGGTCGTGCACGCGGCGGAGGGAGACGAGGTCCCCGCCTACCGGGGGCACCTGCTGGTCGGCAACACCATCGTCACCTGGACCGCGTCGGCGCTCGCGGGCGGCGACACCCAGGACGCCCTCGACACGCTCGGCGACCCGGAGTCGCTCGACACGATGGTCCAGCACCGGGCGCAGGAGGCGGTGCTGGCGCTCGGCTGACGTCCGCCTAGGGTGGGGGCGTGCACGGCGAGTACAAGGTTCCGGGCGGCAAGCTCGTGGTGGTCGACGTCGACGTGCGCGACGGCGTGCTGAGCGGCACGAGCGTGAGCGGCGACTTCTTCCTCGAGCCCGACGAGGCGCTCGACGTCGTCCGGGCCGCGCTCGACGGCCAGCCCGCCGACGCCCCGACGCCGCGGCTCGCGGCCGCGGTCGACGACGCGCTCGCCGCGGCGCACACCGAGGGCCGCCTGTCGCAGCCGCCGGTCATGGTCGGCTTCGACGCGCGCGCGGTGGCGGTCGCGGTGCGCCGGGCGCTCGGGCTGTCGACCGCCTGGTCCGACCACGCGTTCGAGGTCCTGCACCCGGGCCCGCTGCCGCCCGCGGTCCACGCCGCGCTCGACCAGGTGCTCACCGAGGAGCTCGCGGCGGGGCGGCGCGGCCCGACGCTGCGGTTCTGGGAGTGGGTCGAGCCGGCGGTGATCATCGGCTCGTTCCAGTCGCTGCGCAACGAGGTCGACCTGGAGGCCGTCGAGCGGTACGGGATCACCGTCGTGCGGCGCGTGTCGGGCGGTGGGGCGATGTTCATGGAGGCGGGCAACTGCATCACGTTCTCGCTGGTGGTGCCCGCGTCGCTGGTCGACGGCATGAGCTTCGAGGAGTCGTACGCGTTCCTCAACCAGTGGGTGCTGGGCGCGCTCGCCGACGTGGGCGTGCGCGCGGAGCTGAGCGGGCTCAACGACATCTCGTCGCCCGCCGGGAAGATCGCCGGGTCGGCGCAGAAGCGCGTCGTCGGTGGCGCGGTCCTGCACCACGTGACGATGTCGTACGACATCGACGCGACGAAGATGCTCGAGGTCCTGCGGATCGGGCGCGAGAAGCTGTCCGACAAGGGCACACCGAGCGCGAACAAGCGGGTCGACCCGGTGCGCTCGCAGACGCACCTGTCGCGCGAGGCCGTGATCGCCGCGTTCCGCGCGCACTTCGCGTCGCGCTACACGGCCGTCGACGGCGACCTGCGGCCGGAGGAGCTGGCCCGGGCGCAGGAGCTGGCGCGCACCAAGTTCGCCGACCCCGCCTGGACGGCCCGCGTCCCCTGACGAGGGAGGCGGCGGGCCGTGCTCGCCGGGCCGGTCCCGCGGCGGGTAGGCCCCGCGATCAGCGCAGCGCGGGGACGACGACGACGGCGAGGGCCGCGACGCCCAGCAGGGTCACGCCGACGGCGCACGTGGCGACGAGCAGGCCGCCCGGGCGGTCGCCGCGGCGCGTGGCGAGCAGCCACCCCCGGCGGCGGCCTGCCGCGACCAGCACGAGGCCCGCGCCGACGAGGCCCGCGACCGCGAGCAGCCACGACACGGGTCCCACCACGTCCTGCAGGAGCCGACCCGCCGCGACCCCGCCCGCCGCGAGACCGAGGGCCGTGCGGCGCCACGCGAGGCGTGTGCGCTCGGCAGCCAGGCCGACGTCCTCGACGCTCACGCGAGCAGGAGCCCGAGCAGGACGAGCAGGCCCGCGACGAGCACGCCGACGACGAGCGCGAGGAAGCCGACGGGCGGCGGCAGCGGATCGCCGCGGCGCATCGCGCGCTCGGCGCGCGCCCAGCCGAGCCAGGCCAGCAGCGGAGCCGCGGTGCCGAGCACGACGAGCAGCGTCGCGGCCGCGAGCCGGAGCCCCGGCTCGACGGGCAGGTCGAGCGCCTCGAGCGCGACGCCGCCGGCCAGCAGCGCGAGCGACGTGCGCACCCAGGCGAGGAAGGTCCGCTCGTTGGCGAGGGAGAACCGGGCGTCGGGCTCGTCGCCGGAGCCGTAGACCCAGCGGGGTCGGCGCGGTGCGGGGGACATGGCCCCATCCTCGCGTCCGCCGCGGCGGTCCGGTGACGCGGACGACACGACGAGCAGCACGGAGGTGCGACCGGCGTCACACCCGGAGACGTATCTGGTGCCCCGCCCGCGTCTCCTCAGCCGGCGACCGGGCGAGGAGGGACCACCATGACGCTGCTCGAGCGCGACCTGCGCCGGATGCACCTGCTGCACCAGCGCGACCTCCACGCCCGCCTCCACCGCAGCGCCCGTGCCGAGCTCCGGACGGCCCAGGAGGTGCTGCTGCGCGGCGGACACCCGGGACGGGCGTCTCAGGCCGGTGGGCGCGCCCCGAACACGGCCGACCCGACCCGCACGAGCGTCGCGCCGTGGCGGACGGCCACCTCCAGGTCCCCGCTCATGCCCATCGACAGCTCGCGCGCCTCCGAGGTCCCGGGCTCGCCGGACGCGACCACGTCGTCGCGCACGGCCGCCAGCGCCGCGTAGCCGGCGCCGACCGCGGCGGGGTCGGGCGACCTCAGGCCGACGGTCATGAAGCCCGCGAGCCGCAGCCCGGGCAGCGCCGCGACGGTCGTCGCGAGGTCCGCCGCGGCGTCGAGCGTGACCCCGTGCTTGGTCGGCTCGCCCGACACGTTGACCTGCACCAGCACGTCGAGCGGCGTCGCACGGTCCGCGCAGCGTCCGGCCAGCCGGCGCGCGAGCGCGAGCGACTCGACCGACTCGACGCACGACACCCACCGCAGCGCCGCGTTGACCTTGTTGGACTGCAGCGGTCCGATCAGGTGCGTGACCGGGCCGAGGTCGGCCAGCGCCGGACCCTTCGCGACGAGCTCCTGCACGCGGTTCTCGCCGATCAGCACCGGCGCGAGCGTCCCGTCGGCCTCGACCGCGGCGGCGTCGGCGGCGAGCGCGGCGCGGACGCGGGCGGCGTCGACCGTCTTCGTGGCGAGCAGGACGCGTACCGACCGCGGGTCGCGGCCCGCGGCCGCGCAGGCGTCGGCGACGCGCGCACGCACGGCGGCCAGACGGTCGGCCAGCAGCGCGCGCTCGTCGTCGCCCGCGGGCGCGGTGGTCGTCACGGCGTCAGACGGTACCCGCAGGGGCGCCGTCAGCCGCGCGCGATGTCGGCGACCGTCGCGGCCGTGAGCCGGACCAGGTCGTCGGGCGCGAGCTCGACGTCCAGCCCGCGCCGCCCGCCGGAGACGAACACGGTGTCGAACAGCCACACCGTCTCGTCGACGACGGTCGGGTGCGCGGTCTTCTGGCCGAGCGGGGAGATCCCCCCGACGACGTAACCGGTCGCGCGCTCCGCGTCGGGCTTCGCCGCCATGGCGGCCTTCTTGCCGCCCGCGGCCTGCGCGAGGGCCTTGAGGTCGAGCTTGCCCGTCACCGGCACGACGGCCACCGTGAGCCGCCCGTCGACGCTCGTCATGAGCGTCTTGAAGACCTGCTCCGGGGGCACGCCGAGGACCTGCGCGGCCTCCAGCCCGTACCCGACGTCGCTCGCCGGGTCGTGCTCGTACGGGTGCGCGGTGTGCGGCACCCCGGCCGCCGCGAGCGCGACGAGCGCGGGGGTCCCGGAGGGGGCGTGCTTCGCGTCCTTCTTCGCCACGGGCGTCAGCCTAGGCCGGACCGGTGCGCGCCGACCGGGCCGTCCGGACCCGCGCGGGACCGGGCGGGGATGGCAGGCTGGGGGAGTGAAGACCCTGCTCAACGTCATCTGGCTGGTCCTCGCGGGACTGTGGCTCGCGCTCGGGTACGTCGCTGCCGGGGTGCTGTGCTGCCTGCTGATCGTGACGATCCCGTTCGGGATCGCGTCCTTCCGCATCGCCGGCTACGCCCTGTGGCCGTTCGGCCGCACGGTCGTCGACAAGCCGACCGCGGGGGCGTGGTCGACGATCGGCAACGTGATCTGGGTGGTCGTGGCGGGGATCTGGCTCGCGATCGGCCACGTGGTCACGGCGATCCCGCTGTTCGTGTCGATCATCGGCATCCCGCTCGGCATCGCGAACCTCAAGATGATCCCGGTGTCGCTGCTGCCGCTCGGCAAGGAGATCGTCCCGACCGACCGGCCGTTCGCCGCCTACGGCGCCTGACCCTCCGGCCGGCGCGGCGTCAGAGCGCGAGCCCGACGACGCTCCCGACGCCGTAGGTCACGGCCATCGCGAGCCCGCCACCGACGATGTTGCGCAGCACGGCCCGTCGGACGGGTGCGCCGCCGGCGCGGGCGCTCAGTGCACCGGTGACGACCAGCGCGGCGATCACGGCCGCGGCCACGACCGGCACGCGCGCGGCCGCGGTCGGGACCAGCAGGACCGCGAGGACCGGCACGAGACCGCCGACGAGGAACGCGACGAGCGAGGCGCCGGCGGCGTGCCAGGGGTCGGTGAGCTCGGTGTCGTCGTCGAGCGCGCCCGATGCGATGCCCGCGCGCTCGGCGTCCCGCTGCGAGGAGACCGAGACGTACTCGCCGGCGGCCATCGACAGCGCGCCCGCGACCAGAC
This sequence comes from Cellulomonas fimi, assembly GCF_028583725.1. Taxonomy (NCBI): domain Bacteria; kingdom Bacillati; phylum Actinomycetota; class Actinomycetes; order Micrococcales; family Cellulomonadaceae; genus Cellulomonas; species Cellulomonas fimi. The sequence continues at coordinate 3,175,286 of NZ_CP110680.1, read as the reverse complement.
CGGCGATGCCGGCGGTGACGACGGCCGACCGCGCGGGGGCCGCACCGGCGACGCCGACGACCATCGCGGCGACGGACACGATGCCGTCGTTGGCGCCCAGGACGGCGGCACGCAGCCGGTTGAGCCGGCCGGCGCTCAGGGGCTCGGGGTTCGGGGCGGACGGCTCGACAGAGCTCCCCTCGGGGGAGCGGCGCGGTCCGACGAGGTGGGTCGACAGGGCGCTCATGGTGCCACCGTAGGCACCCCCGGTCTTGCTTGTCATCGCAGGAAAGGCTGCCCTGACCTGCGCAAACACAGCGGAGCCTTACCTCACCGAGTCCTGCCTCGCCGGGCTTCCGGCGGCGGGCGGGCGGGTCCGCGGCGCCGTCGTCAGAGCGGCCCGACGGCCGTCACGCGGAGCTGGACCTCACCCGTCTCGTCCGAGCCGGGCAGGTCGACGACGGCGTCGATGCGCCAGTCGTGGTCGCCCTCCGGGTCGTCGAGGAGCTGTCTGACCTGCCACGTCGTGGGGGTGGCGGTCACCTGGAACAGCGCGGGGCCGCGCGCCGCCGGACCCGTCAGCACCTCGTCGTGGTCGTCGTAGTAGGGGTCGAGCGCGTCGGCCCACCGGTCCGACGTCCACGGCGCGCCCTCGTCGTCGCGGTCGCCCAGCGCGGCGAGCGCGTCGTACGCCTCACGCGCCACGAGCTCGACGCGCCGGAACAGGGCGCCGCGGACGAGTGCCCGGAAGACGCGCGGGTTGGCCGTGATCGGCTCGGGCGTGTCGTCGTCGGTGCCGCCGGGCGCGTCGGCCCCGGGCTCGTCGAGCGGGTTCGACAGGCGCTCCCACTCGTCGAGCAGGCTCGAGTCGGTGCGCCGCACGAGGTCGCCGAGCCACTCGACGATCTCCCACAGCTCCTCGGTGCGGGCGTCCTCGGGGACCGTCTGGCGCAGCGCGCGGTACGCGTCGGCGAGGTAGCGCAGCAGGACGCCCTCGGTCCGGTCGAGCTGGTAGTGCGACACGTACTCGGCGAACGTCATCGCCTTCTCGTGCATCTCGCGCACGACCGACTTGGGCGACAGCGCCAGGTCGGCGACCCACGGGTTGGTCTGCCGGTACGTCGTGAACGCCGCGTCGAGCAGCTCCGCGAGCGGCTTCGGGTAGGTGACGTCCTCGAGCAGCGCCATGCGCTCGTCGTAGTCGAGCCCGTCGGCCTTCATCGCGGCGACGGCCTCACCGCGGGCGCGGTTCTCCTGCGCGGCGAGCACCTGGCGCGGGTCGTCGAGCGTCGCCTCCAGCACGGACACGACGTCGTGCGCGTACGCCGGGTCGTCGCGGTCGAGCAGGTCGAGCGCGGCGTACGCGAACGGGGACAGCGCCTGGTTGAGCGCGAAGTTGGGCGGCAGGTCGTGCGTGAGCCGGACGGCGCGACGGCGACCGTGCGGCGCCGACGGGTCCTCGACCCAGGGCCGCTCGACGACGCCCGACGCCCGCAGCGACCGGTAGACGGCGATCGCGCGGCGCACGTGCCGCCCGCGCGCGGCCTCGGGCTCGTGGTTGTCGGTGAGCAGCCGCGTCATGTGCGCGACCGGGTCGCCCGGGCGGGCCAGGACGTGCAGGACCATCGCGTGCGACACCGCGAACGACGACGTCAGCGGCTCGGGCGGCGCGTCGCGCAGGCGCTCGAACGTCTTGTCGGTCCAGTTCACGTGACCGGCGGGCGCCTGCTTGCGGACGATCTTCTTGAGCTTGCGGGGGTCGTCACCGGCCTTCTCCAGCGCCCGGCGGTTCTCGATGACGTGCTCGGGCGCGAGGACGATGACCTCGCCGACGGTGTCGAAGCCCGCGCGGCCGGCGCGCCCGGCGATCTGGTGGAACTCACGCGCCGACAGGTGCCGCATGCGCACGCCGTCGTACTTCACGAGGCTCGTGAGCAGGACGGTCCGGATCGGCACGTTGATGCCGACGCCGAGCGTGTCCGTGCCGCACACGACGGGCAGCAGACCCTTCTGCGTGAGGCGCTCCACGACCCGGCGGTACTTCGGCAGCATGCCCGCGTGGTGCACGCCGACGCCGTGCCGCAGCAGTCGCGACAGCGTGCGGCCGAAGCCGGGCCCGAACCGGAACGCGCCGAGCTCGGCGGCGATCGCGTCGCGCTGCTCGCGGCTCGCGAGCGTCGTCGACAGCAGCGACTGCGCGCGCTCGACGGCCTCCTTCTGCGTGAAGTGCACGACGTAGACGGGGGAGCGGCGCGTCTTCACGAGCTCGTCGAGCAGCTCGTGCAGCGGCTCGACCGCGTACGTGAACGTCAGCGGCACAGGACGCTGCGCGTTGGCGACGACGGCCACGTCGAGGCCCGTGCGGCGGTGCAGGTCGTCGCGGAAGAACGACACGTCGCCGAGCGTCGCCGACATCAGCAGGAACTGCGTGCGCGGCAGCTCCAGGAGCGGCACCTGCCACGCCCAGCCGCGCTGCGGGTCGGCGTAGAAGTGGAACTCGTCCATGACGACCTGGCCGACGTCGGCGTCCTCGCCGTCGCGCAGCGCGAGGTTGGCCAGGATCTCGGCGGTGCAGCAGACGATCGGCGCCGTCGGGTTCACGGCCGAGTCGCCCGTCATCATGCCGACGTTCTGCGAGCCGAACGCCTCGACGAGCGCGAAGAACTTCTCGCTCACCAGCGCCTTGAGCGGTGCGGTGTAGTACGTGCGACGGCCCTGGGCCAGCGCGACGAAGTGCGCGGCCGTCGCGACGAGCGACTTCCCGGAGCCCGTCGGCGTCGACAGGATCACGTGCGCGCCCGTCACGAGCTCGAGGAGCGCCTCCTCCTGGTGCGGGTAGAGGGCGAGGCCGCGGTCGGCGGCCCACCCCGTGAACGCCTCGTACAGCGCGTCGGCGTCGGTCGGGTCCGCCGGGATGCGGTCGGCGAGGGTCGCGGTGCTCATCGCGGTCGATGCTCCCACGTGCACGGCCGCGCGTGCCGCCGAGCGCTCGGCGCGACCGCCCTGGCCGGCGCGGGGACCGACCCGCGCCGGCCAGGCTCGCGGTCAGGAACGCGGCTTGGAGCCGGGGCAGACGACGCCCACGCACTGCGGCTCGTTGCCGTTGCGCTTCGCCTTGTTGCCGCCGCCGTCGACCACGCCCGGCGCGTGGATGCCCCACCCGCGGTTGTAGTTCGCGGTGTTCCGCTCCAGGCGCGTGTTCGGTCCGCCCTCGATCTCGTCGAAGAAGATCGCGTCGTCGTTGCGCTCGAAGAGGTTGCCGCGCACGAGCGTCTCGTCGAACCACGTCGGGTCGGAGCCGTCGGTCGTGAAGGCCAGACCGTTCCCCCGGAACACGTTGTCGAGCACGCGCGCGGAGCTCGTCTGCAGCTCGATGCCCGTGCCGTTGTCGACGAGCTCGGACCCGCTGACGTAATTCGGGCCCCACGCGCCGAACGAGCGCAGGCCGACGTCGTTGCGCTCCAGCACGGAGTCGACGACCTCCGCGCCGAACGTCCGGACGTCGAGAGCCGCACCGTTGTCGGCGAGGGTCGACCGGTGCACCCGGCAGCCCGACTCGTCGCAGTACAGCCCCGTCGAGTTGTTCTCGATGCGCGAGTCCTCGACGAAGACACCCGCCGTGATGAGGCTGACGGCGGACGCGTTCCCGCTGAACACCGACCGCACGACGTGCGCGTAGCCGTAGAACGCCCCGATGCCCTCGGAGTTGGCGGTGAACGTCGAGTCGCTCACCTCGTACGTCTTGCCCGAGGCGCCCCACCGACCGGACGGGTCCACGCCGGTGCCGTTCTCGGTGAAGGTGACGTCGGCGATGGTGACGACGCCGTCGATCTCGAACTCGGGCGCGTCGTTGCGGATGCCGGTGCTCCAGCCCGCGATCGTGCCGTTGCGGACACCTGCGTCGCCGAGCACCTGGACCTTCACCCCGACGCCCGTGCCGGGGCCCCTCAGCGTGAAGCCGCCGAGGTCCAGCGTGACGCCCTCGGCGAGCTCGAGGCCGTCCGTGCCCGCCGGACACGTGAGGTCGGCGGTGAGGACGGTGTCGGTCGTCAGGAGCGTCCCGCAGGCGGGCGCCGGGTCGAGCGCCCCTGCCGGTGCGGCGACGAGCACGCCCGAGACGGCGAGCGCGAGTCCGGACAGCACTGATGTGAGTCTCATGTGGTCTCCCCCTGGGTCGCGCGCCCCGGGAGGGGCGCATCGTGCGCCAGTCTCGCGACGGGGGAACGAGAAGCGCGTCCGTTATGCACCTTTTTCGCCCGGGTGAACCGCTCCGGCGCGACCGCGCACGCGGCCGGTGGCACGCTCGACGCATGAAGCCGTTCGTCCTGCTCGCGTCGCGGGCGCAGGACGTCGCCGCGGACGCGGAGTACGCGGCGATGCTCGCCTACGGCCACCTGCGACCCGAGGAGCTCCACCGGGTCCGGCTCGAGGCGGGGCCGATGCCGGACCTCGACCTCGACGGGCTGTCCGGCATCCTCGTCGGTGGCAGCCCGTTCGACGCGAGCACCCCGCAGGACGAGAAGTCGGCGGTGCAGGTGCGCGTCGAGAAGGAGATGTCCACGTTGCTCGACGAGGTCGTCGCGCGCGACCTGCCGTTCCTGGGCGCGTGCTACGGCGTCGGGACGCTCGGCGTGCACCAGGGCGGTGTGATCGACCGCGTCCACGCCGAGCCGATCTCCGCGGTGCGCATCACGCTCACGCCCGACGGGCGGGCCGACCCGCTGCTCGCCGACGTGCCCGACACCTTCGACGCGTTCGTGGGGCACAAGGAGGCGTGCCGGGTCCTGCCGCCCACGGCGACGCTGCTCGCGTCCTCGCCCGCCTGCCCGGTCCAGATGTTCCGTGTGCGCACGAACCTCTACGCGACCCAGTTCCACCCCGAGCTCGACGTGGACGGCATCTCGACCCGGATCCGCGTGTACCGCGAGTACGGCTACTTCCAGCCGGACGAGGCCGACGCGGTGCTCGCGGGCGTGCGCGGCGCCGACGTGTGGGCGCCGCCCCGCATCCTCGCGGCGTTCGTCCGGCGGTACGCGCGGGACTGACGGCCGTCCGCCGGTCACCCGGGACGCCGGGCTCAGGACGCCGTGCAGACGACGCCCACGCACTGCGGGTCGCTGCCGTTGCCGCGCGCGACGTTGCCGCCGAGGTCCGTCACGCCGGGGGCGTAGATGCCCCAGCCGGTGCTGCGGCGCACGTCGTTGCCGCCGACCCGCACCGACGCGTCGGCGTCGTCGAGGACGATGCCGTCGCCGTTGAGGCGCAGCGTGTTGTCGACGACCGTCGCCTCGGAGAGGGCGTCGGGCGCCGTGCTCCCGATCGCGACCCGGTTGCCGCGCAGGACGTTGCCCTCGACGAGCACCTCGCCGTAGCCGCCGAGCGAGACGGCCCGGTCGTTGGCCGTGAACCGCGACGCCCGGACCGACATGACGAAGCTGCCGCTCGTGTCGACGGCGACACCGTTGCCGTCGAAGCGGCTCCTGTCGACGCTCGCGGCGGCGCTGAAGATCGGCCCCACGGCGGTCTCGTTGTCGACGAACGTCGAGCCGGCGACGTCGAGCGACGCCTCCGTCGCCCGCAGCGCCCACCGGTGACGTGCGAACGTGCTGTCCGTCACGGTGGCGGCCCCCTCGGTCCACAGCCCGATCCGGTTGTCGGCGAACGTCGACCGGTCCACCGCCACCTCGGCGAACCAGTCGCCCTGGATCGCCTGGTCCAGCCCCCGGAAGACGGACCGGTCGATCGTCGTCGTCTTGCGGAAGCGACCCGTCCCGGACTCGCCGGACGCGTCGATGCCGCGCCCGCTGCCCTCGAACGTCACGCGGGTGACCGTGAGTGGACCGGCCTCGGCCTCCGGGTCGGCGTCCGGGTCGACGTCGGCCCACGTGTCGACGCCCGTGCCCCAGCCGGTGATCGTGCCGTTGCGGACGACGACCGGCCCGCTCCAGGCGACGTCGAGCCCGTTCCCGCTGCCGGGGCCGCGGAGCGTGTGCCCGCCCAGGTTGAGCGTCACACCGGGCGCGAGGCGCAGGCCGGGCGCGGTCGTGCACACGAGGTCGGCGAGCAGGGTCGTGCTGCGCGTCAGGGTCTCGCCGCAGGTGGGCTGCGGTGGTCGCGCGGACGCGGGCGACGCGACCAGCGTCGCGCCGAGCGCGACGACGACGAGCACGACGGGACGGCGACGGCGCATGACGGACCCCCTGGCGCGGACGGCCCCGGCGGCGTCGGTGCCCCGGGGCTCACCCGACGAGCGTGGCGCGCGCGGGTGCCCGGAAACAACCGGTTCGTGCCGATCCTGCGGGTGAAACGTCCGCTCGCAGAACGGCGGGCGCCGGGAGACGATCGGCCGCATGACGACGACAGCGGGCCGCCCCACCGCACGCTCCGCGCCACGGGCGCCCCGGCCCGGCCCCCGGACCTGGGTCGCGGACGCGCGACGGGAGGCCGGCACACGGCTCTTCCTGCGCGTGGCCGGACCGGACGGCGTCGAGCAGCGCGAGCGGATCCACGGGACGCCCGGGCCGCGGTGGTTCCCGCCGGGGAGCGCGATCCGGACCGTGCACGGCGACGCGTCGATGTTCGTCGGCGGGCTGCGCGCGCTGCTGCTGCAGTCGCTGCACCCGGCGGCGATGGCGGCGGTCGGCGCGCACTCGGGCTACCGCGGCGACCCGTGGGGCAGGCTCGCGCGGACCAGCACGTTCCTCGCCGACACGGTCTTCGGGACGGCCGACGACGCGGCGGCGGCGGTCGAGCGGGTGCGGGCCGTGCACCGCCGCATCCGCGGTCGGACGCCCGACGGCATCGACTACGCGGCGGACGACCCCCGGCTGCTGCGGTGGGTGCACGTCGCGGAGATCGACAGCTTCCTGCGCGCGCACCGTCGGTACGGCGTCCACCCGCTCGACGACCGCGCCGCCGACGAGTACGTCGCGCAGGCCGCGGTCGTGGGCCGGGCGCTCGGCGCGGCCAAGGTGCCGACGACGGTCGCGGGGCTGGCGGCGGCGATCGAGGACTTCCGCCCGGTGCTCGGTCCGAGCGTCGCCGCACGGGACGCCGCCCAGTTCCTGCTGCACGAGCCGCCCGTGCCGCGCAGCATGCGTGCCGGGTACGTGGCGCTCGTGCGCGCGGCCGTGGCGTCGTTGCCGGGCTGGGCGCTCGACGACCTCGGCGTCGCGCCGCCGGGACGCGTGCGCCGGCGCGTCGACGAGGCGGCGGGTGCTGCCGCCACCCGGACCGTCCGGTGGCTGCTGGGTGCGGACGACGCCGGCCGCGTCACGCACGGCGACCACGCGTCGAGCGACCCGGCCGCCTGAGCGACCCGGCCGCCTGAGCGGCACCGGGCCGTCGCCACCTGCGCCGGCGGGCACGCACGGCGTCGCGCGCGGGTGACACCGCGCCGTCAGAGGGCCGGTCGGGTGGTCGGTGCGCCGGAACCGTCCCGTTCGTCCCGCCCCGGGACCATGATGAACCTGGCGGTCCGGCAGCGTGGCCGCACGGGCCCAGGGGACGGTGGTCCATGGCGTCGTTCGGCGAGCGGGGGCCGCGGCTGCGCGCGGTGTGCGGCGACTGCGGGCACGCGTGGGCGGAGCACCCCGGTGCGCTGCACGCGGCGTCGGTCGTGGGGGCGTGCGCGCGGTGCGTGCTGGAGGTCGAGCACGCGGACCGGTTCGTCGCGTGCGACGTGCACGTCCCGCCCGGTCTGCTCTCGGCCGCCCCGCGCGTCGAGTTCGCCGTCGCGCTCGGGCCGACGTCCCGCACGTCGGGCCTCGGCGCCCTGCTCGACGCGCTGCGCGGTGACGTGGTCGCCGTCGGCGTCGACCTGCCGGAGGAGCGCGTGGCGGGCTGGACGGACGAGCAGCGCTCCGCCGCCGCGGTGCTGCGGGCGGCCGCCGGTCTGCCCGCGGGCACGGGCTACCGCACGGTCGACTGGCTGCCCGTCGACGACGCGGTGTGGCCCGCGTTCCGGGCCGTCGTCCCGGTCGTCGCGCACGCCGACGTCTGGGGTGCGCGGGGGATCGGCGACTCGCTGCTGGAGTCGGACGCCGACGGCGCGTCCGTCGTCGCGTCGCTCGACCCCGACCAGTACGCGGCCGCGTTGCACCGTCTCCCGCCCGGTGCCCTCACCGTCCTGTCGCGACGGGCGTCGATCCGTCGGCGGCTGACCGGACGTCGGCCGGGACGGCGGGAGCCGGGTGGCGCGTCCGGGACCGGGTGAGCGGCCGCCGTGCGGCGACCGCGCGGCCCGCCCGCTGCGACAGGCGCAGCGACGGCCGTTCGACGGCGAGGTAGAACAGGGCCGCGCAGGCGAGCGACACCGGTACCGCGACCGCGACCGTGAGCCCGGCGCCTACGGTGGCCGTCCAGGCGATCGCGACGGCCGTCACCACGGGCTCCTGCACCAGGTAGAGGCTGAACGACCGGGTGCCGAGCCACTGCACGGGTGCGGACTCGAGCGCGCGCCGGAACGCGGGCCCGTACATCGCGCAGAACACCGCCAGCACGGCGCCCGCGACGCCCGTCGTGTGCCCGAACGCGGCGACCAGCTCGCTCGGCGTCGCGACCAGGAAGATCAGCCAGTAGGCGCTCACCGTGACGACGACGCCCGCGTACGCGACCGCCCAGCCGCGTCGCCGGGCGTCGATCGCGGCCGCGAGCCGGTGCAGCCGGTCCCGCTCGAAGGCCATGACGACGCCCAGCCCGAACACCGGCAGGTAGCGCAGCGGCCCGAGCGAGTTCACGACCCAGCCGACGCCGACCAGCGCGAGCAGCAGTACCGCGACGGCGGGCAGCCACCGTCGCAGGAGGCGAGCGGCGAGCAGGTACGCCGGCAGCAGCAGCGAGAACAGGACCTCCCACTGGAGCGTCCACAGCGAGCCGTTGAGCGCGTCCACGCCGGTGACCAGCAGCGCGTCGCGCGGCACGCCGGACAGGGAGTACGCCTCGCGGTGCTGCAGCCACGTGGAGCCGACGCCCTGGTGCCGGTCGACGAGCACCGTCGTCACCCACGCGAACGCGAGCGAGCCCCAGACCGGCAGGTACAGGCGCAGCAGCCGGCGCACGTAGTACACGTCCCAGCGCGCGGGGGCCCCGCTCGCCGCGGGCAGCGCGAGCACGAGACCGGACAGGACGAAGAACACGAAGACGGCGCTCGTCCCGTCCCACAGGAGGTGCAGCGGCGTCGCCGTCAGGAACCACTGCCACGTCCACGGGTCGAAGCGCACGGGCTCCTTGAGGTACGGGCCGAGCATCATCGCGGACGTCAGGAGGCTGTGGTGCACGACGACCACGAGGGCGGCGACGCCGCGCAGCCCGTCGAGCGAGGCCAGGCGGCGCGGTTCCCGCTGGGCCGCGATCGGGGACGAGGTCGTCACGTCCCCCGACGTTAGGAGCCCGGACGGTGCGGATGTCCGGATCGGGCGGATTTCGCCCGGTCGGCGCGGCGTGCCGCCGCACAATTCACCCGTTCACGCCTCGCCGGTGCCGTGCGGGCGCCGCGACGCCCCGAGGGCCGTGCAGACCCCGAGCAGACGGCGCCGCAGCGCGTTCCCCTCGGTCGCGTGCTCCCGCTGCCGGCGGACGTACTCGGCCTTGCCCTCGGGCGTCTCGATCGCCACGGCCGGCAGGCCGTACGACGTCACGTCGTAGGGCGACGCCTGCATGTCGAGCGTCCGGATCCGCCGGGCCAGGGCGAAGCAGTCGAGCAGGAGGTCGCCGGGGACCGCGGGCCCGAGCTTGAGCGCCCACTTGTAGACGTCCATCTTGGTCCCTGCATGCATCTCGCTCGGCGATCGACTGTCCGAGGCGGTGCCTACTGCGAGAGTCGCCGGTCAACCTCGAACAGATAGAAGAGTTCGTGGCTCCGACTCGCGGCCTCGCCTTTCTGCTTCTCGATGACGGCTTGCGCGGCCGCGGCAGTGGCGGCGAGACCCAGGGGAGCCGACCCTGCGGTTGCGGCAACCAGCGTCCCCAGATTTGCGAGTGACACCCCGCTCAGTGCGATGACTGAACCCACCGCGCCAGTGATGAGCGGCTTTATGTCCAGCGCTAGCGTGCGCGCGATCTCACGGACGAGACCGTGATCCGCCATTCCTTCGCGAATCTCCGCTAGGGCGGGCTCCACTTCATGCAGGTAGAGGTGGTCGATCTCCGCAGCGATATCGCCGTCCAGTGGGCCCGAGCGAAGGCGGGCTGACATCTCCGCTACCGCGCGACGGTATCGCTTGAGCGGTAGGTCGAGATCTCGCCGCAAGTCGAGAATTTCATCCGTCGGTGCAGTGTCGAAGGCCGGGAGGCGCGCGATCAATCCGTGTGCCACGGCTGCCTCTCCGGCGTTGGCTAGCGCGAGGGGGCTAGGTGACACAAGGCCCTCGCGAACGAGTGCGTTTGCGATACCGGCGATCTGATCGTCGAGAAGGAGATGCCTGTTCGAGTTCGTGAGTAGTTCGGAGAGGTTCTTTGCAAAGACGTCAACGATGTCGCTTACGGAACCGCCCAGGGTCGCGACCGGCGTGAGGGTCAGAAGCCCGGCCTCCAGCGCGGGTGCGAGCTCATGGGCGCCCGCCGCATCGAGCATCTGTGATGCCTCTGTCCGGATTTGCGCCGCTGACGACGCGAGCACATTCCGGAATTCTCGCGTCGCGTCCCGGATCTCCTGAGGAACCTCGCGGCCGGTCAGCGCCGACATGGCTTCCCATGTGCCGTCGTCGGATGAGGCGAGGACTCGAACGGCGTCTCGCCAGCCTGGCGGGAATCGTTCGGCCCCAAATCTGGCGATGGTGGCGTCGTCCAGTGTGAGCAAGAGATCAAGGAGGCCACTGGTGCCGCTCGCCGCAAGGGAGTCAAAGCTCCCAAGCATCTCGGCGGCTGGGCTCATGAGCTCTACATGATCGGCATAGAGTAAAGCGGATCGAACCAGGCGCACGTCGTGCTGGAGTGTTATTCCGCTTACCTCACGTTTGGGGGAGGTTGCGATCACCACTCTGAGCCGAGGCGTGCTTTGCCTGCTCGTCGTCCGAGTCGCTGTCCTGTTGGGCGGGTTGCGACGTCTGCCTCGGCGGTCACGGGCCATGCGTACATGGTGGACAGCGCGCGTCGCCGTCGCAACGACGCCACCGGCGGTCGGTGGGTGACTTCGACGTCGGCACTAGTCGGTCGACGGTGTTGTGATCCAGTTGCAGACCGCGAGTAGGCGCCTCCGCAACTCATTTGACCGTTCGGAATAGCCGCGCTGCAGGCGAACGTACTCGGCCTTGCCTTCAGGGGTCTCGATCGCAATGGGTGGCAGCCCGTACGACGAGACGTCGTAGGGGGACGCCTGCATGTCGGTGTATCGGATTTCGACCGCTAGGGCGAAGCAGTCGAGCAAAAGGTCTCCGGGAACCAGGGGGCCCAGCTTCAGAGCCCACTTGTAGCAATCCATAGCGGCATGAAGACAACCCGGCTGCTCATACAACGCTTGGCTCTCACGAGTAAGGGGCGGCGGCTCCGTTGAGCGCGTCCCGGTGCCTGCAGCGTGCGCCATGACGTCCATGCCCGCGTGCAGGCACCCCGGCTGCTCGAGCGCGACCTGTCGCTCGCGGGTCGGCTGGAGGGTGTTGCGCGCGACCGCGTCCGGCGTGAAGAACCGGAACGCGTCGAAGTGCGAGCAGCGGATGCGGTGGGACTCCACGACCGCGTCGGTGCCGGTGCCGCCGAGCCGCAGGGGCAGCGGGTGCCGGTGCTCGTCGTCGCCCTCCCGGTAGACCATCGCCCACTCGTGCAGCCCGAAGCACCCCGTGAACGCGGGCCGGTCGAGCGTCGCACCGAGCAGCGCGGCGACGAACGCCACGGTGTCGCCCCGCTCCGCGAGGAAGGCGTCGACGTCGAGCCCGGCCGTCCCGTCGGCGGCGACCCGGTACCAGCGCCACTGCGCGTGCGGCGGCGGACCGTCCGGTGCGGGTCCGAGCGCGACGCCCGCACCCGGGTGCCAACGCCGCAGCGTCGCGGGCTTCGTGGGGTAGTACTCGAACAGGAAGTCCTCGACCGCGTGCCGCTCCCGGCGCTGCCGGCGCTCGCGGTGCCCTGCCGTGAACGCGTCCGCGCGCTCCGCGTGCGCGGCTGCGAGCGCCTGCCAGTCGGCGGCGGGCAGCACGCGCGTCGGCGCGTCGGCGGTCGTGGTCACGACTCCAGGGTAGGTCGGCCCGTACCCCGGCCTGGCGCGCGTCGGTGCTGCGCCGACAGACTGTCGTCGTGCTCACCGTCGCCCTGGTCCTGGCCGCCCTCGCGGGCCTCCTGCACGTCTACATCTTCGTGCTGGAGTCGCTGCGATTCGAGCGGCCCGAGGTGCACGGGCGGTTCCGGACGCGCGCCGAGGACGTGCCGGCCGTGCGCCCGTGGGCGTACAACCAGGGCTTCTACAACCTGTTCCTCGCGTTCGGTGCGTTCGCCGGGGTGCTGGTCGCGGCGACCGGGTCGCACGACGTCGGGCTCGCGCTCGTGCTCCTGGCGTGCGGCTCGATGCTCGCGGCGGCACTGGTCCTCGTGACCGCCGACCGTCGCATGGTGCGCGCGGCGGCATCGCAGGGCACCGTGCCGCTCCTCGCCGTCGTCGCCGCGCTCGTCGCACTCGCCGCCTGACGGCGCGACGCCCGCCCGGCGCGTCAGTCGCGTCGGGCGACGAACACCCACTCGCGCCCCGGCCGGTCCGGCGCGTCCCGGACCTCGGTGACCGTGAAGCCCGCCGCGGCGAGCGAGCGGACGACCTCGTCCTGCTCGCGGAACCGCAGCGTCGAGTCCGACGTGAGCACGGTGCCGTCCGCAACGCGTACGTCGAGCGGAACGTCGCGCGGCCGGGGGAGACGTCCCGCAGGTCCGTCCACGTCTCGACCACGCCCACGCCGGGCACGTCGTCCCGGGACCACGTCCGTTCCCGGGTCCAGTCGCGCCACGCCTCGCGCGCCGGCACGCGGGTCTCGAGCACCAGGTGCCCACCCGGCCTGATCGCGGCATGCAGCCCGGCCAGGGTCGCGTCCCAGTCGTCGTCCGCGACGAACACCTGCGCGACGTTCCCGGTCATCACCGCGAGGTCGACGCCCAGCGGCGGGAGGGTCGTCGCGTCGCCGTGGACCCAGCGGACCCGCTCGGCGTCCGGCTTGGCGCGCGCCACGTCGAGCGACGCGACCGCCGGGTCGACCCCGACGACGTCGACGCCACGGCGGGCGAGCAGCACCGCGAACGTCCCCGTGCCGCAGCCGACGTCGAGCACGGTGCGCGCTCCGAGCTCGTCGACGAGCGCCGCGTACACGTCGAGGTCCGACCGGTCGGGGTCGAGCGGGTCGTAGAGAGCGGCGAGGCGAGGGTCGGAGAACGCGGCGTCGGGCACGTCCCGAGGCTACGGCGGACCCACGGCGTCCGGGCGACGCGCGGTCGCTGCGCACGCGAGTCGGCGCGCGCGTGGATAGCGTGGTCGACGGGGCGTGCAGCAGAGGGCGTCGTCGATCGGCAGCAGGGCGTCCGGGACGCGGCAGGTCGCCCCCGTGACGGACCGGAGGACCGATGGTCGACATCCTGCGCGACGTGCTCGTCGCGCTGCTCGTGGCGTGCGTGGCCACGGCGCTCATCCCCGTCGTCGGGGGCATCGTGCTGTACGGCATCGTGCCGTTCCACGCGCTGCGCTCGCACCTGCGCCGGGCGGCCCCGCACCTGCCGCGTGTCGTGGTGCTGATCCCGGCGTGGAACGAGGCACCCGTGCTCACGGCCTCGCTCGAACGGCTGATGGCGCTGGAGTACCCGCCCGACCGGGTCCGGATCTTCGTCATCGACGACGCGAGCACCGACGACACCCCCGCGGTCGTGGGAGCGGTCGCGGAGCGGTTCCCGGGACGCGTCTTCCACCTGCGGCGGGAGCACGGCGGTCAGGGCAAGGCGCACACCCTCAACCACGGGATCCGGCAGGCGCTCGCGGACGACTGGATGCAGGCGCTGCTCATCATGGACGCCGACGTCGTCTACCGGCCGGACTCGCTGCGCCGCATGACGCGCCACCTGGCGGACCCGCGCGTCGGGGCGGTGTCCGCGTACATCCGCGAGGGCTCGCGCCGGCCGTCGGCGGTCACGCGGTTCATCGGGTACGAGTACGTGACGGGTCAGGCGGCGGCGCGGCGCGCCGAGAACGTCGTGGGGGCGATGGACTGCCTCGCGGGCGGCGCACAGCTGCACTCACGGGCGAACATCGAGGCCATCGGCGGGCAGGTCGACACCTCCACGCTGGCCGAGGACACGATGACGACGTTCATGACGCAGCTGGACGGGCGGCTCGTCGTGTTCGACCCGTCGGCGGTCGTGCTCGCGGAGGAGCCGGACTCGGTCACGGGCCTGTGGAAGCAGCGTCTGCGCTGGGGCCGCGGCAACGTGCAGATCTCGAGCCGCTTCCGGCGCATGTGGTTCCGTCCGACGCGCCAGCACCGGCTCGGGTCGTTCCTGTTCGGGTTCATGTGGTTCGCGATCTACCTCCTGCCGTTCTTCATGACCGCGGCGAGCGTGGGCCTCATCGGGCTGTTCCTGATGGACGAGCTGCTCGCGACGCAGATGTTCCAGGTGCTGTGGTGGGCGGCGATCACGGCGTACGTGTTCATCACGGCGACGACGCTCATGCTGGACCGCGAGACGGCGCGACGGTCCTGGCTGGAGGCCCTGATGTTCCCGGGGCTCGGTTTCCTCGTGATCATGGCGGCCGTCTTCGTCCCCGGTCTGTGGGACGAGCGGATCCCCGCGGCGCTCGACCTCGAGCTGGGCCCGGTCGCCGTCACCGCGTGGACGCTGCTGCTGTACGCGTGGCCGGTGCTGTCGATGGTGTGCGCGTGGTTCCTCAAGCAGCTCGAGCGGGTGCCCGGCGGTCGTCGGGCGGTGCGCTTCCTCATCTACCTGGTGGGGTACGGGCCGGTGCTGTGCGCGGTCTCCGCGGACGCGTACCTCAAGGAGTGGCAGGGCGCGGCGCAGGTGTGGGACAAGACCGAGAAGAAGGGCACGGTGGCGGCATGAGCACGCCGACGCACCGCACGGAGGAGGAGCGCGCCGCGTGGTGGGCGACGCTCGCCCCCGACGCGCTGGAGGACGAGATCCGCGAGAACCTGCGCGCCGAGCGCCGGCTCGTGCCGATCGCGCTCGTCGCGGGCGCGCTGACGGGCGTGGTGCTGCTGCTACGCGCGTTCGTCGCCTGACGACCGCCCCGCGGGCACGGCGGCGTCGGCGCGGACGGGCGCGTCGGGCAGGACGTCGGGGCGCACGTCGGCGGCGCGCGTCGAGACGCCGTGCAGCAGCCGCTCGAACGGTCCGCGGCCGAGCACGGCGCGCCACGACCAGCACAGCACCGTCGTCGTGACGAGGAACGCGAGCCACGACGCGACGGCGGGCGCGTACACGACGCCGTCGCCCAGGAGCGCGATGACGACGACGTGCACGGTGTAGGCGGACAGGGCGAGCTCGCCCACCGCCGCGACCGGGTTCACGAGGTGCGGCAGCGCGTCCGCGACGACGAGGCACGCGACGAGGACGAGCAGGGCGACGCCGGTGTTGCCGAGCACCTCGAACGTGGTCGACGAGTGGGGCTCGGTGGTCGCGACCGACACCGGCCAGCCGAGCGCGTCGCGCGCGAGCCACGCCCCGAGGTGCCCGACGACGACGAGCCCGGCCCCGGTGCCGGCCGTGACCGCGCGCACGCGGCGCGAGCGCAGGTCGGACCGCCCGACGGCGAGCCCGGCCAGCAGGTACGCGAGCCACACGACCGCCGGGTAGAAGTGCCCGACGGCGATCTCGGCGAGCAGCGTCGGGCGCGGCTGCCACGCCTCCTGACCGTCGACGAGGAGCGTGCGGACGACCGGACCGACCACGGCGATCGCGGCCGCGACGACGAGCAGCGTGCGCACGGACCAGCGCAGCGCGAGGCACCCCACGGCGAACAGCACCGCGTACGTCGGCAGGATGACGGCGACAGGGGTGCCGAGCATGACGAGGAGCTCGCCGAGGACGAACAGCAGCACCGCGCGCACGAGCACGCGCAGCCGTGCCTGGACGAGCCGGGTGCCCACGACGGGCGCGGTCCCGCCGGACAGCAGCGCGAGGCCGACGCCCGCGAGCACGACGAACAGCGCGGACGGGCGGCCGTCGGCGAGCTGCGCGAAGCCTCCCGGCAGGACGCGCGACGCCCGGTCGTCGGGGCCGACGTGGGCGGTCATCATGCCGAGCACGGCGAGGCCGCGGGCGACGTCGACTCCGGCGATGCGGCGCATGGGTCGATCATGCCGGTCCGTCCCGCGTCGCGGTCCGCGCGGCGCGCCCGTGCCTCGGACCCCCGCGGTCTCAACGGTTGGAACGATTCGTCCCGTGCCTTGAAACCCCCTCCGCACAGATGATTAGAGTCTCGTGTGAACACCCCCGTCCACGCCGACGTCTACACCCACGGGCACCACGAGTCGGTGCTCCGGTCGCACCGCTGGCGCACCGCCCAGAACTCCGCGGCCTACCTGCTGCCCCACCTGACGTCGGGGCAGAGCCTGCTCGACGTCGGCTGCGGGCCGGGCTCCGTGACGATCGACCTCGCGGCGCGCGTCGCGCCCGGCCGGGTCGTCGGCGTCGACGTCTCCGCCAAGGTCGTCGACGTCGCGCGCACCGCCGCCGCCGACGCCGGGATCGACGTCACGTTCGACGTGGCCGACGCCTACGAGCTGCCGTTCCCGGACGGGTCGTTCGACGTCGTGCACGCCCACCAGGTCCTCCAGCACCTGTCCGACCCGGTCGCCGCGCTGCGCGAGATGCGTCGTGTCGCCAAGCCCGGCGGCATCGTCGCCGTCCGCGACGCCGACTACTCCGGCATGACGTGGTACCCGCCGTCGCCCGGCCTCGACGAGTGGCAGGCGCTCTACCAGGAGGTCACCGAGGCCAACCGCGCCGAGGCCGACGCGGGCCGCCGCCTGCTGTCGTGGGTGCGCGCCGCCGGCTTCGACCCCGCCGGCATCGCGCCGTCCGCGGGCGTCTGGTGCTACGCCACGCCCGAGGACCGCACCTGGTGGGCCGACCTGTGGGCCGACCGCTGCACCAAGTCGAACTTCGCCGCGCAGGCCATCGACCACCATCTCGCCGACGAGGTCGGGCTCGAGCTGCTCGCCGACGCCTGGCACGAGTGGGGCGCCGAGCCGGACGGCTGGTTCGCCGTCCTGCACGGCGAGGTCGTCGCGCGCGCCTGACCCGTAGGCTGGTCACGTGCGCATCGCCCGCTTCACCACAGGTCAGGACCCGCGCTACGCCGTCGTCGAGGGCGAGCCCGGCGCGGAGGAGCTCGTCGTCCTCACCGGCGACCCGATCTACACGCCGATCCAGCCGACGGGGGAGCGGCGCCGCCTCGACGACGACGGCGTCCGCCTGCTCGCGCCCGTCATCCCGCGGTCAAAGATCGTCGGCGTCGGCCGCAACTACGCCGACCACGCCGCCGAGCACGGCAACGAGGTCCCGACGTCGCCGCTGCTGTTCCTCAAGCCGAACACGTCCGTGATCGGCCCCGACGACCCGATCGTCCTGCCCGACTGGACGGAGCTCGTCGAGCACGAGGCCGAGCTCGCGGTCGTCATCGGCAAGGTCACCAAGGACGTCAGCCCCGAGCGCGCGCTCGACCACGTCTTCGGCTTCACCGTCGCCAACGACGTGACGGCGCGCGACATCCAGCGCAGCGACCTGCAGTGGACCCGCGCCAAGGGCTTCGACGGCTCGTGCCCCATCGGCCCGTGGATCGTCCCCGGCCTCGACGTCGAGGACCTCGCGGTCACCGCGCGCGTCAACGGCGCGACCAAGCAGGACGGCCGCACGTCGCAGATGGTGTTCGACACCGCGTACCTGGTGTCGTACGTCTCCGAGGTGTTCACGCTGCTGCCCGGCGACGTCATCCTCACCGGCACGCCCGCGGGCGTGAGCCCGATCGTCGACCGCGACGTCGTCGAGGTCGAGGTCGAGTCCATCGGCGTCCTGCGCAACCCGGTCCTGCGCCGCAGCTAGGCGCACCCACCGATGCCCGCGCCCGTGCGGGGTCCTGTCGGAGCAGCGGTGCCGACGGCGCTACACCGCGCCGCCCGGACGTGGTCGCTTCAGGAAGCCGCCGAGGTCGTCGGAGTCGGAGTCGGAGTCCGGGCCCCCGAACGCCCGGCGCTTCCACTCGTTCCTGGGCGTGGTGAGCTCCTGCATGGTCGACGACAGCTTCTCGAGAGCGAGCAGAGCCTGGCCGATGCGCGCGACGTCGTCGCGGAAGCCTTTCACCTCCAGGGCTTCCTCGGGCCGGAGGTCGGCCCTCAGCCGGAGCCCGACGACGAGCTGCAGCTGGCGGTGCAGCGCCCGCCACCGCCCGAGGGCCTCCGGGGAGGGGACACCCACGGGGTCGTCGACCATGCGCTTGAGCCGGGGCACGCGCTCGCGGAGCAGCGCCATGATCCGCTGGTGACGGCGCTCCCCGACGCCGGGGGGCTGCCTTCCGTCGGGGGTGGGCGGGAGCGGGTAGACGCTCGCGGCCGGACCTCGCCCGCCGACGGCGCGGTAGGTACGCCGGTTCGCCCGAGCGAGTGCGCCGGCGCCACCGGGCCCGCGCGACGTCTGCTCGGCGATGATCCGCAGGACGTCGTCGGGCAGGTCGAGCAGGTTCGCCCGCTGCACCGCGACCGCACCCGCGACGGCGCGGTTGCCGGCCGAGCGCTGCAGGCTCAGCAGGGGGGCGTCGACCGCCGACGGCGCCCTCCGGGCGACCGAGCGCGCGCGGTCCATGTCCGCCTGGGTGCTGTTCTCGTGCTGACGCATCTCCGCCCCCCGGGAAGTCGACGCACACCGTCTCCTCGAAGAGCAGCACGCACCACGCGCGCACGCAAGCCCTCCGCCGCCGCAACTACCCTGTACCCGTGACCACCCCCGCCTCTGCCGGCTCCGCCGTGCGCGTCCGCTTCTGCCCGTCGCCGACCGGCACCCCGCACGTCGGTCTCATCCGTACCGCGCTGTTCAACTGGGCGTACGCCCGGAAGACGGGCGGGACGTTCGTGTTCCGGATCGAGGACACGGACGCGGAGCGGGACTCGGAGGAGAGCTACCAGCAGCTGCTCGACGCGCTGCGCTGGCTCGGGCTGGACTGGGACGAGGGCGTCGAGGTCGGCGGCCCGCACGCGCCCTACCGGCAGTCGCAGCGGTACGACCTGTACGACGACGTCGTGCGCCGGCTCGTCGAGGGCGGGTACGCGTACGAGTCGTTCTCGACGCCGGAGGAGATCGAGGCCCGGCACCGCGCGGCCGGCCGCGACCCGAAGCTCGGGTACGACGGGTTCGACCGCGACCTGACCGACGAGCAGAAGGCGGCGTACCGGGCCGAGGGCCGCTCGCCCGTGCTGCGCGTGCGGATGCCCGACGAGGACGTCACCTTCACGGACCTCGTGCGCGGCGAGATCACGTTCAAGGCCGGCTCGGTGCCGGACTACGTCATCGTGCGCGCCAACGGCCACCCGCTGTACACGCTCGTCAACCCGGTCGACGACGCGTTCATGGGCATCACGCACGTGCTGCGCGGCGAGGACCTGCTGTCGTCGACGCCGCGCCAGGTCGTGCTGTACCGCGCGCTCGTCGAGCTCGGTGTCGCGTCCGTCGTGCCGCAGTTCGGCCACCTCCCGTACGTCATGGGCGAGGGCAACCGGAAGCTGTCGAAGCGTGACCCCGAGTCGAACCTCTTCCTGCACCGTGAGCGCGGCTTCACGCCCGAGGGCCTGCTCAACTACCTCGCGCTGCTCGGCTGGGGCATCGCGCCCGACCGGGACGTGTTCACGCTCGACGAGCTCGCGCACGCGTTCGACGTCGCCGACGTCAACCCGAACCCCGCGCGCTTCGACCTGAAGAAGGCCGAGGCGATCAACGCCGAGCACGTGCGCCTGCTCGCGCCCGACGACTTCCGCGACCGGCTCGTGCCGTACCTGCACGCGGGCGGGCTCGTCCCCGCCGACTCGTACGCCGACCTGTCGGCCGAGCACCGCGCGCTGCTCGACGCGGGTGCGCCGCTCATCCAGACGCGCGTCACGCTGCTCGGCGAGGCCGTCGGGATGCTCGGGTTCCTGTTCGTCGCCGACGACGCGCTCGAGGTCGCCGAGGACGCGCGCGGCGCCCTGCGTGACGACGCCGCGACCGTGCTCGACGCGTCCCGCGCCGCGCTCGAGGCGCTGCCCGCCGACGGCTTCACGACGGCCGCGACGCAGGAGGTCCTCCAGGCCGCGCTCGTCGACGAGGGCGGACTCGGCATCAAGCCGCGGTTCGCGTTCACGCCGCTGCGCGTCGCGCTGTCGGGCCG
Organism: Cellulomonas fimi; assembly: GCF_028583725.1. Taxonomy (NCBI): domain Bacteria; kingdom Bacillati; phylum Actinomycetota; class Actinomycetes; order Micrococcales; family Cellulomonadaceae; genus Cellulomonas; species Cellulomonas fimi. Next base: position 3,154,975 of record NZ_CP110680.1, on the reverse strand, counting down.
TCGCGTGTCGCCGCCGCTGTTCGAGTCCATGGAGATCCTGGGACGCGACGCGACCCTCGCGCGGATCGACCGGCTGCGCGCGACGCTGTGACGCCCGCGGTGGGCGGCGCCCTCGTCGACGGCGTGCTGTTCGACATCGACGACACGCTGGTCGACACGCGCGGCGCGTTCGGGTCGGCGCTCGCCGCGATCGCGCGCCACTACCTGCCCGACGTGCCCCCCGAGCGCCACCACGAGCTCCTCACGATGTGGCGCGCGGACGTCAACGGGCACTACGCGCGCTACACGCGCGGCGCGGCCGGCTACGAGGAGCAGCGCATGGCGCGTGCCAACGAGCTGCACGCGCGGTTCGGCGGCCGGACGCTCGACGAGGACGGCTTCGCGCGCTGGGACGCGGTCTTCCAGGACGGGTTCAGCAGCGCCTGGTCCGCGCACGCCGACGCCGAGGCGGTCGTGGACGCGCTGCTCGCCGCGGGCGTCGCCGTCGGTGCGCTCTCGAACGCGTCGGTCGCCTACCAGACGTCCAAGCTCGAGCGCGTGGGTCTCGTCGACCGGGTGCCGATGCTCGTCGGCGTCGACACCCTCGGCTTCGGCAAGCCGGACCCGCGCGTGTTCGTGGAGGCGTGCCGGCTGCTCGGCACCGACCCGGCCCGCACGGCCTACGTGGGCGACGAGCTCGACGTCGACGCGGCCGCTGCTCGGGAGGCCGGGCTCGTGGGCGTGTGGCTGGACCGGCCCGGCGGTCGGCGGCACCCGATCTCGGACGAGCAGATCACCGCGGCCGACGTCCGCACCATCCGCTCCCTGGCGGACCTGCCCGCGCTGCTCGGCCTCTGACGTCCCACCGCCGGCAGGGTCGTCCGAGCCGGGACCCGCGTGCGGGGTATGGCATAATAAAGACCAGGTAAAGAAGGCGCCAAGCGATCCTCGACGGCGTGTCGACCTGACCCCCGCCCGCAGCATGCGGAGGGAGGCCACCGTGCCGCAGCCCGCCCCGTGCTCGTCCGGCGCGACCGTCGCAGCCGTCGACGCCCGTGTGCCCGCCCTGAGCGCCTGACCGCACCGAGCCCCGAAGGGAGCCCTCATGTTCACCCTGCTGACCGCTCTCACCCTGACGGCCGTGATGGCCCCGGTCATCGGCTGGGCCGCACTGGTCCTCGCGGTGTTCCTGCTCGCGCTCTTCGTCGTCGCCGTCGCGACGGGCCGCACGGCCGAGCCGACGCCGCAGCGGGCACCGGTGACCGCGGCTCGCGTCGCCGACGTGCCCGGCTGACGGGGAGGGAGGCGCCCATGACGTTCCACGACCACCTCGCCGACGCCGCCGCGCTCGCCGGCCGGGCCCTGGCGTACATGGAGGCGGAGCCGGGTCCGCCGACACCGGCCGCCGTCGAGCAGTACGCGCTGCTGCACCTCGTCGACGCGGCCCTCGCCGTCGCCCGGCAGACCGAGGTCGCCGCCGACCGGCACGCGATGCTGGTCCTCGCGCGCGACGGCCTGACCGAGGTCGTCGACAGCATCAGAGCCGGCACCTGAGCCCGACGCCCGAGCGACCCCCACCGGCGACCCGGCGGGGGTCGCTCGGACACAACACCGTCCCGACGCCGACCCGCCGGTGCGGCGTCAGCGCAGGGTCGCGCGCCAGGCGCGCGTCACGTACGGCACGTCGACCTCCTCGCGGCCGCGCAGGTCGGGGTGGTGCGCGACGAGGTCATCGACACGGTCGAGCAGCACGTCCCGCTCGTCGGCGGGCAGCGTCAGGAGGTGGCTGCGGCTCGCGGCGAGCACCCGCAGGTCGGCGGTGCGCATGCGCGACGACCAGGACGTCTCGCGGTGCTCGGGCGGCGTGAACGCGGGCCCGAGGTCGGGCTCGCGCGCACTCGTGTCGAGCGGGTCGCCGGTGTGCACGATCTCCGTCCAGCGGGCGACCCAGTCGGTGCGCGCGTCGCGCACGTTCCACACGACCGCGACCCGGCCGCCCGGACGCAGGACGCGCTCGACCTCGGCCGCGGCGGCGCGCTCGTCGAACCAGTGCCACGCCTGCGCGACCGTCACGGCATCGACGCACGCGTCGGGCAGGCCGGTGGCCTCGGCGGTGCCGGGGCGGGCGTCCGCGTCGGGCACGGTCCTCTCGAGCTCGGCGCGCATCGCGTCCGACGGCTCGACGGCGACGACGTCGTACCCGAACGCGACGAGCCGCGCGGTGAGCTTGCCCGTGCCGGCGGCCAGGTCGAGCACGTCGCACGCGTCGTGCGGCACGCACCAGCGGACCACGTCGTCGGGGTAGCCCGGCCGCGCCGTCTGGTAGGCGGCGACGCCGTGCTCGAACGACGCCGCCCGCCGTGCCCGCTCGTCCACCCGGCACCTCCTGCTCCGCGGCCCGGCCACGGGCCGGGCCGCAGTCGCTCCCCGGGACCGACGGTACGACGTGTCGCCGGACCTCACCTGCCCGGCGCGGTGGCTCGTACCTCGACGGGCGCTAGCCCCGCGCCTTCTCGAGGGCGGTCGTCAGCAGACCGACCACCTCGTCACCGGGGACCTCCTGGAACGCGTAGGTCGAGATCGTCATCTGCGTCACGAGCAGGTCGTCCACCGCGCCGAAGCAGAGGTGGCCGGACATCGACCGGTAGCCCACCGACATCGCGTAGTGACGGCACAGCGTGTCGTCGGGCAGGCCCGGGAGGTCCGCCGGCTCCGACTCGACCGTCGTCTGCTGCCCGCTGCTCGTCCCGGTCTGAGGTCCGGAGCACGGTGCCATCGCGGACTCGACCCGGGCGAGGACGCCCGGCGGGTCGTCCGTGTCGATCACGCCGACGACGAGCAGGGAGTCCGTCGCCTCGCGCGTGAACTGGCGGCCGGCGGTCGGGGACACCTCCAGCTCGGGCAGGACGTCCTGCAGCTCGAGGAAGCACGGGCCGAGGCTCTGCTGGTCGCTCGAGACCTCGTCATCCGTGTCGTCGGTCGACGGCTCGAGCCGCCAGCCGCCGGTCGGGAGGTCGTGCACCTCCGGGAGGAGCGCTTCGAGGTGGGCGGTCGGGTCCGCGCTCGGCTCGGCCTGCGTCCCGGGTACGGATGCCTCGACGACCGGTCCACCCCCGGACGGTGCCGCGTTCCCGGGTGCACACGCCGCGAGCGGTAGCACCAGCACCGCTACCGCCGCCGCCCGTCGATGCCCGATCCTCATGTGGCCTCCCGTCCGTCGTCGTCCACCGCAGGTGCGGCGGAGGCACGGTAACGGAGTCCGAGATGTCCGGTCTGCGCTGTCCGGCGCGCCGGGCGCGCCGCGGCGTCACGAGCGCGTGACGGCGACTCAGGGCAGTGGGTCGAGCAGCTCCAGCGCCTGGTCGTGCAGGAGCCCGTTGCTCACGAGCGCGGACCCGCCGAACGGCCCCGGCACTCCACGCACCGACGTGAACCGCCCGCCCGCCTCCGTGACGATCGGGACGAGCGCCGCCATGTCGTGCAGCTTGAGCTCGGGCTCCGTCGACAGGTCGACCGCCCCCTCGGCGACGAGCACGTGGCTCCAGAAGTCCCCGTACGCGCGCGTGCGCCACACCCGCCGGGTGAGGGCGAGGAATCCGTCGAGCTGCCCCTCCTCCTCCCAGCCGCTGAGGCTCGAGTAGGAGAGGGACGCGTCCTCCAGGCGGTCGACGCCGGAGACGTGCATGCGCGACGCCGACGCGAGCGACCGGCCCGTCCACGCGCCCGAGCCCTGCGCGGCCCACCAGCGGCGGCCCAGCGCCGGGGCGCTGACGAGCCCGACGACCACCTCGTCGCCGTCGAGGAGCGCGATGAGCGTCGCCCACACGGGCACGCCGCGCACGAAGTTCTTGGTCCCGTCGATCGGGTCGACCACCCAGCGCCGCGGACCGTGCCCGGTGTCGGGCATCTCCTCGCCCTGCACGGCGTCCCGCGACCGGGCGCGCGCGAGCTGACCGCGGATGAGCTCCTCGGCCGCGCGGTCGGCATCGGAGACCGGCGTCAGGTCCGGCTTGGTCTCGACGCGCAGGTCCTGGGCCTTGAACCGCGACATCGTGAGGGAGTCGACCTGGTCGGCCATCACGTGGGCGAGGCGCAGGTCGTCGTCGTACCCGGGGCGCAGGCTCATGGCGGACACCGTAGCGCCGCCCCCCAGGTCAGGGGCGTGCGGTCTCGCGCGACTCGCGCGGGTCGTTCTCCGCGGAGCCCAGCCGGCTCGCCAGGAGGCGGCGGAACGACTCGACGCGCGCCGCCCGGGCGTCGCGGGTCTCGTCGTCCGGCGCGTCCGCGACCCAGTCGTCGAGCGCGCAGTCGGGCGCGTCGGCCGCGTGCGTGCAGCCGCGCGGGCACTCCTCGGCCACCTCGGACAGGTCCGCGAACGCGTGCAGGAGGTGCGCCGGGTCCACGTGCGCGAGCCCGAACGACCGCACGCCGGGGGTGTCGATGACCCACGTCGGCTCGTCCGTCCCGGGCACCCGCAGCGCGACGGCGGACGTCGACGTGTGCCGCCCGCGGCCGGTCACGTCATTGACCGCGCCCGTCGCGCGCGCCGCGTCGGGGACGAGCGCGTTCACGAGCGTCGACTTGCCGACCCCGGAGTGGCCCACGAGGACCGACGTGCGGCCGTCCAACGCCGAGCGCAGGTCGCCGAAGCCGTGGATCACGCGCTCGTCGCGCGGCCCCTCGGTGCGCGTGACCACGACGCGCACGCCGATCGGCGCGTACATCGCGACCAGCTCCGACGGGTCCGCGAGGTCGGCCTTCGTGAGCGCGAGGAGCACGTCCATGCCCGCGTCGTACGCGGCGGCGACGCACCGGTCGATCATGCGCGTGCGCGGCTCGGGATCGGCGAGCGCCGTGACGATGACGAGCTGGTCGGCGTTCGCGACGATCACGCGCTCGACGGGGTCGGTGTCGTCGGCCGTGCGGCGCAGGACCGTCCGGCGCTCGGTGATCCGCACGATGCGGGCGAGCGAGCCCTCGTCGCCCGACGTGTCGCCCACGACGTCGACCCGGTCGCCCGGCACGACCCGCTCGCGCCCGAGCTCGCGCGCCTTCATCGCGGTGGCCCGCCGCTCGCCGGGACCGTCCGGGTCGACGAGCACCGCGTAGCGGCCGCGGTCGACGCCCGTGACCAGCGCGGTCTCGGCGTCCGCGTGCTCGGGCCGGATCTTGGTGCGCGGCCGCGTCCCGCGTCCGGGACGGATGCGCACGTCCCGTTCGTCGTAGCGGCGCGTCGGCATCAGGACGCCCGGGTCCCCGCGTCGGCGCCCTGGAGCATGCGCTGCCACATCCCGACGAAGTCCGGCAGCGTCTTGCCGGTCGTCGCGACGTCCTCGACCTGCACCCCAGGGACACGCAGCCCGACGAGCGCGCCCGCGGTCGCCATGCGGTGGTCCGCGTACGTCCGCCAGACGCCGCCCGTGAGCGGTCGCGGCGTGATGACGAGGCCGTCGGCGGTCTGCTCGGCCTGCCCGCCGAGCCGGGTGATCTCGTTCGCGAGCGCCGCGAGCCGGTCGGTCTCGTGCCCGCGCAGGTGCGCGATGCCGCGCAGCCGGGTGGGGGAGTCGCCGAAGACCGCGAGCGCCGCGATGGTGGGCGCCAGCTCACCCGCGGGCTTGAGGTCGAGGTCGACGCCGCGGACCGTCCCGGTGCCCGTCACGGACAGCACGTCGCCGTCGAGGCGCGTGGTCGCCCCCATCTGCTCGAGGATGCCGGGGAGCAACCCGCCGGGCTGCGTGGTGGTCGCGGGCCAACCGGGCACGCGCACGGTCCCGCCCACGGCGAGCGCGGCGACGAGGAACGCACCGGCGTTCGAGAGGTCAGGCTCGACCCGCACGTCGCGGCCGACGACGGGACCCGGCTCGACGCGCCAGATGTCGGGGCGCGAGTCGTCGACCTCGACACCCGCCGCGCGCAGCACGTCGACGGTCATCTCGATGTGGGGGAGGCTCGGCAGCGTGCGGCCCGTGTGTCGGACCGTCAGCCCCTGGTCGAACCGTGCGCCCGCGAGGAGCAGACCCGACACGAACTGGCTGGACCCCGACGCGTCGACGTCCACCTGGCCGCCCCGCACCGCGCCGTGCCCGTGGACCGTGATCGGCAGGTGACCCGGCTCGCCGTCCTCGTCGACGCGCACGCCGAGCGCGCGCAGCGCCTGGATGACCGGCCCCATGGGCCGCACGAGCGCCTCGGGGTCGCCCTTGAAGTGCACCGGGCCGTCCGCGAGCGCCGCGACCGCGGGCAGGAACCGCATGACCGTCCCGGCGAGCCCGCAGTCGATCGTCACGTGGCCCCGCAGCGGCTGCGGCGTGACGACCCAGTCGGCGCCCGTCTCGACCCCGACCCCCAGCGTCTCGAGCGCGGTGCCCATGAGCCGCGTGTCGCGCGACGACAGGACGGCGCGCAGGCGGCTGGGGCCGTCGGCGAGCGCCGCGAGCACCAGGTAACGGTTGCTCAGCGACTTCGACCCCGGCACCTCGACGAGCGCGTCGAGCGGCCCGGCCGCCTGCGGGGCGGCCCAGAGCGCGGCGGTCGGGTGCGGGTGCGCGTCGAGGGCGGTCATGGCGCCAGGCTACCGAGCCCGACCTGCCCGCCCGCCGCGTCGCCCACCCGCCGGGCACCCCGCGACGTGCGCCGACCCGGGTCCGGGTACCGCGGACGGCCGCCGAGCGGTAGCCCGACCCGGGTCGCCTCGCGCACGGACCGTTCAGTCCGCGGACGCGTGCTGAGCGCGGTGGTGCTGGACGCGCCACGACAGGCCCGGACGGCCCTCGTAGTCCGCCGCGGCGAGCAGCGCACCACCGAGCGCCGACACGGCGCGGACAAGGCGCGTGCGGCGCTCGGCCTTGACCACGGGGTCCCGGTCGAGCCCCTTGTCGGGGAGGTTGACGACGACGAGCGGCGCGGTGAGCGCGGCGAGCGCGAGCGCGGCGATCCGTGGCGCCTTCCCGATCGCGAGCAGCCCGCCGGCGATCGCGAGCGCGGCGCCGTGCGCCTGGACCGCGGACCGCAGCTGGCGCTCGGTGAGCTCGAGGCCGAGGACCCCGCGGGTCGCGCCGGCGCCGCGCACGGCCGCGGGGACGCGCGCGTCGACGGTGTCGAGCGCGGCGCGGGCGTGGCTCGCGTGCACGGCGGGGTGGCGGACGACGTCGAGCCCCTCGACGACGAACCACGTGGCGAACAGGGGACGGGCGATACGGCGCAGCAGCACGGGGGCTCCTCCTTACAGCGCGCCGCCGGCGGCGGCCGGGGCGTCGGGTGACTCGCCGCCGTCGCCGATGGTCTCGCGGGCGACGAAGTTCTCGAGGTCGAACAGGTTGTCGCCCGCACGCGTCGCGACGGTCAGCAGGGTGCGGGCGGAGGCGACCTCCTCGACCTGCTCCTTGAGGAACCACAGGAGGAACTGCTCGCCGAGCGCGTCGCCCTCGGTGCGGGCCGCCCGGAAGATCGCCTCGATCTGCTCGGTGACCTGCTGCTCCTGCGTCAGCGCGAGGGCGATCGGCTCGACGACGGTGGAGAAGTGGTTGCGGACCGCGCTGCCGGCCGGGATCTCGACGTCGAGGTCCCGGTCGAGCAGGTACTGGACCAGCATCATCGCGTGGTTGCGCTCCTCGAGCGCCTGCCGGTAGTAGTGCCGCGCGAGCTGCGGCAGGTCCTGGCCGTCGCACCACACCGCGATCGCGACGTACTGCTGGTGCGCGTCGAACTCGTGCCCGATCTGCTCGCGCAGCAGCCGGAGGAACTCCGAACCGGTCGACGGTGTCGTCATGCGAGCCACGCTAGTGCGCGCGAGGGCGACGTGCCGCGACGGCGGGAATGCGTCGCGCGTACGTGTCGTTGTGGACCGCATGAGCCCGACCGTCCAGGCGCCCACCCGTGCGCCCGCCCCCGTCGTGCCCGGCGTCCTCATCGGCTGGGCGGGTGTCCCGTCCACGGACACCGCCCCCGCCGGTGCCACCCCGTCCGCGGGGCTAGGCTCGTGGGCGATGAGCGAGGACACCCACCGCGCACCCGACGCCGAGGACGAGGGCGCCCGGACCGAGCGGTTCGAGGCCGAGGCGCTGGTCTACCTGGACCAGCTGTACGGCGCCGCCCTGCGCATGACGCGCAACCCGGCGGACGCCGAGGACCTGGTGCAGGAGACCTTCACCAAGGCGTTCGCGGCGTTCCACCAGTACCGGCCGGGCACGAACCTCAAGGCGTGGCTCTACCGGATCCTGACGAACACGTACATCAACTCCTACCGCAAGAAGCAGCGCGAGCCGCAGCAGTCGCGGTCGGAGGAGATCGAGGACTGGCAGCTCGCGCGCGCGGAGTCGCACACGTCGAGCGGCCTGCGTTCCGCCGAGGCGGAGGCGCTGGACCACCTCCCGGACTCCGACGTGAAGGACGCGCTGCAGCGCATCCCGGAGGAGTTCCGGATCGCGGTGTACCTCGCCGACGTCGAGGGGTTCGCGTACAAGGAGATCGCGGAGATCATGGGGACGCCGATCGGGACGGTGATGTCCCGGCTCCACCGGGGGCGTGCGCAGCTGCGGGAGCTGCTCACGGACTACGCGCGCGAGCGCGGCCTGGTGGCGGCGGCACCGAGTGCGCCGGAGGGTGCTCGATGAGCGAGATGGACGAGTCGGTCAAGCAGATGACCGGCGGGTGCGGCAACAACTGCGAGGACGCGCTGGACCGGCTCTGGGAGTACCTGGACGCCGAGCTCGCGGACGTCGACGCGCAGACGGTCCGGGCGCACCTGGCCGAGTGCCAGGGCTGCCTGGAGGAGTACGACGTCGACGTCGTCGTGAAGCACCTCGTGCGGCGCGGCTGCCAGGAGGTGGCACCCGACACGCTGCGGGTGCGCATCCACGAGCAGCTGACGGTGCAGCTGCGCTCGTCGCAGCCCTGACGTGCCGAAGGCCCGGTCCCCGCGTGGGGGTCCGGGCCTTCGTGCGTGCGGGAGTGTCCCGGCCTGTGCTCAGGCGTTGGGACGCTTGCCGTGGTTGGCGCCGTTGCCCGCTCGGGAACGACGCTTGCGGCCGCGCTTGCTCATGGATCGTCTCCTCGACGTCTGTGCTGGTTGCCCTCCATCGTCCCACATCGGACGAGGACCCCTGACGCCCGCTCAAGTCGGTGGGCAATCCGGCCGATAAGGGCTGCGTGACCCAGAGCACGCAGTCCGTCATCCCGTTCCTGCACGCCCTCGCCAGCACGGGCGGCTCCGACCTGCACTGCAAGGTGGGGTCGGCCCCGCGCGTGCGCGTCGACGGGCGGCTGCGCAAGCTCCAGGTGCCGGACCTGCGCCCGGCGGACACCGAGCGGATGCTCGAGGAGGTCCTGCCCGACGACCTCGTCGAGAAGTTCCGCACGACGCACGAGGCGGACTTCGCGTACTCGCTCTCGGGCGTGGGGCGGTTCCGCGTGAACGCCTACCAGGCGCGCGGCACGTACGGGCTGGTGTTCCGGCGGGTCGCCGTGGGCGCGGAGTCGCTCGGCACGCTGGGGCTGCCGGAGGTCGTGGGGGAGCTCGCGCTCGAGCCGCGCGGTCTGGTGCTCGTGACCGGCCCGACGGGGTCGGGCAAGACGACGACGCTCGCGTCGATGGTCGACCTCATCAACACGTACCGCGAGGTCAACATCGTCACGATCGAGGACCCGATCGAGATCCTGCACCACGACAAGAAGGCGATCGTCTCGCAGCGCGAGGTCCGCCAGGACACGGCCGACTTCACGGTCGCGCTGCGTGCCGCGATGCGGCAGGACCCGGACGTGATCCTCGTCGGCGAGATGCGTGACGTCGAGACGGTCCGCGCGGCGCTGTCCGCCGCGGAGACGGGCCACCTGGTGCTCTCGACGCTGCACACGATCGACGCGGCGGAGTCCATCAACCGCGTCGTCGACTTCTTCCCGCCGCACGAGCAGAAGCAGGTGCGCGTCGCGCTCGCGCAGGCGCTGCGCGGCATCGTGTCGCAGCGTCTGGTCAGGCGTGCGGACGGCACGGGCCGGCGCGCGGCCGTCGAGGTCATGGTCAACACCGGCCGCACGGCCGAGGTGATCCTCGACCCGATGAGCGGCCCGCCGCTGATCGACCTCATCAAGGAGGGCGACTTCTACAAGATGCAGACGTTCGACCAGCACCTGTTCCAGCTGGTCCGGGACGACGTCATCACGTACGAGGAGGCCATGGCGACCTCGACGAACCCGCACGACCTCACGGTGGAGCTGCGGCAGGCGGGCCTCGTGTCCTGAGCCCTCCACCACCTGCGTGCCCCGACGAAGGCGCGCGCCCGGCCGACCGGCGGGCGCGCGCCTTCGTCGTCCCCGGGGCTTGCACGTCGCGACAGACGCGATATAACGTGTTCTGCGAGACGAGATATATCGCGAAGAGGAGCAGAGCATGGCCACCGAGACGTGGGTCGTCGCCCACCCCCAGATCATCGAGGTCGAGCAGGTCGCCGCCCTGCGCGTCCAGCTCGTCGGCGGTCGCGTCGACGTCGTCGCCCGCGACGAGCCCGGCGCGCGCATCGAGGTGCACGACGTCGAGGGCCGCCCGCTGGAGATCACGCTCGTCGACGGCGAGCTCCGTGTCGGCTACTCGTTCACCCTCACCGGGTGGGAGGGCTGGCTCGAGAAGGTCCGCAACTTCCGCGACAAGGACCGTGCCGACGTGCACATCGCCGTCCCGCGCGAGGTCTACGCGAAGGTCGGCACCGTGAGCGCCGAGGGGCTGCTCGCCGGCACCGTGTCCGACTCGTCGGTGTCGACGGTCTCCGGGTCGCTCGTCGTCGACGGCACCCGCGGGCGGCTGTCGGCGAACACCGTCTCCGGCGAGGTCGTCGTCCGCGACCACGCGGGGGACCTCAAGCTCAACTCCGTGTCCGGCGAGCTCGCGGCGTCGGGCGAGCTGACCCTCGTCCAGGCCAACACCGTGTCCGGTGCGCTCACGCTCGACGTCACGTCCGGGACGTCGTCGCTCACCGCGTCGACCGTGTCGGGCGACGTGACCGTGCGGCTGCCCTACGGCAAGGGGGTGCAGGTGCGCGCGCAGTCCGTGTCCGGCCGCCTGGTCGTCGACGACGAGGAGTACAAGGGCTCGATGCCGGGCCAGCGCAAGATCGACCTGCGCACGGGCGACGGCGCGTGCTTCGTCCAGGCCAACTCGGTGTCGGGCCACATCACGGTGCTGCGCGGAGCCGCACGATGATGGCACCGGTGTTCGCGCACGGGCAGCTGCGGCTCTACCTGCTGTCCCTGCTGGAGTCCGGCCCCAAGCACGGCTACGAGCTCATCACCGCGCTGTCCGACCGGTTCGGCGGCACCTACCGTCCGAGCGCCGGCACGATCTACCCGCGCCTCGCCCGGCTGGAGGAGGAGGGGCTCGTCGTCCGGGTCGACGAGGAGCGCAAGAGCACGTACTCGCTCACCGACGCCGGCCGCGCCGAGCTCGCCGCCCGCGAGGCCGACCTGGCCGACCTGGAGGAGGGCATCGCCGAGACCGTGCGTGACCGCGCCGCGTCCGTCCGCGCCGACGTGCGTGGCGAGATGCGCGGCCTCCGTGCCGACCTCGCCGCGGCCGCGCAGCAGGCGCGCGCCACCGCCGTCCAGCACCAGCCGCCCGCCCCGACCGACGAGCACGCCGCCTCGCACGTCCGGCGCACCGACGCCGAGGCGATGCTCGGCCGGTTCCGCGACGAGCTGCGCGCCGACCTGCGCCGCGCCGACGCGCAGGGCAAGGTCGAGCAGCTCACGGTCGACACGCTGCGGACCGTGCTCGACACGGCGCTCGCCGCCGTCCGCCAGACCCTGCGCTGAGGCGGGACGACGCCCGCACCCGACGGGAGGGTGCGGGCGTCGTCGTGCGTCCGTGCGCGCGGGCAGGTCAGGCGGCGTCGTCCGGCAGGCCCAGCCAGGCGTGCCAGCCGGTGTGCAGGACCAGCCACGCGATGAGGCCGTAGCCCGCCTGGCCCGGCAGGAGCCCGTTGCCGGCGGCGAGGTCGCCGAGCCACTGGTCGTGCGCGGCCAGCGGCGTGAACGTGTCGACGTAGGGGACGCGTCGGCGCGTCGCGACGTCGGCGAACGCGGCCGACAGGTCGGCGAGCTTCTCGGAGTCCGCGGTCGAGCCGGGGGGAGGGCCGACGACGAACGCGGGGATCCGGCGCTGCTCGGCGACGTCGAGGATGTTGGCGAGGTTGAGGCGGCTGCGCGCGAGCGACAGGTTCGCGTCGACGTCGGCGCGGCCGAGAGCCACCACGAGGCGGTTGTCGGCGTCGGCGGAGAGGCGACGGCCCACCTCGTCCTCCCACCGGGCGCCGAGCCCGGACGTCGTCTCCCCGGGGACGGCGAGCGTGAGGGCGGTCAGCGGGTCCGGCGTGGGGGTGCGGGCGACGACGCGTCCGACCCACCCGAGTCCCTTCGGGTCGCCGACGCCGGCGGCCAGCTCGTCGCCGACCACGGCCAGCCGCAGCTCGCCCACCCTGCCCTCACCTTCGCCGTCGTGCGGTGCCCGCGGCACCGTCCTGCGGACCAGTGTCGCAGGGCGGGGGCGCGGGACGCGGCTCATCGGTGGGCCTGTCGCCCGACCGTGGTGCGGTGCGGACGCGGGTGGCGCCCCGCGCTCAGCCGGCGACGCGGAACGGCTCGGAGGGCAGGTCCGACGTGGCGTCGGTCCAGTCGGCGTGGGACGACGGGGGCGGCGTGGTGCCGAGACCGTCGCCGCGGAGGGTCGTGACGAGGCGGGCGACCCACCAGGCCGCGGCGGCGAGTGCGACGAGGATCCAGAAAGTGGTCATGGCAGAAAGTCTGCGACCATCGATCAAGCGCCACGAGTGGCAGAACCGACGCTGACCGTTGAGTTTCTGCCACTGGTGCGGCGATACTGACGGCATGCTCCGCTCCGTCGCCGCGATCGTCCTGCCGAACACCGCGCCCTTCGAGCTCGGCGTCACGTGCGAGGTGTTCGGGATCGACCGCACCGACACGGGCGGGCCCCGCTTCGACTTCGCGGTGTGCGCCCCGGAGCCCGGACCCGTCACGACGAAGGCCGGCTTCTCGCTGCTCGTCGAGCACGGCCTCGAGGCCGCCGAGGACGTCGACCTCGTCGTCATGACCGCCTACGGCGAGCCCACGCGCGTCCCCGACGCCGTCCTCGACACCCTGCGCCGGGCGCACGCCCGCGGCGCCTGGGTCATGAGCATCTGCAGCGGTGCCTTCGCCCTCGGCGAGGCGGGTCTGCTCGACGGCCGCCGCTGCACGACGCACTGGATGTACACGACCGAGCTCGCGCGCCGCTTCCCGGCCGCCGTGATCGACCCGGCCGTGCTCTACGTCGACGACGACCGCGTCATCACGAGCGCGGGCACCGCCGCGGGCATCGACGCGGCCCTCCACCTGGTCCGGCGCGAGCTCGGTGCCGCGATGGCCTCGGCCGTCGCCCGCCGCATGGTCGTGCCGCCCCACCGCGACGGCGGTCAGGCGCAGTACGTCGACACGCCGCTCCCGTGCGACGCCGACACGCTCGCCCCGCTGCTCGCGTGGATGGTCGAGAACCTCGACCAGGAGCTCACCGTCCCCGACCTCGCCGCGCGCGCGTTCGTCTCCGAGCGCACCTTCGCACGGCGGTTCAAGTCCGAGACCGGCACGACGCCCGCCGCGTGGATCACGCGCCAGCGGCTCGTGCGCGCGCAGGAGATGCTCGAGCGCTCCGACGCGACCGTCGAGGAGATCGCCCGTCTGTGCGGCTTCGGCACCGCCGCCGTCCTGCGGCACCACTTCGCCCGCACTCTCGGCACGAGCCCGCAGGCGTACCGCCGGACGTTCGCCGTCGACGTCCCCGTCGGCTGACACCCCGCCGCCCGTCCCGTCCCGGCGACGGCACGGCCGAACGGCCCACGGCGCACGCGGCGACCTGGCATGCTCGGCGCGCCGGCACGGTCGGGACACGCGTCATCGACGCACCGATGCCGTCCATCGACGGGAAGGCCCATGGATCTCTCCTGGTACCCCTACGCGGCCCTCGCGCTCGTGCTCGCCGGCATGAAGGCGCAGAAGTCGCCGCGTGGACGCGTGGCCCTGGCCGTGGGCTACGCGCTCCTCGCCGGTGCGGCGCTCGTCGTCGAGGACGACGTCGTCCTGCGCGTGCTGCTGGCCGCCGGCCTCGCGGGCATCGCCGCGGCCGGTGGCTACGACCTCGCGCGGCTCCGCCTCGGGAAGCTCGGCCCCGCAGGCGAACCCGAGTCCGTCACGACGCCCTGAGCGGGCCCGAGAGACGACGAACCCCCCGGCACCTCACGAGGAGGGCCGAGGGGTTCGCGTCGGGCGTCAGCGCGCGTACGCCTGCTCGAGGAGCCGCGCCTGCTGCGCCTGGTGCTGCTTGGCGGACCCGGCGGCCGGCGACGCCGACTCGGGGCGGGACACGACCTGCAGCTCGCGGCCGATCAGCTGCGGCAGGTGCGTCGACAGGTACGTCCACGGACCCTGGTTGCGGGGCTCGTCCTGCACCCACACGAGCTCGGCGTCGCCGTAGGGCGCGAGCGCCTCGCGGATCGACTCCTCGTCGAGCGGGTACAGCTGCTCGAACCGCACGATCGCGGTGTGCTCGTCGCCGATCTTGACGCGCTCGGCGAGCAGGTCCCAGTAGACCTTGCCGGAGCACAGGACGACGCGGTTCACCTGGCCGGCCTTGGCGGCGGCGAGGTCGTCGCCGATCACCGGGCGGAAGGTGCCGGTCGTGAAGTCCTCGACTGCCGACGACGCCGCCTTGAGGCGCAGCATCGACTTCGGCGTGAACACCACGAGCGGCTTGCGCGGCCGGTGGTACGCCTGCCGCCGCAGCAGGTGGAAGTGCGACGCGGGCGTCGACGGCTGCGCGATGACCATGTTGTCCTCCGCGGCGAGCTGGAGGAACCGCTCGATGCGCGCCGACGAGTGGTCCGGCCCCTGGCCCTCGTAGCCGTGGGGGAGCAGCAGCACGACGGACGAGCGCTGGCCCCACTTCTGCTCGGCGGAGGAGATGAACTCGTCGATGACGGTCTGCGCGCCGTTGACGAAGTCGCCGAACTGCGCCTCCCACAGCACGAGCGCGTCGGGGCGCTCGACGGAGTAGCCGTACTCGAACCCCAGGGCCGCGTACTCCGAGAGCGACGAGTCGTAGACCCAGAACTTCGCCTGGTCGGCCGACAGGTACAGCAGCGGCGTCCACTCGGCGCCGGTCTCGCGGTCGTGGAACACCGCGTGCCGCTGCACGAACGTCCCGCGTCGCGAGTCCTGCCCGGCGAGACGCACGGGAGTGCCCTCGATGAGGAGCGAGCCGAACGCGAGGAGCTCGCCGAAGCCCCAGTCGATGCCGCCGTCGCGCGACATCTGCTCGCGCTTGGCGAGGAGCTGCTGCAGCTTCGGGTGGACCGTGAAGCCCTCCGGCGGACGCACGTGCGCCTTGCCGATGCGCTCGAGCGTGCCCTTGTCGACCGCGGTCTTCCAGCCGACCATGATGCCGGCGTCCTCGAGCTGCGACTCGGGGCGCTCCAGGCCGGCGACGGCCTCGGCCTCGGCCGGCGGCGGCGTCCAGCCGTCCTCACGGGTCTCCGCGAACACGCGCTCGAGCTGCTGCTGGTAGTCCTGCAGCGCCTGCTCGGCCTCGGTCAGGGAGATGTCGCCGCGCGCGACGAGCGTCTCGGTGTAGATCTTGCGGACCGAGCGCTTCGCCTCGATGAGGTTGTACATGAGCGGCTGCGTCATCGACGGGTCGTCGCCCTCGTTGTGGCCGCGGCGGCGGTAGCACAGCATGTCGATCACGACGTCGCGGTCGAACTGCTCGCGGTACTCGAACGCGAGCTCGGCGACGCGCACGCACGCCTCGGGGTCGTCCCCGTTGACGTGGAACACCGGCACCTGCAGGCCCTTGACCACGTCGGTCGCGTACTGCGACGAGCGCGACGACGACGGGCCGGTGGTGAAGCCGACCTGGTTGTTGATGATGACGTGGATCGTGCCGCCCGTCCGGTACCCGCGCAGCTGCGCGAGGTTGAGCGTCTCGAACACGACGCCCTGGCCCGCGAAGGCCGCGTCGCCGTGCACGAGGATCGGCAGCACGGAGAACCCGTCGCCGCCGAGGTCGATCCGGTCCTGCTTGGCGCGCACGATGCCCTCGAGCACCGGGTCGACGGCCTCCAGGTGCGACGGGTTCGCCGCGAGGTACACCTGCGTCGTCGCGCCGGACTCGGCGGTGAACGTGCCCTCGGTGCCGAGGTGGTACTTGACGTCGCCCGAGCCCTGGACCGACTTCGGGTCCTGGTTGCCCTCGAACTCGCTGAAGATCTGCGCGTACGACTTGCCGGCGATGTTCGCGAGCACGTTGAGCCGCCCGCGGTGCGCCATGCCGATGCCGACCTCGTCGAGGCCGCTGTCCGCGGCACGCGACAGGATCGCGTCGAGCAGCGCGATCACGGACTCGCCGCCCTCGAGCGAGAAGCGCTTCTGGCCGACGTACTTCGTCTGCAGGAACGTCTCGAACGCCTCGGCGGCGTTGAGGCGGCGCAGGATGCGCAGCTGGTCCTCGCGCGGCGTGCGGGCGTAGCCGGACTCCAGGCGCTCCTGGAGCCAGCGGCGCTGGCGCGGGTCCTGCAGGTGCATGTACTCGACGCCGATGGACCGGCAGTACGAGTCGCGGAGCAGGCCGAGCACGTCGCGCAGGCGCGCACGCGGCTTGCCGGTGAACCCGCCCGTCGGGAACGTGCGGTCGAGGTCCCACAGCGTGAGGCCGTGGTTCTGCACGTCGAGGTCGGGGTGCTTGCGCTGGCGGTAGGCGAGCGGGTCGGTGTCCGCCATGAGGTGCCCGCGCGAGCGGTACGCGTGGATGAGCTCGCCGATGCGGGCGGGCTTCATCGCCTCGTCGTCGGGGTCGTTCGACGTGTCGCGGACCCAGCGCACCGGCTCGTAGGGGACGCGCAGCGCCGCGAACACGCGGTCGTAGAAGCCGTCCTCGCCGAGCAGCTTGAGGCCGAGGATGCGCAGGAAGTCGCCGGACTGCGCGCCCTGGATGATGCGGTGGTCGTACGTGCTCGTGAGCGTGAGGACCTTCGAGACGCCCATCGCGTTGAGGCGGTCCTCGGACGTGCCCGCGAACTCGGCGGGGTAGTCCATCGCGCCGACGCCGACGATCGTGCCCTGGCCCTGCATGAGGCGCGGGACCGAGTGGACCGTGCCGATCGTGCCCGGGTTGGTGAGCGAGATCGTCGTGCCGGCGAAGTCGTCGACCGTGAGCTTGTTGCCGCGCGCCCGGCGCACGACGTCCTCGTAGGCCGTCCAGAACTGCGCGAAGTCGAGCGTGTCGGCCTTCTTGATCGACGGCACGAGGAGCTGGCGGGTGCCGTCGGGCTTCGCGAGGTCGATCGCGATGCCGAGCGCGACGTGCGCGGGCTGCAGGACGCCGGGCTTGCCGTCGACGAGCGTGTACGCCGCGTTCATCGCGGGCATGTCGGCGAGGGCCTCGACGAGGGCGTAGCCGATGAGGTGCGTGAACGACACCTTGCCGCCGCGACCGCGGGCCAGGTGGTTGTTGATGACGATGCGGTTGTCGACCATGAGCTTGGCCGGCACCGCGCGGACCGACGTCGCGGTCGGGACCTCGAGCGACGCCGCCATGTTGGTGACGACGCGCGCGGCGGGGCCGCGGAGCTTCTGCACGTCGTCGCCGGACTCGGCGGCCTCGATGCGCGTCGGGCGCTGCGCGACCTGCGCGTAGGGGGCGGTGGCCGGCTGGGCGGTCGCGATGGGCGACGTGATGGCGGGAGGCTCGGCCGTCGGCGCCGGCGCGGGCGCCGCGGGGGTGCTCGCCGCGGGAGCGCCGGCGGGGGCCGGGGACGGCTGGGACGGCTGCGGGGCGGGAGCCGGCGGCGCGTCCGCCGGGGCCGGCGACCCGTTGGACCCGCTCGGGGCCTCGGCCTCGCCGGGCTTGTAGCCCTCGAAGAAGTCCCACCACGCGGGGTCCACCGCGTTCCGGTCCTGCTTGAACTGCTCGTACAGCTCGTCCACGAGCCACTCGTTCGCGCCGAAGTCGGCACGGGTCGAGTCAGGCTCCGCCTTCTGGGTCACGCTGGGATCGCCCACTTCCGCTGCGGTTCGTGACCGCGTCGTCGCCGGATCTGTTGATGACAACATTACGGCCTGTCGGGGAGTCAGCCCGGCGGGGGAGCGGCACGTCGGACGATCTGCCGACCGTCTTCACCTGGTCGGCACACCAGGGTCAACGGCGGGCAACGCCGCCGTCGGCGCGGGCTCAAGCCGAGGTCGCTCCGAGACCTCCGGAGGTCATGGCTTGGCCCGCGGCCGACAGCATGCGAGACGGGCCCGGTCCGTCAGGTGATATCGCGGCGGAACGTCGTGAACCGCCCGATCGCCGCGAAGAGCAGCGCGTACCCGATCAGGACGGCCGCACCCTGCACGGGGCTGAGCAGCTGGGTCGCCCCCATCTCGGCGTACAGGCTCCCGCCGGACAGCGCCTCGGCCGCGGCCCCGGGGAAGAACCGCGCGATGCCGTCACCCCATGACGTCGCGGCGAGCCCGAACCGCAGCAGCGGCTCGAGGAACTGCGTGAACGCGAGGATCACGACGATCGCCGCGACCTGGTTGGTCAGGACGCTGCCGAACCCGACGCCCACGACGGCCCACAGGGCCAGCGCCACCGCGGACAGCGCCAGCACCCGCCATGTCGACGCGAGGTCGAGGTACGTCGGCTGGCCCGCGAGGGACACGACCAGCGCACCGGCGCCCGCGACGGTCGCCGTGCCCACGACGCCGAAGACGAGGCCGAGCACCGCGCCCGCGAGGAGCTTGGCGCCGAGCACGACGCTGCGGCGCGGCTCGGCCAGCAGGGTCGGCGTGATCGTCTGGTGCCGGAACTCCGTCGTGACCGCGAGGGTCCCCACGACGAGCGGGAACGTGTAGCCGAGCGTGACCGCGATCGTGTAGACGGTGCGGACGATCGCGTCGGCCGGCAGGGGGCCGCCGCCCTCGCCGCCCGGGACGGTGCCCATGTCGCCGCCCTGCGTGACGACGAACGCCATGACGGGGGCGATGAACGCCATGTAGCCGACCATCGCGAGCAGCAGGACCCACCACAGGCGGGTCGTGACGAGCTTGCGGTACTCGGTCCTCAGTGCCGCGCCCATCAGGCCGCCACCTCCGGGTTCTTGGTGGCGGCCGGCGTCGCGACCATGTCGAGGAACAGCCCTTCCAGGCCCGGGTTCCGGGTGCTCAGCTCGTGCAGCTCGAGCCCCGCCGCGAACGCCGCGGCACCCACGGTCGCGGCGTCGACGTCGACGAGGTCCACGGCGTGACCGGTCGTGTCGGGGTCGCCGGCGCGGGTCCAGCCGCCGCGCGCGAGCAGCGTGGTCAGACCGGCCGCGTCGGGGGACACGACCCGGACCTGCGGTCGCGCGAGCCGGACGAGGTCGTCGAGCGGGGACGCGTGCACGAGGCGGCCGCGCGCGATGATCACGACGTCGTCGACCGTCTGCTCGACCTCGGACAGCACGTGGCTCGACACGAGGACCGTGCGCCCCTCGGCGGCGAGCGCCCGGAGGAACACGCGCAGCCAGCGGATGCCCTCGGGGTCGAGGCCGTTCGCGGGCTCGTCGAGCAGCAGGACGGGCGGGTCGCCGAGGAGCGTCGTGGCGAGCGCGAGCCGCTGCCGCATGCCGAGGGAGAACCCGCCGACCCGCCGGTCGGCCGCGCCGCCGAGCCCGACGAGGTCGAGGACCTCGCTCGCGCGCGCGTCCGGCACGCCGACCTGGGGCGCGTACGTCCGGAGGTGGTCGAGCGCGGTGCGGCCGGGATGGAAGCTCGACGCCTCCAGGGCCGCGCCGACGGTGCGCAGCGGGCGGGGGAGGCGGTGGTACGGGCGGCCGCCGATGGTGGCGGTGCCGGACGTGGGTCGCACGAGCCCGAGGAGCATGCGCAGCGTCGTCGTCTTGCCGGCGCCGTTCGGGCCGAGGAAGCCGGTCACGCGACCGGGGTGCACCTCGAAGGTCAGGTCGTCGACCGCTCGGACGGGTCCGAAGGACTTCGACAGGTGGGAGACCGCGATGACGCGGTCGTGGCTCGGCAGTGGTGTCGTCGTGGCCATGCCCGTGACCTTACTGTTCTAGCGCGACTAGAACAATGCGATTCACGGCGTGCGCGTCCGGGCCGTCGTCGGGCGCCCGGGGAGCGTCACCCGCATGGTGCAGCCCGGGCCCTCGTCGGCGACCTCGATCCGGCCGCCGTGCAGGTCGACGGCCCAGCGCACGATCGCCAGACCCAGCCCCGTGCCACCCGTCGACCCCTGCCCGGTGATCGCGGGGGTGTTGCCGCGCACGAACCGCTCGAACACGTGCGCGCGCTGCTCCGGCGCGATGCCCGGCCCGTGGTCGACCACGTCGATCCGCACGTCCGTCCCCACCCGCGACGCGACCAGCAGCACCTCGTCGTCGGGCGGGGAGTGCCGCACGGCGTTGTGCAGGAGGTTCGCGACGACCTGGTGCAGGCGCTCCGGGTCCGCGGCCACCGTGAGGTCCGCGGGCTCGACGCGCACCGGGAACGTCAGCCGCTTCGACGACCCGACGAGCGCCGCGCCGTCCGCCGCCTCGTGCAGGAAGTCGTCGAGCCGGACCTCCTCGATCTGCAGCGGCACGTCGCCCGCCTCCAGACGGGACAGGTCGAGCAGGTAGGTCACGAGCCGGCCGAGCCGCTCGGTCTGCGCGAGCGCGGCCTGCATCGTCACCGGGTCCGGCTCGCTCACGCCGTCGACGATGTTCTCCAGCTGCGCCTGGAGCGCCGTCACCGGCGTGCGCAGCTCGTGCGCGACGTTCGCGACCAGCTCGCGCCGGAACGTGTCCGCCTGCTCCAGGTCGTCGGACATCGTGTTGAACGCCTCGGCGAGCTGACCGACCTCGTCGTTGCTCGTCGCGCGCACCCGCTGGCTGTAGTCGCCGTCGGCCATCCGGCCCGCCGCGTGCGTCATCTCCCGCAGCGGCGACGTCATGCCGCGCGCCAGCAGCTGCGTCACGACGAGCGACAGGGCGATCGCGATCGGCAGCGTGCGGCTCGGGCCCAGGTGGAACTGCGACAGCCCCACCCACGTGATGAACGACGCCAGCGCGACCGACGCCGCGACGAGCACGCCGAGCTTGATCTTGATCGAGCGGAACCGGTCCAGCGGGCGGACGTCCGGCAACCGTGACCGCCCCTCGCCGCGCACGTGACGCGGTGCCGTCACGACCCCTCGGACCGCGTCGCCGAGCTCTCGTCCGCGGGCTCGAACGCGTAGCCGACGCCGTGCACCGTGCGGATGAGGTCCGCGCCGAGCTTGCGGCGCAGCGCCTTCACGTGCGAGTCGACCGTCCGCGTGCCGCTCGCGTCGACCCAGTCCCACACCTCCGCGAGCAGCCGCTCACGCGTGAGCACCGTCCGCGACGAGCCCGCGAGCGCGACCAGCAGGTCGAACTCGGTGGGCGTGAGGTGGACCTCCTGGTCACCCCGCTGCACCCGGCGCTGCGCGCGGTCGATCGACACGTCGCCGATGACGAGCGGCGGGTCCGGCGTCGTCGCCACGGCGATCTCGGCGGCGCGGGCGGCGCGCTCCTGACGGCGCAGCAGCGCCTTCGTGCGGGCGACGAGCTCGCGCATCGAGAACGGCTTCGTCATGTAGTCGTCGGCGCCCACGCCGAGGCCGACGAGCATGTCGGTCTCGTCGTCGCGCGCCGTGAGCATGAGGACCGGGACGGGGCGCTCGGCCTGGATCTGGCGGCACACCTCGAGCCCGTCGATGCCCGGCAGCATGATGTCGAGGACGACCACGTCGGGCCGCACGCGCGTCGCCGCGGCGACCCCCGACGGACCGTCGGCGGCGGCCTCGACCCGCCAGCCCTCGGCGGTGAAACGGTGCGCGATCGCCTGCGCGATCGCCGGCTCGTCCTCGACCACGAGGACGGTCGTCGCGGCACCTCCGGACGGCGCGGGCGGCTGCGCACCGCTGCTGTTCATCATGAGGTCAGCGTGGCACAGCCACCCCTCCCGCACCCGGAACCTCGGCGGGGGAGGCGGGGGGAAGACGTGTCGGACCGGTGCAGGACGGGTCGCCGCGCGCACCCGGCGCGGCGGCGGGCCGGACCGTAGGATGTCGCCACCATGAGCGGCTCAAGTAGCTGCCGGCGACCCCAGCGGGCCGACCAGCCCGGTGGCGGCGACGCCGGCCTCCCCGTCCCCTCCCGCCCGCCCGTCGACCCTCCGTCCGTCGCACCCCCGGGCGGTGACCTGTGCTGACCGAGTGGCTCCTCGTCGGCCTCGGCGTGCTCCTCACGCTCGGCACCGCCGTGTTCGTCGCCGCGGAGTTCTCGCTCGTCACGCTCGACCCGGGCGTCGTCGACAAGCAGACCGCCCCCGACGACCGCCGCGGGCAGTCCGTCGTGAAGGCGCTGCGACGGCTGTCGACCGAGCTGTCGGGTGCCCAGGTCGGCATCACGATCACCACGATCCTTCTCGGCTACACGACGCAGCCCGCGGTCGTGCGCCTGCTCGGCGGCCCGCTGGAGGCGTCGCCGCTGGGCCGCGTCATCGGCGGCGCGGTCGCGGGCCTGCTCGCGATCGTGCTCGTCAACGGCTTCTCGATGGTCGTCGGCGAGCTCATCCCGAAGAACTTCGCGATCAGCCGGCCGCTCGGCACCGCGCGTACCGTCGCACCGCTGCAGCGCGGCTTCACCACCACGCTGCGGCCGCTGATCTCCCTGTTCAACGGCAGCGCGAACGCGATCCTGCGGCGTGTCGGCGTCGAGCCGCGCGAGGAGCTCGCCGGCGGGCGCTCGCCGCAGGAGCTCGCCGCGCTCGTCCGGCGGTCGGCGGAGGTCGGCACGCTCGACGAGTCGACCGCGACGCTGCTCATCAACTCCGTCGAGTTCTCCGAGCTCACCGCCGTCGACGTGATGACGGACCGCGGACGGCTCGTGCTCGTGCGCCGCGACGAGGACTCCGCCGCCGACGTGATCGCCCTCGCGCGCACCAGCGGCCACTCGCGGTTCCTCGTCATCGGCGACTCCGCGGACGACGTCGTCGGGCTCGTGCACCTGCGCCGCGCCGTCGCCGTGCCGTACGAGAAGCGCGCCGAGGTCCCGGCCGCCGCGCTCATGGTCGACGTGCCGCGTGTGCCCGAGACGGTCCACCTCGGCCCGCTGCTCGTCGAGCTGCGGCAGGGCGGACAGCTCGCCGTCGTCGTCGACGAGTACGGCGGCACGTCGGGCGTCGTCACGCTCGAGGACGTCGTCGAGGAGCTCGTCGGGGACGTCGCCGACGAGCACGACCGCCGCCGCCAGTCCGCCGCGCAGTCCGCCGACGGCTCGTGGCTGCTCGCGGGCGTCCTGCGGCCCGACGAGCTCGCGGAGGTCACGGGCCTGCGCGTGCCCGAGGACGGCCCCTACGAGACGCTCGGCGGCCTCCTCATGTACGTGCTCGGCCGGATCCCCGAGCAGGGCGACGAGGTCGTCGTCGACCGGGTGCGCCTGGTCGTCGATCGCATGGCCGGGCGGCGCGTCGAGCGCGTCCGCGTGCAGGCCGTCGCCGCTGACGAGGACGAGGAGGACGACGCGTGAGCAGCAACGTCGCCCTGCTGGTCGGTGTGCTCCTGCTCGCCGGCAACGCCTTCTTCGTCGGCGCGGAGTTCGCGATCATCTCCGCGCGCCGCAGCCAGATCGAGCCGCTCGCCGAGGCCGGCGACCGTCGCGCCCGCACGGTGCTGTGGGCGATGGAGCACGTGTCCCTCATGCTCGCGTGCGCGCAGCTCGGCATCACCGTGTGCTCGACGAGCCTCGGCGTCGTCGCCGAGCCCGCGATCGCGCACCTCATCGAGGACCCGCTGCACGCGCTGGGCGTCAGCAGCGACCTCACGCACCCCATCGCGTTCGTGCTCGCGCTCGCGATCGTCGTCTACCTGCACGTCGTGCTCGGCGAGATGGTGCCGAAGAACCTCGCGGTCGCCGGGCCCGAGCGCGCCGTGCTGATGTTCGGGCCGCCGCTCGTCTGGATCGCGCGCATGGTCCGGCCCGTGATCGCGGCGCTCAACTGGCTCGCGAACCACGCGCTGCGGCTCGTCGGCGTCGAGCCGAAGGACGAGGTGTCGTCCGCGTTCACGGCGCAGGAGGTCCACTCGATCGTCGAGCGGTCGCAGGCCGAGGGGCTGCTGGAGGACGAGCAGGGCCTGCTCACCGGCGCCCTGGAGTTCTCGGACCGCACGGCGGGGGACGTCATGGTCCCCGTCGACGCGCTCGTCACGGTCGGCCCGGGCGGCACCCCGGAGGAGGTCGAGCGCCTCGTCGCACGGACCGGGTACAGCCGGTTCCCCGTCCTCGACGACGACGGCAGCCCGGCGGGCTACCTCCACCTCAAGGACGTGCTGTACGCCGACGCGGACGCCCGGAAGCTGCCCGTGCCGACGTGGCGGGTGCGCGCGCTCGCGGTCGTCGCGCCGGGGGACGAGGTCGAGGACGCGCTCGCCGCGATGCAGCGTTCCGGCGCGCACCTCGCGCGGGTCGACGACGGCGGGCGGACCGTCGGCGTCGTGTTCCTGGAGGACATCCTCGAGGAGCTCGTCGGCGAGGTGCGCGACGCGATGCAGCGCGGTCAGACGTTCTGAGGCGCGCGGGAATCGCGGGCCCGGCCGGGCACGGCGATGACCTGGGCGTCCGCCGGTCCGGTGGCGCGAACGTGCCCGATGTGCACCGCGTGTCGTCCCGCGCGGCCCCTGGACGCCCGTCCAGGGGCTTGGAAGCGCGACCGCGACCCGTTATGGTTTCGTGACCGCGGTCGCCGGAGCCGCCCCGAGAGGGACGCCTCCCCGGCCGCGGACGTCCGCCAGCGTGGACCGGAGCGAGTGGAGGTGTCGTGGGGCCCGAGCACAACGAGGCGACCCCCCGGCCGACCCGTCGCAGCCTCCGTGAGGCCGAGCGCAGGGCGGCCGGTCAGACGTCGAGCGCCGTGCTCACGCCCCCGGGCGTGCCCGTGACGTCCGCCCCGCAGCCCGTCGGCCCCGCCCTCCCGTCGTGGAGCCAGCCGCGCCCCGACGGCGGGTCCGCGCAGCCCGTCCCCCGCGCGTCGTACGGCGCGGCCGCGACGGCCCGCACGACGCCGCCGCCGAACGCGCCCCGCACGACGCTCCCGGCCCCGGGTGCCCGGACGACGCTGCCGACGCCCGGCGCCCGGACGACGCTCCCGAGGCCCGACGCCCGCACGACGCTGCCCGCGCCCGGTGCCCGCACGGCGCTCCCGAGGCCCGACGCCCGCACGACGCTGCCGGCGCCCGGCGCCCGCGCCGGCGCAGCTGCGCCGTCCGTCTCCGGCCCCCGCGCCTCGGCTCTGCAGCCCGCCGCGAACCTCGGCCCCTCGTGGACCGCGGGCTCCGCGCCCCGGCCGCCCGCACGCGACGAGGCCCCGGCCGACCGTGCACCGCACGCCACCGAGCCCGGTGCCACCGCCGCGCACCCGCGCCCCGCGCCTGCGCCGTCGTGGTCCTCGCTCACAGCGACCGCCACCGCCGCGCCCGCCGCCCGGTCGGCCGTCGAGACGACCGTCATGGCGCCCCTCCCGCTCGACGACGAGCCCGAGCCGGCCCCGGTCGCCGCCCGCACCACCACCACGGCCCGCACTCCCGACGTCGAGCGCGCGGCCACGCGGTCCCGCACCGACTCCACCCGCCCGACGAACCGGCACCAGGCCCGGATGCCGCGGCTCGCGGTGCGCCTCGGCGTGCTGGGAGCGCTGGCCGGCGTGACCGTCGTCATCCCCACGGTCAGCCAGGGCGCGCTCGAGGGCGTCGGCGTGCCGGGCACGGACGCGCGCGCCGCCGAGGCGTCGCTCCCGGACACCGTCTCGGCGCTCACCGCGTCGTCGCTGTCGATCCTCCCGCCGTCGTCGCTCGTGTCGGCGGACGGCGCGCTCGCCGCCCGCGAGGCCGCGGGCAGCAGTCGGACCGAGGTGCGCTCGGCGCTCCCCGGCTGCGACGGCACGGACCGCCCCGCGGGCGAGAACGGCCTGCTGCGGACCGCCGACCTGTGCACGCTGTGGGACGGCCACACGCAGCTGCGCGCCGACGCGGCCGTGTCGCTCGCCGAGTTCAACCAGGCGTTCGTCGCGCGGTTCGGCGGCGACCTGTGCCTCAGCTCCGGCTACCGCTCCCTCGCGCAGCAGCGCGTGGTCAAGGCGCAGAAGGGCGGCCTCGCCGCCGCACCCGGCAAGAGCAACCACGGCTGGGGCCTCGCCGTCGACCTCTGCCAGAGCCAGACGTCCGGTGCCAAGTGGGCGTGGATCCTCGACAACGGGCCCGCGTTCGGCTGGGAGAACCCGGCCTGGGCCAAGCGCGGCGGCAGCGGCCCGTACGAGCCGTGGCACTGGGAGTACGCGAAGGGCGTCCAGGAGGACGGCGAGTACTACGGGCGCTGACCGCCCGGTCCGTCCGTCCCGCTGAACCCTCGGCACGATCCGTCGCAGCCACCCCCGCCGGAGCCCCGGACCCGCTCGTGCGTGGACGCGACGAGGGCGCCCGAGCGGTGGCCCGGACGCCCTCGCGTGCACCGCTGTCAGCGCAGCTGCAGACCCCACGTCACGTGGTGCCGCGCGCCCGGCTCGAGGCGGACCAGGTCGGTGCCCGTCCGGAACGCGTCCGCGACGCACGTCATGGGCTCCGCGGCGACGCCGCGGCGGTCGATGCGCGGGATCCCGTCGCCCGTGCAGACCTGCCACGCGGCGAACGTCTCGTCGGCCCACATCGCGACCGTCCGACCGTCCGGGCGGCCCAGCCGGATCCACGACCGGCGCTCCGCGTCGCGCGTGATGCCGACCCAGGCGTCGTCGAGCGCGACGCCACGCAGCGAGGTCGCGGCCCGCAGGTCGAACGTGCCGCTCACCGGCTCGGTCCCGGTCGGCAGCAGGCGGCCGTCGACCGTCACGTGCGCATCGGCGTCGACCTGCAGCGTGCACTCGTCGACGGCCGCGTCGCCGGGGGAGAGCCACGGGTGGAAGCCCACGCCGTAGGGCGCCGCGGTGTCGTCGAGGTTGGTCGCCGTGACCTCGACCCGCAGGCCGTCGTCGTCGAGCGTGTAGGTGACGGCCAGGTGCACCGACCACGGGTAGCCCGGCGTCGGGACGATCGTGTGCTCGAGGACGAGCCGCTCGTCGCTCTGCTCTGTCGCCGTGAAGGCGACGTACGCGACGAGACCGTGCAGCGCCGTGCGGCGCGCGTGCTCGGTGACGGGCACCTCGTAGGCGGTCCCGTCGAACGTGTACTCGCCGTCGGTGAGGCGGTTCGGCCACGGCGCGAGAACCGCGCCCGAGAAGGCGGGCGCCGACTCGGTCTCGGCGAACGGCAGGACGACGTCCACGCCGCCGACCGTGTAGGTGCGCAGGCTGGCGCCGACGGCGGCGACCACCGCCTCGGCGTCGCCGCGGGTCAGGGTGTGCTGGGTGCCGGTCGGCAGGGCGCGGACGGCCCGGGGCGCGGCGGTGCTCGTGTTCACGCTCACACGGTAGTGGTCGCGGGGCGCCGCGCTCGGCCCGAGGGTCCCGTGGTCGGTCGCCCGAGCGTCGCGCCGAGGCAGGTCCGGCGCGGTCCGGCCGTCAGGTCAGCAGGTCGCGCTCGATCGCGGCGCGGATGCCGTCGGGGACGGGGACCGGGCGCCGTGTGCCGCGGTCGACCCAGACGTGCACGAACCGGCCCGTCGCGAGCGCGTCGTCCGCGCCCGGGCGCAGGATGCCGAGCTCCCACGTGACGCTCGTCGTGCCCACCGCGCCCGCGCGCAGGCCGACCTCCCACGGGTCGGGGAACGACGAGGGCTCGCGGAACTCGCACGACGACGCGACGCACACCGCGATGCGGTCGCCGCCGAGCGGGTCGAGTCCGGCCCGCAGCAGCCAGGCGTTGATCGTGGTGTCCATCGCCTCGTAGTAGACGGCGTTGTTGACGTGCCCGTACTGGTCGTTGTCCTGCCACCGGGTCGGGAACGGTGCGCGGTGCGGGTACGGCGTCGGCGCCGGGCGGCCGCGTCCGGAGCCGGTCGTCACGCGCGCGGCCCGCCCGCGACGTAGAGGACCTGGCCCGACACGAAGCCCGCCTCCTGCGAGGCGAAGAACGAGACCGCCGCGGCGACGTCCTCGGGCCGGCCCACCCGGCGCACCGGGACGGCCTTCGCCTCGGACTCGACCAGCTCCGCGAACGGCACACCGAGCCGGTCGGCGACCGCGCGCGTCATCTCGGTCTCGACGAACCCCGGTGCGACCGCGTTGACCGTGACGCCGAACGGACCCAGCTCGATCGCGAGCGTGCGCGTGAACCCCTGGATGCCGGCCTTGGCCGCCGCGTAGTTCGCCTGCCCGCGGTGGCCGAGCGCCGACGTGCTCGACAGGTTCACGACGCGACCCCACCGCGCCTCCACCTGGTACGCCTGCACCGCGCGGCTGACGAGGAACGCGCCGCGCAGGTGCACGCGCACGACGTCGTCGAAGTCCGTGGCCGACATCCGGAACAGCAGGTTGTCCCGCAGGATCCCGGCGTTGTTCACGAGCACCGTCGGCGGGCCGAGCGTGTCGGCGACCTGGGCGACGGCCGCGGTGACGGCGTCCTCGTCGGACACGTCGGCGCCGACCGCGACCGACTCGCCCCCCGCCTCGCGGATCGCCGCGGCCGTCGTCTCGGCGTCCTGGCCGGAGAGGTCGAGCACCGCGACCCGGTAGCCGTCGCGCGCGAGGCGGAGGGCGGTCGCCGCCCCGATCCCGCGCGCGGCGCCGGTCACGAGGGCGGTCCTGGCTGTCGTCACGGGCGGGTCCTCTCGTCGGCGACGCCGGGGTGCTCGTGGACGCGACGGACCTGCGTGGCCCGCGTCGTCGCCCGGCTCGGGTCCGACGATACGCAGCCGCGACCCGCGTCGCCGTGCCTGCGACAGCGCAGCCCGGCGGACCTGCGACCGGCGCGTCGGGGCGGACACGCCGTCGACGCGCGGAGTTCACACGTCGCACCTAGCCCGGGAGCCGTGCGGGCGGCGATGCTGGCCGGACGCACCGGACACGCTCGGGGGAGGCTTCGGATGGGCACGATCACCACGACCGACGGCGTCGAGATCTTCTACAAGGACTGGGGCTCGGGGCAGCCGATCGTGTTCAGCCACGGCTGGCCGCTGTCGGCCGACGACTGGGACACGCAGCTCCTGTTCTTCCTGAACGAGGGGTACCGCGTCATCGCGCACGACCGGCGGGGCCACGGCCGGTCGTCGCAGGTCGCCGACGGGCACGACATGGACCACTACGCCGACGACCTCGCGGCTCTCACCGCGCACCTGGACCTGCACGACGCGGTGCACATCGGCCACTCGACGGGTGGCGGCGAGGTGGTCCGCTACCTCGGCCGGCACGGCGAGAGCCGCGTCGCGAAGGCCGTGCTCATCGCGGCCGTGCCGCCGCTCATGGTCCAGACCGACACGAACCCCGGCGGGCTGCCGAAGGCCGTCTTCGACGGGCTCCAGGCCGAGGTCGCCGCACACCGCTCCGACTTCTACCGCGCACTGCCGTCCGGACCGTTCTACGGGTACAACCGGCCGGGGGCCGAGCCGTCGGAGGCGGTCATCGCGAACTGGTGGCGGCAGGGGATGATGGGCAGCGCGAAGGCGCACTACGACGGCATCGTCGCGTTCTCGCAGACCGACTTCACCGACGACCTCAAGACCATCACCGTGCCCGTCCTCGTGCAGCACGGCGACGACGACCAGATCGTGCCCTACGCCAACTCCGGGCCGCTCAGCGCCGAGCTCGTGCAGAACGGCACGCTCAAGACCTACGAGGGCTTCCCGCACGGCATGCCGACGACGCACGCCGACGTCATCAACGCGGACATCCTGGAGTTCATCCGGTCCTGACGCCGGCCGTGCGCGGGTGGTCGGGCGTCACCCCGACCACCCGCGCACGTGGTCGACCACGAGCTCGGGCACGACGTCGTCGCCGGGCGTCGCGCGGTCGGGGAAGTCGAACACCGCGAGCATGAGCTGCAGCGGGTAGGCCGGCGGGCGCACGGCCCGTCGCACGACGGCACCGTCGACGCTGAAGGTCGCGTGCTCCGGCGTCCAGCGGACCGCGTACGTGTGCGGGCGGGCGACGTCGATCGGCAGTCGCGGCGTCTCGAAGTCCTCCCGCACCGCCGGGTCGCGGAACGCGTGCAGCCCCATGCCGACCGCCGCCGACTCGCCCGGCACGACCGCGTCGCCGAACACCTCCATGACGCAGATCTCCGCGCACCGCTCGGGCACGTCCTCGAGCCCGACCATCCAGAGCGACACCATCGACCGCGGCGACAGCACCGCCCGCGCCCGCATCTCGACGTACCCGGGCCCGGGCGTCCACCCGAGCAGCTCCGTCTGCGCCTCTCGCACGACCAGGCCCTCGCGGTACGGCTGCTGGCCGTCGGTGCTGCCGACGGGGCCCGAGCGGTTCGCGGACTGCACGGCCGACACCCGCAGCGGCGGCTGGTGGTCGCCCGCGCACCAGAGCGGCTGGCCGGGCGGGATCCTCAGGTGCAGGCACGAGTCCCGCACCGCGTACGTCGCCGCGCTCTGCTCGCGCGAGCTCCACGCCGGCAGGTAGTGCGGCGTCCAGACGGTCCTGTCGAGGTCGTGCCCGTCGAAGTCGTCCTCGAACGTCGTCCGCGGTCCCGGCATGACGCGATTGTCCCGTCGCCGTGCCCGGCTGTCGCGGTGCGGTCGTGCGAGGGGCGGACGGTTCCCGCGGGCTGTGGACGACGCGCGCGGGGACGTGACGCCGTGCCCTACGGTCTGACCCGGCCGAGAACGGACGAATCGGGCAGGGGTGCGGCGTGGACGGTGTGGTGATCCTCGAGCGGGAGGTCCGCGAGCTCGTGCGCCGGCGCGGGATCGACCCGGTGCGCGACCCGGGCGGCGTCGCCACGCTCGTCGCCGACGTCATCGCGGACTACGACGAGCGGTCGCTGCGCGGGGCCGTGCCGCCGCTGGCCGACGCCGCGGCCGCGCACAAGGCCGTCGTCGACGCGGTTGCGGGGCTCGGCCCGCTGCAGAAGTACCTCGACGACCCCGAGGTCGAGGAGATCTGGGTCAACTCGCCGACGCAGGTGTTCGTCGCGCGGCGCGGCGAGCCGGAGCTCACCACGACGATCCTCACCGACGGCCAGGTCCGGGACCTCGTGGAGCAGATGCTCAAGGTCTCCGGCCGTCGGCTCGACCTGTCGAGCCCCTTCGTCGACGCGTCGCTGCCCGGCGGGGAGCGGCTGCACGCCGTGATCCCCGACGTCACCCGGCGCCACTGGGCGGTCAACATCCGCAAGCACGTCGTCCGCGCCGGGACGCTCGACGACCTCGTCGGGCTCGGGGCCCTCACACCGCACGCGGCCGCGTTCCTGCACGCGGCGGTGCGGGCCGGCCTCAACGTGCTCGTCTCCGGCGCGACCCAAGCCGGCAAGACGACGATGCTCAACGCGCTGGCGGGTGCGATCCCGGCGCGCGAGCGCGTCGTGACGTGCGAGGAGGTCTTCGAGCTCCGCCTGTCGGCGCGCGACTGGGTGGCGATGCAGTGCCGCCAGCCCAGCCTCGAGGGGACGGGCGAGATCCCGTTGCGGCGTCTCGTCAAGGAGGCGCTGCGCATGCGGCCGAGCCGGCTGATCGTGGGCGAGGTGCGGGAGGCCGAGGCGCTGGACCTGCTCATCGCGCTCAACGCGGGCGTGCCCGCGATGTGCACGATCCACGCCAGCTCCGCGCGCGAGGCGCTCGTGAAGCTGTGCACGCTGCCGCTCCTCGCGGGGGAGAACGTGTCCGACCGGTTCGTCGTGCCGACGGTCGCCTCCGCGGTCGACCTCGTCGTGCACCTCGACCTCGACGCGGCCGGGCGCCGTGGCGTGCGCGAGGTCGTCGCGGTGCCTGGTCGCGTCGAGCAGGGCGTCGTCGAGACCGCCGACGTGTTCACCTCGCGCGGCGGCCACCTCGTGCGGGCCGACGGCTTCCCGCCCCACCCCGAGCGGTTCGCGCGGCTCGGCGTCGACCTGGCCGCGCTCCTGCGCGTCCGGGCCTGAGGCGTCTGGACTGTGGACGGCCGCAGCCGCGCGTCGCGGGCGTGCCCTACGTTCACCGCGAATCGGACCAATCGGGCAGGGGGCCGCGTGGCGACCGGACGTGAGACGTCGTCGTCAGCCGCCCTCGCACGGGTCCGGACGTCGGACCCCGGGGTGGGGTGACGCGCGATGGGTGTGGTGGTCGGGCTCCTGCTGGGGGCGGGCCTGGCGTGCCTCTGGTGGTCGTGCTGGGCACCCTCCCCGGGTGCCACGTCGCGCGTCGACGGGTGGAGCGCGCGCACGCAGGACGCGCTCGTCCAGGCGGGGATGCCGGGCGTGACGCCCGCGGGACTCCTGCTCACGAGCGGGGTCGTCGGCGTCGTCGGGCTGCTCCTCGGTCTCGCGCTGACGCGAGTGCCGTCGATGGCGCTGTGCCTCGGCGTGTTCCTCGCGCTCGCGCCGTCCGCCGTGGTCCGCGGACGCGCGCGGAGACGACGCGCGCGGCTGCGCGCGCTGTGGCCCGAGGTCGTCGACCACCTCGCGTCGGGCATCCGCGCCGGGCTCGCCCTGCCGGAGGCCGTCGCCCAGCTGGGCGAGCGCGGACCCGTCGAGCTGCGCACGCCGTTCGCGGCGTTCGCGGAGGACTACCGCGCGACCGGGCGGTTCGGCGAGAGCCTCGACGCCCTCAAGGCGCGGCTCGCCGACCCCGTCGCCGACCGGATCGTCGAGGCCCTGCGCATGACACGCGACGTCGGCGGCACCGACCTCGGGCGCCTGCTCCGCACCCTGTCCGCGTTCCTGCGGGAGGACGTCCGCACGCGCGGCGAGCTCGAGGCGCGGCAGAGCTGGACCATCAACGCCGCCCGGCTGGCGGCGGCCGCCCCCTGGCTCGTGCTCGCGCTGCTCGCGACCCGCACCGAGGCCGCCCGGGCCTACGACTCGACCGCCGGGCTGCTCGTGCTCGCGGCGGGCGCCGCGAGCACGGTCGTCGCGTACGGCCTCATGCTGCGCATCGCGCGGCTGCCCGACGACCCGCGGGTGCTGCGGTGAGCCCGGTCGCCGCCGGCGGGCTCGCCGGGCTCCTCGCGAGCGTCGGCGTGCTGCTCGTCGTCGCGCGGCTGCGTGCCCGCCGGATCCGCCTCGACCAGCGGCTCGCGCCGTACCTGCGACCGCAGCGGTCCTCGTCGGCGCTGCTGCTGCGCAACCCCGCACCGGGCGGTGCGGCCGCCACGCTCGAGCGGATCGCGGCCCCGCTCATGCACGACGCCGTCCGGCTCGTGGCGCGGGTCGGCTCGCCCACGGCCGACCTCAGGCGTCGGCTCGCGCGCGCCGGCCGGGACGAGTCCGTCGAGCAGTTCCGCGCCGGCCAGGTCGTCTGGGGCGTGCTGGGTGTCGCCGCCGGCCTGGGTCTCGCGCTCCTGCTCGCGGCGACCCGCGGCACGTCGGTCGTGGTGCTCGTCGTCCTCGTCGCCCTCTGCGGAGCGACGGGCGTGCTCGGCCGCGACTGGATGCTGTCGCGCCAGGTCGCCGAGCGGGAGAGCCGCATGCTGCAGGAGATGCCGACGATCGCCGAGCTCCTCGCGCTCGCGGTCGGGGCAGGCGAGGGGGCGACCGGCGCGCTCGAACGCGTCGTCCGCAGCACCCGCGGCGAGCTGAGCGTCGAGCTCGAGCGCACGCTCGCCGACGCGCGGGCCGGCGCGCCCCTCACCACCGCGCTCGACGGGCTCGCCGACCGGACCGGGCTGCCGGCGCTCGCGAGGTTCGCCGAGGGGGTCGCGGTCGCCGTTGAGCGCGGCACCCCGCTCGCCGAGGTGCTCCGCGCGCAGGCGCAGGACGTCCGCGAAGAGGTCCGTCGCGACCTCATGGAGACGGGCGGCCGCAAGGAGGTCGCCATGATGGTGCCGGTCGTCTTCCTCATCCTGCCCGTCACCGTCGCGTTCGCCGTCTTCCCGTCCCTGCTCGTCCTGCGGGTCGGGCTGTGACCGCACGCCGCCCCGGCACCGACCCCGGGTGGTCCGTGCGACCGCCCGCCGAGGAGCACCAATCCGCCGCGAAGCACCGACCCGCCGCGAAGCACGGACCCGCCGCGAAGCACCGACCCGCCGCGAAGCACGGACCCGCCGCGAAGCACCGACGCGACGAGAAGCACCGACCCGACGAGAAGCACCGAGGAGACACCACCCATGGACACCGACCCGAGCACGACGACCCCGCGGCCGCGGCGAGCGAGCGGTGCGGTCAGACGGCTCCCGGGCGCCGTCGCCGCGCGCGTGGTCCGGCGCTGGACCGACGCGGTGGCGACCGGCCACGACCGGGGCGACGTGCCGGGGTGGGTGCTGGTCACGCTGATGACCGCGGGGCTCGTGACCGCGTT
The DNA here is from genome assembly GCF_028583725.1 of Cellulomonas fimi. NCBI lineage: Bacteria > Bacillati > Actinomycetota > Actinomycetes > Micrococcales > Cellulomonadaceae > Cellulomonas > Cellulomonas fimi. The sequence continues at coordinate 3,120,560 of NZ_CP110680.1, read as the reverse complement.
GTGGCTCGTCGCCGAGCCCGCGCTGAGCCAGGTCTTCGACGACGCGCTCAAGAGCGTGACGGGCGACTGACCGTCGGCACGCCGCCCGGGCGCGAGGACGCAGGGTCGGCGGTGGTCGACTTCGTCCTCGTCGGGGCGCTCGTGACCGTGCTGTTCGTCGCCGTGGTGCAGCTCGCGCTCGTGCAGCACGTGCGGAACACGCTGGTCGACTGCGCCGCCGAGGGGGCGCGGTACGGCGCGCTCGACGGCCACCGGCCGGCCGATGCCGTCGCGCGGACCCGGGACCTCGTGACCCAGTCGCTGTCCGCGGCCTACGCGGGCGACGTGCAGGCGGCTCGCACCACCGTCGACGGTGTCGAGGTCGTCGAGGTGACCGTCACGGCGCCGCTCCCTGTCGTCGGGCTGGTCGGGCCGGGCGGCGCGCTCACCGTCCGCGGCCACGCGTACGCGGAGGACCAGTGACAGGGCCGCCGACGGTCGCGCCGCCCGAGGGCCGACGCGCGGGCGCGGGTCGACGGATGATCACCGCCGCGCGAGTCAGGATTGCGGCCCGGCTGCGGAGCGGCGGTGGACGGGACGACGGGAACGCTGTGCTCGAGTTCCTCGGGGTCGCGCTCGTCCTGCTCCTGCCGACCGTCTACCTGGTGCTGGTGCTCGGACGGCTGCAGGCCGCGACCTTCGCGGTCGAGGGCGCCGCACGCGAGGCGGCGAGGACCGCGGTCGCGGCGGAGGACCCGCGGCAGTCGGGCGCGCGTGCGGCGGCCGCCGCGGGCGTCGCGCTGCGGGACCAGGGGTTCGACGACGACCCGGCGGACGCGCTGCGGCTGACGTGCACGTCGACCCCGTGCCTGGAGCCGGGCTCGCGCGTCACGGCGCGCGTCGAGGTCGTCGTGCCCCTGCCGTTCGTGCCGTCGGTCGTCCGGGACGTCGTGCCGCTGGAGGTCCCGGTCAGCGCGGAGCGCGTCGCGCCGGTCGACACGTACCGGGCTCGCGGATGACGGGCGACGCGGGCGGACCCGCGGTCGCCCGGGGCGGGCGGGGTCGCTCGACCCGCGCTCGCGCGGAGGACGTGGACCGGTGGCACGGGCAGCTCGGGCGCGGCGTCGGTCCACGGCGCGCGCGGCGCGCGCCCGTCCGGCGCGGCGTGGCGCGCGTCGCCGGGCGCGTCGCGGCCCGGGGGCGCACCGGTGGGCAGGACGAGGGGCAGGTCCTCCTGCTGACCCTGGGCTTCGTCGTCGTCGCCCTCCTGCTCGTGCTGGTCGTGTCGGCAGCGACCGCGGTCCACCTCGACCGCAAGCGGCTCGTCGCGCTCGCCGACGTCGTCGCGCTCGACGCGGCCGACGCCCTCGCGAGCCCCGGCTACTTCGCTCCCGGCGCGGGTCAGGGCGAGCCCGCGCGCGGCGGGATCGACCTGTCGGACGCGAGCGTGCGCGCCGCGGTCGAGGACTACCTGCGCGAGAACCCGTCGGCCACGGAGCCGTTCGCCACGGTGCGTGTGCTGGAGGCGACGAGCCCGGACGGGCGGTCGGCGCACGTCCGGCTCGGCGCGGTCGTCCGGGTGCCCGTCGTGGGCGGGGTCCTGTCGACGTGGTCCGACGGTGTGAGGGTCGAGGCCGAGTCGTCCGCCCGCGCGGAGTGACGGGCGCCCGTCGGGACCGACGACCGTGGTGCGAAGTGGGAGATCTCGCCTCCGTCGGCTACCCGCGCCTCGGAGCGCGGCCTAGCGTCACGAACGGACGAGTCGGACGAGAAGAGCAGGGGGAGAGCCCGGCGGTCCTCGGCATGCACACCCACAAGGAGACGCAGATGTCACGCATCGCCACCACGCTGGCCGCCACCGCGCTCGCCGGCACCGCGTTCGCCCTGCTCGCCTCGCCGGCCTCCGCGAAGAGCCGGTCGACCCGTCGTGGAACCACCCCGACACGTGGGAGAACGGCGTCGACACCTGCACCAAGGTCGAGCTCTCCGACGGCACGAAGACGCGGACGGTCGGGGACGGAGCCGCCTTCGCCGTCGTGAAGACGGGGACGACCTCCACGGTCGTCGACGCCGACCCGTACGACACCGTGCACGACTTCGACAAGGACATCTCCTTCGTCATCACCTGCACGCCCGACGGCAGCATGCCCAGCTGACCCGCCTGCCGCGTCCGGACCGGACGGTCGTGCCTGTGCAGCGTGACCGCCCGGTCCCACGTCCGGGCCCCGGTCAGTCGGGCAGGAGCGGGACGGCGATGCCGTCGCCGGTGCGCAGCAGGCTCGCGCGCGTCACGGTGCGCTTGCCGAAGCGGTCGGCGACCTCGTCGAGCGTCGTGTCCAGCGTGCCGAGGTCGGGCCCGTCGAGCGGGAGCTGCGGCTGCACGACGTCGTCGGGCCCGAGGTTGGTCAGCGCCACGCCGACGAGGGTGAGCCCGCGTTCGCGGACGAGCGGGGCGACGGAGTCGAGCAGCGCGACCGCCGCGGCGGCGAGGTCGGTGCCGGACGCGGTCGCGTGCGGGAACGAGCGGGAGCGGGTCGCGCGCGTGTAGTCGTCGAACCGCAGCCGCAGGACGACGGTGCGGGCGGTGCGGTGCGCGGCCCGCATCCGCCGACCGACGCGGTCGACGAGCCCGAGCAGCGCGGCGTGCACGAACGCCGGGTCGTGCGGGCCGCGGCTGAGGGCGCGCTGAGCGCCGATGGAGCCGCGCCGACGGCCGGTCTCGACGCGCGCGGGCGTGCGGCCGTGCACGACGGCGTGCAGGTGCCGCCCGGCGGCGGGTCCGAGCGCGCCGACGAGCACGGACTCGGGCAGCATCGCGACGTCACCGGCGGTCCGCAGGCCGTAGCCGTGCAGCTTCGCCGCGGTGACCTCGCCGACGCCCCAGAGCAGCTCGAGGGGGAGCGGGTGCAGGAAGGCGTCCTCGCCGTCGGGCGGGACGTGCACGAGCCCGTCGGGCTTGCCGACGCGCGACGCGACCTTCGCGAGGAACGGGGTGCGCGCGACGCCGACGGTGATCGGGAGGCCGACCTCGTCGCGCACCTGACGGCGCAGCCGTGCGGCGATGTCGACGGGCGGGACGTCGATGCGGTGCAGGCCGGCGACGTCGAGGAAGGCCTCGTCGATCGACACGCCCTGTACTTGCGGGGTCGTCGCGTGGAAGAGCTCGAAGACCGCGCGGCTGGCCTCGACATAGGCGTCGAAGCGGGGCCGCACCTCGATGAGGTCGGGGCACAGCGCACGGGCCTGGCGGCCGCTCATCGCGGTCTTCACGCCACGCCGCTTCGCCTCGTACGAGCAGGCGAGCACGACGCCGCCGCCCACGGCGACGGGGTGGCCGCGCAGCCGCGGGTCGTCGCGCTGCTCGACCGACGCGTAGAAGGCGTCGAGGTCGGCGTGCAGGATCGCCGCGCGACGGACGGTGGACTCGCTCACGAACACATGTTCGAACCGACCACCCACACGCGCGCGCGGACGGGTGACGTCGAGCGCGCCGCCGCCGGCGGTGCGCCGCCCGGGCGTTCGGCGTCAGGCCGGGTCGGGCAGGAGCCCGGCGAAGCGGCGGGCCTTGTCGACGAGCTCGACGCGGTAGAGGTCGTCGACGGCGTCGAGCGGCTGCCACGCGGCGAGGTCGGTCGACCCGTCGACCTCGTGCCGCAGGTCGCCGCCCACGACGTGCGCGCGGTAGACGACCCGCAGCAGGTGCGTCTTGACGGGGAGGTTCGTGGGGGCGAGCGCCGGGTCGACGACGAGCGACGAGAGGCCGAGCAGCCCGTCGAGCGCGATCTCGTACCCCGTCTCCTCGTGCACCTCGCGGACGGCGGCGTCGGCGGGGTCCTCGTACGGGTCGATCCCGCCGCCGGGCAGGGTCCACTTCGGGCCGACGCCGACCATGGGGGAGAGCCGGGACAGGAGCATCCCGCGCGGGTCGACGACGACGGCGTACGCGCTCACCCTGATGGCCACCGTCCGAGGCTAGGGGACGACACCGGGTAGCCTGGACGGTCGTGGCCACCACCGACTTCCCCGCCGAGATCCGCGAGCTGCGCACCACGCTGGAGTCCATCCAGGCGGTGAGCGACCCGACCGCGCTCAAGGCGAAGATCGCCGACCTGTCGGACCAGGCCAGCGCGCCGAACCTGTGGGACGACCCGGACGCGGCGCAGAAGGTGACGAGCGCGCTGTCCGCGGCGCAGGCCGAGCTCGACCGCGTCGCGAAGCTGGGCGGCCGGATCGACGACCTCGAGACGCTCGTGGAGCTCGGCGTCGAGATGGAGGACGCGGACAGCCTCGCGGAGGCCGAGGTCGAGCTCGCGTCGATCCGCAAGGACCTGGGGGAGCTCGAGGTCCGCACGCTGCTCAACGGCGAGTACGACCAGCGCGAGGCGGTCGTGACGATCCGCGCGGGCGCCGGTGGTGTCGACGCGGCGGACTTCGCGGAGATGCTGCTGCGGATGTACCTGCGCTGGGCGGAGCGGCACGGCTACCCGACGACGGTCCTCGACACGAGCTACGCCGAGGAGGCGGGCCTGAAGTCGGCGACGTTCGAGGTCAAGGCGCCGTACGCGTTCGGGCACCTGTCGGTCGAGGCGGGCACGCACCGCCTGGTGCGCATCTCGCCGTTCGACAACCAGGGGCGCCGCCAGACGTCGTTCGCGGCGGTCGAGGTGATCCCGCTGATCGAGGGGACGGACTCGGTCGAGATCCCCGAGTCGGAGATCAAGGTCGACGTGTTCCGCTCGTCGGGCCCGGGCGGTCAGTCGGTCAACACGACGGACTCGGCGGTGCGCATGACCCACATCCCGACGGGCATCGTCGTGTCGATGCAGAACGAGAAGTCGCAGATCCAGAACCGCGCCGCGGCCCTGCGCGTGCTCCAGTCGCGCCTGCTGCTCGTCCGCAAGGCCGAGGAGGATGCGAAGAAGAAGGAGCTCGCGGGCGACATCAAGGCGTCGTGGGGCGACCAGATGCGCTCGTACGTCCTCCAGCCGTACCAGATGGTCAAGGACCTGCGGACGGAGCACGAGGTCGGCAACCCCGCCGCGGTGTTCGACGGCGACATCGACGACTTCGTCGAGGCCGGCATCCGGTGGCGCCGCTCGCAGTCCGTGGAGGCGTGACGCGGCGTCACCCCGCCGCCCCCGGGCCCCCTTCGTACCTGCTCGCGCTCACCGCGAGAACGTGCCCCGCGAGGGGAGCGTCCGCGGTGAGCGCTTGCCCGTTCGTGCGCCGGGACGTTCGTCCCGGCGTGGTTTCCCGGGTCACCCGATGCCTTCGCATCGCAAAGTTAACCCGCCCGGAGTACGTGGGAGCGCAACCACGTGTCCGGAAGACACAGGTTGGTAACGGAACTTGCACCAGGCTTGGCTTCGGGTCTTGAATTCAAACGACATGACCGGACGCGCGACCGGCGCGGGCCAAGCAGTGGTCCGCGTGGGTGTCGACGGGCAGAGACGCCCCGGACGACGCGGCCGGACGGTGCAACCAGGGAGCGGACAACGATGTCTTTTGCATGGAGGAAGGTGGCCGTCGGCGTCGCCACGGCCGGCCTGATCGTCGGACTCTCGGCCTGCAGCCAGGAGCGTGAGTCGGGCGGCGAGGAGACGGGCGGCAGCGCCGAGGACACCCTCATCGGCATCGCGATGCCGACGAAGAGCCTCGAGCGGTGGAACCGTGACGGCTCGCACCTCGAGGAGCTGCTGCAGGACGCCGGCTACGAGACGACGCTGCAGTACGCCGACAACAAGGTCGACCAGCAGATCACGCAGATCCAGAACATGATCAACCAGGGCGCCGACGTCCTGGTCATCGCGTCGATCGACGGCACGGCCCTCGCGCCGGTCCTCGAGGACGCGGCGGCGGCGGACATCACCGTCATCGCGTACGACCGCCTCATCAACGACACGCCGAACGTCGACTACTACGCGACGTTCGACAACGAGAAGGTCGGCACGCTCCAGGGCCAGTTCATCGAGGAGGCCCTCGACCTCAAGAACGCCGCGGGGCCGTTCAACCTCGAGCCGTTCGCGGGCTCGCCGGACGACAACAACGCCAAGTTCTTCTTCTCCGGCGCGTGGGACGTCCTGCTCCCGTACGTCGAGGAGGGCAAGCTCGTCGTCCCGTCGGGCAAGGCGCCGGCCTCGAACGACGACTGGGCCTCCATCGGCATCCAGGGCTGGGGCTCCGACACCGCCCAGGCCGAGATGGAGAACCGCCTCAACTCGTTCTACGGCGGCGGCCAGAAGGTCAACGTCGTCCTGTCGCCGAACGACTCGCTCGCGCTGGGCATCGCCCAGGCCCTCGAGGGCGCCGGCTACGTGCCCGGCACCGACTGGCCCGTGCTGACCGGCCAGGACGCCGACCAGGCGAACGTGCTCAACATGCTCGCCGACAAGCAGTCGATGACGGTCTGGAAGGACACCCGCGCGCTGGGTGACCAGGTCGCCAAGATGGTCGGCCAGATCGTCGAGGGCGAGACCGTCGACGTCAACGACGAGGAGACGTACGACAACGGCGTGAAGGTCGTCCCGACCTACCTGCTCGACCCGCAGGTCGTGACGCCCGACACCGTCGAGTCGGTGCTCGTGGACTCCGGCTTCTACAAGGCCGAGGACCTGGGTCTCTGACCCTCCGCCGGGCCGCCGGCGCGCACCGCGCGCGCCGGCGGCCCGCACGGCCGTGACGGACCATCCAGCGAGGGGCACATGACCACCGACCACATCCTCGAGATGCGGAGCATCACCAAGAAGTTCCCCGGCGTGATCGCGCTGCAGGACGTGAACCTCTCGGTGAGCCGCGGCGAGGTGCACGCGATCTGCGGAGAGAACGGCGCCGGCAAGTCGACGCTGATGAAGGTGCTCTCGGGCGTCTACCCGCACGGCACCTACGAGGGCGACATCGTCTTCGACGGCGAGGTCGTGGAGTTCAAGGGCATCCGGGACTCCGAGCACCACGGCATCGTCATCATCCACCAGGAGCTCGCGCTGAGCCCCTTCCTGTCGATCGCCGAGAACATCTTCCTCGGCAACGAGCAGGCGGAGCGCGGCGTCGTCGACTGGAACAAGACCAACTCCGAGGCCGCGAAGCTGCTCGCCCGCGTGGGCCTCGACGAGCGTCCCGACACCAAGATCGTCGACATCGGCGTCGGCAAGCAGCAGCTCGTGGAGATCGCCAAGGCGCTCTCCAAGGAGGTCAAGCTGCTCATCCTCGACGAGCCGACGGCCGCCCTGAACGACGAGGACTCCGCGCACCTGCTCGGCCTCATCGACGGGCTCCGTGAGCACGGCATCACCTCGATCATCATCAGCCACAAGCTGAACGAGATCGAGGCCATCGCCGACACCACGACGATCATCCGCGACGGCAAGACCATCGAGACGCTCGAGATGCGTGGCGAGGAGAAGGTCAGCGAGGAGCGCATCATCCGGGGCATGGTCGGGCGGTCGCTCGACAACCGGTTCCCGGACCACACGCCGAACATCGGCGAGGAGGTCCTGCGCATCGAGGACTGGACCGTCCACCACCCCATCGACCAGAGCCGCCGGGTCGTCGACAGCGCGTCGCTCACCGTGCGCCGCGGCGAGATCGTCGGCGTCGCGGGCCTCATGGGCGCGGGACGCACCGAGCTCGCGATGAGCCTCTTCGGTCGCTCCTACGGCTCGCGCGTCAGCGGCCGCGTCTTCAAGGACGGCAAGGAGATCGACCTCCGGAACGTCGGCGCGGCGATCCGCCACGGCATCGCCTACGCGACCGAGGACCGCAAGCGGTTCGGCCTCAACCTCATCGACACGATCCAGCACAACGTGTCCGCGTCCGCGCTCGGCAAGCTCGCGCGGCTCGGCGTGGTGGACCGTCGGCAGGAGGAGAAGGTCGCCGAGCGGTACCGCAAGGAGCTCAACATCAAGACGCCGACCGTGTCGGCGCTCGTCGGCAAGCTGTCCGGCGGCAACCAGCAGAAGGTCGTGCTGAGCAAGTGGATCTACGCGGATCCGGACGTGCTCATCCTCGACGAGCCCACGCGCGGCATCGACGTGGGCGCGAAGTACGAGATCTACGGGATCATCAACCGGCTCGCGGACGCGGGGAAGGGCGTCATCGTCATCTCCTCCGAGCTGCCGGAGCTGATCGGGATCTGCGACCGCATCTACGCGCTCAGCCAGGGCCGGGTCACGGGTGAGGTCGCCCGCGACGAGGCCACGCAGGAGCGCCTCATGCAGTACATGACCATGGAGAAGGACGTGACGGCCCGATGACCACGGACACCAACCTCGCACCGGCGGCCCCTCCCGGGTCGCAGCCGCGCGTGCCGCTGTCGCAGCGCATGCAGGGCCTCGGTGGGAACGCTCGCCAGTACGGCATCTTCGGCGCGCTCGTCGTGATCGTCCTGCTGTTCCAGGTGCTCACCGACGGCAAGCTGCTGCTCGCCAACAACGTCGCGGCGCTGTTCCAGCAGAACGCGTACGTCATGATCCTCGCCATCGGCATGGTCATGGTGATCGTCGCCGGGCACATCGACCTGTCCGTCGGGTCGGTGGTCGCGTTCGTCGGCGGCATCGTCGCGGTCACCATGCGCGACTTCGACATGCCGTGGGTCGTCGCGATCCTCATCGGCCTCGCGGTCGGTGGCCTCGTCGGCGTCTGGCAGGGGTTCTGGGTCGCGTACGTCGGCATCCCCGCGTTCATCGTCACCCTCGCGGGCATGCTCGTCTTCCGCGGCCTCGCGCTCGTCGTCGTCGGTGAGACCGTCGCCGGTCTGCCCTCGCAGTTCATCGCGATCTCGAAGGGCTCGCTGCCGAACTTCCTCGGGTTCGTCAACAACATGGACGTCGTGACGCTCGTCATCGGGGCGCTCGCGATCGTGGCGATCGTCATCTCGCAGCTGCGGGCCCGGTCGTCGCTGCGCAAGCACGAGCTGTACGTCGAGCCGATGGGCGCGTTCGTCGCCAAGCTCGCGCTCGTCGCGATCGGCATCGGCATCCTCACGGTGATCCTGTCGTTCTCCGCGGGCGGCACCCCGATCGTGCTCGTCATCGTCGGTGTCCTCGTCGTCGCCTACACGTTCCTCATGGGACGCACGGTGTTCGGCCGGCACATCTACGCGATCGGCGGCAACCGTCTCGCGGCGGGCCTCTCGGGCGTCAACACCCGGCGCGTCGACTTCTGGATCTTCGTCAACATGGGCCTGCTCGCCGGTGCGGCGGCCGTCGTGACGACCGCCCGTGCCGGTGCGGCCATCGCTGCGGCCGGCCAGAACTACGAGCTCGACGCGATCGCCGCCTGCTTCATCGGCGGCGCGGCGGTCACCGGCGGCATCGGCCGGATCTCCGGCGCGATCGTCGGCGCGCTCATCATGGGCGTGCTCAACATGGGCCTGTCGATCATGTCGGTCGACCCGTCCTGGCAGATGGCGATCAAGGGCCTCGTGCTGCTGCTTGCGGTGGCCTTCGACCTGATCAACAAGCGGCGTGCCGGGACGCAGTAGCGTCCTGACGGTCCCGACGGCGCGGTAGGTTCTGGCCCCGTGAGCAGGCGAGCAGCGGCAGCCGGCTCGCAGTCGTCCCTGCGCGAGGCCAACCGCGTCCTCGTCGTCGAGACCGTCAAGCGGTACGGCGGGCTCACCCAGGTCGAGCTCGCCACCGCGACCGGCCTGTCGCAGGCCACGGTGTCGACGATCGTCCGCGAGCTCCTCGCCGCGGGCGTCGTCGACACCGCCAACACCACCCGCAGCGGGCGGCGTGCCCAGATGGTCACGCTCGCCCGCCGCGTGGGTCTCGCGGTCGGCGTCCAGGTCGGCCACCGCAGCATGCGCGTCGTGCTGGGCGACTTCACGCACGAGGTCATCGCCGAGCAGTCGCTCCCGCTGCCCGCAGGGCACCGCGCCGACACGAGCCTCGACCGCGTGGCGCTCCTCGTCGTGGACCTGCTCGAGCGGGTCGGCGCGACGCTCGACGACGTCGTCGGGCTCGGGGTCGGCGTGCCGGTGCCGGTCGACTCGTCGACCGGCATGGTCTCCGTGGCCGGGCTCATGCCGGGCTGGGACGACGTCCACGTCGGCCAGGTGCTGTCGAAGCGCCTCGGGCTCCCCGTCTACGTCGACAACGACGCCAACCTCGGCGCGATCGCCGAGTCCACGCTCGGCGCCGCCCGGCAGGCCGGCGACTCCCTCTACGTACGCGTGTCGCACGGGGTCGGCGCCGGCATCGTCATCGGCGGGCACGTGCACCGCGGGGCGGGCGGCACGGCCGGCGCGATCGGCCACATCCCCGTCGAGTTCCCCGGTGAGCCGTGCCGCTGCGGCAACGACGGGTGCCTCGACACGGTCGTCGGCGCGCAGGCCCTGCTCGGACGCCTCCGGAACAGCCACGGGGCGCTCGCGCTGCGCGACGTCGTCCAGCGCACCAACGACGGCGACCAGCGCTGCGCACAGGTCGTCGCCGACGCCGGCACCGCGATCGGCCGCGTCGTCGCCGGGCTCGGGGTGGCCGTCAACCCGCAGATCGTCGTCGTCGGCGGCGAGCTCGCCGACACGGGGGAGGTGCTGCTGCGCCCGCTGCGCGAGGCCGCACGTCGCAAGGTCCGTCTCAACCCGTTCGTCCCGCTCGAGGTCGTCGCCGCGGCGCTCGGGTCACGCGCGGAGGTGATCGGCGCACTCGCCCTCGCGCTGCGCTCGACCGACGTACCGTTGCGGGTCGACGCCGACGAGGACGTCGGCACCGCGACGGGACCGGCATGACCGGGCGCACACTTGACGGAGCGGCGAGGCGCGCCATTCACTGCACGCAGGGCGTGCTCGACGGGGAGCAGGTGAACAGATGAGCGGCGACGTCCCCCTGCTCTCGATGCGGGGCATCACCAAGAGGTTCAGCGCGGTCGAGGCGCTCGTCGACGTCGACATCGACGTGCACACGCACGAGATCGTGGCCCTGGTGGGTGACAACGGCGCCGGCAAGTCCACGCTCGCGAAGATGATCTCCGGGGTGCTCGCTCCCGACACGGGCCTCATCGAGATCGACGGCGAGCAGGTCACCATCCCGTCGGCGACCGCGGCGCGCGAGCTCGGGATCGCGACGGTGTTCCAGGACCTCGCGCTGTGCGAGAACCTCGACGTGACGTCCAACCTGTTCCTCGGCCGCGAGCTGCGCAGCGGTCCCGCGCGCGACGACGGCCGCATGGAGCTCATCGCGCGGCAGGTCCTGCGCGACCTCAACAGCCGCATCCCGTCCGTCCGCTCGCCGCTGTCCACGCTGTCGAAGGGGCAGCGGCAGTCGGTCGCGATCGCGCGCACCCTGATCGGCAGTCCCCGGCTGGTGGTGCTCGACGAGCCCACGGCGTCGCTGTCGGTCGGGCACACGGCCGAGGTGCTCGTGCACATCGAGCGGCTGCGCGACCTCGGCCTGGGCGTCGTGCTGATCTCGCACAACATGAACGACGTCCGTGCCGTGGCCGACCGGATCGTCGTGCTGCGCCACGGGCGCAACAACGGGGAGTTCGACGCGGCGACCGTCAGCCACGAGGTGATCCTCGCCGCGATCACGGGCGCCACCGAGTCGGAGATGGCGTCCGGGCCGCTGTCCACGCTGCTGCGCCGCTGATCCCGCCCGGTTCGAGCCGTTCGTCCGGCTCGTCCCGCGCGCCGTCGTCCGGGGCGACGAACTCACAGGAGGCGTGCGGCGTGTCACACGGGGGGTGTCCCCGCGCCGCTGCCTACGCTCGACGAGGCCAGCAGCAGCACCCCGTTCCCCGACCCTGGCCGCACCGGTGCAGTGATCCGATTCGAGAACGTCACCAAGGTCTACGCGCGCGGCGCCCGGCCCGCGCTGGACCGCGTGTCCCTGGACGTCGAGCGCGGCGAGTTCGTCTTCCTCGTCGGCGCGTCCGGCTCCGGCAAGTCCACGTTCCTGCGCCTCGTGCTGCGCGAGGAGCGGGCGTCGGCCGGTCGGGTCTTCGTCGCCGGCAAGGAGCTCGGCACGCTGTCGTCGTGGCGCGTGCCGCACCTGCGCCGCCAGATCGGCGCCGTCTTCCAGGACTTCCGGCTGCTGCCCAACAAGACCGTGTTCGAGAATGTCGCGTTCGCGCTCCAGGTCATCGGCAAGCCACGGCACCACATCCTCACGACCGTCCCCGACGTGCTCGAGATGGTCGGCCTGTCCGGCAAGGAGAAGCGTCGGCCGCACGAGCTGTCCGGCGGTGAGCAGCAGCGCGTCGCGATCGCGCGCGCGTTCGTCAACCGGCCCAGCATCCTGCTGTGCGACGAGCCCACGGGGAACCTCGACCCGACGACCTCCCTGGGGATCATGCGCCTGCTCGACCGCATCAACCGCACCGGCACGACCGTCGTCATGGCGACGCACGACGACGAGATCGTCGACCAGATGCGCAAGCGCGTCATCGAGCTCTCGACCGGCCAGATGGTGCGCGACCAGTCGCGCGGCGTCTACGGCTCGGACCGCTGAGGGGGCCGGCGTGCGACTCCAGTTCATCCTCTCCGAGATCGGGCAGGGCCTGCGGCGCAACCTGTCGATGACGGTCTCGGTCGTCCTCGTCACCTTCGTCTCGCTCACGTTCGTCGGGTCCGCGGCGCTCCTGCAGCTCCAGATCGGCAAGATGAAGGACGACTGGTACGACAAGGTCGAGGTCTCCGTCTTCCTGTGCCCGCAGAACTCGTCCGAGCCGACGTGCGCGTCCGGCGAGGTCACGGACGAGCAGCGGGCCGACATCCGGTCCGCGCTCGACGCCCCGGAGATCGCCCCGTACGTCGAGACCGTGTACGAGGAGACGAAGGAGCAGGCGTTCGCCGCGTTCCAGGAGCAGTTCGCCGACCAGTTCTGGGCGTCCGCGGCGACCGCCGACGACATGAACTCGTCGTACCGGATCAAGCTCACCGACCCGCAGAAGTACCAGGTGGTCGCCGACGTCGTGTCCGGCCGGCCCGGCGTCGAGGAGGTGCAGGACCAGCGACGGCTGTTCGACAAGCTGTTCCTCGTCCTCAACCGCGCGACGCTGCTCGCGGGTGGTCTCGCCGCCGTCATGCTGCTCGCCGCGGTCCTGCTCATCACCACGACGATCCGGCTGTCCGCGCTCAGCCGCCGCCGCGAGACGGGGATCATGAAGCTCGTCGGCGCGTCCACGATCTTCATCCAGCTGCCGTTCATGCTCGAGGGCGCCATCGCGGCGACCGTGGGGGCGCTGCTCGCCGTCGGCGGGTTGTGGCTGGGCGTCGAGTACCTCGTGACGGACTGGCTCGGCGCGTCCGTCGGATGGATCCCGTACGTCAGCACCGCCGACGTCCTCGCGGTCGCGCCCGCGCTGGTCGGCGTCGCGATCCTGCTCGCGGCGATCTCGTCGCTCGTGACCCTCAGCCGCTACACGAAGGTGTGACCGTGGCCCGTCGCCGTCGCCTGACCGCCGTGCTCGCCGCCCTCGCGCTGGTGGCGGGCGTCGCCGTCGCCTCGCCCGCGCTGGCCGACCCGATCGACGACCGCCGCAAGGCCGCCGAGCAGCGGGCCGCCGCGAACGCGAAGGCGCAGGCCGACGCCGAGGCGGCGATGGAGGGTCTCGACGCGAACCTCCAGGTCACCGCGGCACGTCTGCTGGAGCTGCAGGCGCAGATCCCCGCGGCGCAGGCGAAGCTCGACGAGGCGAAGGCCGCCCTGGAGAAGGCGCAGCGCGAGGCCGCGCTCATCGCGGCACGCCTCGTCGACGCCCAGGAGCAGCAGGTCACCCTGTCCGCCAAGATCCAGACGGACACCGACGAGGCCGCGAGGATGCGCGCCGCGATCGGCCAGATGGCCCGCGAGGCGTACCGCGGCGGGGGAGAGGTCTCGGGCGTCAGCGTCATCCTCGACGCCGAGAGCACCGAGGACTTCGTCCAGAAGTACGGGCTCGTCTCGACCGCGCTGCGGACGCAGGCCCAGGTGCTCGACGCCCTCAAGGCCGCCGAGGCCAGCAACCGCAACGCGCAGGCGCGGCTCGACGCGGTCGAGGACCGGATCACCGAGCTCAAGGCCGAGGCGGACCAGAAGGTCGTCGAGGCCGACCAGGCACGGCAGGCCGCCGCCGACGCGAAGGCCACCCTCGACTCGCTCGTCGCCGAGCAGCAGGCGCAGCAGGCGTCGCTCGAGTCGCAGAAGTCCGCGCTCGCCGCCGCGCTCGCGCAGATGGATGCCGAGGCCAAGGCCATCGAGAACGAGCTGCGCGCCGCGATCGAGGCGCAGCGCGCCCGCGACGCCGCCGCCGGAAAGCCGCAGCCCGCGCCCGGTCCCGTCGGCGGGGGCCTGTTCTCCAACCCGACGAGCATCAGCCCGATCTACGTGACGTCCGAGTACGGCATGCGTCTGCACCCGACGCTCGGGTACGTCCGCCTGCACGCCGGCATCGACCTGCGCACGTACTGCAACACCAAGGTGTACGCGGGCCGCGCCGGCACCGTGACCTGGGCGAAGACGCGCTACGGCTTCGGCAACCAGGTGATGATCGACAGCGGGTTCGTCAACGGCAACGCGGTGTCGGCGTCGTACAACCACCTCACGTCCTTCGCGGTGGCGACCGGGCAGCGCGTCGAGCGCGGGCAGCTCATCGGCTACTCCGGCAACACGGGTACCTCCGCGGCGTGCCACCTGCACTTCGAGGTCTACGTCAACGGCTCCACGACCAACCCCCGGCCGCTGCTCGGCCTCTGAGGCGTCAGGCCCTCGCGCTGCGCCCGCGGCGTAAAGCGGTGGTCGACGCAGGGGCGACGGGTAGGCTGCTGCGGCACTGCTGAGCGGCGGGGCGGTCCCGCCTCGTCCGCTCCACGAACGACGGACGGAGGCCGGGACGTGGCCAAGGAGACAGGGCGCAAGCTCGTGGCCGCGAACCGCAAGGCCCGGCACGACTACACCATCGAGGACGTGTTCGAGGCCGGCGTCGTCCTCACCGGCACCGAGGTCAAGGCGCTCCGCGCCGGACGCGCCTCGCTCGTCGACGGCTGGTGCGAGGTCGAGGGCGGGGAGGCCTACCTGCACGGCGTCCACATCCCCGAGTACTCGCAGGGCACCTGGACCAACCACGCGCCGCGCCGCAAGCGCAAGCTCCTCCTGCACCGCGAGGAGATCGACCGGCTCGAGTCCCGCACGCGCGAGAAGGGCCACACGATCGTGCCGCTCGCGCTCTACTTCCTCGACGGCCGCGCGAAGGTCGAGATCGCGCTCGCGCGCGGCAAGAAGGACTGGGACAAGCGGCAGGCGCTCCGCGAGCGTCAGGACAACATGGAGGCGCAGCGCGCCATGCGGGAGCTCCGCGACCGCTGAGACGTGGGCCTTCTCACCCGTCCGGACGTCGCGCTCGCCGTGCGGCCGCACGCCAGCGCGACGACGATCGGGGCATGACCACGAGCGCCGCCCGCACCACCCCGGCGCTCTCGTGGGCGATCGAGCAGCACGGCACCCCCCGGGGGACGACGACGCAGGTCCTCGTGCACGGCATCGGGGTGTCTGCCCGCTACTACCGCCCGCTCGCCCGCGCCCTGGCCACCGACGCGCACGTCCTCGTGCCCGAGCTGCCCGGGTTCGGGCGCTCGCCCCGGCCCGACGAGGCCCCCAGCATCACCGAGCTCGCCGACGGGCTCGTCGAGCAGCTCGCCGCCCGCGGCGTCCGGCGCGCCGTCCTCACCGGTCACTCGATGGGGGCGCAGGTCGTGGCCGAGGCCGCGCGTCGGCACCCCGACGTCGCGGAGCGCGTCGTGCTGCTCGGGCCGGTCGTCGACCCGACCGCCGCCACCGCCGTCGCGCAGGCCCTGCGCCTCGCACGGGACTCCGTGCACGAGCCGCTCCGCGCGAACGCGATCGTCTTCAGCGACTACGTCCGCGCGGGCGTGCGCTGGTACGCGCGGCAGCTGCCGCACATGCTCGACTTCGCGACCGACGCGGCCGTCGCCGCGATCCGCTGCCCGGTGCTCGTCGTGCGCGGCGAGCGGGACCCGATCGCGCCCGACGCGTGGGTCCGCCGGCTCGCCGACACCGCCCCCGACGGTCGGGCCCTCGTGGTGCCGGGTGCCGCGCACGTCGTGCAGTACGCCCGTGCCGCGGTCGTCGCCGAGCTCTGCCGCGGCGGGACGTCGAGCGACGCCCGGGACATCCTGCCGTGACCACGTCGCCGACGCCGGACGAGGGGCGGGGGCGCGACGCCGTCGGCCGCGCGGTGCCCGGCGACGTGGTGCGACGCACCTGGTGGCGCGTCGCCGACTACGCGTACGCCGGGTGGTACCAGGTCCTCGGCGTGCTCAGGCCCGGCGAACCCGACCGCTACCTGCAGCCCGCGCGGCCGACGACCCCGGAGGTCGTCCTCGTGCCCGGCGTCATGGAGCCGTGGCCGTTCCTCCAGCCGCTCGCCCGCCGGCTCTTCGACGCGGGGCACCCCGTGCACGTGGTCCCCGGGCTCGGCTACCACGTGCAGGACCTCGCGGAGGCGGCCCGGGTCGTCGCCGAGCTGATCCTCGACCGCGACCTGCGCGACGTCGTCGTCGTCGCGCACTCCAAGGGCGGCCTGGTCGGCAAGCGGCTGCTCAGCGAACCCGCCGTCGCGGAGCGGGTCTGCGGGGTCGTCGCCGTCGCGACGCCCTTCGCCGGGTCGCGGCTCGCGCGGCTGCTCCCGCTGCGGTCCATCCGCATCTTCCGGCCCGACCACCCCGACATCGTCGGGCTCGCGCGCGTCGTCGACGTCGACGAGCGCATCGTGTCCGTCTTCTCGCGCTGGGATCCGCACGTGCCCGAGGGGTCGATGCTCGCCGGTGCCCAGAACGTCGAGCTGGCGACCCCCGGCCACTTCCGCGTCCTCGCCGACCCGCACCTGCCCGACGCGGTCCTCGACGCGGTCCGCCGCCTCGCCCGCTGAACCGCGCGGCGACGCGCCCGCGGGCCGACGGCCGGCGTCAGTGGGTCCCGAGGATGTCCGCGAGGTCGAACGTCACCGGCTTCTCCAGCTGCGCGTACGTGCACGACTCCGGGTCGCGGTCCGGACGCCAGCGGCGGAACTGCGCGGTGTGCCGGAACCGGTCGCCCTCCATGTGGTCGTAGGCGACCTCGACCACGAGCTCGGGCGAGAGCGGCACGAACGACAGGTCCTTCGTCGCGTTCCACCGGCTCACCGCTCCCGGCAGCCGGTTGCCGGCGTGCGCCTCGGCCTCCGCCCAACGGCCCCAGGGGTGCTCCGCGAGCGCGA
This sequence comes from Cellulomonas fimi, assembly GCF_028583725.1. Taxonomy (NCBI): domain Bacteria; kingdom Bacillati; phylum Actinomycetota; class Actinomycetes; order Micrococcales; family Cellulomonadaceae; genus Cellulomonas; species Cellulomonas fimi. The sequence continues at coordinate 3,103,388 of NZ_CP110680.1, read as the reverse complement.
CGTCGCGGTACGGGGCGAGGTCGTCGAGGAGCGTCTTGCGGCGCGCCATCGGGAACGACGCGCTCACGCCGACGTGCTGCAGGTCGCCCGCCTCGTTGAACAGGCCCAGCAGCAGCGAGCCGACGACGTCGCCCGACTTGTGCCAGCGGAACCCCGCGACGACGCAGTCCGCGGTCCGCTCGTGCTTGATCTTGAACATCGTCCGCTTGTCCGGCTGGTACGTGCCGTCGAGCGGCTTCGCGACGACCCCGTCGAGCCCCGCGCCCTCGAACCGCGTGAACCAGTCCTGCGCCTCCGCGAGGTCACCCGTCGCGGGCGTCACGAACACCGGGTCGCGCGCGTCCTTCAGCGCGTCGACGAGCGCCGCGCGCCTGTCGCGGAAGGGGCGCTGCGTGTAGTCCTCGTCACCGAGCGCGAGCAGGTCGAACGCCACGAAGCTCGCGGGCGTCGTGCCGCTCAGGAGCTTCACGCGGCTCGCTGCGGGGTGGATGCGCTGCTGCAGCGCGTCGAAGTCCAGCCGGTCGCCCGTGACGACGACGATCTCGCCGTCGAGCACGCAGCGCTCCGGGGTGTTCGCCTTGATCGCCTCGACGAGCTCAGGGAAGTAGCGGGTCATCGGCTTCTCGTTGCGGCTGCCGAGCTCGACCTCGTCGCCGTCGCGGAACACGATCGTCCGGAACCCGTCCCACTTCGGCTCCACGTGCCCCACGTCGGGGATCGTCGGCACGGACTTCGCGAGCATCGGCGCGACGGGTGGCATCACGGGCAGGCGCATGCGCCCATCGTGCCCGTCCCCGCCGACACGGGCCGGTCGAACGCGTCGCGCGTCGTCGTCCGGCATCGAGCCTTGGACCTCCTGGGCTGGGCGACGCGCGGGAACTCGCCTCGCCAAACGCGCCCGACGGGAGTCATGAAGCGGTTAACATCCGACGCCGAGGGGTGTGTCTCTCGAGTGCGGCACGGCGGCCGGTCAGCGCGTCGTCGTTTCGCCGGACCCGCCCGTCGTTCGTTCCTGCGCGCCTTCGTCGCACGTCAGAGGCACGACCGCTCGGTCGGCTCGCCTCGGCGTGCCGAGAGCAGCACCGGTTCGAGAACTGCTGTCGGGGCGTGGCGATCGCGATCGCTGTGACTGCACTTGTCACAGAGGTCGCGCCAGAGGGGGAGTCTGTGGCGCGTACGGGGTTGAGGTCGTCGGTCGCCGGAGTGGTGACCGTGGTGCTCGGGTTCACGCTCGGCGGCGCTCCAGCGGCCGCAGCGGACCCGCCCGACGCCGCCGGGGACCGGTCGTGGGTCGTGTCGCTGCTCGGAGCCGGCACCCCGTCCGTGCGGCGTGCGGCCGAAGCGGCGCTCCTGGGCTCGGACACCGACCTGAGGGCCTTCGTCGACTCCGGCTTCGAGCAGGCGCTCGGCGCCGACTACCGGGCCTCCGCCCAGGTGCTCGCGAGCACGGACGGTCCCGCGCTCAAGGTCGCCGCGCAGGCGGCGCTCGCCGGGTCCGACGACGCGCTGCGCGAGTTCGTCGACGGGGGCTTCCGGACCGCCTGGAACGCCGACGAGCGGCTGCGCGTCGTGCGCGCGCTCGACGCGGGCGGTCCGGCGACCAAGGCCGCGGCGCAGAAGGCCCTCGCCGGCGACGCGGGCGCGTGGTCCGAGTTCCTCTCGTCCGGGCTGCCGACCGCGCAGTACGCCGACGAGCGGCTCATGGCCGCGACCATGCTGAACGGGGCCCCGAACAACAGCGGCCCGGCGCTCGACGCGGCCGCCCAGGCCGCCCTGGCCGGGACCGCGGAGGAGCTGCACGAGTTCCTGGTCAACGGCCAGGCCGTGGCGCGGGCACGCGACGCGGAGATGGCGTCGATCCGCGGGCTCACCGAGCAGGCCCGGCAGGCGGGGCAGGTCACCGCGACCGAGGCCGCCGCCGCGTCCGAGGCGTCGGCGCGCGCCGTCAGCGCCGCCGAGCAGGCGAAGGCCGCCGCCCAGCGCGCCCTCGACGAGGCACGAGCCGCCGGGGGAGCGGCACAGGGAGCGTCGGCGGCAGCCGGCCGTGCGGCGGACGCCGCCGCGGCCGCGCAGGGAGCCGCGTCCGAGGCCACCGCGGCGTCGAGCGCGGCGCTCCGGGCAGCCCAGACCGCCGCGGACGGCGCACGCAAGGCGACCGCGGCCGCGTCCCTCACCGCGCAGGCCGCCGCGTCCGCGCAGTCCGCCGCCGCGGCCGCCCGCACCGACGCGGGCAAGGCGGCGGCGGCCCGGACCGCGGCGCAGGCCGCGCGAGACGCCGCCGCACAGGCGGCTGCGCTCGACGCGGTCAAGGCGCAGCGCGACGCCGCACTCGCGCAGGCGCGCACCGCGGCGTCCGCCGCCGTCAGCGCCAGCAGGAACGCCGACCTCGCCGCCGTCGCGGCCGACGAGGCGTCGCGCCAGGCCGGCGTGTCCGCCGCCCAGGCGAAGCGCACCCAGGCCGCCGCGGCCGCTGCCAAGACGCAGGCCGCCGTCGCGGCGAACGCCGCCCAGCGCAGCCTGAAGTTTGCCGAGGACGCGGCCGCCGCGTCCGACGAGGCGTTCGCGTTCGCGCGACGTGCCGGAGAGCACGCCACCCGAGCCGCCGTCGCGGCCGACGAGGCCGCCGCCCACGCCGGTGAGGCCGCGCAGGCGGCCGCCGAGTCGACCGCCCACGCCGCTGAGGCGACCGCCGCCTCGCAGCTCGCCGTCGACGCCTCCGAACAGGCGGTCAAGGTCGAGAAGCTCGCCCGCGACGCCGACGCCGCCCGTCTGGCCGAGGCGACCGAGGCTGGCATCGCAGCCGCGCAGGAGGCTGCCGCCGCCGAGACGGAGGCCAAGGCCACCGGCGGGGAAGCGGCCGGGTGGGACCGCAACGTGCGCTGGGACACCGAGGAGGAGGCACGGATCCCCGCCGCCACGCGGGCGCTCCTCGACGCGGCGACCGCCCCCGGCGCCTCCACGCAGGTCGTCCTCGACAAGGGACGCCGGGCCGCGCTCGCCCTCACCACCACCGGCGGCGAGTGGACCAAGGCGGCAGCCGCCGAGGCGCTCGCCGGCGACGAGGTCGTGCTCCGCTCCTGGCTCTCCGAAGGCCGCACGCTCGCGGCCGGGCAGGACAACCGCGCACGCGTGTGGCACCTCGTCGACACCCTGCCCGACGGGCAGGAGAAGACCGCGGCGCGCGCGTCCCTCGACGGTGCCGACGCCGCCGTGGCGACCTTCCTCCGGACCCGCGCGTACCCGCGCAAGATCGTCGACGACCGCCTGGCGATGTCGCGGATCCTCGCGTCCAACCCCGGCCCGGCGCTCTACGCCGCCACCCAGAAGGCGCTCGCGGGCACCGCGCAGGAGGCGCACGAGTTCCTGCGCGACGGCCAGTACGTCGCGCGAGCGGCCGACGCTCGCGTGGAGATCGCTCGAGTGATGGATGCCGGCGGACCCGAGGTGAAGGCGGCGGCGCAGGTCGCCCTCGCCGGTCCGGCGTCGTACGGGTCGTACTTCCTGACCGTCGGGCAGTTCCAGGCCGCGCAGCGCGACAAGGAGCAGGCCGCGCACGTCCAGGCGGTCGAGGCACTCGTCCAGCAGGCGCGGCAGTACGCGCAGAAGGCGCTCGCCGACGCCGCCGAAGCGCGGCGGGTCGCAGCCGTCGCGCGCAACGCCGCGACCGACGCGGCAGCCGCCGCCAACCAGGCCGCCGCCGCGGCCGCACAGGCTTCGACATACGCGGCGCAGGCCGCCCAGTCCGCGACCGCCGCAAAGGCGTCGGCGGACCAGGCGGCGCAGTCGGCGCAGGTCGCCAGGACTGCTGCGGCTCAGGCGCAGTCGAGTGCGAACAGCGCCGCACGGTCAGCCCTGACCGCGTCCGCCGCATCGAAGCGTGCTGCCACGGACGCCGCGTCCGCGCAGTACGAGAAGCAGTCTGCGCGGGAGGCCGCGCTCTCTGCTGGGCTGGACGCCGCGGCCGCAAACGACGCGGCCGAGCAAACCGCCGCGATGTACGACGACTGGCTCACGCGCCAGCAGGCGGTCGACCGGAGCGCTGAGCCCGGGACGGGGGCAGGCGGCGCCGGCACAGCGATTGACACCCATCGCTACTGGAACTGCCTGACGTCGGTCGACACCGCGCTCGGCTCGCCCGAGCTGTGCGTCGAGGGGTTCAAGGCCTTCGGCGAGGTCATGCTGAACCCGGCCAAGTGCGACTCGCCGAGTGCGCGCGACTCGCTCGGGTGCCAGATGCACGACGAGTTCCGAAAGTTCTTGGGCGAGAACGACGATCTGATGTGGGACGTCGCGCAGCTCGCACTCGGAGTGTGCGGGCTGATTCCAGCGGTCGGCGAAGTCTGCGACGCTCTCGACGGGGCCGTCTCCGCCGTGCGTGGGGACTGGGCGGGCGCAGCACTCTCCCTCCTGGCCATGGCGCCGGCGGTCGGGGCCGCCGCTGGCGGTGCCAAAGTGGCGAGGCTGACAGACCGCCTGCGCGGTTATGTGGACACGATCCTCGACGGACTGAAGAAGTCCTGCAGGTCGAAGAACAGCTTCGTGCCTGGCACCGAGGTCCTGCTGGGCGACGGTCGTGCGGTCCCGATCGAGTCGGTGCGTGCTGGCGACCTCGTTCTCGCCGGCGACTCGCTCGGGGGAGCGCCGCACCCGAAGAGGGTGACGGCGGTCATCAGCGGTTCGGGTGCCAAGCAGCTGGTCGACATCCAGATCGACCACGATGCGAATCCGGCTACACCCGCGGCGACGCTGACGGCGACGAGCGGGCACCGGTTCTGGGCGCCGCAGCTCGGTCGCTGGGTCCCGGCGATCGCGCTGACCGCTGGCCTCGTGCTCGCGACGTCCGGAGCGTCCGCTGCAGCGCCGGTCGTCGAGTCCGTGAGTGTCCGCACTTCGACGACGCTCGCGTACAACCTGACGGTTGCCGACCTCCACACGTTCTACGTGGTGGCCGCTGGCGCGCCCGTGCTCGTCCACAACGACGACTGCCTTCCTGCCGCGCTCGACGACAGGTCCGAGCTCAAGATCCGCGAGACGCACATGCCCGGCGGTTCGCTCGTGACCAGCGAGAAGAGCGTGTTCAACGCAGACGTCGACCTGGACGACCTTGTCGAGCGCGCCAACGCGTGCGCGTGCAGGGGGCCCAACGAATATGGCAACTACGAGCGCATCCAGGATGCTGGGACCCCGATCGGCGAACTCGCGCCGAGGTACGGCGGAGGGCCGACGACCTGGTACGTCGTCGCGCAGGACAAGTGGGGCACCGTCATGTCGATGCATCCCGTACCCGCACCCGACTGAGGCGGCGTCATGGGTCGCGACCTCCACTTCGAAGACATCAACCACCGCAGAGTCTTCACCGACACGAACCTCAGCGTCGCGCTGGACAGGGTCCTCGAGAAGGCCGGAACTGAGGGCCTCCTGTCAGGCGTCGAGAAGTATGCGGACACGATGTTCAACCCCTTCCAGCTGTCTCACGTCCAGGCCGAGCTCGAACTCGTCTCCCGGCGCCATCCCGAGCTGGAAGAAGACGTGCGAGCGCTGAGCGAGGTGTTCGAGAAGGTCGTCCGCATCCGCGGATACGTGTGGATCGTCGGGGACTGAGCGCGTGGAGACGAGACGCGCTGCTGCCGCAGCCGCCGTGTCGAGCACCGGGTCGTCCCATTGCGTCCGCGTGGCTGGGCCGGAAGCCCGGACCAGGAGAAGCTGAAGAGATCGGAGCATGTTGTGAGGCGTGTGACGGGTGTGGTCGGCGCGGCAGCCGTGGTGGCTGCGGCGGCGGTGGTGTGGGCGAGCGGTGCGGGGGCTGCGGACGCGCCGGTGGAGGTGCAGTCCTCGTTGGTGGAGGACTTCGCCTACCCGGGTGCGGACGCGATCCTGGCGGAGCACGGGTTGAAGGTGTTCACCGGTGACGGGCACGTCGTGCCGGTGTCCTCGGGGGCTGTGGGCGGGTCGTGCGCTCCGGGTCTGATCCAGGTGGAGACGTTGGTCGAGGAGGAGCCGTACGGCGCGTACTACTGCTTCCGCACGTCGGGCACGCGGGGGTTCCTGACGCTGGAGGTGCCGCACACGTTCCTGCTGCGCGGTGGTGACAAGCCGGTCGAGGCGACGGCCGAGCTCGCGAGCGGGGCCGAGGAGACGTACGAGGTCGCGCCGAACACGTCGGTCGCGGTCGACCCGGGTGAAGGCTCTGACATGCCGCAGGCGATCCTCGTCGAGCTCCGGTTCGGTACCTGGTGAGCGCGGGTCTGCGTACGCGGGCGCTGCGCACGGGTGTCGTCGCGGCCGTGCTGGCCTGCGTGGGCGTGCCCGCCGCGGTCGCCGTCCAGGGCGGCACCCCGGCGGGCGCGGTCGCGCAGGCGACGGTCAAGGTCGAGGTCGGCACCGACCGCTCGTGCTCCGGCGCGCTGGTCGCTCCGGCGTGGGTGGTGACCGCGAAGTCGTGCTTCTCGGCGGGCGGCGCCGCCGTCGTGCAGGGTGCCCCGAAGGTCGCCACGAAGGCGACGGTCGGCCGGGTCGACCTCACCGGTACCGCGGGGCGCGTGGTCGCGGTCGACCTCCTGGTCCCTCACGCGAGCGAGGACGTCGTGCTGGCGCGGCTCGCGACTCCCGTCGCGGGCGTCACGCCGGTGACGATCGCGTCCGCGGCGCCGGTCGTCGGCCAGGAGGTGACCGTGACGGGCTACGGGCGGACGTCGACCCAGCTGGTGCCGGACACGGCGCACGCCGCGACGTACACGGTCGCGACGGTCGCCGCGGGCAGCGTCGACATCCAGGCGCAGGGCTCGGGCGCGACGATCTGCAAGGGCGACGCGGGCGGGCCCGCGCTGCGGACCACGAGCACGGGCGTCGAGCTGGTCGCGATCCACCGCACGGCCTACCAGGGCGGCTGCCTCGGCGCGACGACCACGCGGCAGGGGGCGACCGAGACACGTCTCGACGTCCTGCGCACCTGGATCACGGGGATCACGAACCCGCCGCCGGTGATCACGCACGTCAAGCACATCTACTCCGTCAACGGCGGCCAGGTGTGGGAGGCGGCGTCGAACAACGGCTGGAAGAGCCTGAACTCGGCGATCACGACGTCTGGCCCCGTCGCGGTCCTCGCGGTGGACGGCGTCAAGTTCGTCTACACGGTGAACGGCGGCCGGGTCTTCGAGGCGGCGTCGAACAACGGCTGGAAGAGCCTCGACACCGGGATCACCACGTCCGGCCCCTTGGCCGTCGTGGCGATGGACGGCGTGAAGTACGTGTACACCGTCAACGGCGGCACGGTGTGGGAGGCGGCGTCGAACAACGGGTGGCGCAGCCTGAACTCGGGGATCTCGACGTCCGGGCCGCTCGCCGTCACGGCGTTCGGCGGCGTGAAGTACGTGTACACCGTCAACGGCGGCACGGTGTGGGAGGCGGCGTCGAACAACGGGTGGCGCAGCCTGAACTCGGGGATCGTGACCTCCGGACCGCTCGCCGTCACGGCGATGGACGGCGTGAAGTACGTGTACACCGTCAACGGCGGCACGGTGTGGGAGGCCGCGTCGAACAACGGCTGGAAGAGCCTGAGCTCGGGCGTCGGCACCTCGGGTCCGGTCGCCGCGATCGCGTACGACGGCGTCAAGTACGTCTACACGGTCAACGGCGGCCAGGTCTGGGAGGCCGCGTCGAACAACGGCTGGAAGAACCTCAGCTCCGGCGTCGGGACCTCGGGTCCGGTCGCCGCGCTCGACCTCGTGACGGTGACCCGATGACGCGGGCGGGGGAGCGCCGGGGCGACCGGCGGATCCGACGCGGCGCGGTCCGGACCGTCGTCGCTGCTCTTGCGCTGGCGTGCGTCGGCGTGCCCGCCGCGATCGCGGTGCAGGGCACCACCCCCACAGGCGCGACGGCCGCGGCGACGGTGCGGCTCGAGATCGGCGGGGAGCGCGCGTGCTCCGGTGCGCTCGTCGGGCCCTGGTGGGTCCTGACGGCCAAGTCGTGCTTCACGGAC